>NZ_JAYFUH010000064.1:0-39015 GCF_034961085.1 Stenotrophomonas capsici | reverse complement strand
TGGCCAGCATCGCGTTGCTGGTATCGGCGCTGCTGCTGTACCCGTCGCCGGGACCATGGCTGCAACTGGGCGCAGCGTCAGTGCATGCGGCGCTGTGGTTGCTGGTGCTGGGCGCATGGAGCGTGCGACAGGCGCGCCGCGCGGCCTGAGCGGTGATGCGGCGGCGTGCCGCCGAGCCCATCATGGGTAATCAATGACCACGACGTAATCGCCCTGCAGGCGTGCCTGTTGCGCGCCGCGCAGGGGATAGCGTGCGGAGATGCCCCGCTGCTCCGTACCCGGATCATCGCCGGACAGTGCGGCAAGGCCTGCGACGGGGCCGCCCATGCGTGCGTTCCCCTCTTCGCCGCCACCTAGCGGTTTCACCGAGATCACTGCACCACCCGCCGAGGCCGGGCAATCGGACAGGCGCAGTTCCTGCGCCGTGGCGGACAGCTGCATCGTGCAGCTGGGGTCGGCGATGACCCCGTTGAAGCGCATCGTGCCGGTATTGGCCTGCACCGTTGCAGAAATGGAAACCAGCGCCACGCACAGCAGGAGAGGTGTTTTCATGACGTGTCCTCCGCAGGGGAGTGACCAGTTGGCTCCTTCGCCAACTGTTCGGTAAGGGGCAACATCGCGATCTGGACGGCCCGTCACTGGCAAAGGGTGATGTGCATCAAACAGCTGTATTTCAGCTATTTGCATGGATGCAGTGGTGTAAGAAAACAGACATCCGGCGCGGCATTGCAGCATGCTGTCTGCCGGACACTGGCAACGCTTCCACGAAAGAGGGCAAGCGCGATGCCGTGTCAACAACGGACATTCGTGCCGTGGATTGGTGCCCGCTGGCGGGCGTGGCTAATCTCCCGTCGCCGTGATCGCACAGGAAGCGTTCGCGTGCAGGTGAGACGCAAGGCGAGGGCAAAGGCCCGCGAAATCCTTTGCTTCCTCCTCCCCCTTCCACTGTCTCCCGTCAGGGATGGAATCTCGAGAATGAATACGAACCGCTTGTTTGCGATCGCGGTGCTGGCCGCCGCGACGTCCGCTGCCAACGCCGCCGACGGCACCATCACCTTCAAGGGCCTGGTCACCGACAAGACCTGCGACATCACCACGCCACAGGGCAAGGACTTCACCGTCACCCTGCCGACCGTGGCCAAGTCCTCGCTGCCCGCCGCCGGCTCCACCGCAGGCCGCACGCCCTTCACGATCAGCCTGAGCCAGTGCAGCGCCGGCGACGTGGCGACCTACTTCGAGCCGGGCGCGAGCGTGGACTTCGGTTCGGGGCGCCTGCTCAACCAGGCTGCGGCCAACGCGGCGGGCAATGTGCAGATCCAGCTGTTGGGGTCCAACAACCAGTTCCTGCCGGTGCTGGCCGCGGGCAGTGGCAGTGCGCAGGCCAACTCGCAGTGGGTGACCGTCGCCGCCGATGGCTCGGCCAGCCTCAACTATTACGCCGAGTACTACGCCACGGCGGCAGCCAGTGCCGGTGAAGTTGCCAGCAGCGTCAAGTACACGATCATCTACAACTGACGATCACCTGCATTGGTACCGGTTGGCCGTACGGCCAGCCGGTGGCTTCCCTTTCTTCCGGTCGTTGGGCAATGAACGTGATCCGTCGTCGGGCATCACTGCTGCTGGTGTCGTCCCTGCTGTTCTGCCCGTCCGCACAGGCCGGCATCGTGATCAACGGTACGCGTGTGATCTATCCGGCGCAGGCGCGCGAGGTCACCGTGCAGGTGAACAATGTCGGCGACACACCGTCGTTGGTGCAGGCATGGATCGATACGGGCGATGCCGAACAGACGCCGGAGGGCAGCGATGCCCCGTTCGTGCTGACACCGCCGATCAGCCGGGTGGAGCCGGGCAGCAGCCAGGCCTTGCGGGTGATCTACTCCGGACGTGCGCTGCCCACGGACCGCGAAACGGTGTTCTGGCTCAATGTGCTGGATGTCCCGCCCGTTCCTGAGGAGGCCGGCGGCGCCGGGCAGAACTACCTGCAGGTCGCGTTCCGTTCACGCCTGAAGCTGTTCTTCCGTCCGCAGGGGCTGAAGGGCCACGCCAACGATGCAGCGCAGTCGCTGCAGTGGACCCTGGGCGGTGACCGCCTGCGCGTGCACAACCCCACGCCGTACCATGTGACCCTGGCCGAGGCGCATGCACGGGCCGCTGGCCAGGACACGTTGATCCAGGCGCAGGGCTGGATGATCGCGCCGGACCAGCAGCTGGAGTTCATCGTGCCGGCGGCCACCGAGGAGGTGCGGTTCCGCACCATCAACGACTACGGCGGTCGCATCGAGCGGAGCGTTCGCCTGGATGCGGGTCGCTGAGCTGATGCATCGCCGTCCGCTCGCATGTCCCGTGCACGGGCGCAGACCGACGGCGTCGGGAGAGGTCCGCGTGAAGGGAAGCAGGGTGATCGCATCCATGCCTGGCGTAGCCCGCCATGCACCAACGCGCCGCGCGATCGGCGGCAGGGCCTGCCGATGGCTGGCCACGGCGGTGGCACTGTCCGCCGCGGCGCGGGCGTGGGCCGAGCCGGTCAACCTCGGCGAGCGCGCCTTGCTGGCACAGAGCGCGGCCGGTGCCGTCCCGTTGGCACCGCCGGCCAACGCCCAGTTCAACTCGAACTTCCTGTCCGGGCAGGCGCGTCGCATCGACCTGTCCGCCTTCAGCAACGGCAACCCGATGGCTGCGGGCATCTATCGCGTGGACCTCTATGTGAACGGGGCGTGGCAGGGGCGGCGTGACGTGGAGTTCAGGACCGATGCCAGCGGCCAGGTAGATGCCTGCTTCCGCCCCGCGCAGTTGGAAGAACTGGGCGTGGACAGCACGGTACTCGGCGCGGGCACCGCCGCGGCCGTGCCGCTGGACGACGCCTGCATGCCGGTGCGCCAGCGCATCGCCGACGCATTCGGCCGCTTCAACAGCGCCGAGCTGCGCTATGACCTGAGCATCCCGCAGGCCGTGCTGCGGCGCGAAGCGCGCGGCTACGTCAGTCCCGCGCGGTGGGATCGCGGCATCAATGCCGGTTTCATCGGCTACAGCTTCAACGGCGTGGACAGTGACAACCGGACCCCGGGTGGGCAACGCAGCCGCAGCGCCTACCTGGGACTCAACGCCGGGCTGAACCTGGCCGGATGGCAGTTCCGGCATGACGCCAACCTCACCTGGAACGAAGGTGACGGCCGCCGTTGGCAGGGCATCGCGAGCTACGCCCAGCGCGGCATCGCCGGCGTGCGTGGCCTGCTGACGATCGGGCAGTCCTATACCAACGGCGAACTGTTCGATGCGATCGGCTACAGCGGCATCAGCCTGGTCAGCGACGACCGCATGCTGCCCGATTCACTGCGTGGCTACGCACCGGTGGTGCGTGGCATCGCCGAAACCAATGCACGGGTGGAGATCCGCCAGAACCAGCAGTTGATCCATTCGGCCACGGTGTCGCCGGGCAGCTTCGTCATCGATGACCTCTACCCCACCGGCTATGGTGGCGACCTCGAGGTGACCGTGCTTGAAGCCGACGGCCGGCGGCGCGTGTTCAAGGTGCCGTTCGGTTCGGTGCCGCAGATGTTGCGGGCGGGCATTTCGCGCTATGCGATCACCGCGGGCAAGGTGCGCAACGAACAGCTGGATGATGCTCCCTGGTTGCTGCAGGCCACCTACCAGCGCGGGATGGGCAACCGCCTGACGCTGTACGGCGGTGGCAACGCCAGCGAGGGCTATGCCTCGGTGCTGTACGGGCTGGGCCTTTCCACCGCGGTGGGCGCCTTCGCGGCCGATGTCACCCATGCGCGCACCGAGTTGGCGGGCCTGCGGCGGCAGGGCGCCAGTGTCCGGCTGAGTTATAGCCATCTCATCGGCGAAACCGGAACCAACCTGACCGTGGCGGCGTACCGCTACTCCACCCGTGGCTTCTACAGCCTGCTCGATGCGATGCAGGTGCGCGATGCGGTACGTCGCGGCGACGGGTTTGCGCTGGGCCGCCAGCGCAGCCAGGTCCAGCTGACGCTGAACCAGCCACTGGGACAGCGATGGGGCGCGTTGTACGTCACCGGTTCGCTGCGCGACTTCTATGACCGCGCAGGCACCGGCAAGCAGTTCCAGGTGGGCTACAACCATGTCTGGCGCGCACTCAACTATGGGTTCTCCGCGGTGCGCACCGAGGACGGTGTTGCCGGACGCCCGGACACCGAATACCTGCTGTCGGTGAGCGTGCCGCTGGGCCGTGGCACGCAGCCGCTGTCGCTGAATGTGGACGTGGGCGCGCGCGGCACGCAGGGGTATGACAACAGCCGCATCGGCATCACCGGCGCGACCGGCGAGGCGAACGCGCTCAGCTATGGGCTGGCCCTGTCCGATGCACGTGATGCGGACAGCACCCTGGTCGGCAATGCCGAGTATCGCAGCCGCTACACCGCGCTGAGCGGCTCGTACAGCTATTCCAGCGCGTTCCGCCAGGCAGCGTTCGGCGCCAATGGCAGCCTGGTCCTGCATCCGGGGGGCGTCACCTTCACGCCGGATCGCGGTGACACCATGGTGCTGGTGGAGGCACGCGATGCGCGCGATGCGCGCGTGGGGAATGCCCCCGGATTGCGCATCGATGGCGATGGGTACGCGGTGGTGCCGTATGTCTCGCCGTATCGACTCAATACGGTCACGCTGGATCCGCAGGGTATGTCGCTGGAGGTGGAGCTGCAGGGCAGCAGCCAGACGGTGGCGCCGTATGCCGGCGCCATCAGCCATCTGCACTTCGCCACGCGCAAGGGGCGTGCGTTGTTGATGCGGGTACGCGACGGCCATGGCCAGGCCATGCCGTTCGGTGCGCAGGTGGTTGATGTGGCCGGGCAGCCGGTGGGCATGGTCAGCCAGGGTGGACGCATCTACCTGCGCAGCGAGCACGACGCCGGCAGGCTGCAGGTGCGCTGGGGCGCGAACGACGACCAGCACTGCGGCGTGGACTATCAGGTGCCGGCTGAAGCTTCGGCCGGGCAGGCAGGCATTGTATCCATGGAGGCGATATGTCGATGATTCTCCCGGGCGCGGTTGGTCGTGGCATCTGCGGGGTGGCCGTGCTGCTGGCTGGCCTGCAGGCCGGGCCCGCGTTGGCCAGGTGCAGCATCACCAAATCCGGGTTCGTCGCGCAGGACGTGCAGATGGACATGGGGCAGGTGACCATCCTGCCCGGCACGCCGGTGGGGGGCGTGATCAAGGAGCTGGTCGCCACCATCAACCAGGTCGAAGGGATCGGTACCTGCACCAGTTCGGGTGGCTATGCCGAGGGCAAGTACGTCAATGCGCAGCAAGCGCAATCTACCAGCATCGCCAACACCTACAAGACGTTGGTGGAAGGCGTTGGGATCCGGGTGTACCGCGACTCCGGGACGGTGCAGGCCTATTACCCTCATACGGTGCCACTCGCGGCGCAAGCGAAGAACTTAGACATCACACTCAATGGCGGAAGATTCCGCGTTGAACTCATCAAGACTGCCATCCAGACTGGCTCAGGTCCGATCGCTGCCAGCGGGCGCTTCACCACGTACTATTTAGACGGCGACGGTCCTTCCAGGCCAGAGCTTACCTCCACCTTCAAGGGCACCGGCACCACCGTGGTCAGTCCCACCTGCGAAGTGCTGGCCGGTAGCCGCAACCTGGTGGTGGACTTCGGCGCGGTGCCGGCCAGCACCTTCACCGGCGTAGGCTCGCGGGCGGTCAATCGTGATTTCGACATCCGGCTCAATTGCCAGGGCAGCAACCTGGCCGCTTACCAGAGCGCGATCGGCATCCGCCTGGATGCTACCCAGGACAGCTCCAACCGTGCCGGTGTGCTGCGCCTGACCCAGGGCGGCAACACCGCCACGCGGATCGGCATCGAGCTGGTGCAGCGTGACGGCGCGGCCGAACGCGCGCTGGCATTCGGCACCACGGTGCCGCTGGGAAGAACCGTGGTCGGCAGCAGTGCCTTCAACCTGCCGCTGCGTGCGCGCTACATCCAGACCCAGGCGGGCGCGGTGGGGCCGGGCACGGCCAACGGGGCGGCCACCTTCACCATCACCTACAACTGAGCCCGGCCGGGCAGGGCGATGGCGGCCTGGCCGAGGCCCGTTCTAGAATGCCGCCTTGCCAACAAGGGGGCGGTGCATGGGGATGCACGTCGACGCAAGCTGTATCAATTGTGGCCGCGCGGTTGGCGGTGCCGACCAGAAGTTCTGCCCGGGCTGTGGCCAGCCCACGCCGGTGCATCGCATCGACTGGCATTTCCTCGGCCATGAGCTGGAGCACAGCGTGCTGCACATGGACCGCGGCATCCTGTACTCGCTCAAGCAGTTGATGCTGCAGCCGGGCAAGCTGCTGCGCGACTACATCGAAGGCCGGCGCGGCAACCAAGTCAAACCGGTGCTGCTGATCACCATGACGGCGGCCGCGGTGCTGTTGTTGAACCGCCTGATCACCGGCGCAGGCGTGATGGACAGTGCCGCCATGGATGCACTGGGGGCGGGTCCGGGGGTACCACCTGAGCTGGCGAAGCTGGCGGCGTCGTTCCGCAGCGTGAACGCGTGGATCGAATCGCATTTCGCGGTTTTCACGCTGATGTTGCTGCCGCTGGAAGCCTTGATCTTCCGCGTGGTGTTCAGCCGTTTCGGCAAACTGAACTATCCCGAATGGCTGGTGATCACCACCCTGCTCACGGTGCAGGTCTTCGTCGTCTGGTCGCTGCTGGTGCTGGTGCATCGCTGGCTGCCGCAGACGCAGGTCCTGGCGGCGCTGTTGGGCTCGGCTTACAGCGTCGTTTCGCTGGTGCAGTTCTTCGAGGGCCGGCCGATCTGGTCGACCCTGTGGCGTGCGCTGCTGGCGCTGGGCACTTTCTCGGTGCTCAGCACGATGGCCACGGTTGTTGCCGTGATCGTGGTGCTGCTGATCCACTGAACGCGGGTGCCCGGCCGCGCTGGCCGGGTTACTCCAGCGCGTAGCGCAGTACGAACAGCCCGGCCACCAGCCACACCGCCGGGCGCACTTCGCGCCAGCGCCCGGTGCCGGCCTTCAACGCGGCATAGGCAATGAAGCCGAACGCCAGGCCGTTGGCGATGGAGTAGGTGAACGGCATCGCCAGCGCGCACAGCGCGGCCGGCACCGATTCGGTCAGGTCGTCCCACTTCACCTCGACCAGTTCGCGCAGCATCAGGCCGGCCACGAACAGCAGCGCCGGGGCGGTGGCGTAGGACGGCACCATTTCGGCCAGCGGCGAGAACAGCAGCGCGGCCAGGAACAGCGCGGCGACCACCAGCGCGGTCAGGCCGGTGCGCCCACCCACCTGCACGCCGGAGGCGCTTTCGGCAAAGGCGGTGGTGGAGCTTGTGCCCAGCAGCGAGCCGGCGACGATCGCGGTGCTGTCGGCCAGCAGTGCACGGCCGAAGCGCTTGTTGCCATCGTCCAGTTTGAGCAGGCCGGCACGGCCGACCACGCCGTACAGCGTGCCGGTGGCGTCGAACACTTCCACCAGCACGAACACCAGCACCACCTGCAGCAACACCGCCAGCGGCGCGCCGCCGTCGTGGTGGAGCAGGCCGGGGAGGTCCAGCTGCAGGAAGGTGGGCGCCAGGCTCGGCGGCAGCGACACGATGCCCTGGTACTGCACGCTGCCAATTGCCCAGGCCACGCCGGTCACAGCGAGGATGCCGATGAGGATCGCGCCACGGACCTTGCGCGCTTCCAGCACCGCGATCAGCAGGAAGCCGCCCAGCGCCAGCAGTGGCGGAGCGGTGTTGAGCGGGCCCAAGGTAAGCATGGTGTCGCTGTTGGCGACGATTACCTCGGACTTCTGCAGCGCGATGATGGCCAGGAAGAGACCAATGCCGGCCACGATGGCCGAACGCAGCGACGCCGGGATGCCGGCCACCAGCCAGGCGCGCACGCCGGTCAGGGTGAGCACCCAGAACACCACGCCGGAGATGAACACCGCCGCCAGCGCCTGCTGCCAGGGCAGGCCGGCCGCGCCAACCACGGTGAAGGCGAAGAAGGCGTTCAAGCCCATGCCCGGGGCCATGCCGACCGGGAAATTGGCGGCCAGCGCCATCACCACCGAACCCACAGCCGCGGCCAGGCAGGTTGCCACGAACACCGCGCCCGGGTCCATGCCGGTGGTGCCCAGGATCTCGGGATTGACGAAGACGATGTAGGACATCGTCAGGAAGGTGGTCAGCCCGGCCAGCACCTCGGTGCGGACGCTGGTGCCGTGTTGCGGGAGTTTGAAGAAGCGGTCGAGCAGGGACATGGGGAATTCCGACGTGCAGGAGATGCGGGCCGTCCCTTCTCCTGCACGCGGGAGAAGGTGCCCCGAGGGGGCGGATGAGGGGGAGCTTCACCCGATCCTCAGATCTTCAAGCCTTTTGACTGACGCAAGCGATGCTGGCTTCTCCGCGCAGAGCTTGCCCTCACCCCAACCCCTCTCCCGTACACGGGAGAGGGGCTCAAACGGCGGCCACGCAATCTGGTGGCACCGCTAAAAGCAGACGGCCGCACTGGGCGGCCGTCTGTCGGGTATTACTTCAGCGCCTTGAAGCGCAGGCGCTTGGGACCGGCATCGTCGCCCAGGCGACGCTTCTTGTCCTCTTCGTACTCGCGGTAGTTGCCCTGGAAGAACTCCACGTGCGAGTCGCCTTCGAAGGCGATGATGTGCGTGGCGATGCGGTCCAGGAACCAGCGGTCATGCGAAATGACGAACGTGTTGCCCGGGAACTCCAGCAGCGCGTCTTCCAGCGCACGCAGGGTTTCGATGTCCAGGTCGTTGGACGGTTCGTCGAGCAGCAGCACGTTGCCACCCTGCAGCAGGGTCTTGGCCATGTGCAGGCGGCCACGCTCACCACCGGACAGCGAGCCCACCAGCTTCTGCTGGTCCTGGCCCTTGAAGTTGAAGCGGCCGATGTAGGCGCGCGACTGGATCTCCACACCGTTGATGTTGAGGATGTCCAGGCCGCCAGCGATTTCCTGGAACACGTTGTGGTTGCCGGTCAGCGCGTCGCGGCTCTGGTCCACGTACGACAGCTTGACGGTCGGGCCGACCACGATCTCGCCCGAATCCGGCTTTTCCTGGCCGGTGATCATCTTGAACAGGGTCGACTTACCGGCACCGTTCGGGCCGATGATGCCGACGATGGCACCCGGCGGGATGATCATCGACAGGTTGTCGATCAGCAGCCGCTCGCCGAACTTCTTGGAGACGTTCTTGAACTCCATCACCGAGTTGCCCAGGCGCTCGCCCGGCGGGATGAAGATTTCGTTGGTCTCGTTGCGCTTCTGGTAGTCAACGCTCTGCAGCTCTTCCAGGCGGGCCAGGCGGGCCTTGCCCTTGGTGCGGCCACCCTTGGCGTTCTGGCGCGACCATTCCAGTTCCTTCTGGATCGCCTTCTGGCGGGCCTTTTCCTGGTTGTCTTCCTGCTTCAGGCGCTCGTCCTTCTGCATCAGCCATTCGGTGTAGTTGCCCTTCCACGGAATGCCGCGGCCGCGGTCCAGTTCCAGGATCCACTCGGCGGCGTTGTCCAGGAAGTAGCGATCATGGGTGACGGCCACCACGGTGCCGGTGTAGCGCGCCAGGAACTGCTCCAGCCATTCCACCGACTCGGCGTCCAGGTGGTTGGTCGGTTCGTCGAGCAGCAGCATGTCCGGCTTCTGCAGCAGCAGGCGGCACAGCGCCACGCGGCGCTTCTCGCCGCCGGACAGGTTGCCGATCACCGCGTCCCACGGCGGCAGGCGCAGGGCGTCGGCGGCCACGTCCAGCTGGTTCTCCAGGGTGTGGGCATCGCCGGCGGCCAGGATGGCTTCCAGCCGTTCCTGTTCCTTTGCCAAGGCGTCGAAGTCGGCGCCTTCTTCGGCGTAGGCATCGTAGATCTTGTCCAGCGCGGCCTGGGCCTGGAGCACTTCGCCCACGCCTTCCTCGACCGCTTCACGCACGGTCTGGGCCGGGTCCAGGCGCGGTTCCTGCTCCAGGTAGCCGACCTTGATGCCGGGCTGCGGGCGGGCCTCGCCCTCGAAATCGGTGTCCACGCCGGCCATGATCTTCAGGACGGTGGACTTGCCGGCGCCATTGAGGCCCAACAGGCCGATCTTGGCGCCCGGGAAAAACGACAGCGAGATGTCCTTGATGATCTGCCGCTTGGGCGGGACCACCTTGCTGACGCGGTTCATGGTGTAGATGTATTGCGAGGACATGAAGTCTCCGTAGCGCACGCCCGCGCCCGGTCCGGCATGGACAGGGCCCAGGGCAAAAGGGAATGGGCGATTATAGCCGGAAGCCGGCCGGGGCCGGCCGGCCCGCGAGGGCTTGCTGATTTGTGAATAGGAAAGATCCGTAACCGTTTCCAGCCGGAATCCGTTCAGATGACGTGAGCATGATGGAAACCGTCCACCCAACCTGTGAGGGCCACCCATGAAGATGAACCGTCTAGTTGTCGCCGCGATGACTACCCTGCTGGCCTTCGGTGCCACCGCACCGGCCTTCGCGGCAGGCGACCGTGACCACGACCGCGGGCGCCATGGGTGGGATGACCGGGGCCGGGGCCATGACCGCGGTCGCGGCCATGACCGTCGTGAATGGCGCGATGACCGCCGCCACTACAACGCCGGCTACCGTGAGGGCTATCGTGACGCCCGCTACAACGACCGTCGCTACTACGACCCGCCGCGTCGGGTGGTCTACCAGCCCTACGGCTTCCAGCGTGGCTACCGCTACAGCAACTACTACGGTGGACCGGTCTACGTGGTCAACGACTATGACCGCTACCACGTGCGTCGCCCCCCGCATGGCCACCGCTGGATCCGCGATGACCGCGGCAACCTGCTGATGGTGGCCATCGCCACCGGCATCATCGCCGACATCGTGTTCAACCATTGAGTTGATCCACGCGGGCATGAATGACAGAAGGCGCATCCAGGGGATGCGCCTTCTGCGTTCAGGGGGCGGGACGAGGCCCCGGTGACCCGGGCAGGGGAGAACGGCGCAGCGTCCTGGCCCGCCCGTCGGTCATTCCGGTTGGTGGCTGAGGCAGCGAATGTCGCCCATGTGGACGCAGGCGTCGCCCGGGCGGGCGATGCCCTCGCCGATGGCCCGGTACAGCGGTGCATCGACGGCTGGCCCGGTGGGGACGCGGCTGCCCGGCCTGGCCGCGTTTGCGGCAATCTCCCGCGCAATGCGGGCCTGCACCTCCGAGGCGATCCCCGAAACGTCCAGGGTTCCTTCCTGGTAGCTGATCGCGTAATTGGCCAAGCGGTTGCCCCGCGCGGCGCTGGCGAGGATGGCGTAGCGCCCCGGCTCGGCGTTGGCGGCGCTGCCGTCGCTGGAAAGGTCGAGCCCCTCGACGCGGTCACCGTTGAGTAGCCCCTCGACGGTGTAGCCGTCCAGCAGCAGCGCTTGGCCCATGCGCTTGCTGGCATCGCGGGCGGTGATCACCAGGTTGGCCTTGCCGACCGACATCTGGCCGTCGACGTAGGTGATGGTGTAGTTGCCCAGGCCTGTGCCCCGTGCGTCACCGGCGTGTATGGCGTAATGACCCACTGTGGCATTGGCCGCCGCGCCGTCGCTGCCCAGCATCACCGAGGCCACTGCATCGCTGTTGAGCAGTCCGTCCACGCTGTAGTTGCCGAATCCGCCGCCCTGGCCGTAGATCTTGCTGCCATTGCCGGCGGTGATGGTCAGGGTTGCCTTGCCGACGGATAGCAGGCCATCGACGTAGGTGATGGCGTAGTTGCCCAAGCCTGTGCCCCGTGCGTCACCGGCATGTATGGCGTATTGGCCCACGCTGGCATGGGTCGCCGCGCCGTCGCTGCCCAGCATCACCGAGGCCACTGCATCGCTGTTGAGCAGTCCGTCCACGCTGTAGTTGCCGAACCCGCCATCCTGGCCGTAGATCTTGCTGCCATTGCCGGCGGTGATGGTCAGGGTCGCCTTGCCGACGGACAGCAGGCCATCGACGTAGGCGATGGTGTAGTTGCCGAGTCCGGTGCCGGAGGCATTGCCGGCGGTGATGGTGTAATCGCCGGCATTGGCGGTGACGGCGCTGCCGTTGCTGAGCAGGTCCAGCCCGCTCACCGTGTCTCCATTGACCAGGCCATCGACGGTGTAGCTGCCCAGTGACAATGCCTGGCCGTAGGTCTTGCTGCCATTGCCAGCGGTGATGGTCAGGGTCGCCTTGCCGACGGACAGCAGGCCATCGACGTAGGTGATGGCGTAGTTGCCGAGCCCGGTGCCGGAGGCATTGCCGGCGGTGATGGTGTAGTCGCCTGCATTGGCGGTGACGGCGCTGCCGCTGCTGAGCAGGTCCAGCCCGCTTACCGTGTCGCCATTGACCAGGCCTGCCACGCTGAAGCCTCCCAGCGGTGATGTCTGGCCATACGTCTTGCCAGCGTTGCCGGCCGTGATGGTCAGCGCCTTCTGATCAATGAACAGTTGTCCGGGCACGAAGTTCAGCAGGTAACCGGCGGCGGAGACATCGGCGCTGCCGGCAACAAGGTCGATACTGTAGGGCAGTCCGGTGACCTTGGCGGTGACGCCGGCACCTGCCGAACTCAGTACTGGCACACTGGTGAACAGGGCGCGTACGTCATCGGCCTTGTAGGCGCCTGGGGCACCAGCCATGGCTCCCTGGACAGAGAAGGCGTTGCTCAGGTCGACGTGGTCGCCATAGACCTTGTGCAGGTTGTTGGCGCTGAGCGTCAGCGTGGGTTGGAAGGCGAATACGTAGCGGTTACCGGATGCCGCGGTGCCGGCAAAAGCGGGGGTGTTCCAAAGGGCGGTGTTCCCGCTGTCAAGGCCATTGAAGGCATGCCCCAGCGAGGGGGATGCCAGATAGATGCGCCAGTTGCCCGTGCCGTTCAGTGCGATGGCGTCGGCGCCGGTGACGTTGTCGAAACGTCCTGCCGTAGCAAGCTCCACAGTGTCTGCAGACACACGCCCGGCAAGTTGCAGGCCTGCCGTTGCATTGGCCCTGAGGCCGGTGGCGATCACGTCGCCAAGCTGCAGCAGGTTTGCGGCGGCCAGTTCGGTGGTGGTGCCGGATTGGGCGTCCACACGACCAGCGAATTGATTGGCAACATTGTCGAGGCGGATTTCCCCGGACGCCAACCAGTTGCTGTTGCCGCTCACGCGGAGCGCGCCCTGCTGGGTAATGCCGCCGGAGCGTGCGGTGGCCTGCAGTACGCCACCGATGGATGCGTCGTCGAACAGCAGCGATGCGCTATTGAGGGAAGCAGCGTTCGCGACATTTGCATTGGCCAGCGACATCACTCCGACGCTGTAGGCGTCCAGCGTGGCGGTATCAACACCGTCCAGCATCAGTCCCGAAAGCGCCTGGATGCGCGCCTGGGCTCCCCTGAGAGCAACCTTGCCACTGAAGGTGTTGGGATAGGCATCGAGTGTCAGGTCGCCGGTGAGGCCGGCGGTGAAGCTGGCGTCGCCCCCCACGGTGAATGCGCCGCCCTGGGTGAAGCCGGCGCTGCTGGTGACGTCGAGCCGACCGGTCGTACGGATTGCCTTGGTAGTGACGCTTGATCCCTTCAGCTCCAGATCAGTCAACCAGGCGCCAGCGGTGGTTCCTGCCCCCGATTGCAGTTCAAGTGTGCCGTGCGCGTCGAGCGCCAGGCTGCTCCGTCCATCACTGCTGCCGTCGATGCGACCGATCACCACACCGCCATTGTTGCTGCGGATGTTGAACCAGCGCGGCGTGCTCGCGGCCAGGTTGACGTTGCCCAGCCGGATCGCACCGTTGGTCGTGATGTTGCCGCCGAGCTGGAGCGGACCTGCACCGCCAACCTCAAGGCTGGCCAGCGCCTGGGTGCCACCGACGTCACCGGCAAACACCACATTGAGGCCGCTGGTGAGCGTCAACGCATGCGGCCCATCGATGGGTCCGCGGAAGTTGATCTGGCCCAGCTGGCTGTCCAGCACGCTGTCGCCGGTCAGCACCACGTTGCCCTGGAAATACTGCAGGCCGATGCTCGTGCCACTGGCCGGAAGCTGCACGACATCGGCAATCGTCCACAGGCTGGCCACGTCGAAGTGCGAGAATGCCAGCGTGCCGCTGGCGGAGATGTTGCTGTTGCCCCCCTTCAGCGACACCGCACCACCGAACAGGTTCACCGGCCGGCCGACGCCATCCACCCGGTTCAGGCTGACGAAACCACCCGCATCGATGCGGGTGGTCCCTCCGATATCCACCACGCTGCCGGCAGCCTGCTGCAGGAAGCCGCTCAGGTCCAGCTGCAGGTTGTCCGACAGCAGGGTATTGCCCAGCTGCAGATCACCTGCTCGCAATTGCGCACTCCTTCCGGAAAGGCTGACCTCGCCGCTGAAGCGGTTTCCTGCGTCAGCCAGGCTGATATCGCCCAGGCTCCTGAAGCGTGCCCAGCCATCGACCTGGTAGCTGCCCATCTGGACCAGAGTCAGTGCGGAGTCGATATCGAGGTTGCCCTTGCTGGCGATGCCGCGGCCATTGAAGAGCTGTCCGGTGATGCTGACGTCGGCGGCACTGATGTTGCCGTTGACCTGGACCTGGCCTGTGGTACTCATCAGCAGGTTGTAGCCATTGGTGATGTCGCTGGAGATGCCATCGGTGGTGATGGCGCCGCCCCCCGTGCTGACCAGCTGGGTATTGCCATCCAGCCGTACGTCGCCCTCCAGCAGGATCGCGCCAGTGCTGGCAATGCGGCTGCCCAGAGTGATGCTGTCGGCGTGGCCGTATAGGCGGCCCACTGGCCCAGCTCCCCCGACGGCTCCACCCAGCGTGAGCTGGCGTGCGCTCAGGTTCAACGTGCCGCCATCGCCATCGAGCGTGCCGCCGAAACGCAGGCTGCCACCCAGCGATGACAGACTGCGCGCGCCGGACACACGCACCGCGCCATCGAATGCGAGCGTGCCCATGGTGGTGATGTCGCCGAACAGGCGCGTTCCAGTACCGGAGGTGACTCTCAGGCCCTGGAGTGCAGTGCTTCCGCCAACAGCACTGGAGAAGGTGGTCATGCCGCTGGAATCGACGGCCAGCTGGTAGCTTCCATCCACCGTGCCGTTGAACTGGATCGCGCTGCCCTGCAGCGCCGAATTGCCACGCAGTGTCACCGCGGACTGGTAGGTCTGGTCACCGGTGGTGATCACCGTTCCGCCCAGATCAATGCTGCCGGCCTGCACAGCCAGGCTGCGGGCGTTGATGTTGCCCAGCCCCAGTACGCCACCGCTGGCCAGCGTGATGTCGCCGCCGTGGGCACTGACCCCGTTGCCGAAGCTGTTTCCAGAATTGGTCAGCGTGATGTTGCTGGAGCCTGCCTCGATCACGCTGGAACCACCAACCAACAGCGCACCGCCGTTGGACAGGTCGGTGGATGTCGCCAATGTCAGGTCGGCGCCCACGCTGCCACCGACGCTGCCGATGCGGTTGCCACTCTGCCCCAGGGTTGCACCGCCCTGGGTGGCCAGGCTGAGCGCTCCCTCCAGCGTGCCTCCGGCGGTCTGTACGGCATTGTTCGCCGCAATGCTGATCGTGTCGGCCTTGATGCCACCGCCCAGCATCACGTTTCCGGACGGCCCGCCATCGAACGCGACAGTGCTGGCCTGGATGCTGCCGTCGGCCATCTGGATCGCAACCGGACCAACGACGCTCGCACCGGCCACCGCCACCGATCCAGCGGTGATGGCCGCATTGCTGAGTGCCACCGGCGCCGAGCTGCGGATGGTGAGGCTGCCATCTCCGGCGTCGATGGCATTGGCGATGATCGTGCCGCCGGCGTTGATACCGGTGCTGGAAAGACCAGGCCCCATCAGTGCATTCATGCTGATGCTGCGCGCACTGAGGACGCCGCTGTTGTTGATGCCGGTGCCGGCGAACGTACCGACCGACGTCGGCAAGAACCGTAGCTGCGGAGATCCCGAAGACGACACGCCGTTCAGGACCATCGCGGCACCTGCCGCGACCAGGTTGATGTTGCCGTTGGCCGCCGAGATGATGCCGGTGTTGGATACCGCGCCACCGATCAGACTGATGCCGCCGGACGCAGCGCTCAGGGTCCCGCCGTTGTTGCTGACCACGGCGCCGGTTCCGCCGCCCGCCAGCTGGAAGGTGGGCGAAACGCCATTGGCATCCAGCAGCCCAGGCGTGCCGGGCGACAACGTGCTGGCCAGCAGGCCGCCGACGTTCACGCTGGCGCCCGAAGTGAAGGTGATGCCGGCCGGGTTGATCAGGAACACCTGGCCGTTGGACGACAGTTCACCGCTGATGAGGCTGCCCGAGCTGCCGGTGACCAGATTGATCGCCGTTGCCTGCGACCCCAGGCCCTGGTTGAACTGGACCTTGTTGCCCGCGCCGATGTCGAAACTGCTCCAGTTGATCAGCGCGGCCTGGCTGGTCTGGTCGATCGTCATCACGTTGCCGTTGACGTTGATCGATGCGGAACCGGCGACGATATTGCCGTTCTGCGGCAGGTTCTGCGCACTGGCCTGGCAAACGATGGCAAACAGCACTGCGCCAGCCACCGATGACACCAGCGCATGCCGCTGGCGGTCGGTGTTACTGCGGCTGCGCCGGCTCAAGGCCGTACCGTGCTCGGAAGCCACCTGCACCAGCCCCAGGGCCGTGTTGTAGACAAGGCGGTAAATGCGATTCATGGCGGATGTCCTCAGAAAGTCGTGCTGATGCGCGCCCAGTACTGGGTGCTGCGGCCGTCGCTGCCGCGATGGTTGCCGGTGGGCTTGGCCGCGCTCACGTCCAGGCGCAGCTCCGGTTGCCACGGCAGGCGCAGGCCAACGCCGAGGCCGGTGCCTTCGAGGGTGACAGGCAATACGCCCAGGCGGCGGTTGTCCGGCGCCGGCGAAGTGCGGCCCCAGTCGTAGAACAGATTCACATCAAGCAGGTCACCCCAGCGGCGGCCATTGAACGGCGAGGGCTTGTTGGCGAAGCCCGGGGCGCTGACCTGGTACTCGAAACTGGCATGCACGCCACGGTCGCCCAGCGCCGTGGACAGCGGGTAGGCACGCACGCTGGTGGGGCCGCCTACGCTGAACTGCTCCATCGGTGTCAGCGCGTCATCGGTGAACTGCGCGCTGCCACGCAGCAGCAGGCGCTGGTCGTGGGGCAGGGCCTGCAGGCGCGCCACGCTTGCCCGGGCCACCCAGAAGTACGGCGCGTGCGAGGTGTACAGCCAGTTCATCGGCGAGGATTCGTCATTGACCGACTTGCGCAGCGACACCTGGGCCAGGTTCATGCCGCGCCAGCGGTGGTCGGTATGGCGCAGGCTCAGGCCGGCGTCGACGACGTCAAAGGTGTGGCGCGAGAGCAGGAAGCCGAGCCCTTCGAGCTTGGAATCCTCGTGGATCCAGCGTGCCGAGGCCTGCACCCGCAGGTCGGCCCGCTGGATGAACTTCCAGTCGCCACCGGCATAGAACAGCGTGGTCGGGCCCTTGAGCTGCATCGAGGCGAAGGGCCCGGTGTTGACTTCCATCTCGCTGCGGCTGACGCCGGCAACGCCGCTCAGGCCCGGCACGTCATCGAACGGCACGCTCAGAGACAGGGCCGCCTGCCAGCTGTCGGCCGGGTCCAACCCGTAGCCGATGCTGGCGGCCAGCACATCGCCCGCGCCCAATGCGTTGAAGGCGCTGATGCCCAGCTCGGCCCGGTACTTGCCGGTGCTGTCGGTGCCGTGGTTGCTCAGCCCGGCGGTGATCTCGTAGGGGCGCGCGTTGTCGGTGGCGAGCAGCACGATGTCGGTTTCGCCGGCGTTCTGGCCGGGCTGCAACACCGAGGTGACCGATACCCCGGGCAGGTCACGCGCGTAGAGCAGGGCGCGTTCCAGTTCATTGCGGCGCAGCGGCCGGCCAATCAACCCAAGGCTGCTGGCGGTGAGCTGATCTTCGCGGTAGCGCTGGCTGCCCTGCACCAGCACCCGGCCGACCCGGCCTTCCATCACCTTCAGCGTCAGCGTCTGGCTGTCGCCGATCTGCTGCGGCGGGATGTAGGCCACCGATACCAGGAAACCCGCATCCCGGTAGGCCTGGGTGATACGCGCGGTGATCTGCTCGATCTGGGCGAAGCTCAGGGCCAGGGGTTGATCCGGGCCGAGCGCGCGCAGTGCCTGATTGGCCAGCGCCTCGATCCCTGCCGGGCTGATGCCGCTGTCGGGGTGTTCACCCACGCCCTCCACCTGGACCCGGGCGACCTGGACCGTTGCCACGGCCGGTGACGGTTCTGCCGCCTGTATCGGTGCGGACAGCGTGGCCGCCTGGCCAGCCAGGGCCACGGCCAGCAGCGTCGCGCGGACCGGGGCGCTCCGGCGTGGGGGGAGGGACTCATGCGTGCTGCAGGCGGGGCGGGGCATCGGGACGTGTTCCTTGGAGATCGATCAGGGGCAGGCGTCAAACGCTCGCCTATACCCTGTTAACCGTAAGAAGTCGGCAGGATCGATCAGCGAATTCAGGTAATCGTTTAGAAATGTGACTTGTTTCACTATTTGTCGACGAGTGGGTAATGCCGGGAAGGCAGCCCCGCGAGCGGGGCAGGCCTGCAGGAACGGCTACAATCGATAGTTCCCTCGCCCATCTCCCGGAGCTGACGATGTACTCGCGTGAAGTCCGTATTGCGTCCTACGACCCTGAACTGGCCAAGGCCATCGCCGATGAGTGCCAGCGCCAGGAAGACCATGTCGAGCTGATCGCCAGCGAGAACTACGCCAGCCCGGCGGTGATGGAAGCCCAGGGCAGCCAGCTGACCAACAAGTACGCCGAGGGTTACCCGGGCAAGCGCTACTACGGCGGTTGCGAGTACGTGGACATCGCCGAGAAGCTGGCCATCGACCGCCTCAAGCAGCTGTTCGGCGCCGATTACGCCAACGTGCAGCCGCACAGCGGCTCGCAGGCCAACCAGGCCGTGTACTTCGCGCTGCTGCAGCCGGGCGACACCATCCTGGGCATGAGCCTGGCCCACGGCGGCCACCTGACCCACGGGGCCAAGGTCAACGCCTCGGGCAAGATCTTCAATGCCATCCAGTACGGCGTGAACGAACAGGGCCTGATCGATTACGACGAAGTCGAGCGCCTGGCGCTGGAGCACAAGCCGAAGATGGTCGTGGCCGGCTTCTCGGCCTACTCGCAGGTCGTGGACTGGGCGCGCTTCCGCGCCATCGCCGACAAGGTCGGTGCCTATCTGTTCGTGGACATGGCGCACGTGGCCGGCCTGGTTGCCGCCGGCGTCTACCCGAACCCGATCGAACACGCCCACGTGGTGACCTCCACCACCCACAAGACCCTGCGCGGTCCGCGTGGCGGCATCATCATCGCCAAGGACGCGGGCGAGGAAATCGAGAAGAAGCTGCAGTCGATCGTGTTCCCGGGCATCCAGGGTGGCCCGCTGATGCACGTCATCGCGGCCAAGGCGGTGGCCTTCAAGGAAGCGCTGGAGCCGGAATTCAAGGCCTACCAGCAGCAGGTGGTGAAGAACGCCCAGGCGATGGCCACCACGCTGATTTCGCGCGGTTACAAGATCGTCTCCGGCGGCACCCAGAACCACCTGATGCTGGTGGACATGATCGGCAAGGAGGTGTCCGGCAAGGACGCCGAGGCCGCGCTGGGCAAGGCCCACATCACTGTCAACAAGAACTCGGTGCCGAACGACCCGCGTTCGCCGTTCGTGACCTCGGGCCTGCGCCTGGGCACCCCGGCCATCACCACCCGCGGCTACAAGGAAGCGGACTGCGTGGCGCTGGCCAACTGGATTGCCGACGTGCTGGACAACCCGGGCGATGAGAACGTCATTGCCGGCGTGCGTGAGAACGTCACCCTGCAGTGCCGTCAGTACCCGGTTTACGGTTGACGGTTTACCGGTGCCGGCTCTGTGCAGGCACTGGTTCGTTGAAGGGACCGCCGCGGTGATGGCGGCCAGACCCCGGGCCGGGCAGCCTTGCTCCATCCCGGGGTTTGCTGTATCTGCGTTGTAGTATTTCCCGCGCCGTGCTGTCGGCGCACGATGTTCAAGGCGAGATAGATGCACTGCCCGTTCTGCCAACACACCGACACCCGCGTCATCGACTCGCGCGTTTCCGAGGATGGCGCCACCATCCGCCGCCGCCGTGGCTGCGAGGCCTGTGGCGAGCGCTTCAGCACGCTGGAAACCATCGAGCTGAAGCTGCCGGTGATCATCAAGAGCGATGGGGGCCGGGAGGCGTTCGACGCGCGCAAGCTGCGGGTGGGCTTCGACCGCGCGCTGCAGAAGCGCCCGGTGTCGGAGGAGCGCATCGAGGCCGCCGTGCGTGCGGTCGTCCACCAGCTGCGCATGTGCGGCGAGCGCGAAGTACCGTCGATCAAGGTCGGCGGTTTCGTGATGGATGAACTGCGCAAGCTCGACCATGTCGGCTACGTGCGCTTTGCCTCGGTGTACCGCAGTTTCGAGGACGTGGCCGACTTCCGCGACGAAATCGAGAAGCTCGAGCGTGACCACCCGACCGACGAGGGCCAGCTGCCGTTGCTGGAGGTGGCCGATGCGCCGGACGGCAAGGCGGCAAAGCCGGTCAGGCGGTGAAGCCGTGTCTGCCACGGCATGACAGGAAGGCACGGTGATGCCAGGCCAGAAGACCCGGACGGTGCGGAGCAGGTGGCGGCGGCTGGGCATGCTGCTGACGTTGGCCGTTCCGTTGCCGGTGCTGGCAGCGGACCCTCCCCACGCCGGCGTGTGCCCGGAGCCATCGCAGCGGCCATCGGCGGAATCGAGCGCGGTCGCGGGCCACTACTACCTTTCCGGCCTGCAGGAAGTGGGCTCGGAGCTGGTACTCGGCGCGGACGGGCGCTTCCAGTGGATGCTGGCCTACGGAGCAATGGATTTCGCCGCCCAGGGGCGCTGGTGGCGCAACGGGGACTGCGTGGGAATGGCGAGGGAGCAGGGCGCCCAGGTGCCGTTCCAGCTGCTGCGGCGTGACGGTGACGAGCAGGCGCGCGCGACGTATGCGGACATGGACAAGTACCCGATGCCGGACCAGGGCGATCGCCTGCTGGTCTATGCATTCGAGGTCAGCCATGGCATGAGCGCCGATGGCCTCGAAGTCGCCTTGCGCTGGCCCGATGGCCAGGAACAGACGGTACAGGCCGAACGCGGCGCGGCCCTGTTCGCGCCGCGCCCGGGCATGCCGGTGCAGGTGGGGGCACGTTGGCCGCGCAGCGGCATGCCGATGACCTGGATGGCGGTGGACGGGGACGCGCGCTGGCCACTGTTGATGCGGCTGGATGTGGAAGCCCTGAGCGCCGGGGGCGATGCGCCGATGCCGACCTTCCTGCGTGTCGAAGACAAGGCATTGGTGCCGGTCTGGCCGGGGGACGAACGTGAGCGCGGGCGTTACCAGCGGCCGTGAACGCTGGCCGTTGCGCAGTGGGCCTGGCCGGTTCTGCCATTTGATTTCGTGAGTACGGATGTTGATCGTCAATCTGCTTGACCGCCCCGAACACCTGCCGGCGCTGGCGGCTGCCCATGTGCAGGCCTTCGGCGGCCTGCTGCCCGATTGGACCGTTGCCCAGGCCGAAGCCGAACTGCGCGCGCAGCAGCGCGATGCCATCCCGTGCAGCTGGCTGGTCGAGGACGGGCAGGGCTGGCTGGGCTCGGTCAGCCTGCTGCATGACGACCACGAGCAGATCCGCGGGTGGTCGCCGTGGTTGGCATCGTTGTACGTGCAGCCCCGCGCACGCGGGATGGGCGTGGGTGCGGCGTTGGTACGGCATTGCGTCGCCCAGGCCGCTGCCCTGGGAGTGTCGACGCTGTACCTGTACTGCGAGGCGCCGATGGTGCCCTGGTACCAGGGCCTTGGCTGGCGGGTGCACGCCGAACTGCAGTTGGGGCCGTTGGCCATTACCGTGATGGAAATCCGGACGCGGCAAGACTGAGTCCCACGCATGGCCGGCGGGGCAGGTGGCGGCACGCGTAAACTTGCATGACAGGCACTCCGGATCGTCGTTCCCGCCGGTTGCCGTCATCGCACGCAGCATCCCTTGGAGTCCCGCATGAGCCCGTTCACCGCCACCGATCACCTGCTGATGGCCCGCGCGCTGCGCCTGGCCGAACAGGCGGCCTGGACCACGCGGCCCAATCCGATGGTCGGCTGCGTGATCGCGCACGGTGACGAGGTGGTGGGTGAAGGCTGGCACCAGCGTGCCGGCGGGCCGCATGCCGAGGTGTTCGCCCTGCGCGCGGCCGGCGAGCGCGCACGCGGGGCCACTGCCTATGTCACGTTGGAGCCCTGCGCCCATTACGGCCGCACGCCACCGTGTGCATTGGCGCTGATCGAGGCGGGCGTGGCGCGGGTGGTGGCGGCGATGGGCGACCCGTTCCCGGATGTGGATGGCGGGGGCTTCGCGCTGCTGCGTCAGGCCGGCATCGAGGTGGCGGTGGGCCTGATGGCCGACACGGCACGCGCGCTCAACCGTGGCTTCCTGTCGCGGGTGGAACGCGGCCGGCCGTTCGTGCGGGTCAAGTTGGCCGGCAGCCTGGACGGGCGCACCGCCATGGCCAATGGTGAGTCCAAGTGGATCACCGGTGAGGCGGCACGTGCCGACGTACAGCACTGGCGGGCCCGCGCCGGCGCCATCCTGACCGGTGCGGCCACGGTGCTGGCCGACGACCCGCAGCTGACCGCGCGCCCGGAACACGGCCAGTTCCTGCCGCCGCTGCGCGTGGTGCTCGATGCACGGCTGCGCACGCTCGAACGCGCGCGGGTGCGCGAAGGCGACGCACCCACCCTGTACCTGCACGATGCGGCACTGGCTGCGCCCTGCCTGGAAGGGGCGGAGTTCGCCACCGCGCCGTTGGGCGAGGATGGCCGCTTCGACCTGCATGCGGTGATGGCCCTGCTGGGCGCACGCGGCATCAACGAAGTCCATGTGGAAGCGGGCCCCACCCTGTGCGGCGCGTTGCTCAAGGCCGGCCTGGCCGACGAACTGCTGCTCTACATCGCCCCGCTGTTGATGGGCGACGGGGCCCGGCCGCTGCTGGCGGGCCTGGGCATCGAGCACATGGCGCAGGCGGTGCCGTTGGAGGTGGTGGATGCACGCAGGGTCGGCAAGGACCTGCGCGTGTTGCTGCGCCCATAGCCGCGCATCAGCGGTGGAAGCGCCTCCAGGCACGAAGCCGGGAAGGGCGCGGGCACCGGGAAGTCCAACCGCCTGCACTGCCAGATCGCTTTTTCTTCCGCGCACGGGAACCCCACGTGCTTCGCGGCCGGGGCCGCTCCTGTGCGCCTGAAACAACAACGGGGGCCTTGCGGCCCCCGTTGCATGCCGATCCCGGAGGGGATCAGAAGCTGGCGCGAACGCCAACCGAGTACTGGCTGACGTCGTCGAACAGCTGGATCTCGCCGACCAGGCCCCAGGTCTGGTTGAACTTGACCTGGCCGCCCAGGGTGCCGACGAACTCGGTGTCCATGCGGCTGCCATCGATCACGCCACCCTTGAGCCAGGCTTCGGTGCGCGGCGAGGGCTTGGCGCGGATGCCGGCGGTGATGCGGCCAGCGTTGACCGTGTCCTTGGCGCGCTCGTGGTAGCCATTGCCGCTGAGCTTGGCTTCCAATGCGACACGAACCCAGGCCGCGTCGGCGGTGAAGTCCACGCGATCGCTCAGGTTCATGTGGTAGCCAATACCCAGTTCCGGCTGGGCCAGCTCAACCTTCAGGCGGTAGCCGTCCTGCTTGTAGCTTTCGGAAACAGCGGAGTAGCCACCGAACACATTGACGTTCTTGGCGATGTTGTACGAACCGCGCAGGTAGGCACCGTTGGTCTTGGGATCGTCCAGGTCGTTGTCGTTGAGGCGGACCTGGGTCCAGCCGGCTTCGACGAAGGTGTAGCTCAGTTCGTCGGCGGCGGCGGCGAACGGGGTGGCGGCCAGCAGGGCGGCCAGAATCAGGGTCTTGCGCATGAAAATCCTCTTCAAATCCAGTGTGTATCGCCCGGCCCGTTGCAGGCCAGCACCGCAACCTCATGTCGCGGCGGCGGGAGTTTAACGAAATTTTGACGAGAATCCATCCGTTCAGACGGGGCTGATACAATGCGCGGGCCGGTTCGCCGGCACGTACAAACGTCTTCAGGGCGGGGTGTAACTCCCCACCGGCGGTAGGTTTGGCGCCCTTTCCGGGGTAGCCGGACGAGCCCGCGAGCGCTCCGGTCGGCCGGCACAAACATGTGCAGATGGCGGGCAGGAGGTCAGCAGATCCGGTCAGATGCCGGAGCCGACGGTCATAGTCCGGATGAAAGAAGACGGTGTCCCGGGCCCCTCGCAGGGTCCGTGCGCCTGTTTGCCTTGCGGCGTTTTTCGCTCACTTTTCGCGGAGAACGTTAGTGTTTACTGGAATCATCGAAGGCGTCGGCACGCTGGCCGCACGCGAACCCATCGGCGGCGACGTCCGCTTCACCTTCAACGTCGGCAACCTGCCGTTCGACCACGTGCAGATGGGCGAGAGCATCGCCGTCAACGGCGTCTGCCTGACCGTCATCGCATTCGACGCGCACAGCTTCCAGGCCGATGCGTCCACCGAGACCCTGTCCCTGACCACGCTTGGCATGTTGGCCGACGGCGCGGTGATCAACCTCGAGCGTGCGATGCGCCCGACCGACCGCCTCGGCGGGCACCTGGTCAGCGGCCACGTCGATGGGCTGGGCAAGGTGTTGTCCATCCATGAGGATGCGCGCGCGTTGCGCTGGCGCTTCGCCGCGCCCGAGCCGCTGCTCAAGTACATCGCCAGGAAGGGCTCGATCTGCGTGGACGGCGTCAGCCTCACCGTCAACGAGGCCGACGACGAAGGCTTCGAGGTCGCGCTGATCCCGCATACCGTCGCCAACACTGCGTTCTCGGCCACCGACGTGGGCAGCGCGGTGAACCTGGAAATCGATCTGGTCGCCCGTTACGTCGAGCGCCTGCTGGGCCAAGGAGCCGCACGATGAACTTCGCACCCGTTCCCGAACTGCTGGAAGAGATCCGCGCTGGCCGCATGGTGGTCATCGTCGATGACGAGGACCGCGAGAACGAAGGCGACCTGATCATGGCCGCCGAGCTGGTCAAGCCATCGGACATCAACTTCATGGTCACCCATGGCCGCGGCCTGGTGTGCCTGCCGTTGACCCGCACGCGCGCGGCCGACCTCGGCCTGGCGCCGATGGTGCAGGCCAATACCGCGCAGTTCCAGACCAACTTCACGGTCAGCATCGAGGCCGCCGAGGGCGTCACCACCGGCATCTCCGCGCACGACCGCGCCCACACCATCCGTACCGCGGTCAAGCCCAATGCCAAGCCGTCGGACCTGCACCAGCCGGGCCACATCTTCCCGCTGATCGCCCAGCCCGGTGGCGTGCTGACCCGCGCCGGCCACACCGAGGCCGGCGTGGACCTGGCCATGCTGGCCGGGCTGGAGCCGGCCGGCGTGCTGGTGGAGATCCTCAACCCCGACGGCAGCATGGCGCGTCGCCCGGAGCTGGAGGTGTTCGCCCGCGAGCACGGCCTGAAAATGGGTTCCATCGCCGACCTGATCGCCTACCGCCTGGCCACCGAGCACACCGTCGAGCGCGTGGACGAGCGCGACATCGACACCGAGTTCGGTGCTTTCAAGCTGGTCACCTACCGTGACCGCATCGCCAACGACCTGCACTTCGCGCTGGTCCGCGGCACCCCGGACAAGGACACCCCGACGCTGGTGCGCGTGCAGGTGGAAAACCCGCTGGCCGACCTGCTGCACTGGCGCCGCGACGACTTCGGCGTGGCCGCCACCGATGCGCTGCGCGCCATCGATGCGGCCGGTGCCGGCGTGATGGTGGTGCTGTCGGCGCCACGTGACAGCGGCAGCCTGCTGGCCCGCCTGCGCCAGCAGCCGGCGCCGGTGGTACCAGGCAAGGACAAGGACGTGGGCCAGTGGCGCCGCAACGGGGCCGGTGCCCAGATCCTGTCCGACCTGGGCCTGGGCAAGCTGCGCGTGCTGGGCACCCCGCGCCGGCAGATCGGCCTGGCCGGCTATGGGCTGGAGATCGTCGAGACCGTTCAGGCCTGAAGCCGGCGGGAGCGAGAGGGTGTCCAGCGGACAGGGCAACCCGTCCCCGACCCTTCCCTTGGCTTGCGCCAGCGGGAGGGGGCTGAAGCCGGCATTGCTGAACTCTGGCAGCTCGCTAGGACTACCCCCTCCCTTGCGCCGAAGGCGTAGGGGAGGGCTGGGGAGAGGTGTTATCCGCCTTGTCCCGCAGCCCAAGCACCGCCAAGCCCGCCCCGCACCGCCCGCGCACGTTAAACTTACCCACCCTCAGGATCCCCACACCCCATGAGCCACTACGAAGGCGACCTCCGCCCGGCCGGTTCGGCCCGCTTTGCCATCATCGCCAGCCGCTGGAATGCCCGCATCACCGACGTGCTGGTCGCTGGCGCCCGCCAGAGCCTGGCCGGCAACGGCATCGGCGAGGACGCCATCGACGTGGTGCGTGTGCCGGGTGCGTGGGAAATCCCGCTGGTCGCCGCCCGCCTGGCCGCCGCTGGCCGGCACGCCGCCATCATCACCCTGGGCTGCGTGATCCGTGGCGATACCCGCCACTACGAGCATGTGGCCGACCGCTGCGCCGAGGGCCTGATGCGCGCCCAGCTGGACTTCGGCGTGCCGGTGCTCAATGGCGTGCTGGCGGTGGAGCGGGTCGAGGATGCCGAGGCCCGCGCAGGCGGCAGCCACGGCAACAAGGGTGAGGAAGCCGCGTTGGCGGCATTGGAAATGGTCAATCTTCTGGAGCAGTTGCCATGAGCAGCAAGAACAACGGCAAGCCTGCCGGAAAGCCCGTCCGCCGCGACGGCATCGACCCGGTGCTGCGCTCGCGCGCCCGTCGTCGTGCCCTGCAGGCGATCTACGCCTGGCAGATCTCCGGCGGCAACGCCGAGTCGCTGCTGGCCCAGTTCGCGCACGAGCAGGCGCATGAAATCGCCGACCTGGCCTACTTCGAGAGCCTGCTGCGCGGCGTGCTCGACCACCGTCGCGACCTGGACGAGGCGCTGGCCCCGTTCGTCGACCGTGGCGTGGAAGAAGTCGATGCGATCGAGCGCGCGGTGCTGCGCGTGGCCGCCTACGAGCTGCGTTACCGCCTGGACGTGCCGTACCGCGTGGTGATCAACGAGGCCATCGAGACCGCCAAGCGTTTCGGTTCCGAACACGGCCACACCTACGTCAACGGCGTGCTCGACCGCGCTGCGGTGGAGTGGCGCAAGACCGAGTCCGGCCAGTAAGCCGACGGCGGCCTCGCCGCCGCCCGTGACCCATGAACACGCCGGGGCCGGCATCATCGGCACCGGCGTTTTCGTATCCAGAGTGCAACCCATGAGTCTTGACGAGTTCGGCCTGATCGATCGCATCCGTAGCCGCACCGGCGCACGCGCCGACATCGCGCTGGGCATTGGTGACGATGCCGCGCTGCTGCTGCCTGCGCCCGGGCAGCAGCTGGTGGTCACCGCCGATACGCTCAATGCCGGGGTGCACTTCCCGCACGAGACCCCGGCGCAGGACATCGGCTGGAAGGCACTGGCGGTGAACCTGTCCGACCTGGCCGCGATGGGCGCGCAGCCGGCGTGGTGCACCTTGTCGCTGTCGCTGCCCGAATCATCGGCCAGCTGGGTGGAGGGCTTCGCCGAAGGCTTCTTCGCGCTGGCCGACCGGCACGGGATGGCGTTGGTCGGGGGGGACACCACCCGCGGCCCGCTGGCGATCTCGATCACCGCGATGGGCCAGGTGCCCGTCGGCCAGGCGCTGCGCCGCGACGGCGCGCGGCCGGGCGACGATGTCTGGGTGACCGGCGTGCCGGGTGAGGCGGGCCTGGCGCTGGCGCTGTGGCAGCAGAGGCAGCTGGCGGTGGCCGGCCCCGTGGCCGAGCCGGCACGGGAGCAGCTGCGGTTGCGCCTGGCCAGGCCGACGCCACGGCTGGAGGCCGGCCTGGCGCTGCGCGGGCTGGCCAGTGCGGCGATCGATGTCTCCGACGGCCTGCTGGCCGACCTCGGGCATGTCTGCGCGCGCAGTGGGGTTGCTGCGGAGGTGATGGAAAGCAGCCTGCCGGCATCGCAGCACGCCAGCGAGCTGCAGCTCGGCGCGGCATTCGAAGGCCTGCGTGCAGGCGCCGGTGACGACTACGAGCTGTGCTTCACCGCGCCGGCGTCCGCGCGCGCGCAGGTCGCTCAAAGCATGGCATCGGTAGCAGTTCGGGCTACCCGTATTGGCTATATTCGAACCGGAAGCGGGGTCCGGCTGCTCGACGGGGAGGGCAAGGCAGTCTCCAGGGAGCGGTCGGGGTTCAATCACTTTTCGATTGGGGGGCAATAGGAAAAGCCCGTTTTGAACGATGAGAAATGCCGTTCACATCGTGTCCACGTATTCATACATACCATCAACAACGTGATCGATGTCGCGTTTTTCGTTCCTGCTGGGTGCGACGCGATTAACAGGGGATCGTGAATGGAAATGGCAACGCTTGAAAAGGTCAGGGCGAAGATGAGCGATGTAGGTTCGCCATCGGTGACCGTGGACGGCCCTGCGCTGGAAGCGGCACTGGACAGCGTGATGGAAGGCAGCGCTGGCATTTCCATGTTGTTGGTGTCCACGGCCGATGGCCGTGCCATCGCGCACCGTTCCCGCAACAAGCTCGACCCGCGACGTCTGTCGGCGATGAGCAACTCCTTCCTGACCCTGGGTGAGACCCTGTCGCGTGAGCTCGGGCTGGCAACGGCCGACTACGTGACCATGTCCACCGCGCAGGGCAGCATGGTGTTGGTCCGCGTCGATGCCGACCGTCCGTACACGCTGGCGGCATTGGGCCATTCCGATACCTCGCTGGCGATCCTGCTCTACGCGGCCCGCGATGCCGCGGCCCGCATCAAGGCCCTGCTGTAACCCCATTGGCTGTAACGCATCTGTGCTACAGGTCTTCCGGCGTGCCGGAGGACCGGCCCGGGTCGACGGGCTTCGCCTCGACCAACCGTGTTGCCTTTCCGGGGAAGGACTGGGCGGCACGTCATCAAGATCACTGAACCTTGGAGATGAACATGGCTGGAAACGTAAAGCTCGACAAGTTGAATGAAATCGCCGGTTTCGTCGGCGCTGCCCTGGTCGACAGCGACAGCGGCATGGCCCTGGGCATGCTCGGCGGCGGTCCGCTCAACCTGGAAGTCGCTGCGGCAGGCAACACCGAAGTGGTGCGCGCCAAGCGCCGCGTCGCCGCGTCGCTGGGCATCACCGAGGCGATCGAGGACATCCTGATCACCCTGACCAAGCAGTACCACCTGATCCGCCCGCTGGAAAGCAACCAGGACCTGTTCCTGTACGTGGTGCTGGACCGCTCGCGCGCCAACCTGGCCCTGGCTCGCCACGAGCTGAAGTCCTTCGAGCAGACGCTCGACTTCAAGTGATCGACCGATGCACCGCTGCCCCGTGACGGGGCGGTGGTGCAGTTGATGCGCTTCGACGCCCAGGCCTGATCGATACGATGAGTGCACCCGCCCGCAAGATCTCCGCCGCCGTGATTGGTTGCCAGGGACTGGATGTCCTGCACGTCATGCGGCTGAAGGTCGCCAGTTCGCTGTTGATGGCCGAGTACATCCAGGCCGACGTGCAGGAATGGAACCAGCAGAAGGTGGACCTGCTGGTGGCCAGTGCCGACGACAGCCGCGGCCAGGAGCTGCTGCGCGAGGCCGACCGGAAGGGGCTGCCGGTACTGGCGGTCACCCGCAACGTCCTGTCCAGCCTGAGCGTGCCGGGCGTGGCCTATGGCGCCAGCGTCCGCGAGATCTTCCAGCAACTGCGCCAGCTCCTGCTGGCCGCGGACAGCAGTGGCGAGCGGTTCCGCCCGCGTACCCTGTTCCGCAGCCTGGAAGAGGCCAGGGGCAAACCCTGCCTGCTGCACATGGGCCTGGTGAAGGTGGTGGTCGATGCCGACCAGACCCAGGTCATCCTGCTGCGCGACATCCCCTACGAGAACTGCCTGCGGGCGGCGGCCGAAGCCGGTTGGACGCTGTCGCTGCTCGACGGCGACACGACGCTGGAGCAGTGCATGTCCGATGCGGTCGGGCAGCACCCGTTCGAGGATTTCTGCTGGCGGGCGGCGGTGCTGAACAGCGAGCCGCTGCTGCCGGTGGACCTGCAGGGCCATTGCCGGCTGCGCGGTTGGCCCGAGGTGGAGACCGGCAGGCTGCCGATGCAGTGGCTGCTGCCGATGGCGGCGATGATGATCCGTCCATGGCGGCCGGATGAGCTGGCCCAGGCCACGGGTACGTCACTGGACGACGTTGCCCGTATCATGGGGGCCGCTGCCTGCACGCACCTGCTGGATACCTCCAGCGCGCCGGTGGCCACTCCGCGCGGCTCCGGCAACAAGGTCTCCGGCTTCTTCTCGCGTATCGCAAAACGGTTCGGGCTCAATTTTTCCAAGGGGCTTCAGGTCTGACGGCTATGGCAACCAAGCTGGTATTTGTCGGTGAAATGGGTGCGGGAAAAACGACCGCGATCAGGTCGATCTCGGACATGGAACCGATCAGCACCGAAATGCCGATCAGTGACGAGGCGGCACTGGAGGCGTTCGAGGACAAGTCGCATACCACCGTGGCGCTGGACTACAGCTCCATCGAGCTGGGCGACGGCGAACTGCTGCATGTCTACGGCGTGCCGGGCCAGGCCTACCTGGATTTCATGTGGCCGATCGTCGCCGAAGGTGCGATTGGCGTGATCGTACTTGTGAGCGCACTCAACCCGCGCGCGCTGCCAAGTACGCTGACGCTGCTGGAACACTTCCGTGCATTGGCGCCGGAGGCCTGCTTCGCGGTGGGCATCACCTGCCAAGACCGCGAACCGGCGTTCCGCTTCACCGATTTCCGCAACGCGCTGTCCCAGGCAGGCCATCGCCTGCCGGTGATGTGGGTGGATGCGCGTGAGGCCAGCCAGGTCGATTTCCTGGTCAAGGCACTGCTGTCCTGCCGCTACGCTGAAGCGGTGGCGTAACACCACCGACCTACGATTCCCCGCCACGCGCGACGGCGCATGCAGGCGCGCCGGTCGCCGTGCGTGTGCGGGGGCAATGTCTCAGGGGAAGTCCGTGCCCTGGTGCCCATGGGGAGTGGGCACCAGGGGCGGCATTACCTTCCCCGGGTTGAGGATGCCGGCCGGGTCCAGCGCCTGCTTGATCGCCTGCATCGCGGCCAGCGTGCTGGCGCTGAAGGCCTGGGCCATGAAGTCGCGCTTGGCCAGGCCGATGCCGTGCTCGCCGGACAGCGTGCCGCCCAGCGCCAGCGTCAGCGCGAACACCTTGGGCAGCGCGGCATGGGCGCGGGCGCTCTCGCCGGCGTCGTCCGGGTGGTAAAGGATGTTGACGTGCAGGTTGCCGTTGCCGGCATGGCCGAAGGTGACGATCGGCAACGCCGCTTCCCGCGACAGCTGCTGCACGCCCTCCACCAGTTCCGGGATGCGCGACACCGGCACCACCACGTCCTCGTTGATCTTGCCCGGCGCGATGCTCTTCAACGCGGGGGAGAGCGCGCGCCGCGCCGCCCACAGCCGGTCGCGGGCGCTGCCGTCGGTGGCCACGTCCAGTTCCAGCATGCCATCGCCTTCGGCGGCCTGGGCCAGTGCATTGAGCAGGTAGGGCAGGGTGTCGTCGTCGCCGTCGGCCTCGATCAGCAGCATCGCGCCGGCATCGGGCACCTGCGCACCATTGCGGCGCAGCAGTTCGAGGCTGCGGGCATCCATGAACTCCAGCATGGTCGGTGTCACCGGCTGCGCCATCACCCGCGACACCGCCGCCGCGGCCGACCCGGCGTCGCGGTACAGCACGCGCAGGCCGGCCTGCGCGCGCGGTCGCGGCGCCAGCTTGAGGGTGGCTTCCACGATCAGTGCCAGCGTGCCTTCGCTGCCGACGATCAGGTGGGTCAGGTCGTAGCCGGTGGCGTCCTTGGTATACGGGCCGCCGCAGCGGATCAGCGCGCCGGTGCCGGTCACCGCGACCAGCCCGAGCACGTTGTCGCGGCTGGTGCCGTACTTCACCGCGCGTGGGCCGCCGGCATTGCAGGCCAGGTTGCCGCCGATGCTGCAGATCTCGGCACTGGACGGGTCCGGTGGCCAGAACAGCCCATGCGGCATCAGTGCCTGCTGCAGGTCGCCGTTGAGCACGCCGGGTTCGACCACCGCGCAGCGGTCGCCCGCGCGAATGTCGAGGATGCGGTTCATGTGCACGAAGGACAGCACCATGCCACCGGCGGTGGGCACCGCGGCACCGGTGGTGCCGGTGCCGGCGCCACGGCCGACCAGCGGCACGCCATGGTCGTGGCAGGCACGCACGATGGCCTGCACCTGTTCACGGTTGCGCGGCAGGGCCACGCCCTGCGGCAGGGCGTGCCGCCAGGAGTTGTCCTGCGCGTGCGCTTCCAGCGCGGTGGCATCGGTGCGCCAGTCATCGCCGAGCAGTTCGGACAGGGTGGCGTGGAAGGCGGGCGGCAACGGCGTCATGGGGATGTCTGATCGGTGGGGGCGCGGTGCTGGACCAGCTTCCAGCCCAGCACGCAGGAGAACAGCGGCAGCCATACCCAGCGCAGTTCCGACAGCACGGTCTGCAGCCCGCGGGCGCTGAAGAAATTATTGGCGAAGGGCGAAACGCGGATGGGGCGCCACGGCGCGAACAGGCGCTGCTCGCTCCACGGCCACCACAACGCCACGCCCAGCCCGCCCGAGGTGAAGGCGTCCAGCAGCGGATGCGACAGCGCGCAGGCGGACACGAACGCAGCCGCCTGCACCCGGCTGGCGCGTAGCCACGGCGACAACGCGCATGCCACCAGGCCCAGCACGGCGGCGAACAGCAGCGAATGGCTCGCGCCGCGATGACCGAAGGCATCGGCATAGGGAATGTGCAGGGCGAAGGCGAGCACATCGGCATCGGGCAGCATCGCCGCCGCCACGCCGGCACCGAGCAGGCGGGCGGAAATGCGCCCGCGTTCGCTCGCGCACCACAGCGCCAGCGGGACCGCGGCATGGGTGAAGACACTGGGCATCAGCAGTCGTCGGCGCGGAAGGCGTCGCGGATCCAGTGCAGGCGCGGGGGCTCGCCACTGGCTTCGACCACGTCGAATCGGCATGGCAGGCGTGCCAGCGCGTCGTGCTGGGACAGGTACAGCTGCGCGGCATGCAGCAGGCGGCGGCGCTTGCCGGCATCGACCGAGGCGGCGCCGCCACCGAATGCGCTGGAGCGACGGTAGCGGACCTCGACGAACACCAACGCGCCTTCGCGGCCGGCCTCGCGCATCACCAGGTCCAGTTCGCCGCCCCGATAGCGGACATTGCTGGCCAGCCAACGCAGGCCGGCCTGTTCCAGGTGCGTGCGCGCGGCAGCTTCCACCGTCGCGCCACGCCGGGCCTGGTCAGCGGCCATCACCGATCGGGGTCGGGCGGCCGCCGCTGAAGGTGGACCATGCCGGCGTGCGCAGCACGTTGCCGAAGCCGTCCAGGTGCAGTGCGCCGGTGGCACCGCTCAGTCCGCCGTTGGTGCTGGTGGCCAGCTTTTCCAGGTAGGCGGTGATCTTCCAGGCATCGAAGCCGAAGGCGAACAGGCGGGCGGCACCGCCACGCGCGGTCGGCAGGGTGCTGGCCAGGCTGCTGGCGGCCGGCAGGCCGGCCACGCCGCGCGTGGTCCATGCCTCGCTCGGATAGATGATGCCGTCCAGCGCGGTGTCTTCCTCGGCCTTGCCGGTGTTGTTGACCAGCTGCGAGGTGCCGACGCGGCTGACCCCGGCCAGGCCGGACAGCGCCAGCTGGGGGGCCAGTGCGCGCGCCTGGTTGCCCTTCACCGCCAGGAACACCGCGTCCACGCCGGCGGCCTGGCGCAGCTGCGCGCTGATGTCGCCGGGGGCTTCGCCGACATTGATGCTGGCGGCGAGCTTGCCGCCGCGTTCGGCGAAACGCTCCTTGAACGCGGCGCTGGCACGGCGGCCGCTGTCGTCGTTGCTGGCGATCACCAGCACGTTGCCGCGCTCGCGGCCGAGCAGGTATTCGGCGGCCATGATGCCGTCGTCTTCCGGGGCCAGCGAGAACGCGGCGCTGCCCGGCGGCGGTGCATCCTTGCCGCGGTTCAGGGCCAGCAGCGGGACCTGCAGCGGATCGCGGTGGAACAGCGCATCGACCTCGTCCCGGCCCAGCGGGCCGACCACGAAGTCGGCGCCGGCGGCCACGGCCTTGTCATAGGCGGCGATCGCACCGGCGGCGGTGCCGCGGGTGTCCAGGAAATCGATCTGTGGGCGGCGCCGGCCTTCGCCGTAATAGCCGGCCAGCAGGCCATCGCGCACCGGCGCGGCCGCGGTGGCCAGGTTGCCGGTCAGCGGCAGCAGCACCGCGAGCTTGACCGGCGGACGGTAGCCGTCGACGTCGGCCGGCGGGCGCTTGCCGGTATCGACCTGCCACGCGGCATCGCGGTCGAACGGACGCGGCAGCGGCAGGCCACGGCCGAGCAGGGCGCGCCCGGCGTGGTTGTACAGCGGGTCGCCGACCGGCAGTGCGGCGGCGCGGCTGGACAGGGTGGCATCGTTGATGCCGGCCAGCAGGCGGGTGATGGCGCGCTGGTTGTCGCTGCGCGCGGTGCCGCTGAGCAGCACGCCGGCGCGGGCACGCTCGGCGGCGGCGGCGAACGCATCGCCGGTGGCCTCCAGCGCCTGCGCGCGGGCCAGCAGCCAGCGCGTCTGCAGCGCGGGCGGCAACGGGTCATTGCTGCCGGTCAGCGCCTGCAGGGCCACCGCCGGCTGTTGCCCGGCCAGGGCCTGCTCGGCCAGCATCAGGTGATACCGCTGGCGGGTGGCACCGCTGAGCTGGCGCACCTGCACCTGCGGGATCAGCATGCGCGCACGCGCATCGTCGCCGGCGTCGTGCCAGGCAAAGGCGGCGTCGGCCAGCAGCATCGACTTGCCCGCACCGCGCGCCTGCGCGGCCTGGGCTTCCAGTTGCTGCGCCGCTTCGCGCGGCTTGCCCTGCTCGAGCAGGGCGATGGCGGCCTGCTGGGCAGGCGACGTGGTCGGCGCCACGCTGGTGGTGGCGCAGCCCACGAACAGCAGCATCGACAGTGACAGGGCGGAAATCCGAGCGGCTTGCTTGTTCATTTGAGGTCCGTTCGACGGGGGCGCGGCGGTGCCGGGCGGGGGAAACGGTAGGATTCTACCCTTGCCCATGGAAATCCCGATGATGAGTACCACCGTTGCCACCTTGTATGTCGTTGCCACGCCCATCGGCAACCTGGCCGACCTGAGCCCGCGCGCGCAGGAGGTGCTGCGTTCGGTGGCGGCGATCTGCGCCGAGGACACCCGTCATACCGGGCAGCTGTTGTCGCATTTCGGCATCAGCAAGCCGTTGGTCGCGCTGCACGATCACAACGAGGAAGCGATGGCGCAGCGCGTGGTCGCGCGCCTGCAGGCCGGCGAATCGCTGGCCGTGGTCAGTGATGCCGGTACCCCGCTGGTCAGCGACCCGGGCTTCCGGCTGGTGCGCGCCGCGCGCGCGGCCGGCATCAAGGTCAGCCCTGTGCCGGGGGCCTGCGCCGCCATTGCCGCCTTGAGCGTGGCCGGCCTGCCCAGCGACCGCTTCGTGTTCGAAGGCTTCCTGCCGGCCAAGGCGGCCGCGCGCCGCGACCGCCTGCAGCGGTTGGCCAGCGAGACCGGCACGCTGGTGTTCTACGAGTCCTCGCACCGCATCGCCGAATCGCTGGCCGACATGGCGATGGCATTTGGTGCGGAGCGGCCGGCGGTGGTCGCGCGTGAGCTGACCAAGCTGTTCGAGACCGTGCTGGATGGCTCGCTGGCGCAGCTGCTGGCCACCGTGCAGGCCGACGAGAACCAGCGCAAGGGCGAGTTCGTGGTGATGGTGCAGGGCGCCGGCGACGATGAGGCGGCCAAGGTTGCCGAAGGTCGCCGCCTGTATGCCAGGCTCAACGAGCACCTGCCTCCCTCCACCGCCGCCAAGCTGGCGGCCGAACTGAGCGGTGCGCCGCGCAAGGCCTTGTATGGACAGGGCGGCAACGACTGAGGCGTGGTGGGCGGCGGCCGACGCCGCCAGCCTGCGCGGGCAACTGGACCTGCGCGAGCATCCATTGGCCGTGGCCACGGGCAGCCAGGCCAAGGAGCAGCGCGAACGCTGGATGATGACCCGCTGGCTGACTGCCTGGTCCCCGCACTTGGCGTACCCGGTGCAGGTGCACAAGCGCGAAAGCCCGGATTTCCTGGTCGATACCGGAACCGGGCGGGTGGGCGTGGAATGCATGGAGGTGGTGCCGGAGAGCTTCAAGCAGCTGCAGGCCAAGCTGAGCGGTATCAACTCCGGCTGGGTCCGCCCGGCGGCGCATCACCGTCAGGGGGATGGACGGGCGGAGTGGGACAGCCCGTTGATGCGGCAACTGCTGGCCGATACCTACGAAGGCAGTCCCTGGATCGGCGATGAGCCGGAGCGGCTGTGGGTGGAGGTGATGCGCTGGGCGGTGCAGAAGAAACGCGAGGTGCTGCACAAGCCGGCGTTCGCGGTACAGCCGTGCAACGTCCTGCTGCTGTACGACAACTGGCCGCTGCCGCCGGTGGCGTTCATCGAGGACGTCGCCGAGGAAGCACTGCGGGACTGGGGGGGGGCGGCGCTGGATGCGTTGTCGGCGCAGTTGATGGCCAGTGACGCGCATGCCGACTTCCAGCAGGTCGACATCCTGCGCGAAGGCTGGCTGCTGTCGTTCACCACCACTGGCGTGCAGCGCATGCGCTATGTGCCGCCCGTGGCCGGATGAACGAAGCGTCGGGCAGAAACCCTGCTGGACGTGCGACAATGCGCGCGGCGGAGTCGGCCAGACAGTCGCGTCATTCCTTCGGGAATGCCGAGGAAAGTCCGGGCTCCACAGGGCAAGGTGCCAGGTAACGCCTGGGCGGCGCGAGCCGACGGACTAGTGCAACAGAAAGATACCGCCTACGTCTCCTTCGGGGGGCCGGTAAGGGTGAAATGGTGCGGTAAGAGCGCACCGCGAGTCTGGCAACAGACCGGCACGGCAAACCCCACCTGGAGCAAGACCAAATAGGGACCTCATGACGTGGCCCGCGTCGGGTCCGGGTAGGTTGCTTGAGCGTCACGGTGACGTGGCGCCTAGAAGAATGACTGTCCACGACAGAACCCGGCTTATCGGCCGGCTCCGCCGCTTTCCTCGCCTGCCTGGCGAGCAAAGCCCCAAGGTTCCGCGGCGCGGAACCTCGGGCCCCGGGCCTCTGCCTACCCAATTCCCCGCGCCTGTCGGCGCGCCCCCTTTACTAAAGGGGGCTTCCTGCTGCTGTGGGATGGCTTGGCTCGCTTCGCATCGCGGCAGGGCACCGAAAAGCGTGCATGCCAGGCTTCAGTTCCAGGAATGCGTGATCCACCGAGCCCCTCTCCCGTCCACGGGAGAGGGTTGGGGTGAGGGCGGCTTCTGGCAAACCCCCGGCAAACCCCGCAGCCTCACTCCCGGCCCGGTGACACATCCACGCGCTGCTCGCCCAGGTGCACGCCGTCCGGCCCGAACCGGCGCTCATGGATGAAGCCGCGGCCATCATGGTCGATCGCGACCACCGTGCTGGCGCGGGTGCCATAGTCACGGCCACGGATGAACGCGCTGGAGAGCATCCGCTCCAGTTCCAGTGGTACGCCGGTGGCCGGCAGTTCCGCGTCCGGCGGCCGCGTCTCATCGGCAAGGGCCTGCCAGATCACGTCCAGCGCCTCCTCGCCGCTCTCCAGCCAGCCGTCCAGTACCTGCATCAGGCGACGGGTCTTGGGCCAGGGCGCGTCCAGCGCGCCGTTGGACATGCCGTGGATGCCCGGTTGCAGTACCCGATGGGCCGCGGGGCGGTTGCCCAGGTAGGCGCAGTGGTCCGCATCGGCGACCAGCAGGTTGAACGGGGCGAACTCGGCCGCACGCAGGGCCAGTGCGTCGGTATAGGCGGTGGCACCGGCATTGCCCTCCAGGTAGCCGGCGATCAGCTCGCCCCGCGAGGGGCCGCCGGTTGCGGCGGTCGGATCACGGACATTGGTGACCACGGCGGCGTGCCCGTTGCCATTGATTCCCATCCAGCTGCCGCCCGAGCGCAGGTCGCGCCCGGCGATCACCGCTGCCGGGGAGTCCGGCCAGGCGTGCAGGGCAGCGGTCGGGCGGGCGTGGAACTCGTCGCGATTGCCGGCCATCAGCAGGCGCCAACGGGGATGGCATTTCCAGGCAAGGGTGACCAGGCACATGCACGGAGTGTGCCTGTTTGCGCAGTTGCCAGCCATGCCCGCCTGAATGGCAAGGTAGCCACCGGCGTGATTTCACATGGCCTCTACAGTGCTGAATTTCATGGAAATCTCAAAATTTGAGACGAAACAGCAACTTGTGGATAAGCCTTGAACAAGTCTCTAAACATTGCTGCAAGCTATTGATGCTTATGGCGATTTTGTGCACGGAAAGTTGTTGACAAGCGAAGGTCGGCTGCTAAGGTGGGCATCAGAGGGAAAACCGGGTTTTTTGTGGTTTTTCGTGGTTCAATGACCCCCTGGGCAAAAGCGGACAAACAGGTATAGCCGTCGTGTTTCAAGGCGAGACTGCCATCACGGTTGACGACAAGGGACGCATGGCGGTGCCAACCGCCTACCGCGACCTGGTCGCGCGCGTGAGCGGCAATCGCCTGGTACTGACCTACAACCCGTTCGAAGCCGGTTGCCTGTGGTTGTACTCAGAGCAGGAGTGGGAACGGGTGCGGGACGATGTGATGGCCAAGCCCAACACGCAGCGCGTGGTGCGCACCCTGCAGCAGAAGCTTGTCGGTTCGGCGGCCCATCTGGAACTGGATGGCAATGGCCGCATCAGCCTGCCTTCCAGTCACCGCAATGCGGTGGGCATCGAGAAGAAGGCCGTGCTGATGGGAATGGGCGACAAGTTCGAACTTTGGAGCGAGCAAGCGCATCGCGCACTGATCCAGCAGACATTGTCTGACGAGGATCTGGGCGATGGGCTGCTCGACTTGAAGTTGTGAGCCGGGG
>NZ_JAYFUH010000063.1:0-93792 GCF_034961085.1 Stenotrophomonas capsici | reverse complement strand
CACCGGCGCATCCAGCGTTCGCGTCACGCAGCAATTGGACAACCGTGGCGGCACGCTCTCCAGCAACGGGGACGTGCAGCTGCAAGCCGGCCAGTTGAACAATGCCGGTGGCACCGTGGTGGCCGCCGACAAGGCGCAGCTGCAGGTAACGGTGGACGGCTTGCTGGACAACAGCAACGGCGGCCGACTGACCGCAGGCGGTGACCTGAGCCTGAGCGCCGACACGCTGGACAACCAGGGCGGTGCAGTCGAGCATGCCGGCGAAGGTACGCTGCAGATTGCGGTGAACACGCTGCACGGCAAGGGCGGCACGCTCGTCGGCAACGGCACGCTGGATCTGCAGGGCGAAGACATCGACCTGCAGGGCGGCACCACACGCGCCAGGCAGGTAGCGATCACGGCCGGCACCCTGACCACCGCCGATGGCACGCTGGCCTCGACCGGCGAGCAGGCGTTGCAGCTGCAGGTGCGCGATGCCCTGAACAATGATCGCGGCACCATCGCTGCCAACGGTGCGCTGGACGTCGCGGCCGGGTCGCTATCCAATCGCGACGGCACACTCAGCTCGGCCGGTACCGACGATACGCACATCAACGTCATCGGGGCGCTGGACAACAGCGCCGGCACGATCGCCAGCAATGCAACCTCGCTGGTATTGGACGCCGGTCGCCTGGTCAACGAAGACGGCACCGTCAGCCATGCCGGCACGCAGGGCCTGACCCTCAGCACCGGGCAACTGGACGGCCAGCGCGGCACCATCGCCACGGCCGGTGCGCTGACGCTGACCGCTGGCACGGTGGATCACCGCAATGCCACGCTCAATGCTAGCCAGCTCACGGTCAATGCAGCCGGCTTCGACAACCGGGGCGGCACCGTGGTGGCCACCGGCCAGCAGGCGAACATGATCCAGGTGCAGGGCACGCTGGACAATGGCCAGGGCGGTACGATCGCCAGTAATGGAGATCTGTCGCTGCAGGCGGCAACACTGGGCAACGCCGGCGGCACCGTGCAGCACGCCGGCACCGGCAGCCTGAGCATTGATGCGACGACATTGAACGGCCAGGGCGGCACGCTGCTGGGCAACGGCACGTTGACCCTGACCGGGCAAACCAGCGACCTGAGCAACGGCACCACTTCGGCGCAGCGCATCCGCATCACCACCGGGGATCTGACCACAGCGGGCGGGCAGCTCTCTGCCACCAGCACCGACACGCTGCAGCTGCAGGTACGCAATCGCCTGGACAACACCGGCGGCACCCTCGGCAGCAATGGCGCGGTGGATCTGACCGCCGCAAGTTTCATCAACAATCAGGGTGCTCTGCAGGCTGCGGGGGCAGGCAACAACCGCCTGGATGTAGCCGGTGCACTGGAAAATCGAAGCGGCAGCATTCTCACCGCGGGGAATGCAACGGTTGAGGCGGGCGCCTTGGACAACCGTGGCGGCACATTACATGCCGCGGGGACATCGCAGTTGGTCCTCGACGTGGACGGGCTGCTGGACAATCGGACCGAGGGTGTGGTGTCCAGCGGTGGCGACGCAGTCGTAACCGCCCAGTCGCTGGACAATCGCGACGGCACATTGGCCACGGGGGGCGCGCTCACGGTAACAACCGTCGGCACGATCAACAACGAAAGTGGTCTGGTGCAGGCAGGTAAGGCGCTCACGCTTTCCAGCCAGGGTCTGACCAACACGGCAGGTACGGTTCTGGGCGCGAGCGTGGATGTGGATACGCGCGGCCTTGCCTTGGACAACCGCTCAGGCACGATGGCGAGCCTGAGCGGCTCGCTCGGCATCCACAGCGGCGCCTTGGACAACTCCGGCGGGCTGCTGCAATCCGCCGCTGGACTCAGCATCAATACCGCAGGCCATGCGCTGACCAATCGCAACTCCGGCAGCGCCGGTGGCATCATCAGCGCAGGCACGCTTGAGATATCCAGCGGCAATCTGGACAACCGTGCCGGTGTGGTGTTCGCGCAAGGCAACGCACAACTGGGTGTGGGTGCCATGGACAACACGCAGGGAGGTTCCCTGGTCAGTGCATCCGACGTGACCTTGCGCGCGGTCTCGCTGGCCAACAGTGGCGGTGAGGTGAAGTCGGGCCGCAATGCAGACATCAGCCTGCAGGGAGCGCTGGACAACAATGCAGGCCTGGTCGCTTCCACGGGCAACCTGGTGCTGCAGGCAGCGACCGTGGACAACCGCAATACGGCGGCGGGTTCAATACTCGGGCTTCAGGCCGGCAGTCTGCAGGTGAATGCGCAGCGGCTGGACAACCAGCAAGGGCAGGTGATTGCCGACGATGGTGCACGCCTGGAATTGACCGGTCAGTTGAACAACACCGCAGGACAGGTGTCCACGGGTGGCGATCTGGGCGTGCGTGCTGATGACGTGGTCAACACGCAGGGCACGTTGGTGTCCGGCGGCAACCTGCAGTTGGATGCGCGCTATCTCAGTGGCGACGGCAAGGTGCTTTCGCAGGGTAATGCCACGCTGAACCTTGTCGAGGGTTTCACCAACACCGACGAAGTGGCGGCCAACGGGAAGCTCTCCCTCACCACGCAGGGTGCTCTGGACAATCAAGGCAAACTGCAAGGTGGCAGCCTGGAGGTCCACGCCAGTCGCATCAACAATGCCAGCAACGGTGAAATCAGCAGCGCCGGCCTCACCCATCTGGTGGCAGATGGCGCCATCGTCAATCGCGGTCTGCTGGATGGTGTCATCAACCATATCCAGGCCAGCGAGTTGGACAACGTCGGGAGCGGGCGCATCTACGGCGACCATGTTGCCATCCAGGCCGGCAACCTGCTCAATCGTGCTGAATCCGTAGCCGGTATCACCACGGCTGCAACCATCGCGGTGCGTGAGCGACTGGATCTGGGCGTAGGCACGCTCAGCAATACCGGGCAGAGCCTGATCTTCAGTGACGGCGATGCCGCCATTGGCGGTGCGCTGGATGCCAATCGCATAGCGGTGGGCGCGGCGGCGAAGATCGACAACATCAGTTCGACCATCGAGGTCAGCGGCGACCTGGATATCGCGTCGCTGGTGGTCAACAACATTCGCGAGAACGTGGTCGTCACGCAGTCCACGACGGTCAAGGCACCGGTTCGGATGGATCAGCCCGGGTGGTTCAACAACGGCAGTAACAATACTTCGGATATCCGTAGTACGTCGAACTACCGGGCGTATGAGGTCTATTACCTCAGCGCAGACGACATCCTGGAAGACGAATCGTATGTGACGCCGGACGGCTACATGATCCGCAAGGCGGTCATCCGTGTCACGCCGCAGACCAGTGCCTATTTCTTCGGCCGCGGTGCGCTGTACGGTGCCAAGGGGGAGCGTTCGCGACTGGTCATGGGCGACGGCACCATGACGATCTATTACACGGGGCGCCAGGATGGCCAGGCCAATCCGGACCAGGTGAGTAGTGGGGCGGATGACCCGTTCCTGGAGCTTCGGCACATGGATCCGGGGTCGCCGGCCTTCAGCTACGTCAGCGACACGCTGTCGTATTCCAATGCCTACGGAACCTGCACGACCAACTGCGTGCAGCTGACTGCGCTCTATCAGTATGACGATCCGGATCACATCCTCACTGAAATGCGGCGTCATCCGCAGAATCTCAGCGGCAACGAGCAGTACCGCATCGCCACCCATACGGTGGTGGAGGATGTGTTGGTGTCGGCCGGCGCCGATGCTGTCATCCACGCGGGCGGCAACATGCGCATTCGTGCCGATGCGTTGTTGAATCAGTACGCGAGCATTTCTGCCGACCGCGATCTGGCAATCGTCGGGATAAACCAGAGCACATCGTCGGTCAACAATGTGGGCTACACGCTGTACCGCACGCATTCCTTCAGTAACGTGTCCTACGCCTACAACGGTTCCACCAGTGCCTGGAGCAATCCGGATATCTCCGAGCGGGCTGGGCAGATTGGCGGGCTCATCACGGCCGGCGGCACGCTGACGGTGGATGTGGGTGACCTCAGCAATCTCAACAATGGACGTGATGCGCCCAACGTCCAGGACGGTGCCCTGGTCGCCAACCTCAACACGCAGGGACCCGCAGGTGGCAACGTGGGCCCGGGTGCCGGCCAGGTGCAGGGGCCGGGGCAGGCCAATGGGCAGGGCGCCAATACCTCATCTGTGCAGGGCCCAGGGGCTGCAGGCGGCGCAGGTGCAGGTTCGGACATCACGAGTGGAAAACTGCAGAACCTGACTGGCCGCGGTGCGGATGTCGCGGCCATTGCAGGTCCAGGTGCCGCGCAGAACAACGGGCAGGGCAGCAGCATCGTGGTGGACGGTGCGTCAGCGCTTGGCAGTACGACCGCCGTGCAGGTCGCCGGTGACAACCCGGGCATGGTGGTCACGACCACGCTCAACAACAAGGCACCCAATGCCAGTCTGTTCAAGGTGGATGCGAATGGCGGGAAGTATCTGGTCGAGACCGATCCGCGCTTTGCCAACTACCGCAACTGGTTGAGTTCCGACCATCTGCTGGCCCAGATGGGTTTCGACCCGGCCAACACGCACAAGCGCCTGGGCGACGGCTTCTACGAGCAGAAGCTGGTACGTGAGCAGATTGGTGAACTCACCGGTCGCCGCTTCCTGGACGGCTATGCAAGCGACGAAGAGCAGTACCGTGCACTGCTGGAGGCGGGCGCTACCTTCGCCAAGGGCTGGGGTCTGCGCCCGGGCATCGCGCTCAGCGCCGAGCAGATGGCGCAGCTGACCAGTGACATCGTCTGGTTGGTTGAACAGACCATCACTCTGGCCGATGGCTCCACCACCACCGCGCTGGTGCCGCAGGTGTACCTGCGCGTGCAGCCCGGTGACTTGGATCGCAACGGCGCACTGCTGGCCGGTGCCAATGTTGATATCAAGCTCCAGGGTGATCTGGTCAATCAAGGCGACATTGCCGGCCGTCAGCTGGTGTCGATTGATGCCGGCAACATCCACAACCTGTCCGGCGCCAACATCAGCGGCCAGCAGGTAGGTCTGCAGGCGCGGCAGGACATCGACATCATTGGCAGTACCGTCACCGCCACCGATGCGATGAGCGTCAAGGCTGGCGGCAACATCACAGTCGCCTCCACCACGCAGGCGTGGGATACCGGTGGTTCGTACCAGCAGCGCACCACCCGCATCGATCGTGTGGCCGGTCTGTATGTGACCAACCCAAGTGGGCAAGGCGTGCTGGCCGTGAATGCGGGTGGTGACGTCAACCTGAGCGCCGCGCAGGTGGTCAATGCCGGCGTGGATGGCACAACGGTGCTTGCTGCGGGCGGCAACCTCAACCTCGCTACGATCACCGAAACGCGCAACGTGGACGTCATTACCGACAGCCGCAACCGCTCCAGCACCAGCCAGACCACGCAGGTGGGCAGCACGGTGAGCGGTGCGGGCAACGTCGTGCTACAGGCTGGCAACGACGTCAATCTGGCGGCGGCGAACGTGAGCGCGGGTAAAGCCATCGCGGTACAGACCGGGCGTGACATCAACAGCACGGCCGCTACCGACACCGCCACGCTGGATCACAGCCAGGCCGGCAAGCGCTGGTCCAGGACGGTCTCGGCCTCGGAAGAAACCGTGCATGGCACCCAGCTCAATGCGGGCGGCAACATCGCAATGCAGGCGGGGCGTGATATCACCCTGCAGGCCGCGACGGTGGGCAGTGAGGAAGGTGGCATAGGGTTGTCGGCAGGGCGCGATGTCAATCTGACCGCAGCGCGGGAACAGCACGATCTGACCATCGACGAACAGCGCACCAAGAAGGGCTTCCTCAAGAGCAAGACCACCACCACCCACGACGAATGGCACGACAGCATCGCCGTGACCACCTCGCTCAGCGGCGAGACGGTCACCATTGCGGCAGGGCGCGATATCACGTCGCAAGGGGCGCAGGTTGCGGGTACGGGGGATGTGCTGTTGGCTGCCGGGCGTGACCTGACGCTTGGGGCAGCCCAGAGTACGTCGACCGAAGTGCATGACAAGACGGTCAAGAAATCCGGCTTGTTCGGCAGTGGTGGAATTGGCTTCACCATCGGCAAGCAGCAGACCGATACCGAAGCCGACATCACGGGCGTTACCCACACGGGCAGTACGGTCGGCAGCTTGACGGGAGACGTGACGCTTGTTGCCGGCAATGCACTGAAGATTGAAGGTAGCGATGTCATTGCCCTGCAGGGCGATATCACCGCTAAGGCCAAGTTAATTTCGATCACCGAAGTGCAGGACACCAGTACCGTCGAGCAACAAATGCGGTTCAAACAGGCGGGGTTGACGGTGAGTTTGACCGCGCCAGTGGTCGATGCGGCAATGAATGCAGCTCAATCGACTAGAGTCGTTGGGCAAAGCAGTGACAGTCGTATCAATGCGCTGGCGGCAGCAAACGCGGCTTATGACGGGTATCAGGCTGTAGGCGCCGCAGGTGCGGCGATGAGCAGTGGGCAGGTGGTGGGTATCACAGCCACGGTTGGTTCGCAGAAGTCGAGCAGCAGGACACAAACCGATGCCAGCGAAGCCGTCGGCAGTACGGTTGCGGCAGCTGGTCGCGTGGATATGGTGGCAACGGGTGCGGGGGGGGACTCCGATATCCGCATTTCCGGTTCCACTTTGCAGGGCGGTGCAGGTACGGGCTTGTACGCGGACGGTGCAATCGACATCGTGGCCGCACAGAACAGGTCAGCCCAGCATACGGAAAGCAGCTCCAGCGGCTGGAATGCCGGCGTGGCGGTTAGTGGTGGTTCCAGTGGATGGGCGGCGGGTATCACCGCAGGAGTTAACGCGGGCAAGGGCCGTGAGGATGGAGAGACGGTCACCCAGGTCAATTCGCACGTTGGCGGCGGGGGGACCACCACGTTGATCAGTGGCGGTAACACAACGATTCGTGGCGGGCAGGTGACGGGCGATCGGGTTGAAGTGGAGGCGGCCCATCTGGCCATCGAAAGTGCGCAGGATACCGCGACCTACACGGGGGAGCAGAAGAATGCTAGTGCCCAGGTGACGGTGGGATACGGCTTTTCGGCCAGCGGAAGCTATAGCCAATCCAAGCTCGATTCGAGCTACGCCAGCGTGGTTCAGCAAAGCGGCATTCTGGCCGGCGACGGCGGCTATGAAGTCAACATAGCCGGCAGTACCGACCTGCAGGGTGCCATCATCACCAGCACCGCTGCGGCCGAAGTCGCCGGCCTTAATCGTCTCAGTACCGGCACATTGAGTGCCAGCAACATCGAAAACCATGCTGACTACAGTGGTGCGTCGTTTGGTGTGTCGGGTGGCCTCGGTAAAAATGGCAAGGGCGAGCAGCGGGAGCATCAAATGGCAATGGGCTCGGCCGACGGTGTGGCGGGAGGCAGATCTTCCGGTAAATCAGTGGGCTTGGGCAGCACCGGCGACAACCAGAGCAGCACAACCGTAAGCGGTATCAGTACCAGCAATCTGGTTATCACCGACGTGGACGGACAGGCGGCAACCGGCAAGACTGTCGAGCAGATCAAGGCAGGTGTGGTGACGATGACCAGTACGTATGCCGTGGCTACGAACAGTGGTGCGCTGAGTGATAGGTTCGATGCCGACACGGTGATGAAGGAACTGAATATTCAGGTGCAAGTGACTCGGAACTTCCAGCAGAACAGTCGTGGCATGGTTAATGCCTATGCGGATGCAAAGCAAGCGGCACTGCGGGAGCAGATCAAGCAGGCGACGACGGAGGAGGAAAAGACCGTGCTGTACGACGAGATCTACAAGCTCCAGTACCAACGGCGTTTCCTTGAGACAGTCATCAACATCGTGTCGGCGGACCCGGCCGCAGCCATCACCCAAGGCACTCTGCAACTGGCTGCCACCGCGATGCGCGAAGAGACACTGGCAAACTCGCGGAAGTCGCCAGGGATGGTGATCGATGCAAATGGCACGGTCATCAATAACGTCTCCTATGACAGTGGCGCGTTTGATGGTGTTAAGTTGGGAGGCGTAAGGTTGGATACGGAGACAATTTGTGGTGAGGGTAATATCAGGTGCGCCAATGACGGCAAGGGGAATTTGCTTGCTGACGTCAATGGGAATTATAAGTACATTGGTGATGAGCGGCATCCGACGTATGAGTCCTTCGAGAAGGATTTGAAGGCATCCAAAGATATGCATGGGCCAACAGGAGGATTTCAGCCTGTCGAAGGGGCATGGTATCTGCCATTTAATGTAGTTATTCCCTATAAGTCGGGCAGTTTCTCCGACAGGTTGGTGGAAGCCTTCGCCGGGACGCATGATCTGCTGGGTGGGCAGATATGGGGATGGTATGGCAGTGATGGTAATACAGCGATCGATCGAACCAAGCCACAGAAGCTGGCTTCTGGCGTAACGACAGTCGTTGCGATCCCGGTGGCAGCGCCGTTTGCGCTGTCCGATTTGGTTTCGTCGGATGTCATTCAGATTTTAATCAAGCTGGGAAGGTTGCCATGAGGGTCGCATTTGTATTAATCGTAGTGGGATTGAGTTCGCTGCTTGCCGCCTGTGTGGTGACAGGGTGGAATCCCGATGTCTCGAATGGGTATAAGGCGATTCAGGCTTATCAGAAGAGTGAGGTCGTGGGCCATACTGATGTCGTGCAACGAAAGAAGGATGCGTTTGATTGTGGTGTCCTGAATTACAATGAAGGTAATCTCGATGGTGCTGCTCAATATCCGGGAATGACGGTTCAGCAGGTGATGGAGCGAAGGGTTAGTATCGACAATTGCATGAAGTCCAAGGGGTACATCATTCGCAGTCCAATAGATTGCACAAATAAGGGCAGGTCAACCGGTTTTTGTAACTGACGATGCACTTTTTCTTCGAAAATTTGCGTCGAGAGTGACGTGTGTTTCGAAGAAGGCAGTGGAGTTCTTGGCGGGTGGCGCCATCGACATCGCATTCAAAAGAATGAGCGGAAGTGTTCGATTTCTCGAAGACTCGACTCTTCGTTGCTTTTTTTGTGCTTGTTGTTGCGGTGATTAGTCTTTCAGTTTTGGTGTTTCAGGTGCTAGTTGGTGATGAGTCGCCTGGAGCTACATGTGCACTCCACGACTAAAAGCTATGCCTTTGACGGCGGTGGTTATGAGTGCTAGGCGTTACACAAAGAGCATTAGAGCTTGCTTCTGGCGTAACAAAAGTCGTTGCATCCCCGTGGCTGCGCCGTTTGCGCTGTCCGATTTGGTTTCGTCGGATTTGATGCAGGTTTTGATTGGGCTGGGAAGGTTGTCGTGAGAATTCTGTTTGCACTAGTTTCCATTGGGCTGGGGTTTTCGCTGACGGCTTGCGTCGTGGGTGGATGGAATGCTGATACCTCTAATGGATACAAGGTGATTCAGGCGTACCAGAAAGAGGGCGCAATAGGTCATACTGATGCAAACCAGCGAAGGAAAGATGCTCTCGATTGTGGGGTGCATAATTATAACGAAGGATCTCTTGATGGTTCAGTGCATTATCCGGGAATGGCGATTCAACAGGTGATTGAGCGAAGAGTTCGCATCGACAATTGCATGAAGTCCAAGGGGTACATGATTCGTAGTCCGGAAGATTGTACGAATAGAGGGCGACCGACGGGGTTTTGCAATTAAGTTGTGTGGTTGCTCCCTCAGGGTGGTTTTGAGATTTATACGAGCGGTTGGGTGGGGGCTATTTCGCCTAAGTAATTCTGGAAAGGTTGCCGCGAGAAGCATTTTTGTCTCAATGGCTCAGCTTGGCGCTGGCGATCGACTGCCATGCCCGGCAGTTGCTGGGTTGGCATCTGTCACGGACCGGTAAGGCCAGCGCCGCGTCCGCCGCCCTGGAGCAGGTGCGTGTTACCTGGTACGGCGCACTGGGCCGTGTGCGAGAGTCGTTCGAACTGCGCTCGGACAGCGGTCTGGTATTCACCAGTCGCAACTACACCCGCCTGGTGGGCGGCTGCGGCCTGAAGCAGGAGTTCATCATGCTGCACTGTCCGCAACAGAACGGGATGGTAGAACGCGTGATCCGGACATTGAAGGAGCAGTGCGTGCATCGGAGTCGCTTCGAAAGCCAGACCCACGCCTTGTGGGTGATCGGTGGCTGAATCGCCTTCTACCACCAACAGCACGTGTACCAGGCGCTGAAGTTGATGTCCCTGGATGCGGCCCATGTCGCTGCATTAGCGGCATGGGCTGAGCAAGGGTCGGGGGTGTTTCATTGGCCCGGATTTAATGGGTCTCTATTATATGAAGTGAAGGATGTTGGGCTCGCATGTCCATTCTCAGTCTCTTGGTATTGATGATCCATCTATGGATTATATCAATCAGGAATTTCTTAAGTCTTGGCGAAAGGCGAGGTCGCGTGACTTTGAAAGAGAGTATTTCGAAGTGCTCGCAGCCTTGAAGGATGAACATATTTCCGAGATGCTCTGGCTCTTGTATGGAAAGGGCGCTTTAAAGACCATCGTCACGCCTTTTGATAGTTTGCAGGATGGCCGTTCGTGGTGGGCAATTTTCGCGGCGCGAGAGGTGAATACCATTTCTTCACTGGTCAAAACGAAGCCTGGAAAAATGCGCATTTGGCGATTTTTACATGACGCGAGTGCGTGGGTTTGAGGGGCGGCTCTGGTGCCGAGGTGTTCGGCGTCTTCCGTCAATAGATCAAGGTGTTTCCGGGCTGGCCTGATAGAAACAAGAGGGAGAAAATGCGGGGTCGGAGTCGGGTTTTGCAAGAGTCGGCCTCTGACCCCCGGTTTCGATGTGCCTCAGCACGGGGACGGGCAGGTTAGCGTTTGAGGCAAGAGTGGCTTTCAGGCAAGCCGAGCCGCACGCAGGCAACGGTTACGCATCCGGTAGCCACCCCTTCTGGCCGGAGTCGTGGCATATCTGGCATTGCCGTTGGAGGGGTGGATAGAATCCCGGAGCCGCAGGCCGGATGTCTGCAAGGGGGCATATATGCGAATGATGAAGCTGGGCTTGGCGTTCGTACTGATGGCAGGGTGCGGGGACGTGTGGGCGGCGATCGATCTTGCGCCGTACATTCGCAGGGACGATTTCAATGACATCAAACTGTCCCCAACAGGCAAGTACTACGCTGCTACCGTGCCATTGGAAGACAAGACGGCACTGGCAATTTTTTCCCGGGAAGGAAACAGGAGTACAGGGACTTTCGTGCCTGCTCGCAACGCACACGTCAGCGACTTCGAGTGGGTAAGCGACGAGCGTGTTGTGATCAGTCTTTCCGAGAAATTCGGGACGCTCGACCAACCGCAGGCCACCGGCGAGTTGTATGCCATGAATGCCGATGGCGGGCGGGCTGAGCTGCTGGTGGGGTTCCGGGTTCAGGGGAATGGTCCCGGCACCCGTATCCAGCCCAAGAAAGTGGAGGCGGTGGCGGCTTTCCTGACCGATGGACTGACCGGGGATGAACGCTACGCGGTGATTTCGGTGTGGCCGCTGGGGGCAACAGAACCCTACGCCCGTGCGGAGAAGGTCGATGTGCTGAGTGGCCGCCGGACCAGCCTCGCTTCCGCGCCCGTGCCTTGGGCAAATTTCGGGACGGACAATACTGGCAAGGTCCGCTTTGCGTACGGTTCCAGCCACGACAACGCCAGCAAGCTCTACTACCGCGATGGCAGTGGCTCCGATTGGCGGCTGGTCAACGACCAGAGCGATGGTGGTCGCATCGAGGAGCCCCTCGGATTCTCGGCCGATAACAGCGTGGCCTACTTACGCGTGAGCGGTGACGGTCCTGGAACGGATGTCATCATTGGGTGGAACCCGGTCACGGGTGAGCGCAGGCGTTTGTTGCAGGATGCGGGCTCGGACCCGGTGTCAATCATTTACCAAAACGGCACCCGGATACCCATCGGGGCGCAGGTCATGAATGGTCGCTACCAGAACCTGTTCTTCGATGACTCGCGTCCGGAGGTGCGACAGCACCGGAGCCTGGAGGCGGTATTCCCAGGGCAGGCGTTGCGGGTGACCTCCGCCACCAGTGATGGCAGGTTGCTGATGGTCAAGGTGTGGTCCGGCAACAACCCGGGCGATTTCTATTTATATGACCCCGCGCAGAAGAAAGTAGAGCATGTGGTCAGCAGGGGAGGGTGGATCGACCCCGATCAGGCCGCAACGGTCGAGCCGTTTTCGTTCAAGGCACGTGATGGCCTGGAGATCCATGGCTACCTGACCGCGCCACGCGGCGCCAGTGGCCCGCGGCCGATGGTGGTGATGCCCCATGGTGGACCGTTCGGCATTTTTGACAGTTGGCGGTACAACGCCGACACACAGATGTTGGCCGCAGCGGGGTACACGGTGATGCAGGTGAACTTCCGGGGGTCGGGCAATTTTGGTCGGCGTTTTCAGGTCGCTGGCGCACGCCAATGGGGAGGGGCGATGCAGGACGACCTGACGGACGCCACCCGCTGGGCAATCCAGCAGCAGCATGCGGATGCGGGAAGGATATGCATCTATGGCGCCAGCTACGGAGCCTATGCGGCGCTGATGGGCGTGGCAAAGGAGCCTGCGCTGTACCGCTGCGCCGCTGGCTACGTAGGGGTCTACGATTTGCCGATGATGCAACGTGCCGACAGTCGTCAGTTGCGACGCATGGGTAATTGGTCGCGGGAATGGGTGGGGGACGATCAGGCGCAGTTGGTTGCTGCATCCCCCAACCGCGTCGCCGAGCGGATCAAGGTGCCGGTGTTTCTGGCGGCGGGCGGTGAGGATGAGATCGCGCCGATTGAGCACACCCGGATGATGGAGTCTGCGCTGACCAAGGCGGGTGTGCCGGTCGAGTCGCTCTACTACAACACGGAAGGACATGGTTTCTACACCGAGCCGCATCGTCGCGAGTACTACACGCGTCTGCTGGCATTTCTTGCCGCGCATCTTGGCGGAGAGACCGCTAGATAGCCATGCCGCGGCCTGAAGATCAGGATAGTGCCGCGGCGCACTGAGTCACCCATGGGCCTGCATGCACGGCGGTTGGATCTGCTGTGCACCTGGCCCTTTTGAGGCCGGTGGAACTGTCCGGAATTTTGGGTGTGTGATCGCTCGCGTTCTCTCGGGGTGGACGACCGCCGGTGGCTCCAACGTCTGCCATCGCTCACTGTCCGTAGCTTCTGGGGCACAAGGTGGGCTGAGGGTCGGGCATTTGATCGCTGCCATCCAAGCGGCGGTAGGTCGGTGTTCCCGGATTCCATGCGCGTTGCATCGTTCTTCCTGTCATCCCGCTTTGTAGGTCGTGGGTGGTGCGTGCTGTGTATCGCAGATATGTCAGCGCAATGAACAGGGTGAAACGCTGCATGTCCTAAACAGGACGCGGTGATCATTTCCGCTGTCCGGCAGACACTGATTGTCCGCATCTGATTCCGCATGCCATTGATTCAACGAGGCTTGGCGACGGTGTTTCTGCAGGAAAGTGAGGCGCATGCGCGTGTGTGCCGCATGTCGCGAGTGGTGGATTGGCCAGCGTAACGATGCGTCCTGCAAGGGCGCGCGTGTGCGCGGTGGGCACGAACCTAACATCGCTGCGCGGCCAACCCGTGCCGCCGGGACGGAAGGGTTCCTGGTGCGCGGGTTTCGCGGATTCGCCCCCGGGCGTAACGCCGCGGCCGGTACGGCGCGGGCCGCTGCCTTGCCGTATTTCACAGAGCAATGCATGTCTCCATGCATCCTTATGCCCGTAGGGCGGGGCTTGGAGAGGGCCGCGCCATGCGCGGAGGCAAGAACCACCCGAGGAGGTCGCCACGTGATGAAAGTCCCCACTCTCCGTTTGCCAACGCTTGCAGCGGGCGGCGCGTTTTTGTTGTGTTCAATGGCCTTGTGTGGCCCGGCGCATGCGGCCGATGCCTTCGCGTCTGATTCGAAGTGGATGCTGGGTGATTGGGGGGGGCAAGCGCACGGAGCTCCAGGCGCGCGGCATCGACTTCAACCTCGACTATGTCGGCGAGGTGGCGACCAACCTTGACGGGGGCTACAACGACGACCAGGTGGGGCGCTACAGCGACCAGTTCGCGCTGGGCATGCACCTGGATCTGGAAAAGGTATTCGGCTGGAACGCGGCGCAGTTGCAGGTGACCGTCACCGAGCGGAGCGGCGAGAATCTGTCCAATGCGCGCATCGCCGACCCGCGTGCCGGACAGCTCAGTTCGGTGCAGGAGATCTGGGGGCGAGGGCAGACCTGGCGGCTTACCCAGCTCTGGTACCAGCAGGCCTACTTTGATGGTGCCCTGGATGTGAAGCTCGGGCGCTTTGGCCCGGGCGAGGACTTCAACAGCTTTCCCTGCGACTTCCAGAACCTGGCCTTCTGCGGCTCGCAGGTGGGCAACTGGGCGGGGAGCATCTGGTACAACTGGCCGGTCAGCCAATGGGCGGCCCGCGCCCGTTACAGCTTCGCGCCGGATTGGTTCGTGCAGGTGGGCGCCTATGAACAGAATCCCTCGGTCCTCGACCGCCGACGTGGTTTCACCTTCAGCACGGAGGGGCGCGCCGGAACGCTGGTCCCCATCGAACTGGTCTGGCACCCCCGGCTGGGGACCGCAGCGCTGCCGGGCGAGTATCGGCTGGGCTACTACTACAGCACCGCGCGGGCCGATGACGTCTTCAAGGACGTGGACGGATTGCCCCAGACGGTGACGGGAAATCCGTTCCAGTCGCATGACCGCAAGCACGGCGCGTGGGTGGAGGTACAGCAGCAGCTCACGGCCCGTGGCGGCGATGCCACGCGTGGGCTGAGGGTGTTCGCCACCTACACCGCGCATGACAAGGCGACCAATGTGGTGGACAACTACCAGCAGGTCGGCCTGGTCTATGCCGGCCCCTTCGATGCCCGTCCGCAGGATGACCTGGGCATCGGCGTGGCACGGATCCATGTCAATGCAGAGGTGCGTCGCCGGCAGATGTTGTTGAACGCGGTGAACGGTGTCGAGGATTACCTCGATCCGTTGTATCAGCCGCTGCAGGACACCGAATACAACGCCGAGGTGTATTACGGCGTGCATGTCGCGCCGTGGCTGACGATTCGCCCGAACCTGCAGTACGTGCGCCACCCCGGTGGTGTGACGGAAGTGGACGGCGCGTTCGTGGCGGGCATCAAGGTGCAGACATCGTTCTGATGACGGGTGCAGGCGCTATGTGCTTCCTTCGCAGGCAGGTGGCTTTGCCCGAAGCGGTATCGGCTTCGCGGCCGAGGCCGCGCCTGCCGTGTCAGGTGCCCGGGACCGCTCCCTCCCTTTGCCGTAGGCAAGGGGAGGGTTGGGGAGGGGTTGTCGTTGGCTTTGCCCGGAGCGGCATCGGCTTCGTAGTCGAATCCACTCCTGCGTAGGTCAGCGTACGCCGTGCATCATCCGCTTGAGCAAGGGCGAGGCCAGCAGGGCGACGACCGCACAGCCCAGGCCAATCCACATCAGCAGCCAGAACAGATGTTCGTAGCGCGCGGCAGCTTCGGCGATGTTCATCACCTCGCCTTCGGGCACGTCGATGGCCGCCAGCTTGCCGAACAAGGCCGCCAGCGTCTCGGAGAACGCCGTGGCCAGGAACCAGGTCCCCATCATCAGGCTCATCACCCGTGGCATCGCCAACTGGGTGACCGCCGACAGGCCCACCGGCGACAGGCACATCTCGCCAACTTCCAGCACGAAGTAGGCCAGCACCAGCCACCACACGCTGGCCATCTGCCCGGTTGCGCCCACCTGCTGGGCGGCCAGCGCCAGCGGCACGAACGACAACGCGCCGAACACCAGCCCGAACGAGGACTTCACCGGCTTGGAGGGGTCCAGCCGGCGCTTGTCCAGCCATGCCCACAACGCCGCGAACAGCGGCGCCAGCAGCACCAGGAACAACGCGCCCAGGTAGGTCAGTGAACCGGCCGTCTGCGGCAGCACCAGGCAGTCGCGTACCAGCATCACCAGCATCGCGGCGACGATCAGTGCGAACAGCACGCGTGGCGCATTGGAATCCGGGTCGCGGTCGGACAGCCGTGCGGCCACCACGAAGCCCAGCGGCGCCAGCAGCAGCGACACGATCGACCATGGCAGCGGCGTGCCGTCGCGGATCACCAGTGCCGGCACCAGGTCCTTGGTCAGCAGACGGTCGGTGAAGGTGACCCATGAGCCGTAGGTCTGCTCATACAGGGTGAAGAACACCAGCGCCATGAAGATCAGCACCATCAGCGCGATCATCTGCTGGCGTTGCACCGGCGTGCATTGGGTGCCGGTGAACCAGGCAAACCACAGCAGCACGCCGCCGAGCACCACGATCATCAGCATCAGCGCCAGGCTGATTTCGCCACCAAGCGCGAACGCACCGTTGGCCGCGGCCCACATCAACGCCGCCACCGGCACCACCGCCAGCACCGCCAGCACGTAGATCAGCCACTCGCGACGGATGCCGAGCACGCGCTGGCGGAGGGTCGCCGGCTGCGGCGGTTCGGCGTGGCCGTGCAGGTACTTCTGGCCCCACAGGAACATCGCCAGGCCCACCAGCATGCCGATGCCGGCCGCACCGAAGCCGTACTTCCAACCATAGGCCTCGCCCAGGAAGCCGCACACCAGCGAGGCGAACAGTGCCCCCAGGTTGATGCCGGCATAGAACAGCGAGAAGCCCGAATCACGGCGCGGGTCGTTCTCCGGGTACAGCTTGCCGACGATGGTGGAGATGTTCGGCTTCAGGAAGCCCACCCCCATGATGATCAGCGCCAGCGACAGGTAGGTCACCCCCAGCGCGGCCTCGTCGCGCACCACCTGGCCGCCGACGTGGTGGGCCTGCTGGCCCTCGAAGGCCATGCCGGCATGGCCCAGCACCAGCAGGATGCCGCCGAACACCACCGCCTTGCGCATGCCCAGCCAGCGGTCGGCCAGCAGCCCGCCGAACACCGGGATGCAGTAGACCAGACCGCCGTAGGCGCCCAGCAGGTCCAGGCCGGCCTTGTCGCCGAACAGGTGGTATTTGGTCAGGTACAGCAACAGCAGCGCCTTCATGCCATAGAAGGAAAAGCGCTCCCACATTTCGGTGAAGAAGCAGACATAGACGCCCTTGGGGTGGCCCAGGAAGTCGTCGCTGCCGGCCCGGGACAGGGATTGGCGGGTGGACATTGGCGGTGCTGGAAGGAGGAAGCCGGCGAGTATAGGCGCGCTTTGGTGGCCGTTGCCGGCCTGCTCCGGGACCTTGCCGGATGCGGCGGCCGGGCAGGCCGGATCCGGGGACAGGCTTTGCCCATTGCCACCGGATGGCGCGTTGCGTCTGGACTTGACGTTAAGCGGGCGTTAGCGTGGCAGCGGTTTTTTGCCATCCAAGGGCTTTCCATGAATAACGCTGCGCCTCGGCAGCTCACCTTCCGCGCGGTGCTGCTTGCCGTCGTGCTGGCGGTGATCCTGTCCGCCGCCAATGCCTACCTGGGTCTGTTCGCAGGCCTGACCATCGCCACCGCCATCCCCGCCGCCGTCGTCTCGATGGGCGTGCTGCGGCTGCTCGGTGGCGGCACCATCCTTGAAAACAACATCGTCCAGACCGGCGCCTCGGCCGGCTCGTCGATCGCCGCCGGTGTGATCTTCACCATCCCGGCGCTGGTCATCATGGGCTACTGGCCGGACTTCAAGTACTGGTGGGTGCTGGGCATCGCCGGCCTGGGCGGCCTGCTGGGCGTGCTGTTCTCGGTGCCGCTGCGCCGTTCGATGATCGTCGAGGACCCGCTGCCGTTCCCGGAGGGCAAGGCTGCGGCCGAAGTGCTCAAGGCCGGTGAGAACCCCGGCCCGGGCATGAAGATCCTGGGCCTGTCGGCCGCCATCGGTGGCCTGGTCAAGCTGGCCGCCGCCTCGGGCCTGCGCATCTTCCCGGACGCCTGGGCGCAGTCGGCCTACGTCGGCAGCTCCAAGATCACCGCTTTCATCGGCACCAACCTGTCGCCGGCGCTGCTGGGCGTGGGCTACATCGTCGGCCTGAACGTCGGCATCGTGGTGGTGTCCGGCTCGATCCTGTCCTGGCACATCGCCATTCCGCTGTACCAGGCGTTCTTCATGAACACCGACCCGGGCCTGGCGGGGCAGATCGCCACGGCGTCCTCGGCCGATGCCGCGTTCGCCATCTGGGGCGCCAAGATCCGTTACCTCGGCGTCGGCGCGATGCTGATCGGCGGCGTGTGGACCCTGTTCTCGCTGCGCAAGTCGCTGGTCAAGGGCATCAAGAGCGGTTTCGCCGCGGCCCGCAAGAGTGCCGGTGCGGTGCAGGTGGCCGAGACCGAGCGTGACCTGCCGATGAAGTGGATGCTGATCGCGCTGGTCGCCTTCACCCTGCCGCTGCTGGGCCTGTACCAGGCCATCGTCGGCCAGTGGCATGTCTCGATCCCGATGACCCTGATCATGATCGTGGCCGGCTTCCTGTTCGTGTCGGTGTCGGCCTACCTGGCCGGCCTGATCGGTTCGTCCAACAACCCGGTCTCGGGCATCACCATCTCCACCATCCTGTTCGCTTCGGCGGTGCTGGTGCTGCTGATGGGCCGTGACTCGGCACTGGGCCCGGTGGCGGCGATCATGATCGGCGCGGTGGTGTGCTGCGCGGCCGCGGTCGGCGGTGACAACCTGCAAGACCTCAAGGCCGGCTACCTGGTGGGCGCGACCCCGTGGAAGCAGCAGCTGATGCTGGGCATCGGCGCCTTCTCGTGCGCGCTGATCATGGCCCCGGTGCTGAACCTGCTGGCCCACGCCTACGGCATCGGTGCTCCGACGGCCGAACATCCGAACTCGCTGGCTGCTCCGCAGGCCAACCTGATGGCCTCGGTGGCGCGTGGCCTGTTCGGCGGCGAGCTGCCGTGGATGATGATCGCGCTGGGCGCCGGCGTCGGCGCGGTGATCATCGCCATCGACGAGTGGCTGAAGAAGACCGGCAAGCGCTTCCGCGTGCCGGTGCTGGCCGCCGCCATCGGCATCTACCTGCCGCTGGAACTGATGGTGCCGATCTTCCTGGGCGGCCTGCTGGCCTACCTGGTCGAACGCTTCCACAAGATCAAGCCGGACGACGAGGAAGGCCGTGACCGCGTGCATCGCCCGGGCGTGCTGTTCGCCGCCGGCCTGATCACCGGTGAGGCGCTGATGGGCATCGCCATCGCCATCCCGATCGTGGTCAGCGGCCGTGGCGACGTGCTGGCGGTGAAACTGGGCAGCTTCGCCGATACCTGGGCCTCGGCTTCGGCCTGGGCGGGCCTGGTGGTGCTGTTCCTGGTCGGCCTGCTGCTGTACCGGGTCGGCAAGAAGGGTGAGCAGGCGGCGAAGGCCTGAGGCAGACCGACCCTGCTGTGACGTTGTCCCTTCCCCCGCTTGCGGGGGAAGGGACCCGAAGGGCGGATGGGGCGCTTGGGGGTTGATCTGGCCGTAGCTCCTGGCGCAAAGCCAAGGCGCCCTCGCCCCAACCCCTCTCCCGCTTCGCAGGAGAGGGGCTCACGCAGAGGCCAGGGCTCACGCGGTAGCGGGGCTCACGCAGACGCCTGGCGGGACCAAGCCAACGCAAAGCCGCCCAAGGGCGGCTTTGCCGTTTGCGGCTGTTTCACGGGCATGACTTCATGCCTTTGCATCGGGGTCCGTGCGCCGCCTACCATCCGTGTTTTGCCGTTTCCCGGGAGATGCCCATGAAGCTTCGTCACGCCTTGCTGCCCCTGTGCCTGCTCGCCGCCTTGCCTTCGCTGGCCAGTGCGCGCGGTTTTGAAGTCCGCGACATGGTCAAGCTGGACCGCGTATCGGCGCCGCTGCTTGCCGGCAACGGGGCCCAGGTGGTGTTCGCCAAGCGCGTGGTCGACGCCGACCTGAAGGGCAGCAGCAGCCTGTGGATCCGCGACCTGCGCACCCGTGACCTGGCCCCGCCCAAGCGCCTGTCGCCGGAAGGCTGGAACGTGAACTCGGCATCCATCTCCGCCGACGGCCAGAGCGTGTACTTCCTGAGTGCCAGGAACGGCAGCCAGCAGTTGTACGTGATGCCGCTGGCCGGGGGCACGCCGCGCCAGCTGACCGACTTTGCGCTGGACGTGGACAGCTACCGCATTTCGCCGCAGGACGACCGCGTGCTGTTCAGCGCCGGCGTGTTCCAGGACTGCGGTTCGGACCTGACCTGCACCAGCAAGCGGCTGGATGCCGCCAAGGCCGACAAGAGCAGCGCGCAGATCTACGACAGCATGTTCGTGCGCCACTGGGACACCTGGGCCGATGGCCGTCGCAACACGCTGTTCGTCGCGCCGCTGCCGGCCGCTGGCGCTGCCGCGGTGAAGGGCGCCTCGGCGATCAGCGCGACCCTGGCCGGCGATGCGCCGTCCAAGCCGTTCGGTGGCAATGACGATTTCGTCTGGTCGCCGGATGGCACCTCGGTGGTGGCCAGCATCCGCGTGCAGGGCAACCAGGAGCCGTGGTCGACCAACTTCGACCTGTACAAGCTCGACGCCACCGGCAAGGCCGCCCCGGTCAACCTGACCGCCGCCAACCCGGCGTGGGATGCCGGCCCGGTGTTCAGCGCCGACGGCAAGACCCTGTTCTACCGCGCCATGAAGCGCCCGGGCTTCGAAGCCGACCGCTTCGGCCTGATGGCGCTGGACCTGGCCAGTGGCAAGGCCCGCGAGATCGCCCCGCAGTGGGACCGTTCGGCTGATGGCATCACCCTGTCGGCCGATGGCGGCACCGTCTACACCACCGCGCAGGACATGGGCGAACACCCGCTGTTCGCGGTGAAGGTGGCCGATGGCGCGGTCAGCAAGGTGGTGGGCGAGGGCAGCATCTCGGCCTTCGACATCGCCGGCGACACGCTGGCCTTCAGCCGCAACTCGCTCAAGAGCGGCGACCAGGTGTTCACCAGCACCACCGCTGCCGGCGCGCCGCAGCGTGCGATCACCCAGAGTGCGGGCGAGATGCTGCCGGACGTGAACTTCGGCGACTTCGAGCAGTTCTCGTTCAAGGGCTGGAACAACGAAACCGTGCACGGCTACGTGGTCAAGCCGCACGACTACCAGGAAGGCAAGAAGTACCCGGTGGCGTTCCTGATCCATGGTGGCCCGCAGGGCAGCTTCGGCAATGGCTGGAGCAACCGCTGGAACCCGCAGACCTACGCCGGCCAGGGCTACGCGGTGGTGATGATCGACTTCCACGGCTCCACCGGCTACGGCCAGGCCTTCACCGATGCGATCAGCCAGCACTGGGGCGACCGCCCGCTGGAAGACCTGCAGAAGGGCTGGGCCGCCGCGCAGCAGCAGTACAGCTTCCTCAACGGCGACAAGGCCTGCGCACTGGGCGCCAGCTACGGCGGCTTCATGGTCAACTGGATCGCCGGCAACTGGAACGAGCCGTGGAAGTGCCTGGTCAACCACGACGGCGTGTTCGACCAGCGTGCCATGGGCTATGCCACCGAAGAACTGTGGTTCACCGAGTGGGAGCAGGGCGGCACGCCGTACGACGTCCCGCAGAACTACGAGAAGTTCAACCCGGTCAACCACGTCGCCAACTGGAAAAAGCCGATGCTGGTGGTGCAGGGCCAGCTGGACTACCGCATCCCGGTCGAGCAGGGCCTGGCCACGTTCACCGCGTTGCAGCGTCAGGGAATCGAGTCCAAGTTCCTGTACTTCCCGGACGAGAACCACTGGGTGCTCAAGCCGCACAACAGCGTCAAGTGGCACGACACCGTCAATGACTGGCTCAAGCAGCACATCGGCCAGTAATCCGTCGCAGGAAAGGGCGCGCCGTTGGCGCGCCCTTTCGTTTTGATGTCATGTGCCGCGTTGCGCTAGCCTTCCGGTCGCTTGCCATCGGTTTTCTAGGGAGACGCGGAACGTGGGTTCTTTCAGCATCTGGCATCTGTTGGTCCTGTTGGTGTTCCTGGGAGGAGGCGTCGGCCTGCTCGGCGTGGTGATCTGGTGGGTGACACGCTCGGCAAGGGGCGCCGCAACACCCGCGGCAGCGTTGCCATCGGTGGCCGAGCGCCTGCGGCAACTCGACGCGCTCAAGGCCGAAGGCCTGATCAGCGAGGCCGAGCATGCGCGCCAGCGTGCGACCATCGTGCAGGGCGTTTAGCCGCGCGGTGGAGCGTGTGTGGGGAATGCCGCCAGCCTGGCGGTGAAGCGGAAGTAGTGTCCTGCCCGCCCGGAGGGGCTGGGCAGGGGCGAGGGAGTCGCCGTGGTGGTTGGTCCTGCGCAATCCCTGTCTTCCTGACCGGAGCGGTCCCGCTGCAGGTTTTCTCATTCGGGCAGGGGGCTTGCCCGCGCTCATGCGACAAAGGGGATAGACGATGACGGCAGCCGCAACCGGTGCGCTCATCAGCAATGACATCATCGTGTTCGGCCTGATCGCCGCCACGCTGGGGGTGATTTTCTGGACGTCCGGCAGCAGCAACCGGCTGCTCAGGAAGTTCTACAGTTTCGTGCCGGCGCTGTTGCTGTGCTACTTCATTCCCGGGGTCTACAACACCCTCGGGCTGATCGACGGCGAAACCACCAAGCTCTACAACCCCATCGCCCGCGATGTGTTCCTGCCGGCGGCGCTGGTGCTGCTGACCCTGTCCATCGACCTGAAGGGCATCCTCGGCCTGGGCTGGAAGATGCTGGCCATGTACGTGGCGGCGGTGCTGAGCATCATGCTCGGCGCGCTGGTGGCGTTCCAGGTGATGTCCTGGGTGCATCCGGACACCGTCGCCGGTGGCACCTGGGGCGGCATGGCGGCGTTGGCCGGCAGTTGGATCGGTGGTGGCGCCAACATGTTGGCGATGAAGGAGATCTTCGAGGTCGATGCGACCACCTTCGGCCAGTTCGCGGTGGTGGACGTCGGCGTGGGGTACGTGTGGATGGCGGTGCTGATCTTCTTCGCCGCACGGGCGCCGGCGCTGGACAAGCACAGTGGCGCCGATACGACCGCCCTGGATGACCTGCGTGACCGAGTGGCCAACTACCAGGCCCAGCACGCGCGCATCCCGGCCCTGGGCGACCTGATGGTGATGGCGGGCGTGGCCTTCGGCACGGTGGCCATCGCACATGCCCTGGCCGGCCCGCTGTCGGGTTGGTTCGGTGCCACCTTTGCATGGTCGGCATCGGTGAGTCTGGACAAGCCGTTCGTCTGGGTGGTGCTGCTGGCCACGTTCATCGGCCTGGGCTTGAGCTTCACCCGTGCCCGCGAGCTGGAAGGCGTGGGCGCGTCCAAATGGGGGTCGATGTTCCTGTACTTCCTGATCGCCTGCATCGGCATGCAGATGGACCTGCTGGCGCTTCTGGAAAAGCCCTGGCTGTTCGCGCTGGGCGTGATCTGGATCGGCGTGCACATCGTGCTGCTATGGGGGGTGGGCAAGCTGCTGCGCGTGCCGTTCTTCTATTTCGCGATCGCCTCGCAGAGCAACATCGGTGGCCCGGCCTCGGCGCCGGTGCTGGCCTCCGCGTTCCACCCGGCACTGGCGCCGGTGGGCGTGCTGCTCGGCACGCTGGGCTATGCGGTTGGCACCGGTGCCGCCTATGCGGTGGGCATCGCCCTGCGCGCCATGGCCGGCGCAGGCTGACCAAATTTATAGGAGCGGGCTCGCCCGCGAAGCAGATGGACGCCCCGATATCACTCATGCGATAGCCGGGATAACGGCTGCTTCGCGGCGTGGGGCACTCCTGCGGAGTGCGCATTCAGCCGTTGCCCCATGCTAGGCTCCACGCTCCCACGCCACGTTCCCAACGTGGCGTTTTTATTCTCATTCGATCGACAGGAACCGGACATATGCCGACCGAAAGCTCCACCGCCATCATCACCAATGACATCGTCGGCCTCGGCCTGATCGCCGCCACGCTGGCATTGATCTTCTGGTTGGCCAGCGGACCCACTGCCTTCTGGCGGAAGGTATTCACCTGGGTGCCGGCACTGTTGCTGTGCTACTTCATCCCGGCCATCTACAACACCGTCGGCCTGATCGACGGCCATGGCACCAAGCTCTACAACCCCATTGCCCGTGACGTGCTGCTGCCGGCCGCGCTGGTGTTGCTGACCCTGTCCATCGACCTGAAGGGCATCATCCGCCTCGGGCCGAAGCTGTTGGTCATGTTCGTCACCGGCACCGTCGGCATCGTGCTCGGTGCGGCGGTGTCGTTCCAGGTCATGAAGCTGATCCACCCGGAAACCGTGGCCGGTGACACCTGGGCCGGCATGGCCGCACTGGCCGGCAGCTGGATCGGCGGCGGCGCCAACATGGCCGCCATGCGCGAGACCTTCAACGTCGATGCCACCACCTTCGGCCAGTTCGCCGTGGTCGATGTGGCCTGCGCCAGCCTGTGGATGGCGATCCTGTTGTGGCTGGCCGGCCGTTCGCAGGCCATCGATGCGCGTACCGGTGCCGATACCTCGGCCATCGATGACATGAAGCGGCGCATCGCCGAATACGAAGCCAGGAGCGCGCGCAATCCGAGCCTGACCGACCTGATGGTGATCGTCGGTGTCGGCCTGGGCGTGGTCGGTCTGGCGCATGCCCTGGCTACGCCGCTGGCCACGTGGTTCGGCGAGAACGTCAGCTGGGCCAGCAAGGCCTCGTTGAACTCGGCCTTCGTCTGGGTGGTGATGCTGTCGACCTTGATCGGCCTGGGCCTGAGCTTCACCCGGGCCCGCAACCTGGAAGCGGCGGGCGCCTCGAAGATCGGCACCCTGTTCCTGTACTTCCTGATCGCCTGCATCGGCATGCAGATGGACCTGTTGTCGCTGGTCGACCGTCCGTGGCTGTTCCTGCTGGGCGTGATCTGGATGGGCGTGCACATCGGCCTGCTGTACCTGGTCGGCCGCCTGCTGCGCACGCCGTTGTTCTTCTTCGCCATTGGCTCGCAGGGCAACATCGGTGCAGCGGCATCGGCCCCGGTGGTCGCTGCGGCGTTCCACCCGACCCTGGCACCGGTGGGCGTGCTGCTGGGCACCGTGGGCTACGCGACCGGCACGGTCATCGCGTATATGACCGGCCTGATGCTCAAGTGGATGGCCGGCGCCTGATCGGCACTGGAGCGGGGGCAGGATTCGGCGCCACCGGCAAGAGGTCGCGCGGTAGGAACGACCTCGGTCGCGAAGCAGGGAATCTCGCAGCGGCCGGAACAGCGGCAATCCGACCGTCCAGTGGCTTCGCGGCCAAGGCCGCTCCCACGAAAAAGGCGGAGCCCATGGGCTCCGCCTTTTTCATTGCTCCAACACCATCCGGTCAGCAGCAGCGGAAACCCCGCTTGCCGCCGAACCGGGCCTCCTGGCGCTCGCGGAAGAAGGTCTTGTAATCCATGACCTCGCGGTCGGGATGCTTCTCCTGCATGTGCCGGACGTAGTTGTCGTAATCCGGTACCCCGCAGCACAGGCGTGCAGTCTGTACCAGACGCCGCCAGGTGCGGCGGAACGTCTGGTACTGGCCGACGGGGACCAGCTCGGTGCCCATTACAGGTCCACCTCGTGCGGCTTCAGTGCCACGTACGGCGTTTCGTGGTCGGTGCGCATCGGCGAACGACGGGCCTGGCGGATGGTCTTGATCGAGTACACCAGCACCGCGAACACCACGAACAGGAACAGCGCAGTGAGCCCGGCATTGATGTAGTTGTTCACCATCACCTGCTGCATCTGGTCGAAGTTCTTCGACGGCGGCAGCAGGTTGCCGGCGGCGATGGCATCACGGTACTTGTGTGCCTGGGCCATGAATCCCACCGCCGGCTCGTTGGAGAAGATCTTGATGAAGCCGGCAGCCACGGTGCAGATCAGCAGCCAGATGGCCGGCAGCAGCGGCACCCAGGCGTACTTGCCCTTCTTCATCTTGAACAGCACCACGGTGCACAGCAGCAGCGCCACGCCGGCCAGCATCTGGTTGGCGATGCCGAACAGCGGCCACAGCATGTTGATGCCGCCCAGCGGGTCGGTCACGCCCTGGTACAGGAAGTAGCCCCACAGCGCCACGCAGCCACCGGTGGCGATGAAGCTGGCCACCCACGAGTCGGTGCGGCGCAGGGCCGGCACGAAGTTGCCCAGCAGGTCCTGCAGCATGAAGCGGCCCGAACGGGTACCGGCATCGACCGCGGTCAGGATGAACAGCGCTTCGAACAGGATGGCGAAGTGGTACCAGAACGCCATCATGCCGTCGCCGGGCAACACCGCGTGCAGGATCTGCGCGATGCCCACGGCCAGCGTCGGTGCGCCGCCGGCGCGCGACAGGATGGAGTGCTCGCCAATTTCCGCGGCAGTGCTGGTCAGCTGCTCCGGGGTGATGGTGAAGCCCCAGTTGGACACCACCTGCGCGGCGTGCACCACGTCGGTGCCGATGATGGCGGCGGGGCTGTTCATCGCGAAGTAGATGCCCGGCTCGATGATCGAGGCGGCGACCATGGCCATGATGGCCACGAACGATTCCATCAACATGCCGCCGTAACCGATGTAGGCGGCGTGGCCTTCATTGGCCAGCAGCTTGGGCGTGGTGCCCGAGCTGATCAGCGCATGGAAGCCGGACACCGCACCGCAGGCGATGGTGATGAACAGGAACGGGAACATGCTGCCCTTCCACACCGGGCCGGTGCCGTCGGTGAACTGGGTCAGCGCCGGCATCTTCAGCTCCGGCATGACGATCAGGATGCCGATCGCCAGGCCGACGATGGTGCCGATCTTGAGGAAGGTGGACAGGTAGTCGCGCGGGGCCAGCAGCAGCCACACCGGCAGCACCGCGGCGACGAAGCCATAGCCGATCAGCATCCAGGTGATCTGCACGCCGGTGAAGGTGAACATCGGGCCCATCACCGGGTCGGCGGCGACCTTGCCGCCGTACCAGATCGCGGCCAGCAGCAGCACCAGGCCGACCACCGAGATCTCGCCGATCTTGCCGGGGCGGATGTAGCGCATGTACACGCCCATCAGGATGGCGATGGGCATCGTCGCGATGACGGTGAACATGCCCCATGGGCTGCCCTCCAATGCCTTCACCACGATCATCGCCAGCACCGCCAGGATGATGATCATGATCATGAAGACGCCGAACAGCGCGATGGTGCCGGGCACCTGGCCCATTTCCTCGCGCACCAGGTCGCCCAGCGAGCGGCCGTTCCGGCGGCTGGAGATGAACAGGATCATGAAGTCCTGCACCGCGCCGGCCAGCACCACGCCGGCGATCAGCCACAGCGTGCCGGGCAGGTAGCCCATCTGCGCGGCCAGCACCGGGCCGACCAGCGGGCCGGCGCCGGCGATGGCGGCGAAGTGGTGGCCGAACAGCACGTGCTTGTTGGTGGGCACGTAGTCCAGGCCATCGTTGTTGAGGATGGCCGGCGTGGCGCGGGTGGGATCAACCCCCAGCACCTTGTTGGCGATGAAAAGGCCGTAGTAGCGGAAGGCGACCAGATACAGCGAGACCGCCGCGACCACGATCCACAGGGCATTGATGTGTTCGCCGCGGCGTAGCGCCACGACGCCCAGACAGAAAGCACCGATCAGGGACAGCACTGCCCATCCGGCTTTGGAGAAACCTTTCATCGAGTCGCCTCGCAGGGGTAATGGATCCAAGGGTCTACCCATGCACGCCGGGGGTCAATGTGTACGGCAGGTGAAGCGGATTCGACTTTGGTCTTAGGGAAATGTCCGGCCCGAAACTGACTGCGCGGGTCGCTTGCCTGCTGCCGTCGCCGATCTGGAACAATCGGTTGCAGTGCTGGCTGTTGGCGGCTGCGGGCCTGGCCGCCATTGTCGGATCTTCTGCAAGGAGGTTTCCCATGAGCGATGACAATGCCCGTGTACTGCGCACCCTGCGGGGCATGCCCACCTCCGATGGTGCGGGCGTGCGCCTGACCCGGGTGATCGGCACGCAGGACCTGCCGGACCTGGACCCGTTCCTGATGCTTGATGAGTTCGGCACGGACCGTGCGGAAGACTACCTGGCCGGCTTTCCCTCCCATCCGCACCGTGGCTTCGAGACGGTCACCTACATGCTGGATGGCCGCATGCGCCACCGCGACAACCATGGCAACGAAGGCCTGCTGACCTCCGGCAGCGTGCAGTGGATGACCGCCGGCCGCGGTGTCGTGCACTCGGAGATGCCCGAGCAGGAATCGGGGCGGATGCGTGGCTTCCAGTTGTGGGTGAACCTTCCGGCGCGCGAGAAGATGGTGGCCCCGGCCTACCAGGAGTTCGCCCCGGATCGCATTCCGCAGGCCACGCCGGCCGAAGGCGTCACCCTGAAGGTCATCGCCGGGCAGGTGGGCGAGGTGACCGGGCCGATCCGGCAGCCGGCCACCGAGCCGCTGTACCTGGACATCGAGCTGGCTGCCGGAGCGCGCTGGTCCGTCCCGTTGCCGGAGGGACACAATGTGTTCGCCTACGTGTTCGAAGGGCAGGCGTTGTTCGGCGACGGCGCGCAGCGCCAGCCGGTTGCCACGCAGACCCTGGCGGTGCTGGGCGGCGGCCGCCAGCTCAGCGTCGAAGGTGGCAGCCAGGGCGCGCGCCTGATCCTGGTGGCGGGCAAGCCACTGCGCGAGCCGGTGGCCCGGTATGGCCCGTTCGTGATGAGCACCCGCGAGGAGCTGATGCAGGCCTTCGCCGATTACCAGGACGGCAAGTTCTGAAGCGGACAGCGCCGCGGACGCCGGCCTTGCCGGTGCCCGCGGTCATCGCCGGGAGGCGGCCTCAGTGGTCGCCGCCGGCCAGTGTCGACGGGTTGAGGTTCAACGTCTGCGTGAGTGCCTGCAGGTTGCCCAGTTCGCCGGTATCGGCCGCATCGATCCAGATCTGCGCGTAACGGTTCTTGTCCAGCTTGACCACGGTGATGCGGCGCGACTCCAGCCCCGGCAGGTCGCGGCCGCCCATGTCCAGCTTGTACCAATGCAGGCTCTCGCCGGCGAAGCTGCCCTTCTCCGCGCGCAACGAACGGTTGAGCAGCATGTCCGGATCACGCGGGGTCAGCATCATGTTGAGCACCGGACGGCCGTCTTCGGTGGTGGCCTTGCAGACGATGAAGTCGGTCTGCGCCTGCTGTTCCCAGTGCAGGCCACTGTCCGAGGGCAGGGAAGGGCATTGCGCGGTGCTTTGCGCGGCGGCGGTGGCGCTGGCGGCGAGCAGCAGTGCTGCGGAAACGAAACAGGCGGTCTTCACTTCACATTCCCCATGAAACATCGGCCGGACGGCGCCGACGATGGTTGTTTGGACAGAGTTGAAAGCGTTGCCGGCCGTGGGCGTTGATCCCCTTCGCCCTTCATGTTCCCTTCATGTTCGGCGGCTGGTACCGACGGTATTACAGAAGTGCCACCGTATGCAAAGGATGGTTGGTTACAAAAGAAACGGCCCCATGCGGGGCCGTTTTGTCGGGTGGTGCGGGAAGGGCGGCTTACTTGTCGCTGCCGATCCACTTGTAGGCCAGGCCGCCGATCAGGGCGCCCAGGATCGGGGCGACCCAGAACAGCCACAGCTGGCCCAGCGCGCCGGAGCCGGCAAACACCGCCACCGCGGTGGAGCGGGCCGGGTTCACCGAGGTGTTGGTGACCGGGATGCTGATCAGGTGGATCAGGGTCAGGGCCAGGCCAATGGCGATCGGGGCGAAGCCCGCCGGCGCACGGCCATGGGTGGCGCCCATGATCACCACCAGGAACACCGCGGTCAGCACCACTTCGCACAGGAAGGCGGCCGCGACGGTGTAGCCGCCCGGCGACAGCGCGCCGTAGCCATTGCTGGCGAACGCGCCGGCCTGGCTGCCATCGATCACGAAGCTCGGGTTGCCCTGGGCGATCTGCAGCAGGATGAAGGCCGCGACGATGCCGCCGAGCACCTGGGCCACGATGTAGGGCAGCAGGTCCTTGCCGGAGAAGCGCCCGCCGGCCCACAGGCCGATGCTCACCGCCGGGTTGAAGTGCGCGCCGGAAACATGGCCGAACGCATAGGCGCCGGTCAGTACGGTGAGGCCGAAGGCCAGTGCGACGCCGACGAAGCCGATCCCCAGCGGATTGCCGTCACCGCCGAAATTGGCGGCCAGCACGGCGCTGCCGCAGCCGCCCAGGACCAGCCAGAAGGTGCCGAGGAATTCGGCTGCCAGTCGTTTACCCATGCTCATGATGTTCCCCAAGATAGACCCGTAACGGGCGTACAGAAAATAACGGAAGTAATTTGGTTGCTGCGTATCGAATTCGTTAATCCGGCCTAGTGGGCCGGCAGCGGGATGAACTCCTTGTCGTCGCCGGGGATGGTGCCGAAGCGGCCATTGCTCCAGTCGTCCTTGGCCTGCTCGATGCGTTCCTTGGAGCTGGAGACGAAGTTCCACCACAGGTGGCGCGGGCCGTCGAGCGGCTCGCCGCCCATCAGCATGGCCTTGACCGGGGTCTTGGCGCGCAGCCGGCCACGCGCGTTGGCCTCGGGGATGACCAGGTGCCGGGCGGGGATGTCGGTGCCGTCCAGCTGGGCGTCGCCTTCCAGGATGTAGAGCGCGCGCTGCACATGCGAGGTGTCCAGGTCCACCTCGGCGCCGGGCTGCAGGTCGATGGCGACGTTCAAGGTGCCGGTGAACACCTTCACCGGCGATTCCTCGCCGTAGGCGCGCCCGGCGATGACACGCAGCAGGGCGCCGTCACGGCGCTGCTGCGGGAGCTGGTCGGCGGCGAAGTGGAAGAAGGCCGGGTCGGTTTCCTCGTGGCTCCTGGGCAGCGCCACCCAGGTCTGCATGCCATGCACGGCCTGTTCGTGTTCGCGCGCGGCCAGCGGGGTGCGCTCGGAGTGGGCGATGCCACGCCCGGCGGTCATCCAGTTGACGTCACCCGGGCGGATGACCTGCTCCGATCCCAGGGTGTCGCGGTGCCCGATCTGGCCGGCCCACAGGAAGGTGACCGTGGCCAGGCCGATGTGCGGGTGCGGGCGGACGTCGATGCCTTCGCCGGGGGTGAAGATGGCCGGCCCCATGTGGTCCACGAACACGAACGGCCCCACGCTGCGCGCCTGCAGGCTGGGGACGGCGCGACGCACCTGGAAGCCGCCCAGGTCGTGGACGCGCGGGCTGATGATCGTGGTCATGGCTGCTCCTTGGCTGTGGACCGAGGGGGCGAGGATGGCATGCCCGGCGCGAGGCTGTCGTGACCAGTGCGGCAACGGATTGTTTTGCACGGGAGCGGCGGCACGCCTTGACCAGGCCCGCTATCGTCGCGACGCCAAGCGGTCCGCCAGCCGTGTCGGCTCCGGCAACCGGTAGCCGGCCAGGCAGGCCACTACCAGTGGCAGGCATTGCGCCACCGATACCCGGTGGCCGGGCGAGACGAACAGCGGTTTGCAACGCGGCTTGCTGCGCAGCACCCACCCCACCTGCCGGCCCTTGAACAACAGCGGCGAATGGTCGCCGCGCTGCGGGCCCGGCTCCTCGTAGTCGCCGACCAGGCGGCTCTTGCCGATGCCGATGCTGGGCAGGCCGGTGAGTACGCCCAGGTGCGCGGCGATGCCCAACCCGCGCGGGTGGGCGATGCCGTGCCCGTCCACCATCACCAGTGCCGGCGGCGCGGGCAGTTGCGCCAACGCCTCCAACGCAGCCGGCAGCTCACGGAAGCTGAGCAGGCCGGGGATATAGGGCAGGGCGGTCGGGCGACGCGCCAGCGCCGAATGCAGGGGCTGCAGGGATTGGCCGTCGAGCAGGACCGCCGCCGAGCGGGTGATGCTGCCGCCTTCCTCGAAGCCGGTGTCCACGCCGGCGATGCGACCAGGCAGGCCCTGGAAGGCATCGACCAGTTCGACCTGTGCCGCCAGATCGCGTTGCTGCTGGCGCAGGCGCGCGTAGTCGGGTGCGGGCGTTGAAGTGTCCATGCCCCCAAGCCTGCCACTTTCCGCCCCGCAACGGGGCGGGGGTCAGGGGGACGGGCTACAATCGACGGCCTTCCTTCCCCAACCCGGAGATATCCGCAGTGACCCGCAAACTCGTGCTGTTGCGCCATGGCCAGAGCCAGTGGAACCTCGACAATCGTTTCACCGGTTGGGTGGACGTGGATCTCACCGAGCAGGGCCGCAGCGAGGCCGCCGCCGCCGGTCGCCTGATGAAGGAAGAGGGCCTGCAGTTCGACGTCGCCCACACCTCGGTGCTCAAGCGCGCCATCCACACCCTGCAGGGGGCGCTGGCCGAGATGGGCCAGGACTGGCTGCCGGTCAACAAGTCCTGGCGCCTGAACGAGCGCCACTACGGTGGCCTGCAGGGCCTGGACAAGGCCGAGACCGCCGCCAAGCACGGCGAGGAACAGGTCAAGGTGTGGCGCCGTTCCTACGACATCCCGCCGCCGCCGATGGACCTGGAAGACCCGGGCCATCCGATCCATGACCGCCGCTACGCTGGCCTGGACCGCAACGCGCTGCCGGCCACCGAATCGCTGGCCACCACGCTGGACCGCGTGCTGCCTTACTGGCACGACGCGATCGCCCCGCAGTTGAAGGACGGCAAGACCGTGCTGGTCACCGCGCATGGCAACTCGCTGCGCGCGCTGTACAAGTACCTCAACAACGTGAGCAAGGAAGAAATCCTCGAGCTCAACATCCCGACCGGCATCCCGCTGTTGTTCGAATTGAACGAAGACCTGACCGTGCAGTCGTTCCGCTACCTCGGTGATCCGGAAGCGGCGAAGAAGGCGGCCGAAGCGGTCGCCAACCAGGGCAAGGCGAAGTAAGCCGGCACCCCCGTTCACCCAGGACACCCGGCCTCGTGCCGGGTGTCCTGTTTTGTGGCCGTGCTTGGCCCTGTGCCATGATCCGGCACGAAAAAAAGCACAGGAGTGAAGCGTGAAGCGAAAGGTGATTGCAGGATGTCTTGCCCTGTTGCTGACAGGGGGCGCACTGGCACAGAGCGCATCAGTGGTTCCGGCGCAACCTGCAACCGCACAGCTCGCACAACGTGGTGGCGGCCAGCCCTACGAAGTCATCGGCAGTGAAGTGTGGGATGTGCCGGACCCGGTATCGGCCCGGGTCTACCAGGTGTTCGTCGCCTTGCCGGCCGGTTACGCCGACAATCCGGACCGGCGCTATCCGGTGCTCTACGTCACCGATGCGGATTACGCCTTTCCGTTGATCCGGCAGATGGCGCGTCGCCTGAACGTGGAAGGCCCGCGCATCGAGGACTTCATCCTGGTGGGCCTGTCCTACGCGAAGGGCGAGGGCGGCATGCCCAGCCGTCGCCGCGACTACACGCCCACTCCCAACGCCCCCAGCGGCACGCCCGCCGATAGCGTGCACGGTGGCGGTGCTTCCTATCTGGGCTACCTGGACAGCCAGGTACTGCCGTTCATCGCACAGCACTACCGCACCGACGAACAACGCAGGTTGTTCCTCGGGCACTCCTACGGCGCCTTGCTGGGCACCCAGATTCTGTTCGAGCGTCCGCAGCTGTTCGCCGGCTACATCCTCGGCAGCCCGTCGTACTGGTACGACCGGCACGTGATGGAACGTCAGGAGAGCCGCTTCGCTGCAGCGCATCGTGACCTGCCGGCACGGATCTACATGTACGTCGGTGAGCGTGAAGCACGGGAGCACGGTGGCGACGCGGACATGGTCGAGGATGCACGACGGATGCAGAAGGTGTTGGCATCGCGCCGCTATGCATCGCTGCAGTTGCAGCTGGAGGTACTCAACGACGAGGACCACCTGACCGTCGCGCCGCGCGGATTCATGCAGGGGCTGGAGTACCTGCTGGCGCAGCCGGCCTCCCTCCCCTGAGGGCAGGGGCGCCACCGGCGGCGGCCAGGCGGAGCAGGCCACGGCAACCCGGCGCAAGCCGGGTTCTTGTTTATCCCGCCGATTCCTCACGGGCCATTTACGGCCGGGCTGAAAGATTGCGCACTCCGTCACTGTCGTGCCTGCCTTGGCAGCGCGCAGCGGTGCCAGGGTCTCTTTCCCCAGCGCAGGAAACAACGTCATGAACAAGCCGGCAGTGGTATTGGTCCATGGGTTCTGGGGCGGTGCCGCCCATTGGACCAAGGTCATCCTGGAGTTGAAGCGGCTCGGCTACACCGACATCCGTGCGGTCGAGAACCCGTTGACCTCATTGGCCGACGACGCCGAGCGCACCCGCAAGATGGTGGCGCAGGTGCAGGGCCCGGTCGTGCTGGTGGGGCACTCCTATGGCGGGGCGGTGATCAGCCAGGCGGGCAACCTGGACAACGTCAAGGCACTGGTCTTCATCGCCGCGTTCGCCCCCGATGCCGGTGAAAGCCCGGGTGGCATCACCCAGCAGCACCTGCCCGAGGCCGCGCCGAACCTGGCGCCGGACAGCGATGGCTACCTGTGGTTGAACCCGGCCAAGTTCCACGAGAGCTTCTGCCAGGACCTGTCGCCGGAAGAGGGCTTCGTGATGGGCGTGACCCAGAAGGCACCGTTGGCCAGCACCTTCGGTGACGCCATCACCGACCCGGCGTGGAGGCACAAGCCGAGCTGGTACCAGCTTTCGACCCGCGACCGAATGATCGCCCCCGAGAACCAGAGAGCGATGTCCGAGCGCATCAAGCCGCGCCGCGTGCTGACCCTGGAGGCCAGCCACGCATCGCTGGCGTCGCATCCGCAGGAAGTGGCGGCACTGATCGATGAGGCCGCGCAGCAGGCGTGACCCCGCGGCCACCCGGCCACTGGAGTCGGCGACACGGCGCCAATGGCCTGCGCGCCGGGCGCTGCCCGTCGGCGGGGTGCCTGGCACCACGACCAATGGCAGGCGCGGCGCGGCATGCGCTCACTAGACTGCGCTTGAACCCCTGCGGTGATTGCCCACGTCCATGCCGTCGCTTCCATCACCGCAAACCCAGGCAGGCATCGCCAGCCGTACGTTGTTCGTGGGTGAACGGCTGTCCGCGCGGGTGGGGTGGTATGCGCCCGAACTGCGCATGTCGCGGCACGTGCATGAGTGCCATCAGCTCTCGCTGCTGTTGGTCGGAACGCTGGGCGAGCAGACGCCACATCGCGAAGTGCGGCTGGCGACATCGGCCGTTGGCGTGAAACCCGCGGGGCAGGTGCATGCCAATGACTACGGGCCGTCCGGGGCGTTGATCCTGGGCATCAATCTGCCGGGCCGGTTCGATCTGGAGAGGGAGCTTGGCGTTGACGGGGGCTGGCAGTGGCGCGAGCGTGCGGCACCGGCGATGCTGGCGCGGGGCGGCTCCACGTTGGCGCAGCTGACAGGGGGAGGACTTCCTGCAGAGGAGATGGAAGCACGCCTGTGGGAGCTGCTGGCGATGATGGTCCAGGTGGATCGACGGCCAGCGGGAACACCGCCGCGCTGGCTGGCATTGGCGTGCGAACGCCTGGGCGAGGAAGCGGTGCCGGTGACGGCGCTGGCGCAGGAACACGGGTTGCACCCGGTGTATTTCGCGCGTGCATTCGCGCGCTGGATGGGCTGCGCGCCCTCGGCGTTCCGGCTGCGCGCGCAACTGCAGCGTGCACTGCCGCTGTTGGCGGCCGGCCAGTCGCTGTCAGCGGCGGCATGCCAGGCCGGCTTCGCCGACCAGGCGCACCTGAGTCGCGTGGCGCGCCAATACAGTGGCCTGACACCGGCACGCCTGGCCAGGGTGTTGCGCGCCTGATTGGAAGGGCAAGCAGGTTCGATCCGTTCAATACGCCGGCCCCTTCGCCGCTGCAGCATCGCCGCATGTCCCCGTGGAATCGCACCATGCGCCACCGTTTCCTCCATCGCTGCCAGTTGTGCCTGCTGCTTGTCGCCGCGACCGCGCTGTCGGCTACGGCGGCGACACCGGAGCAGGCGTCGCGACGTCTGCAGGGTTTCCTTGATGGCATCCCCGGCTTGGGGCCGGGCTACGCGGTCGTGGTGGTGGATCGTGACCGGCAACTGCTCGGTTACACCCGCGGCCAGCGCAACACCGCGACCGGCGCGCCCTTGACGATGCACACGCCGATGTACGTCGCCTCGCAGACCAAGTCGTACATGGGCTTGCTCGCACACCTGCTTGATCAACGCGGCGTGCTGCGCCTGGACAGCACCCTGGCCGATCACTGGCCGCAGCTGCGCCTGCCCGACGGCGTGGATCCCGCGGCGTGGACCCTGGCCGACCTGCTCAATCACCGCGTGCCGCTGCATGCCGATGCGCTCACCACGATGGAGGCCTACATCGGCGCGCCGGACCCTGTGCTGTACCCGGAGTTGCTTGCCACGCTGGCGACGGCGCGGCCGGCCGGCTTCGACTACGACAACCTAGGCTACAACATCTACGCCGCCCTCCTGTACCAGCGTACCGGCAGGCACTGGCAGGACTGGTTGCAGGAACTGGTGTTCACGCCGCTGGGAATGCGTGAGACCGCCGCGCGCACCTCCGTGTTCGATTCCGCCCAGTTGGCCTACAACCATCAATGGCTGGGGGAGGGGCGGGGATGGCAGGTGGTGGCGCCGAAACCGGACGCCATCATGCATTCGGCCGGCGGCGTGATGACCTCGCCGCGCGACCTGGGCCGCTGGCTGCGGCTGCAGCTGGGCGGGACGCTGCCACCCTCAATCGCGCCCGGGGTGGTCGACAGGGCACATGCCATCGGCGTCCAGGTCGACCCGAAGGCCCGCAACGCCTATGAGCTTCCCTGCCACGGCTATGCATTCGGCTGGAACGTCTGCGACTTCGAGGGGCATACGCTGTACATCCATGGCGGCAGCTACACCGGTGCGCGCAGCATGATGGCGTTCTCGCCGGACCTGGGCGTGGGCATCGGGGTGTTCTCCAATTCCGACAACGCCACCGGCTGGTTCACCTCGCGCACGGTGGTGCAGTTTTTCCAGTACCTGGTGGACCACCCGGAGGCGGACACCTGGGCGCGGACACGCCGGCAGGTCTACCCGGTGCGGGCGGCCGAGCAGTTGGCCGGGCTGCAGGCGCACCAGGCCAAAGAGCGTGCACAGGCGCGCTGGCAGGGCTGGGCATGGCAGCCGGACGCCGGGGTGCGTGCCGCGTACACGGCACGGTTCCGTGCCGAGCGCCTGCCGTTGGAGGCGGCGGTCACCGAGATGGGGCATGGCCTGCACCTGCAGATGGGAGCGCTCGCGCGTGAGCTGCAACCGGCGACCGTGGACCTGTTTGGCGCGCAGGGCGGGCCGTTGGACGCACCGGAGCCCCTGCAGTTCCTGCGCGACGGACAAGGCCGGATCAACGGTTTCGAATACGACGGCGAGCGTTACATGAGGCAACCGGCGCCGCCGCCGGCAATGCACACCGATGCGCTTCCGTAGGCGCGACGCCAGTCGCGAAGCCGATGGCGCCTCAACGCCTCGGTTTGCAATCGCACGCATTGCCACGACGGCACCCACGAGCTTCGCGTCTGAAGCCACTCCTGTCGGTGGCGTCAGCGGAAGAACTGGCTGGGGGTCAGGCCGAAGCGACGCTTGAACATGGTGGTGAACGCGCTCGGGCTTTCGTAGCCCAATGCGAGGGCCACGTCGATGACCTTCTCGCCGACCGCCAGCCGCTCCAGTGCGCGCAGCAGCCGCGCCTGCTGGCGCCATTGGCCGAAGGTCATGCCCAGCTCGCGCGTGCACAGGCGCTGGATCGTCTTGACGTCGACCTGCAGGCGCTGCGCCCAGTCGTGCAGGGTGGATGCATCGTCCGGGTGTCGCTCCAGCTGCCGGCCGATCATGCGCAGGCGCGCGTCCTTCGGCTCGGGCAGGTGCAGCGGCAGCACCGGCAGGGTCTGCATCTCGTCCAGGATCAGGCGCATCACCCGGCCATCGCGTGAATCCTCCACATAGGGCTGCTGCACGCTGGCCGCAGCGCGGATCAGTGCCGCCAGCAACGGCGTGACCGAGACCGCCGATGGGCCGGCGGGCGGCTGCCGCATCGCGGCTGGCGTGACGTAGAGGCTGCGCATCTGCACCTGGCCGATGCAATGCACCTGGTGGCCGGTGCCGGCCGGCATCCAGATTGCACGGGTGCTGGGCACCACCCAGCGGCCCATGCCGGCGCGCACGACCAGCACGCCGGTCTCGGCATACACGAGCTGGTGGCGATCGGGGTGGTGGTGCAGCGGGATCAGCGTGTCCGCCTCGTAATCCCGTGCCCTGCAATACACCGCCGTCTCCGGGCCCGCCGGCAGCGGCAGGCGCCGGCCTTTGCGGTTGTCGGTGTCCTTTTCGAGAGGGTGCATGACCATATCGCGCAGGAAGGGCGTGGCGAGCGACTCTACCATGCGCCGGCTCCCCTCATCCCGTGGTAACGCCATGTCCTCCACCGCTCCACCCGTGGCCGCTTCCAGTACCCCCGCGCGGCGCCCGGCCGCCGTCGGCGTGCTGGCGGCGATCAGCAGTTCGCACCTGGTCAACGACATGATGCAGTCGCTGATCCTGGCGCTGTATCCGATCTTCAAGGCGCAGTTCCACCTGAGCTTCACCCAGGTGGGCATGATCACCCTGACCTACCAGCTCACCGCCTCGCTGTTCCAGCCGTTGATCGGCCTGCGTACCGACAAGCGCCCGGCGCCGTACTCCCTGCCGATGGGCATGACCTCCACGCTGTGCGGCTTGTTGCTGCTGGCCTATGCGCCGAACTTCAGCACGGTGCTGGTCGCGGCGATGCTGGTCGGCATCGGTTCGGCCATCTTCCATCCGGAATCCTCGCGCATCGCGCGTTTGGCCTCGGGCGGGCGGCATGGCCTGTCGCAGTCGGTGTTCCAGCTGGGCGGCAACGCCGGCACGGCGATCGGGCCGTTGCTGGCCGCAGCGGTGATCGCTCCCAACGGCCAGCGCAGCGTCGCCTGGTTCGGCGGCGCGGCGCTGATCGGCATCGGCTTGCTGACCTATGTCAGCCGCTGGTACCAGCAGCACCTGGTCGTCAGCGCCAGCAAGCCAAAGGCGGGCATGGCAAGCAGTGAGTCGCTGCTGCCCAAGCGCACGGTGGCATGGGTGATCGCGATCCTGCTGGTGCTGATCTTCAGCAAATACTTCTACATCGCTGGCTTGAGCAGCTATTACACGTTCTACCTGATGCAGAAGTTCCACGTGTCGGTGCAGAGCGCGCAGTTGCACCTGTTCGGCTTCCTGCTGGCCTCGGCGGCGGGCACCTTGATCGGCGGGCCGGTAGGCGACCGCATTGGTCGCAAGCCGGTGATCTGGGCGTCGATCCTGGGCGTGGCGCCGTTCGCGTTGATGCTCCCCTACGCGAACCTGGAATGGACGACGGTGCTGACCTTGATCATCGGCTTCGTGCTGTCCTCGGCGTTCTCGGCCATCCTGGTGTACGCGCAGGAGTTGATGCCGCATCGCATCGGCACGGTCTCGGGCCTGTTCTTCGGCTTCGCGTTCGGCATGGGCGGCCTGGGTGCTGCGGTACTGGGCGTGCTGGCCGACCACACCAGCATCCTGTGGGTCTACAAGGTGATCTCGTTCCTGCCATTGCTGGGCATGGTGGCCGCGTTCCTGCCGAATCGGCGCAGTCACTGATCCTGCGCGGCCTTGCAGGAGCGGCGCGAGCGGCGACGCACGCGGCAGTTGAAGCGCCGTGCTGCCGGCAAGCATGAGAATGCCGGCAGCACTGCCGATCAGGCAGCGCAGGTTTCGCGGCCAAGGCCGCTCCTGTGGATGGGGCGTTCCTTGCAGGAGCGGCTTCAGTCGCGAAGCACGGTGGGGTTGAAGGGCCGTGTTGCCAGCAACCATGAGGTTGCTGGTCGTACGATTGATCGAGCACCACCAGCCTCGCGGCCGAGGCCGCTCCTACGCAGGATGCATTCCTTGCAGGAACAGCGTGAACCGCCAGGCACGCTAGGGTCGAGGGATGGCTCCCGCGTCATACCAGCGACGCGAGCGGTTGACGATGGCCACCACGGTCAGCATCACCGGTACTTCAATCAACACGCCGACCACGGTCGCCAGCGCGGCGCCGGAGTGCACGCCGAACAGGCTGACCGCTGCGGCGACGGCCAGTTCGAAGAAGTTGCTGGCGCCGATCAATGCCGATGGTCCGGCCACGCAGTGGGCAACACCGAGACGCCGGTTGAGCAGGTAGGCGAGCCCAGCGTTGAAATAAACCTGCAACAGGATGGGCACGGCGAGGATGGCGATGACCAGTGGCTGCTCGATGATCTGCCGGCCCTGGAAGCCGAACAGCAGCACCAGCGTGGCCAGCAGTGCCAGCAGCGATACGGGGGCCAGCCGCTGCAGTACCTGCTGCAGCCTGGGCGGGCCGCCGCGCGCGAGCAGCCAGCGTCGCAGCAACGTGGCCACCGCGACCGGCAGCAGGATGTACAGGGAGACCGAAAGCGCCAGCGTCGCCCATGGCACGGTGATCGATGACAGGCCCAGCAACACGGCCACCAGGGGCGCGAAGGCCAGCACCATGATCGCGTCGTTGAGCGCGACCTGGCTCAGCGTGAAGTTGGCATCGCCCCGGCACAGGTTGCTCCAGACGAACACCATCGCGGTGCACGGCGCGGCCGCCAGCAGGATCAGCCCCGCCATGTAGGAGTCCACCTGCCCAGGTGGCAGCCACGCGGCGAAGATGTGGCGCAGGAACAGACCGCCCAGCAACGCCATCGAGAACGGCTTGACGGCCCAGTTGACGAAGAGGGTGACGCCGATACCCCGCCAGTGCTGGCCCACCTGGCGCATCGCCCCGAAGTCCACCTTCAACAGCATCGGGATGATCATCAGCCAGATCAGCACGGCGACAGGCAGGTTCACGCGCGCCACTTCCAGCGCCCCCAACTGCGCGAATGCCCCGGGGAACATGTGCCCCAGACCGGTGCCAACGGCGATGCACACCGCCACCCACAAAGTCAGGTAGCGCTCGAACAGGCCCAGCCGGGCGGTGCCCTCAGTCATTGTCCCGGCGTCCCGCTTCCGGCTGCACCTGCCCGATGCCATCAAGGGCGTGCTGGAGCTGCAGGCGGTCCTGCCATTGCGTCGCTGGGACGGCAAGCAGCGCCAACAGCCGGGCCTTTACCACGTCATGCGCCAGCGCGAATGCCGCGCGCTTTCCATCGTCGCTGCCTTCCACCGCCGCCGGATCCGGCAGTCCCCAATGGGCACGCAGGAAGTCGCCGAGCACCACCGGACAGGTTTCAGCGGCGGCCGAATCACAGACCGTGATGACCAGGTCCATGCGGGGGGCATCGGGTTGCGTGAACTCGTCCCAGGACTTGCTGCGCAGGCCGGCGGTGGCAATGCCTTCGGCGGACAACTGGGCCAAGGCGAATGGGTTGACCGTGCCGGTGGGCTGGCTACCCGCACTGAATGCGACGAAACGGTTGCCGCCCCAGGCTCGCAGGGTGGCTTCGGCCAGCACACTACGGGCACTGTTGCCGGTGCACAGGAAGAGAACGTTGATGCTCATGGCGTGTCCGTCAGGGAAAGAGTCGGGTTTCAACGGGTGCAGCGGATGGATGCCGGGTGCCGGTCGGCGATGAACGGCCTCGGCTGGGTGTTCAATCCACGGCCAGGTGCTTGTGCATGCAGGTCGCCGAGGCCGGGCAGAGGCTGCGGAACTCGGCGGTGGCCTGGATGGCCGGGGCGACATCGGCCCGCGGCACGGGCTGATAGCCACGCTGCTGGAAGAACGGTGCGGCCGTAGTGGTCAGCAGTGTCAGGCGGCGGACCCCGCGCGCGGCGGCATGTGCCTCCATGGCCTGCAGCAGGCGCCCACCGAGTCCACTGCCGCGTGCACCGGGAGCCACCGCCAACGAACGGAGCAGGCCATCCGGTGGTGCGGCTTCCACGCCGACGACGCCGAGCAGTTGCCCATCCTCCATGGCGACGAGAAAGTCGATCTGTCCCGTTGACAGGTCATCGACCGGCAGCCCGGCGGCGGCAAGCAGCGCCACCAGCCGGGGCAGGTCGGTCGGGTGTGGAGCGCGGATGCAGGCGGGCATGCGGCGCCTCAGCAGCAGGAGTTTGTGGGGGCGGGGGCACAGCGGATGTCGGGCGAGCCGGCGCAACAGTTGTGGGTGAGGTAGGCCATCAACGCGTTCATGGCGGTGTAGTCGGCGCGGTAACAGACATTGCGTCCGACGCTTTCGCTCTGCACCAGGCCTGCATGCAGCAGTTCCTTCAGGTGGAAGGAAAGGGTGGCGTTGGGGACGGCCAGGGATTCGGCGATTTCACCGGCCATGCGGCCGTCGGGGCCGGCCTCCACCAGCAGGCGGAATGCAGCCAGCCGGGTGCCGTGGCCGAGCGCGGTAAGGGCGGCGATTGCCTGATTCGTTTCCATAATTCTAGAATAATGGAATGAATATCGATCAGCAATCCCCAATTGACGTCCTGCCCAACATCAACCTCGATCTGCTGCCGGTGCCGGATGGTGGGTTGCGGGCAGCCTCCGATGGCCTGCATCGGCCACGCATCCTGCTGCTGTACGGCTCGCTGCGCCCGCAATCGTTCAGTCGCAAGCTGGCGCTGGAGGCGGAGCGTGTCCTCCTGCAACTGGGGGCAGAGACGCGCGTCTTTGATCCACACGGGCTGCCGATGCTCGACAGTTGCGACAAGGACCATCCCAAGGTGCGGCAACTGCGGGAGTGGTCGCAGTGGTCCGAAGGCCAGGTATGGGTTTCACCGGAGCGCCACGGCACCCTGACGGGTGTGTTCAAGAACCAGATCGACTGGCTGCCGTTGGAAGAGGGCAGCGTACGTCCTACCCAGGGGCGCACGCTGGCGGTCATGCAGGTATGCGGCGGTTCGCAATCGTTCAATGTGGTCAACGCATTGCGCGTGTTGGGGCGCTGGATGCGCATGGTCACCATCCCCAACCAGTCTTCGGTCCCCAAGGCCTGGCAGGAGTTTGACGATAGCGGGCGCATGCGTCCTTCGCCCTACTACGATCGCGTGGTGGATGTGATGGAGGAGCTGATGAAATTCACGCTGATGGTGCGTGGTCGCAGCGACTACCTGGTTGACCGCTACAGCGAGCGCAAGGGCGCCGTTGAAGCGGCGGCGTTGGCACGGGCGGCAGGCGTGGTGGAGGTGATACAACGCTGACCGACTATTGCGTTGCGGGCCGTTGCCGGCAGTCGGGCTCCACTCGTTCGCGTGCCTGCGCTATTCGGCCTGTGCAGAATCAACCCGAGCGCTGGTGAGTGCGAGGGATAGTTACCGCCCACGAAGCGCGCTCGTTCGCTGAACTAGCGGCGTGGATGGTGCTTGATGCACCGCGTTTGCCACTTGTGATTGCACTATGCCCCCTCAAGGGGCACCGATGCTGGTAGAAGTGCCTGTGATGTCGAAAAAAGCGGCAACGTCGTCGGTTGAAGTGGCATCCATGCCGCGAAAAGCGGCGGTGATGGCGCTTGAACTGAGTTCGCTGCCGGAAAATGCGCCAGTGATGGCGCTTTTTAGGGGGCGGTTGCACCTGAATAGTGCGCCGATTAGGAACTATCCCGCATTCGTAGGAATTGGAGCATCTGCTGCGCTTGTCTGGCTGGTACTGGTGACGCTGCGTGGGTGCACATCCACCGACTGGTGGTGCACGCGTGTAGCAGCGGCCTTGGCCGCGAAGTGGTTGATCGTGCCGCCGCATCAATGCACAACCTCTGTGCCATGAGCAGGGCTTTGGTTTAGACACAGCGTGGCATGGAGGCCACACGAGCTTCGCGCCTGAAGGCGCTCCTGCTGGGGGGCGCGCGATTGGTTATCTGCTTATGCCGCAATGCGCTTTGACGCATTGCAGCAAGCCTCCACTATGACAAGGGAGTGACATCGCCGTTCCGCATGCGTCGCCCAGGGGGGGCGGGCATGGCCCGGATGCGCTGATCGTCTTTGCCATGACCGCTTCCCGGGGAAATCATCCGCATGTCTGTCCTTCGTTCCATGCCGCGCGCCGTGTTGTCCGTTTCCATCGCTGCTTCGCTGGCCCTGCCCGCGCTTGCCTCCGCCCAGGCCACCACCACCGGTTCGGATGTGGTCCGGCTGGACCAGGTCAGCGTGATCGGCAGCCGCACCCAACAGCGCACGGTGCTCGAATCGCCGGTGCCGGTGGACGTGCTCAGTGGTGAGGAAATCCGCAGCAGTGGCTACACCGACATCAGCACGATCCTGCAGTCGCTGTTGCCGTCGTACAACTTCCCGCACCCGACCACGCCCGATGGCAACACGCATATCCGTTCGGCCACGCTGCGTGGCCTGTCGCCCGACCAGACCCTGATCCTGGTCAATGGAAAGCGCCGCCACACCAGTGCCTGGGTCAATACCGGCGGTACCGTGGGCAAGGGCGCGGTCTCCACCGACCTCAATACCATTCCGGTGGCCGCCATCGCGCGCATCGAGGTGCTGCGCGATGGTGCATCGGCCCAGTACGGTTCCGATGCAATCGCTGGCGTGATCAACATCGTGCTGCGCGAGGACGACGGGTTCGAAGGCAGTGCCAGCCACGGCTCGACCAAGGACGGTGGCGGTGACACCACCAAGGTCAGCCTGGGAACCGGCTTCGCCTTCCCCGAGGGCGGTGGCATCCACCTGTCCTGGGACTACCGCAAGCGTGAGGCCGCTGACCGTGCACAGGCCGATACGCGCCAGCAGTACTTCGGTATCGGCACCAATGGGAAGCCGGTGGCGTTGTCGGGCAACTATGGTTCGGGTACCGGCTTGAATCCGATTGGCGGCGCCGCGACCGGCGCGGTTGCCGACCCGCGCGAAGCCAGCATCGACCGCAAGTCGCTGTGGCGCTTCGCCGACAGCGCCGATACCGAGGACAAGACCTTCTTCGCCAACCTGCGCAAGCCGCTGTCGTGGGCCGAGGGCTTGGAGTGGTACGCCTTCGGCGGCTATACCGACAGCCAGGGCAGCTCCAATGCGTCGTTCCGCCGCGCCGGGCAGGTGGAGAACGTCCGCGCCATCTATCCCAATGGCTTCCTGCCGTGGGTGGATACCCGCAGCACCGACCGTTCGTTCGGCACCGGGCTCAAGGGCCTGGCCGGAAATTGGCACTGGGACCTGAGCACCGTCTACGGGCGGAACTCGCTGGAGTACCGCACCCGCAATACGCTCAACGCCACGTTGGGCGCCGCCAGCCCTACCGCGTTCTACAACGGCGCGCTGAAGGCTTCGCAGTGGACCACCAACCTTGATGCCAACAACAGCTTCGACGTGGGTTGGCATGCCCCCCTGCGTTTGGCCGTGGGCGCGGAGTACCGTCGCGATAGCTACGGCATCCGTCCGGGCGAGGAAGCCTCCTACATCTGGGGGCCGGCACGGGTGCTGGACGGCCCCTCGGCCGGTGCCGTGCCGACCATCGGCTCGCAGGGCTTTGCCGGCATCCAGCCGGGCGACGCCGGCAACTACAGCCGGCATAACGTTTCGGCCTACGCCGAGGCCGAGACTGACCTGACCGATCGCCTGCTGGTGTCCTTGGCGGGCCGCTGGGAGGACTACAGCGACTTCGGCTCCACCGCCAACGGCAAGCTGGCGCTGCGTTACGAACTGGTTGACGGGCTGGCGTTCCGGGCATCGGCCAGCACCGGCTTCCATGCGCCGGCCCTGGCCCAGCAGTACTTCAGTTCGACCAGCAGCCGCACCCTCAACAACGTCACTACGGGCCTGCCGGAGTACGTGCTGGTGCGTACTGCGCCGGTGGACTCGGTGGAGGCGCGTGCACTGGGTGCGCGTGCGTTGAAGCCGGAGAAGGCCACCAACCTTACCGCCGGCTTTACCTGGGGCGTCGGCGGACTCAGCGCGTCGCTGGACGTGTACCGCATCGATATCGATGATCGCATCTTCCTGTCCAGCAACTTCGTGGACAGTGCCGGCTCCTCGGCAATCCGCGACTACCTGGCCAAGCTCGGCTCGCCGGGTGTCACCAGCGTGCGTTACTTCAGCAACGCTGCCGACACCCGCACCACGGGCGTCGACGCGTCGGCACGTTACCTGTGGGAACTGGGCGAGGCCGGCAAGCTGACCGCCACGTTGGGCTACAACCGCAACAAGACCGAGCTGACCCGCGTGTCCTCCACGCCGGCCGAATTGCTCGCACTGGGGGTGAAGACGCCGCTGTTCGACGTGACCGAACGCACCCGCGTGGAGAAGGGCCAGCCGCGCGACAACCTGACCCTGGCCTTGGGCTGGGACGTGGGCCGTTGGTCGCTGCATCTGGGCACGCACCGCTATGGACGCATCGAGCAGATCGCGGCGACCAACCAGAGCGCGGCCAACATCGCCGAGTTCGCCAAGGGCTCGACGCACTTCCGCACCTTGCCCACCGAGGCGGGGACGGTTGGCAACTACGACGTGATCCAGCGGCTGGAGGCCAAGTGGATCACCGATGCGGATGTAAGCTTCCGCATCAGTGACCACATCAGCCTGACCCTGGGAGCGGACAACGTGTTCAATACCTACCCCACCCGCAGCATCGAGACCACCGCCCGGGTGTCCGGCGCAGATACGTTTGGCGTGTTCCCGTACAGCGAGTTGTCGCCGTTCGGCTGGAGCGGTGCGTACTACTACGGACGCCTGCAGGTGAAGTTCTGATGGCGGGCGAACAGGGCTTCGATCCCGGGCGCCGGGCCTGGCTGGCACGTGGGGCGACGGCGGCGGTTGCGGCGCCGTTGGCCACGTTGCTGCCGCTGGCATCGGGCAGCGCGGTGGCGAAGGCGCCATCGCCAAAGGCAAGCAATGGCCCGATCCGGCTGGATCTCAACGAAAGCAGCTATGGTCCTTCGCCCAAGGTGGCTGCGGCGATCGCGCAGGCGCTGCCGTTGGCACCGCGCTATGTCAGTGTGGAACAGGGCGATGCGCTTGCGGCACAGATCGCCGCGCTGGAAGGCGTGGCACCGGAGCAGGTGATCATCGGCGAGGTGCTGGAGCCGTTGGGTCAGCATCTGGCCTTGGCCGGTGGTGGCGGCAGCTTCGTGTATTCGGTGCCCGGCTATGACGCGCTGGTAAAGGCCGCCGCCCCGTTTGGCGGCAAGGCCATCGAGGTGCCGCTCGATGCCGGGCTGTACAACGACCTGCCGGCGTTGCTGGCGGCGATCCAGCCCGATACGCGGGCCTTGTTCGTGGTCAACCCGCACAATCCTTCCGGAACGATCAGCCCGGCGGCGGCCTTCGATGCGTTCGTCGAGGCCGCGTCCGCGCGCACGTTGGTGATCGTCGATGAGGCCTATCTCGACTACCAGCCCGATGCGGCGGCCCGCAGCGCGGTGCGTCACCTGCACCAGGGCCGGAACGTGGCGGTGTTCCGCACGCTGGGCAAGATCCACGCATTGGCCGGTCTGCAGGTCGGTTATGCGTTGGTGCCACGCGACCTGGCCGATGCGCTGCGCACCCGTGGTGTCGGCGGCAGTCATGGCTTCAACCAGTTGTCGATCGCGGCCGCGTCGGCCAGCCTCGCCGATCCGGCCTACATCGCGGGTGTGCGCGAGCGCGTGGCCCGCGAGCGCACCACATGGCTGGCGCTGCTGCGTGAGCGTGGTTGGCGCTATGCCGAGCCGGCGGGCAATTTCCTGTTCATCAATACCGCCCGTCCGCATGCCGAGGTGGCGGCAGGCCTACTGGCGCACGGTATCCGCATCGGTCGTAGCTTCGCGCCGTACGACAACTGGGTCCGCATTACCATCGGCACGCAGGCGGAGAACGTGCAGGCCCGTGCAGCGCTGGTCGCAGTGCTCGCTTGAGACCGCGAGCAGTCAAGTACCTGGGGCAAGCCGGGCGCTCGACGCATCGCGTGTCAGGGGGCTTCCGGCCCGGTGGCAGGGCTACCGTCGCCTTGCGCGTCGGCGCCGCCGCCCAGCACCTTGTACAGCGTCACCCGGTTGTTGGCTTCGGACAGCTGCAGGGTGATCTGCGCCTGCCGGGCGCTGTACAGCGAACGTTGCGCGTCCAACGCTTCGAGGTAGCTGTCCACGCCGGTGCGGTAGCGGGTGTCGGCGAGGGTGAAGCCGCGCTGGTTGGCCGCGACCAGTGCGCGCTGTGCCTCCAGTTGTTCATCGAGGTTGGCGCGGGCGACCAGGGCATCGGCGACTTCGGCGAAGGCGCTCTGGATGCTCTTCTCGTAGCGGGCAACCTCGATGTGCCTGCCGAGCGTGGCGACGTCCAGCTCGGCCTTGAGCGCACCGGCATGGAAGATCGGGATGCTGATGCTGGGGACGAACGACCAGGTGCGCTGGCCCCCGCTGAACAGCGAGGACAGCGCGTCACTGCTGCGGCCGGTGTTGGCGGTGAGCGCGATGCTGGGGAAGAAGGCGGCACGTGCCGCACCGATGTTGGCATTGGCCGCCTTCAGGGCGTGCTCGGCGGCCAGCACGTCGGGCCGGTCCAGCAGTACCCGTGAATCCAGACCCGACCGAATCGGTGCCAGCGCCACGGCGCTGTCCAGTGCTTCGCTGGACGGCAGCAAGGGGTCTTCCAGGCGGGTGCCGACCAACAGCTCCAATGCAGTGCGGTCCTGTGCCAGCTGCACGGTATAGCTGGCCACGTCCGTGCGCGCGCTGTGCACGCTGGCCTCGACCTGCGACAGATCCAGCCCGGAGACGATGCCCTGTGCATGACGCTCCTGGGCCAGGGCCAGTGTCTGTTGCTGGTTGTGCAGGGTCTGCCGGGCCAGCTCAAGCCGTTGCTGGTCGGCGCAAAGCGTCAACCATGCGCTCGCCACCTCGGCAACCAGCGTCAGGCGGGTACCGCGCTGGGTTTCCGTGGTGGCCAACCAGTTCTCCAGGGCCTGGTCCTTGAGGCTACGGACGCGGCCGAACAGATCCAGCTCCCAACTGGCAATGCCGACCTCGGCGCTGGCACTGCGGCTGACGCCGCTTTGTCCCGAGGCGTCGGTGCCGCGACTGCGTGACTGTGCGGCGGATGCATCGATCGACGGCAACGATGCAGCCCGCTGGATCCGGTACTGGGCACGCTGCGTTTCGATGTTGAGCAGGGCGATGCGCAGATCGCGGTTGTTCTCCAGCGCCAGTGCGATCACCTGCTGCAGGCGGGTGTCCAGGAACACCTGCCGCCACGGCAGGTCGGCCACGGCGCCCGCGTCACTGGCAATGGCGGGAACACCCGCGGGAAGGGTGTCGCTGACCGGTGCGGCCGGCCGCGTGTAGCGCGGTGCCATGCTGGTGCATCCAGCCAGTGCAAGCAGGCAGGCTGCCAGCAGCATGGAGTGGCGCGGTCCGGGCGGGGGACAGGTTCGGATCACGACGGATTCTCCACTTCGGTCGCCTGCGGACGTGCCTTGCGCGGCGAGAGGGTACGCACGATCACGTAGAACAGCGGGACGAAGAAGATGCCCAGCGCGGTGGAGGCGAGCGTGCCGCCGAACACGCCGGTGCCCAGCGAATGGCGACCGGCCGACCCCGCGCCGCTGCTGACCACCAGCGGCAGCACGCCGAGCAGGAAGGCCAACGAGGTCATCAGGATCGGACGCAGGCGCATGCGCGCGGCATGCAGCACCGCCTGCAACAATGATTGGCCCTGTTCTTCCAGTTCCTTGGCGAACTCCACGATCAGGATGCCGTTCTTGGCGGCCAGGCCGACGGTGGTCAACAGGCCAACCTGGAAGTACACGTCGTTCTCCAGCCCGCGCAGGCTGGTGAGCAGCAGCGCGCCCACCACGCCGATCGGAACGGCCAACATCACCGACAACGGCACCGACCAGCTTTCATACAGGGCGGCCAGGCACAGGAACACGAACAGCAGCGAGACGCCGTACAGCAAGGGTGCCTGGTTGCCGGCCAGGCGTTCCTGGTAGGACATCCCCGACCAGGAGAAGCCCATGCCCGTCGGCAACGTCGCGGCAAGCCGTTCCATCGTCTCCATGGCCGTGCCCGAACTGGTGCCGGCATTGGCTTCGCCACTGATCTCCATCGAGCCGCTGCCGTTGAAGCGGGTCAGTGTCGCCGGCGCGAAATCCCACGAGGAGGTGGAGAAGGCGGAGAACGCCACCATCTGGCCATCGCTGTTGCGCACCGACCAGCGGCCGACGTCGGCCGGCAGCATGCGCGCGGAGGCCTCGCCCTGTACGTAGACCTTCTTCACCCGGCCGCGGTTGATGAAATCGTTGACGTAGGTGCCGCCCAAGGCGGTGGAGAGGGTGTTGTTGATGTCGCTGGTGGCCAGGTCCAGCGCGCCGGCCTTGGCATCGTCGATCTCCACCTTGAAGCTGGGCGCATCGTCGACCGCCGTATAGCGCACCTTGGCCAGGGCGGATTCCTGGCCGGCGCTGCCGAGCAGCTGGTCGCGGGCGGCGACCAACGCTTCATGGCCGGCGCCGCCCAGGTCCTGCAACTGGAAGGTGAAGCCGCCGGTCTGGCCCATGCCGGGAATGCCGGACGGGGTTACCGCGAAGATCTGGGCATCGGGGATGCGGGACATGGCCTGGGTGATGCGTACGCCCACCTCCTGTGCGCTGGCCTCGCGCAACGACCAGTCCTTCAGGCGGATGTAGGCCTGTGCCGAGTTCTGCGCGCTGTTGCCGCCACCACCACCGGAGCCGGCGTTGGCCATGATGGTCGAAACCTCCGGCTGCTCGAGCGCATAGGCGGTGAGCTGGTCCATCACGGCCTGGGTGCGCTGCATGGTGGTGCCCGAGGGCAGCTTGACCTGCACGATCAGGGTGCCCTGGTCCTCGGCGGGAAGGAACGAGGTGGGCAGGCGCCAGAACAGCAGGCCCATCACCAGCAACAGCACGGCATAGCAGGCCACGCCCAGCGAACGGCGGCCGAGCAGGCGCTGCACGCCGTGCTGGTAACGTTCGGCGCTGGCGTCGAAGCGCCGGTTGAAGCCGGCGAAGAAGCGGCCCAGGCGACCGCGGTGCAAGGCGTGGCCGTCCGGGCCGGGCGCGACCAGCAGGCTTGCACACATGGCCGGCGTCAAGGTCATGGCCACCAGCACCGAGAGGATCATCGCCGAGGCGATGGTCACCGAGAACTGGCGGTAGATCATGCCGGTGGAGCCGCCAAAGAACGCCATGGGCAGAAACACCGCCGTCAGCACCAGCGCGATGCCGACCAGTGCGCCGGTGATCTGCTGCATCGATTTGCGGGAGGCCTCGCGCGCGGACAGGTGTTCGGTGGCCATCACGCGCTCGACGTTCTCCACCACCACGATGGCATCGTCCACCAGCAGGCCGATGGCCAGCACCATCGCGAACATGGTCAGGGTGTTGATCGAATAGCCCAGCAGGGACAGCACGCCGAAGGTGCCCATCAGCACCACCGGCACCGCGACCGCGGGGATCAGCGTCGCCCGCCAGCTCTGCAGGAACAGGTACATGATCAGCACCACCAGCACGATGGCCTCGATCAGGGTCTTGACCACTTCTTCGATGGAGATGCGCACGAACGGCGTGGTATCCATCGCCACCTGGTACTGCAGCCCGGTGGGGAAGAACGGCTTGAGCTGCTGCAGGCGGGCCTGCACCGCGTCGGCCACCTGCAGTGCGTTGGCACCGCTGGCCAGCTCGATACCCATGCCGGCGGCGGGCTTGCCGTTGAAGGTGGACATGACGTTGTAGCTCTCCCCGCCCAGCTCGACGGTGGCCACGTCGGAGAGGTGCACGACCGCACCGCTGGGATCGGACTTGATCACCACCTGGCGGAACTGCTCGGGGGTCTGCAGCCGGCTGCGCGCGGTCACGGTGACGTTCAGGCCCTGGTCGTCCACGGCGGGCAGGGCGCCGAGCTGGCCGGACGACACATCGGCGTTCTGCGCGCTGATCGCATTGCTGACGTCCGACGGCATCAGCGAATAGGTGCGCAGCTTCTCCGGGTCCAGCCAGATCCGCATTGCGTACTGGGCTCCCATCACCTGCACGTTGCCCACGCCGGAGACACGGCTGATCGGGTCCTGCACCGAGGAGACCATGTAGTCGGCGATGTCGTTCTTCTGCATCGAGCCGTCGGCCGAGCTGAAGGCCACCACCATGAAGATGTTGCCGGAGGACTTGGTGACGGTGACGCCGGTGTTCTTGACCGCATCAGGCAGCTTGGATTCGGCCTGTTGGAGCTTGTTCTGCACCTGCATCTGCGCGGTGTCGGCATTGGTGCCGGACTCGAAGGTCAGGGTGATCTGCGCGCCGCCGGAGGAACTGCTGCTGGAGGACATGTACATCAGGTTGTCCAACCCGGTCATCTGCTGCTCGATGACCTGGGTGACGGCGTTCTCCACGGTCTGTGCGGAGGCGCCGGTGTAGTTGGCACGGATGGAGACCGACGGCGGGGCGATGTCCGGGTACTGCTCCAGCGGCAGCGAGAACACCGCCAGCGTGCCGGCCAGGGTGATGACGATGGCGATGACCCACGCGAAGATCGGCCGGTCGATGAAGAAACGTGCCATGGCCGATCCTTACTTGGTGCCGGGAGTGGCGGTGGCGGGGTCAGCCGCGGCGGCGTTGGCGGCCTGCACCTTGACCGTCTGCCCGGCGCTGGCCTTGCTGCCATTGGCCACGATCAGCCGCTGCCCGGCGTTCAACCCCGCGGTGACCACCCATTGGTTGCGGACGGCATCGCCCAGCGTCACCACCTGCTCGACCACCTTGTCGCCTTCGCCCACCAGCTTGACGGTGGCTTCCCCCTTCGTATTGCGGGTGACCGCGCTCTGCGGCACGAGGATGGCCTTGTCATTGATGGCCATCGGCAGCACCGCGCGCACGTACATGCCGGGCAGCAGCAGGCCGTCGGGATTGGGCAGCACCGCGCGCAGGGTGACGTTGCCGGTGCCGGTGTCCACGGCGGTGCCCACGAACTCGAGGGTGCCGGTGTGCGCGTAGGTACTGCCGTCCTCCAGGGTGACGCTGACCTGTGCCTTGCCGTCCACGGACTGCAGCGCGCCGGAGGCCAGCTGCCTGCGCAGCGCCAGCAGCTGGGCACTGGTATGGCTGACGTCCACGTAGATCGGATCCAGCTGCTGGATGGTGGTCAGTGCGGTGGTCTGGCCCGCGGTGACCAGGGCACCGGGGGTATAGGTGGAGGTGGAGATGCGGCCGTTGATGGGGGCGGTGATGCGGGTGTAGTCCAGGTTGATGCGCGCGCTCTGCAGCCCGGCGCGCGCGGCCACCACCGCCGCCTCGGCCTGGCGCAGCGCGGCCAGGGCATCGTCGCCGTCCTGCCTGCTGACCGCATCGGCCTTGACCAGGCTTTCATAACGTTCGGCCTTGGGGCGCGCAGAGAGTACCGCCGCTTCGGCCTGGGCCAGGGTGCCGCGCGCGTTGTCGTAGGCTGCCTGGTAACTGGCCGGGTCGATCTGGTAGAGCACCTGGCCGGCTTTCACCTGCTCGCCCTCGGTGAACAGCCGCTTCTGGATGATGCCGCCCACCTGCGGGCGTACGTCCGAGGTCATGAACGCCACCGTCCGGCCCGGCAACGTCTGCTCCATGGCCATTCGCTGGACAGTGACCGGCTGTACCGAGACGGTCACCTCGCGGGAGGGCATCTCCTGCTTGGACGAACAGGCCGTGAGCACGCCGCAGACCAGCAGGGCCAACGGAACCAGGGCAGTGCGGGGTGGAACAGCAGCGGGCATGGGGGGCACTCGGTGGTTTCCAGGTGACGCCAGCCTGCGAGGCAAATGTGCAGCAAATATGGAGATTGATGGCGCGGGCTTGCATCGCGGCGGCAGGGCGCCGCTAATGGGGCCATCCCGTCACGGCCCGTCCACATCCGCGCACCATGAAATTCGGAATCGCCGCCAAGATCTTCTGCGCCATGCTGTTGATGTGCGCAGTCGCCTTGCTGGTCAATGGCATGGCCGGCAAATGGCTGTTCGAAAGGGGCTTCCTGGGCTACCTCAATGGCCAGGGCATCGGCCGCATGGAACTGCTGTTGCCGCGCCTGCAGGCTGAGTACGCCGAACATGGCAGTTGGGAGTTCGTGCGCGGCCAGCGCAAGGTCTGGCTGCGGCTGATCCGTCCCCACGTGGGCGACCCGGTAGCCGACGAAGCCTTGCTGAGTGCGCCACCGGTGTCGGACCAGACCGGTGCGGTGGCCCGCTTCGCGTTGCTTGATGCGCAGGGCCAACGGGTAATCGGCAACGCCGACGTCGATGGCAGTGCGATCCGCCGCCCGATCGTGGTGGAAGGCCATACCGTGGGCTGGCTGGCGATGGTGCCGTTCCAGAAGATATTGGCGCGCAACGAGCAGCGCTTCATGGAGGCGCAGGTGCGGCGCTGGTGGGCGATCAGCATCGTCGCGGTGCTGGTCGCCGGTACGTCGGCGTGGCTGTTGACCCGGCCCCTGCGCAAGCGCATCCAGGGCATGGGGGCGGCGACCCACCGGTTGGCCGGCGGGGACTACGCCACACGCATCGTGCCCGGCGCCGACGATGAGTTGGGGCGGCTGGCGCAGGACTTCAACCGCATGGCCGGCGCGCTGGAGAACAGCGAGCGGAACCGGCGTGAGTTCATGGCCGACATCTCGCACGAGCTGCGCACGCCGTTGTCGGTGCTGCGTGCGGAACTGGAGGCCATCCAGGACGGCATCCGGCCGATGAGCGCGGCGACGCTGGCACCACTGCAGGGCGAAGTGCGGCAGCTGGGCAAGCTCATCGACGACCTGCACGAGCTGGCGTTGACCCAGTCCGGCGAGCTGGCTTACGAACATGTGCCGCTGGACCTGGATGCGGTGCTGCGCGCGACGGTGGAAGGCATGCGCTCCCGCTTCCACGACGCGGGGTTGGCGCTGGTCGTGTCATCCGCGCCCGGCCCGCTGCCGGTGCAGGGGGATGAACGGCGCCTGCAGCAGTTGTTCGCCAACCTGCTGGAGAACGCGTTGCGTTACACCGACCGCGGCGGCAGCGTCGCGGTACATGCGTTGCGCGATGAACGGCACGTGCGGATAAGCATCGAGGACAGTGCGCCGGGCGTGGACGAGGACAAGCGTGGGCGCCTGTTCGAGCGGTTCTACCGGGTGGATGCCTCGCGCAATCGCGCCAGTGGCGGCAGCGGGCTGGGTCTGGCGATCTGCCGCAACATCGTGTTGGCCCATGGCGGCGCCATCCACGCCGAAGCGTCCGCGCTCGGTGGGCTGGCCATCGTGGTGGAACTGCCACTGCACGCATGAACACATCCATCGACGCCGCCATTGAAGTGCTCGTGGTCGAGGACGAACCGCGCCTGGCGGCGGTGCTGCGCGACTACCTGCACGCAGCCGGCTACCGCAGTGACTGGGTGGCCGACGGCAACCAGGTGATGGCCGCCTTCCACGCACGCCGGCCCGCCCTGGTGTTGCTGGACATCATGCTGCCGGGGCGTGATGGCGTGGAGTTGTGCCGTGCCATCCGCGCGGAGAGTGATGTGCCGGTGATCATGGTGACCGCGCGGGTGGAGGAGATCGATCGCCTGCTCGGGCTGGAGGTCGGTGCCGACGACTACGTGTGCAAGCCGTTCAGTCCCAAGGAAGTCGTGGCGCGGGTGGGGACGGTGTTGCGCCGCTACCGCCACGGCCAGACGGAGCCTCGGCAAGCGGGCCTGGTCATCGATGAAACCGGCAATCGCGCTTTCCTGCATGGCCGCGTGCTGGACCTGACGGCGGTCGAGTTCCGTCTGTTGCGCACCTTGCTGGGTAGCCCGGGCCGGGTGTGGTCACGTGAGCAACTGCTCAACCATCTGTACAGCGACCACCGGGTGGTGACCGACCGCACCGTGGACAGCCATGTGCGCAACCTTCGTCGCCGGCTGCGCGAGGCCGGCATGCAGGGGGACGGTGTGCGTTCGATCTACGGGGTGGGCTACAGCTTCGAACTGCCGTCCAGGGAGCCTGATCCCCGGTCCTGATCGCACGGGCGGTTGCGGTGTCCTGCCGTGGATTGCGTGGGTCCATCGGCCTGTGTGGCGGTAGGACGCCCCGCGCCTTGGCGTCGGGGGCGGCGATGCGTGCCCGTGCCACTGCCTACGCCGGAGCGGGGTGGCTCTGAATGCATGTTGTTGCATGTTTTATCTCGTTTGTGCATGATTGCTGGCGTCGCAATGACGCCGAACGGCTGCAGGCCGTGGCGCGTCCCCAACGCTTCCCGCGATCAACGGAGCCGGGTCACATGGATTCCCCCCACAACGAGGTGCTGCCGCAGGAGCGCCAACAGCGGATCCTGGCCTTGCTCAAGGCCCACGGACGCGTAGTGGCCAGCGAGCTGGCCGCACGCTTCGAGGTCTCCGAGGATTCCATCCGCCGTGACCTGCGTGACATGGCGGGCAGGGGCCTGTGTCGGCGGGTATACGGCGGCGCGCTGTTGCCGACCGCGCACTTCGACGGGTTGCCACAACGCATGCAGCGCCGGGACGGAGAGCGCAGCGCGTTGGCCAGCCATGCGGCATCGTTGGTGCAAGCGGGGCAGACCGTGCTGCTGGACGCCGGTTCGACCAATGTCGAGATCGCGCAGGCACTGCGCGGCAAGGCGGTTACCGTGATCACCAACGCGCCCACCGTCGCCGCGGCGCTGTGCGGTGACCCGGTCGCCGAGGTGGTGATGATCGGCGGCCGCGTGGATCCGGCAAGTGGTGGCGCCATCGGCGTGATCGCGCAGCGCCAGCTTGCCGAACTGCAGGTGGATATCTGTATTCCCGGCACTTGCGCGGTGGACCCGGAGACCGGTGTCTGGGGAATCCATGCCGAAGAAGTGGCGTTCAAGCAGGCCATGATCCAGGCCAGCGGTGTGGCCATCATCGTCGCAGGCGTGGGCAAGCTGGGCACGCGCGCCACGTATCGCATCGGCACGCTCGCGCAGGTGGATCACCTTGTCGTTGCCGACGACCTGCCCGCCGAGCTGCGCGAGCAGTTCCTGGCCGGGCCGGCGCAGCTGCACCTGGTGCCGGTCGGCGCGGCCTGATTGATCTTCGCCCGTTGCCGCGTGCGGCTTCGGTTCTCTCCCCCTGTGCCGATGCTTCCATGACCGACCTGCATGCTCTCCAGCGTTGCCAACAGATGGCCACGCGCGCCGCTTTCTTCATCCCCGGATTCGCCATTTCCTGCTGGGCGCCGCTGGTGCCGTACGCAAAGGTGCGCGCCGGCCTGGATGACGCCCTACTGGGTGTGGTGCTGCTGTGCCTGGGTCTGGGTTCGTTGCTGGCGATGCCGCTGGCCGGCCTGCTGGCAGCGCGTTTCGGCTGCCGTGCGGTGATGCAGGTGACCGTGGTGATCATCGTGGCGGCGCTGCCGTTGCTTGCGCTCGCCCCCACGCCGTTGACGATCGGGCTTTCGTTGCTGGTATTCGGCGCGGCGATCGGCGCGATGGATTGCGTGATTAACATCCAGGCGGTGTTCGTCGAGCGCGAGTCGGGCAGGGCGATGATGTCCGGTTTCCATGCGTTCTACAGCATCGGTGCCTTGTGTGGTGCGGCGCTGGTGGCGTTGCTGCTGTCGGCCGGCGCCGGTGCGTTGGCGGCCACCCTGGCAACCGCACTGGGCGTGGTACTGGTGACGGTGGCGTCGATGCGCTGCTGGCGCACCGAACGCGCGCCCCAGGGGGAAGCGGCGTTCGCGTTGCCACGTGGCGTGGTGGTGCTGATCGGGCTGGTCTGTTTCGTCAGCTTCCTGGCCGAGGGATCGATGCTGGACTGGAGTGCGGTGTTCCTGCACGAGGTGCGTGGCGTGGAGCTCGCGCATGCCGGGTGGGGCTTTGTCGCCTTCAACGTGGCGATGACGGTGACGCGCCTGTTCGGCGACGGCCTGGTCAACCGGTTGGGCAGCGCACGTGCGGTGCTGATCGGCGGCCTGGTCGGCAGCGGCGGCTTCTTCCTGGCGACGCTGGTCCCGGCATTCGGCGCGGCGCTGCTGGGCTATGCGCTGGTGGGTATCGGTTGCGCCAACATCGTGCCGGTGATGTTCAGCCTGGCCGGACGCCAGACACGCATGCCCGAGAGCGTGGCGATTCCGGCGGTGACGACCCTGGGCTACGCCGGCGTGTTGCTGGGGCCGGCCTCGATCGGCTTCGTTGCCCAGCACTGGTCCTTGCCGGCGGCGTTCCTGCTGGCGGCAACCGCGCTGGCCGGGGCGGCGGTACTGGGCGCGTCACTGCGGGTGCGTTGAGCCTGCGTCACCGGTCGGGAAGATTCCCTGCCTCCAATGAGGGTGAAATGCTGGCCGGCCTGCGCCGTACGCCGTTGCCATGAGGTCCCGCCGCGCTGCCCTGTGCGATGTTCATGGAACGACGGCAGGCCCGGCCTCGGTCGTCCTTCAGTCGCTGGTGAAGATGAGCTGCAGGGCGCTGCGCAGTTCCGCGGCGCCTTCCGTGGTGCCATCGAACAGCAAGGTCTTCATCCCGATGGCTGCCGCGCCGTACAGGTTGCGCAGGGTGTTGTCGATGAACAAGGATGTCCTTGCCTCGGCACCGGCCCGGCGCAGCGCCTCCCGGAAGATTGCCGCCCCACGCTTGCTGTGACCGACCTCGGCGGAGACGACGATGGGGTCGAAGACCTCGTCCAGTCGATGCTGCCTGACGATCACATCCATGCGATCGGACTTGTTGTCGGTGATCATGCCGATGGCGAATTCCGCGCGCAGCTCCCTTGCCAGCGCAAGCACCGGCTGGTGGATGGGCGTCTGCAGGAACGCGGTGGTCAGGTGTTCGAAGGGAATCTCGGTGCCCAGCCGTGCACAGACATCGGGCCAGATCCGGGCGTGGGTGATGTGGCCCAGGATCAGGTCGCGATTGAAGGGTTCGATGGCTGCCCAGAGGACCTGCTCGTCCAGGCCGGACTGCTCGGCGAGCGCGCGCAGCGTCGTCGCTGAACCGCTCGGGTCGGTGGTCAACACGCCATCGAAGTCGAAGAAGAGGGTCTTGATCATGGAGGTTCAGGCAAGGGATGCAGGTGTGCCAGCGCGTGAGCCGCAGGCGGCACGCTGGATCAATCCGCGCAACCATGATGCATGTGCCGCAGCGCCGGCAAGCGGTGGCTACCGGCAGGCAACGATTCGCGACGGATGCGCGCGTATCAGGTGCGGCGCTTCGCTGCGCATGGACGGCGCGGTGGCTGGCTCCCCCAGCCCATCCGGCGTGCGATGAAGCCATCGCCAAGCGTCCATTGGCGATGGAATGCAGCGGCTACGTGCAGCACCACCGATGCCAGCAGCAACCACGCGCCGTAGACATGCACGTACCAGGCAAGGGCACGCCCGGTCTCGTCTTCGGGGGGCATGAAGAAGGCGGGCACTTCCCAGCCGCCCGGCAGGTGCCGGTCCGCCCCCATCCATACCCAGATCACGTGGCCGCTGATCGGCAGGAGCAGGACCAACACATACAGCGCGGCATGCACACCTGACCGCACGCGCTGGCGCCAGCGGGGCTCATCGCGCTGCACTGCCGGTGCGTGCAGTGTCAGGCGCAGCACAAGGCGCAGGGTCATCAGGCACAGGATCACGATGCCCAGTGGGAAGTGGACGGCGAGCAGGCGGCCGGCGATGGCAGGCGGCACCGCGTGCTCGGCCGCCAGGCCCAGGCCGAGCTGCAGCATCAGCAGCGCCGCCAGCAGCCAATGCAGCACGCGCAACGCCAGCGGATACCGTTCGACGGCCGATGCGTTCATGCCGGACATGCCGGATAGCCGGGAATGTTCTGGCCGGTCACGATGTCGCGGCGGGCCTGCCAGCCACCGGGAACCTTTGCAGGGGTGACGATGCCGCTGCCACCCCGGCGAAGGTCGGCCTTGCGTGCGACGGCGGCGGTAAGGTGGGGATCATCGCTGAACAGCACATCGTCGATGTAGTACAGCGCACAGCCGGGCTCGATGATGTACAGGTGGATGTGTTGCGGCATCCGCGTTCCCGGGTAGCTGCCCGGGCGTATCGTGTCGAAGCGGTAGCTCCCGTCCGATGCCGTGGTGGCCCAGCCGCGCAGCCGGCCATGACGGCGGACACCGGGGTCGGGATCACTGCGTTCGCCCGGGTAGATGCCGTCGCGGTTGGTCTGGTGGGCATACACGATCACGCCCGCGCGCGGCCGCCCGCGTGCATCGCTTACCCGGCCCTGCAGGCGCAGCCGTTCGCCCGGCTCGGTGTCTGGTGCCAGGCGCATCACGACGGGCGGAGCGTCGGGCAGGCCGATCAAGGCGACCTCGCAGTCTTCGCAGGGCAGGCCGACCACCGGGGGCAGGCCGGCATCGGCGCGGGCGCAAGCGGCCAGCAGCATCAACAAGGCACCGCCGCGCACGCTGAGGAGCACGGGACCGGCCAGTGGGAAAGGGGAGCAGGGCATGACGGTTCTCCGGAGCGGCATGTCGATCAGGAGCGTTCGCCCGATGAAAGCGTTAACCGTCGTACACGTGTTAACGCTTCGGCCCCGGCTACCCTCTTGATCCAGGTCACCCCCGCCCCCCAAGGACATGAAGCCCGCGCTTGCGCCACAGGACATCGCACGGCAGGTGCAGGACGCCCGGCGCGGATCGCAGGCAGCCTACGCCTGGCTGTACCGCAGCTTCGCGCCACTGGTGCATGCCATCCACCTGGGCGCGGCGGCGCGTGCGCGGGTGGACGACCTGACCCAGGAAACCTTCGTGCTGGCATTCGCCCGGCTGGACCAACTGCGTGAACCGGAGCGTTTCGGGCCATGGATCGCGATGATCGCGCGCCGCATGCGGCCGGCGGCAACGGTCGAAACCGTGGCCATCGGCGACTGCGCCGATCCGCCCTGGGGTGGCGTCGGGCCGGAATCGATGGCCCAGGCCGGCGAGGCACTGCAGGCCATCCGCGCGTTGCCGCTGGCTTATCGCGAGACACTGATCCTGCGCCTGGTCGAAGGCCTGAGTGGCGCGGAGATCGCCGCGCTCACCGGGCTGACGCCGCAGTCGGTCCGGGTCAACCTGCACCGCGGCATGGGCCGGCTGCGCGAGGCGCTGGGCATCGTGCAGCGGCCGGAGGAGAACAACGATGGTGGATAGGCCAGACCCGCTGTGGGACCCGGCGTTGCCGGGTGACGACGAACTGGTGCGGCTTGAAGCGCTGCTGGGCCGCTACCGGCATGTGCCGGCCGAAGGACAGGCCTGGGCGCTGCCCCCCACATCGCGCGCGCCGCGCTGGCGGCGGCCTGCCCTGGCGATGGCCGCGGTGCTGGTGGCCTGTGCGGTCGGGATCGCGGCGTGGCTGCCGTGGCGGCTGCAATGGAGCGAGCACCACGACTGGGCGGTTGAAACCGACGCCCCGGCGCTGCCGCGCACGCTGCGGGTCGGACAGACGCTGGCGACCTCGGCAGGGGAAACCGCCACCGTCCAGGTGGCCCGCATCGGCCACATGCAGGTGTTGCCGGGGACACGGGTCCGGCTGGTCGACACGCGCGCCGGGCATCACCGCCTGGAATTGCTGGACGGCCGCGTGCGTGCCCGCATCTGGGCACCACCGGGCTACTTCGGCATTGCCGCCGGTGATGCCGAAACCGTGGATCTGGGCTGCGCGTTCGAAATGCAGCGCAATCTCCAGGGCGAAGGCGACATCCGCGTGCTCAGTGGCTGGGTGATGCACCGCGTGCAGGGGCAGGAAACCCTGGTGCCGGCCGGCTCGCACCTGCGCTTTGATGCGTCGCGCAGCGGCATTCCGCTGGCCGAGACGGCAAGCGTCGCGTTCGCGGCACGGGTCGAGCAGTTGGACCTGGCAATGGCCAAGGGCGAGCGCGTGACCGGAGTCGAGGCGCAGGTGGCCGAGCGCGCGACCGACGATGATCGCTTCACCGTACTCACCCTGCTGACCCGCTACCCGGCGCTGGCGTCGGGGCCGCTGTATCCGCGTCTGGCAGCGATGTTCGGTGAAACGGTCCCGGATCCGGCCCACCGCCAGGCCTGGCAGCAGGGCAGCGTGCATGCCATGAACCGCTGGTGGGAGCAGGTGCCGCGGCCGCCGAAGGCATGGTGGCTGAATTGGCGCGACGCGTTGGGATGAGCCACGCGCTGTGACCTTCGGCCGATCCCGTTGCGGACCGGTATGCCCTACGCTCCCAAGCTGCGCCGCACGTGCCTGCGGCGCCTTTCCCTGTTTGGCCCGGAGATGTCCATGTCGTTTTACAAGCTTGTCCCGTTGTCGCTGACGGTCGCCATCGCCGCTTCGCTTGCCGCCTGCGGCAAGACCGAGGCTTCCGCCCCCCCGGCCGCCGACGCCAAGCCGGCGTTCGACGCGTCGCAGCTGAAGACCGCGCTGATCTCGCTCAACGCCGCCGACCTGGATCCGGCCGTGCAGGCCTGCACCGACCTCAACGGCTTCGTCAACAGCAAGTGGCTGGCCGCCAACCCGGTGCCGGGTGACCAGGTGACCTGGGGCAGCTTCGAGATCCTGCGCGAGCGCTCGCTGGAAGTGCAGCATGCGCTGGTCGAGCAGGCCGCCAACGGCAAGGCCGCGGCCGGTTCGAACGAGGCCAAGATCGGCGACATCTGGAAGACCGGCAACAACGAGGCCGCGATCGAAGCGGCCGGTATCACGCCACTGCAGCCGGAACTGGACAAGATCGCCGCACTGAACGACACCGCCGCCATCGGCGGCTACCTGCGCGACAGCTTCGCGCGCGGCAACGGCGGGCTGTTCGCGCTGTATGCCAGCCCGGACTTCAAGGACTCGGCCAACGTGATCGCCTATGTCGGCCAGGGTGGGCTGGGCCTGCCGGAGAAGGGCTACTACTTCGACGAATCGCAGGCCGCGATCCGCGCGGCCTACGTGGCCTACATCGAACAGCTGCTGACCCTGTCCGGCGTGGATGCCGCGCAGGCCAAGGAGCAGGCCAATGCAGTGATGGCGTTTGAAACCCGCCTGGCCAAGGCCTCGCTGTCGCGCATCGAGCTGCGCGACCCGGCCAAACGCTACAACCCGCTCAGTGCCGCCGACGCCGACAAGCAGACCCCGAACTTCAGCTGGACGGCGCTGTTCGACACGCTGCAGATCCCGGCCAAGGACAAGTTCTCGCTGGCACAGCCGGGCTTCTTCGCCGAAGTGAACAGCATGCTCGCCGACGTGCCGGCCAGCACCTGGCAGGCCTACCTGCGCTTCCACGCCGTGGATGACGCCGCACCGTACCTGAGCCGGAACTTCGAGCAGGCCAATTTCGACTTCTTCAGCAAGACCCTGCGTGGCCAGCAGGAAATGCAGCCGCGCTGGAAGCGCGTGCTGGAGGCCGTGAATGGCTCGATGGGCGAGGCATTGGGTCAGCTGTACGTGGATGCGGTGTTCCCGGCCGAGTCCAAGGTTGCCATGCAGCACCTGGTGGAAAACCTGTCGGTGGCGCTGAAGGCGCGACTGGAAACGCTGCCGTGGATGGGCGAGGAAACCAGGAAGAAGGCGCTGGAAAAGTGGGCCAGCTTCACCCCGAAGATCGGTTACCCGGACAAGTGGCGTGACTGGTCGGGCCTAGCCACCAATGGCGAGGACTACCTCGCCAACGTGCAGGCCGCGCGCGCGTTCAACTACCGCTACATGCTGGGCAAGATCGGCAAGCCGGTGGACCGGACCGAGTGGGGCATGACTCCGCAGACGGTGAATGCCTACTACAACGCCACCAAGAACGAGATCGTGTTCCCGGCCGCCATCCTGCAGCCGCCGTTCTTCGACGCCAAGGCCGACCCGGCCTTGAACTACGGCGGCATCGGCGCAGTGATCGGCCACGAGATGATGCACGGCTACGATGACTCGGGCAGCCAGTTCGCCGCCAACGGCAACTTCGACAACTGGTGGACCGATGCCGACCGCACGGCCTTCACCAGCCGCACCGACCAGCTGGTCGCCCAGTTCGATGGCTACGAGGCACTGCCGGGCGTGAACGTGAAGGGCAAGCTCACCCTGGGCGAGAACATCGGTGACCTCGGCGGCCTGACCGTGGCCTACGACGCGCTGCAGATGGCGCTGAAGGAGGACCCGAAGGCCAATGTGCCGGTGGACGGCTACACCCAGGACCAGCGCTTCTTCATGAACTGGGCCACGGTGTGGCGCCGCAACTTCACCGACGGCGAGCTGCGTGTGCGCCTGAACACCGATCCGCACGCACCGGCTAACTTCCGCGCCAACGGCGCACCGTCGAACATGCCCTCGTTCGCGGCCGCGTTCCAGTGCAAGGCCGGCGATGCGATGGTGCGCGCCGACGACAAGCGCGTGGTGATCTGGTAACCGGCACGCCAGCATGATGGCGTGAGTGGAATGAAGAAGGCCCGGCATTGCCGGGCCTTCTTTCGTCGGGTGACGTGTGGCGTTCCACTCGTGCGGTCTTCGTCGCGCAGATCGCCTCGACTGCAGGGGCATGCTGCGGGGTGATGCGCCGGGCGTCGAACTCAGCCGGCCTTTCCCAGCAGGCGCTCGGCCAACGCGCGCTCCTCCGTGCGCAGGGTGAGCACGCGCACGCCGCTGTCGGTGACCTCGACGGTGTGCTCGCATTGCGCGGACAACTTGCCGTCGCGGGTGGTGACGGTCCAGCCATCGTCGCTGCTGTCGATGGCGGCGCGGCCCTGGTTGATCATCGGCTCGATGGTGAAGGTCATGCCCGGCTCCAGCGCCAGGCCGGCGCCGCGATGGCCGTAGTGCAGCACCTGCGGCTCCTCGTGCATCTCGCGGCCAATGCCGTGCCCGCAGTACTCCTTGACCACCGAATAGCCGGCATCCTTGGCATGGCGCTGGATGGCGAAGCCGATGTCGCCCAGCGTCGCGCCGGGGCGCACGCTGGCGATGCCTTTCCACATCGCTTCGCGGGTGGCGTTGACCAGCCGGCGCGCGGCATGGCTGACCTCGCCGATCAGGTACATCTTGCTGGAATCGGCGATGTAGCCGTTCTTCTCCAGGGTGATGTCGAAGTTGACGATGCTGCCCTCGCGCAGGATGTCCGAGGCGGAGGGAATGCCATGGCAGACCACGTTGTCGATGGAACTGTTGAGCACATAGGCAAAGCCGTATTGCCCCTTGCTGGCCGGGCGGGCCTTCAGTTCCTGCACGATGAAGCGCTCGACCCAGTCGTTGACCTGCAGGGTGCTCAGGCCTTCCAGCGGCAACCGGTCCAGCGCTTCGAACACCGATGCCAGCAGGCGGCCGGATTCGGCCATCAGGGCCAGTTCGTGGGGGTGCTTGATCATGGGCTGGGCGCCAACAACGGCGCGGGCCGGACCCCGGCCGCCGCCAGTTCCCGCGCCACCAGTTCCTGGTAGCTCAGGTGCGGGTTGAGCTCGCAGAGCATGCCGATGCGGATCCAGAAGCCGGCCTGGGCATTGATCGAACGCCCCGATACCGTGCTGGCCCGGCGGAGGTTGTCGTGCAGGTCGTCGTCGATGTTCACGATGCCCATGCGGGTCATCTCCTGTGAGGCTTATATGAAGTATATACGAATCATATATTCATTGTGACCGGCCATTGGTCAAGCGCCATGGCCATGACGGCGACCGCGCTTGCAGTACGCCGACAGCGGCAACACCGGTCGCATGCTATGGATGTCGCCGTCCGGCGGCACAGGCGAATTCGGTGAGAGAGGGGGCAATGACGTTCGATCTTGGCAACTGGCAGGGCCTGCTGCAGTTGGGTGGCACGGTGCTGGTTTTCATCGCGCACCTGCTGACCGCGGCGCGGGCGTTGACCCGGCCGAACCGTGCGCCGGCGTCGCGCGCGGCTTGGGTGGCGGTGATCATGCTGGCGCCGCTGGTCGGCATGGTGGCCTACCTGCTGCTGGGCGAAACCAGCATTGGCCGTTCACGGTTCCGGCGCTTGCAGCAGGTGCGGCACAACATGAGCCGCCTGCACGAGGCCGACCCGGGACAGCCGGTGGCTGGCCCGGATGTCGCATTGGCCGACAACATCGCGCCCCTGTTCGAGCTGGCGCATTCGATCAACGGCTTCCACGTACAGGCGGGCAACCGCATCGCGTTGCTGGGTGCCGAGGGGAGCGCCGCCGATGATCCGGTGGCCGATTGCCGCGCCGCGATGGCGACATTGGTCGCCGACATCGATCGCGCCACCGAGAGCGTGCACATCGCCTTCTACATCTGGCTGGACGATGGCGCCGGCGTGCGGGTGGCCGATGCGGTCGCGGCGGCGGCGCGCCGGGGCGTGGCCTGCCGGGTGATGGTGGATGCGTTGGGCTCGCGCGCGTTCATCGATGGCCCGCGCTGGCGCCAGCTCGCCGGGGCGGGGGTGGCGCTGCTCAAGACGCTGGACGACGTCAATCGCCTGCAGCACATGGCCTTCAGCCGCATGGACCTGCGCGACCACCGCAAGATCGTGGTCATCGACAACCGCATCGCCTACTGCGGCAGCCAGAACTGCGCCGATGCCGAGTTCCGGGTGAAGCCGGCCTATGCGCCGTGGATCGACCTGCTGCTGCGCTGCGAAGGGCCGGTGGTGCGCCAGCTGCAGTACCTGTTCCTCAGCGGCTGGATTCCGGAAACCGGCGAAACCGCGATGGAAGGCTACGCGGCGCGGGGTGCGGCAGCCACCTTCGACCGTGGCAGCCGTGCGATGGCCTTCGAGACCGGGCCGATCACCCGCCACAACGCCATGGCCGACATGTTCGTGGCCTGCATCTACGCCGCGCGCCGCGAACTGGTGATCTCCACGCCGTACTTCGTGCCGGACGAATCCATCCTGCGCGCGCTGTGCGCGGCACCGCGACGGGGCGTGGCCACGCAGGTGATCTTCCCGGCGCGCAATGATTCCTGGCTGGTGGGACAGACCAGCCGCAGCACCTACGCCGACCTGCTGCAGTGCGGCGTGCAGGTGCACGAGTATCCATTGGGCCTGCTGCATGCCAAGTCGCTCACGTTCGACGGCGAGGTGGCGCTGGTCGGCTCGGCCAACATCGACCGCCGCAGCCTGGAGCTGAACTTCGAGAACAACCTGCTGATCGCCGATCCGGCGGTGGTTGGCGTGCTGCGCCAGCGCCAGCGGAAGTACCTGCAGGTGGCGACCCCGGTCAGCCTGTCGCAGGTGCGGCAGTGGCCGCTGCACGCACGGCTGGTGCAGAACGCGGTGGCGATGATGTCGCCGGTGCTCTAGGCCGGCAGTTCGCCCTGGCGCATCAGGCCCATGAATTCGCCGAACAGGCGGGGGTCGATGAGCCGGCCGCGTTCATTGGACAGCAGTTCGACGGCGTGCTGGGCCGGCATCGGCCCGCGGTAGGGACGCTCGGACGTCATCGCGTCGAAACCATCGACGATGGTGAGGATGCGCGATTCCATCGGGATTTCCTCGCCCTGCAGGCCATGCGGGTAGCCGCTGCCATCCCATGCTTCGTGGTGGTGGCGGATCAGTGCGGCCACCTGGCGGGCGTCGTCGCGGCCGGTGGCCAGGAACAGCCGCGCACCGCGCTCGGGGTGAGTGCGCATGGCCGACAGCCGTGGGTCATCAAGCTTGCCCGGGTGCAGCAGCACGTCATCGCGCACGCCGATCTTGCCCACGTCGTGGAAGCGCGCGGCCAGCACCAGATGCCCGAGGCGTTCCTCGTCCAGGCCGCAGTGGCGCCCCATCGCGTGTGCCAGCCGCGAGACGCGGTCGCAGTGGTGGTCGGTGTAGCTGTCGCGCTGGTCCAGCGCCGCGGCCAGCACGGTGATCGTGCAGGACGGGTCATCCGGCGGAAGGGACAGGCCCACGGGCGTGCTGATCGGCGACATGCGGTATCGGGCTGCGGGACAGGGCGCGGCGAAAGGGAAGGGGCATTTTCCGCACGCCTCCCCTTTCACGCAAATTTCACGATTTTCCCCGTTCAGGAACTGCCGGGATGCAACGTGGTCAGCAGCGCCCGTGCCGCGTTGAAGCGGTCCGCGCTCTCCGGCAACGGATGCTTGATGCGCAGCTTGTCCGGGCCGTCCATCTGGTAAAGCTTGGGCTGCTTCTGGATCAGCTGGATCACCGCCATCGGGTCGATGTTGGGCTGCGCCTCGAACACGATCCGGCCGCCGTTCTCGCCCAGTTCCAGTTTGCGGATGCCCAGCGTGTTGGCCTGCAGCTTCAGTTCGGCGATCGCGAACAGGTGCTTGACCGGGTCCGGCAGCAGGCCGAAGCGGTCGATCATCTCCACCTGCAGCTCGCGCAGGGCGAGGCTGTCGCGCGCGCTGGAAATGCGCTTGTACAGCGTCAGGCGGGTGTGCACGTCGGGCAGGTAGTCGTCCGGGATCAGGGCAGGTACATGCAGCTCGACCTCGGCGCCGCGCACTTCCTCGCCGCTGTCCAGGTCGGGCAGCTTGCCGGCCTTGATCGAGCGCACCGCGCGCTCCAGTAGCTCGGTGTACAGGCTGAAGCCGACCTCGGCCATCTGCCCGCTCTGGTCCTCGCCGAGCAGCTCGCCGGCGCCGCGGATTTCCAGGTCGTGCGTGGCCAGGGTGAAACCGGCACCGAGTTCGTCCATCGAGGCGATTGCTTCCAGGCGCTTCTCCGCATCAGGCGTCATCGAACGCTTGTCCGGCACCAGCAGGTAGGCATAGGCGCGGTGGTGCGAGCGACCGACGCGGCCACGCAGCTGGTGCAGCTGGGCCAGGCCGAAGCGGTCGGCGCGGTTGATGATGATGGTGTTGGCGTTGGGGATGTCGATGCCCGACTCGATGATGGTGCTGGCCAGCAGCACGTTGAAGCGCTGCTTCTGGAAATCCAGCATCACCCGCTCCAGTTCGCGCTCGGGCATCTGGCCGTGGGCCATGCCGATGCGCGCCTCGGGCACCAGCTCGGACAGCTCGCGCTGCATCCGGCCCATGCTTTCCACGTCGTTGTGCAGGAAGTACAACTGGCCGCCGCGCGCGAGTTCGCGCTGGAACGCCTCGCGCAGCTGCGCGTTGTCCCAGGCGGTGATGAAGGTCTTGACCGCCAGCCGGTTCGGCGGCGGCGTGGCGATGATCGACAGGTCGCGCAGGCCGGCCATGGCCATGTTGAGCGTGCGCGGGATCGGCGTGGCGGTGAGCGTGAGCAGGTGCACGTTGGCGCGCATCGCCTTGAGGGCTTCCTTCTGGCGCACGCCGAAGCGCTGTTCCTCGTCGACGATGACCAGGCCCAGGTCCTTGAACTTCACGTCCGGCTGCAGCAGCCGGTGGGTGCCGACGATCACGTCGATGGTGCCTTCGGCCACCTTGTCCAGCTCGGCCTTGATTTCCTTGGTGCTCTTGAAGCGCGAGAGCACTTCCACCTTGAGCGGGTAGTCGGCGAAGCGGTCGCGGAAGTTGCGGTAGTGCTGCTCGGCCAGCAGCGTGGTCGGCACCAGCACCGCCACCTGCTTGCCACCGCTGGCGGCGGCGAAGGCGGCGCGCACGGCGACCTCGGTCTTGCCGAAGCCGACGTCGCCGCAGACCACGCGGTCCATCGGCTGGCTGGATTGCAGGTCGCGCAGGGTGGCTTCGATCGCGGCCAGCTGGTCGGGGGTTTCCTCGAACGGGAAGCCGGCGGCGAACGGTTCGTACATGGCGCGGTCGATGTCCAGCGCCAATCCGGCGCGGGCCTGGCGGCGGGCCTGGATCTCCAGCAGCTCGGCGGCGACGTCGCGCACCTTCTCGGCGGCCTTGCGCTTGGCCTTGGTCCATTGCTCGCCACCGAGCGAGTGCAGCGGCGCGGTTTCCGGCGAGGCGCCGGAGTAGCGGCTGATCAGGTGCAGCTGCGCGACCGGCACGTACAGGCGGTCGCCCTTGGCGTACTCGATGTCGAGGAACTCGCCCGGCATGCCGCCCACGTCCATCGCGATCAGGCCGCGGTAGCGGCCGACGCCATGGTCCTCATGGACGATGGGCGCGCCTTCGGTCAGCTCGCCGAGGTCGCGGATGATCGCTTCCGGCTCGCGCCCGGCACGGCGGGTCCGCCGTGCGTGGCCGGCACGCTCGGGGAACAGCTGGCGCTCGGTGAGCACGGCCAGCGGCGGCTCGGTCAGGGCGAAGCCATCGTCCAGCGGCGCGACGGTGATGGCGAACCTGGCAAGCCCGTCTCCTTCCGGGAGGGCGGCGCGCTTGCTCTTGCCATTGGCACGCCCCCCATCCGGCCCCTCGGGCCCGCTTCCGCCGAGCGGGGAAGGGAGAAACGCGGTGAAGTCCGCCACCACCGGCGGGCGCAGCTCGGCGGCCTGCAGGACTTCCAGCAGCGCCTCGCGGCGCCCCGGCGAGTCAGCGGCGATCAGCACCCGGCCGGGATAGTTGTCGATGAAGGACTTCAGTGCCTGGCCGGCGGGGGCATCCTTGGCGGCGACCGGCAGCGGCGGCAGCGGCTGGTCGCCCAGCGGCTGCGCCTCGGCGATGCGCGGATGGTCGGCCGGCCACACTTCCACGCGCGGCTGCTTGTTGAACTGCTCGCGCAGGTTGTCCGGCGACTGGTAGATCTCCTCCGGCGGCAGCAGCGGCCGGTCGATGTCGTGGCGACGCTGTTCGTAGCGGCTGCCGGTCTGCGTCCAGAACGCGTCGGAGGCCTCGGCCACGCCGGTACCGACCACGGTCAGGAAGCCGCTGGGCAGGTAGTCGAACAGGGTCGCGGTCCTGTCGAAGAATAACGGCAGGAAGTACTCGATGCCGGAGGGCAGCACGCCGGCCTTCAGGTCCTGGTAGAGCGGGCTGCGCCGGGTATCGACGTCGAAGCGTTCGCGCAGCGCGGCCTGGACGCGCGCCAGGCTGGCTTCGTCCATCGGTACTTCGCGGCCGGGCAGCATCTTCACCGCGTCCACCTTGTCCAGCGAGCGCTGCGACTCGGGGTCGAAGGCGCGGATGGAATCGATGTCCTCGTCCAGCAGCTCGATGCGCAGCGGGGCCTCGGCGCCCATCGGGTAGACGTCGAGCAGGCCACCGCGCACGGCGAAGTCGCCCGGGTCCATCACCTGGCCGACGTTGCGGTAGCCGGCGCTTTCCAGCCGGCGCTTTTCCGCGTCCATGTCCAGGCGCTGGCCGACCTTCAGGTCGAAGCTGCCACCGACGATGTAGCTCAGCGGGGCCAGCCGTTGCAGCAGCGTCTGCACCGGCACCACCACGATGCCGCGGGTCAGCGTGGGCAGGTGGTGCAGCGCGGCCAGGCGCTGGGAAATGATGTCCGGGTGCGGGCTGAACTGGTCGTAGGGCAGGGTTTCCCAGTCCGGGAACGACAGCACCGGCAGCACGCCGGGACCGGTGCCGAGCAGGGTCTGCAGGTCGGCGACGGCCTGGTTGGCGCTCTGGTTGTCGCGGGTGACCAGCAACAGCGGCTTGCCATGCACATCCGCGGCACGGGCCACGTGCCAGGCCAGGGCGGTGCTGGATGCCGGGGCGCGCCACCAGGCGCGGAGCTGGCCCGGACGGGGCAGCGGCGGAATGGGGTAGGGGTGGGCTGACATGGACCGCCAATCTTAACAGACCACCTGCCGGGGACCGCCGCGACGGCGCCGTGGCGCAGGGGCATTCCGGACGACGCAGACGAAAAGGGCAGGCACCGGTTTGCCGATGCCTGCCCCACGGTTCGCGTGCGCGAAACCAGCTGCCTGGCGGGAAGGGGAGCGAGCGCGCGGCGTGTTCCCCCTCCCTGTTCTCAGCTGGCCAGGTCCAGCTCCATGCGTACCAGGCCCGGGGCACCGGTGGGATGGGGAACCTGCTTGAAGCCCAGCGACGCGGCCAGCTGCAGCATCGGCTCGTTGTCCTGGGCGATATCGCCGTACATACGGTCCAGGTACTTGCCGCGCGCCCATTTGACCAGCTTGCGCATCAACTGCCGGCCCAGGCCCTGGCCGGCGAGGAAACGGCTGACCAGGATGGCGTATTCAGCATCCCGGGTGCCCGGGATGATGGTGGCGCGGGCGACGGCGCCGACCACGGCTTCACCCGGGGGCAGTGGCTCGGCCGCCACCAGCGCGATCTCCGACTTCGGATTCGGGTGGGTGAGGCGCTGGACCGTCTCGTCGGACAGGGAGTCCACCGCCTGCAGGTAGCGATCCCGCACTTCTTCCGGCCCGAACAGCGCGAATGCGCCCTGCAGCGGTGCGCCGTCTTCCGGACGGATGGGGCGGATCAACAACTCGCGACCACTGGGCGCCTTGAAATTTTCATGCCACGGGGGCATGCGATTACGGGTAGCCATGACTACGGTTCCTCCAAAGACCCGTCGATTCTGTCACCCGCCCTGCTAAGTTCTGTGAACGCGATCAACACGGCGATTCGTTCAGCTTCCGGCGGGTGTCAAAAAGGCGTTATTCGGAGGCCTTGAGCCACTCCAGGCGGGTCGAGGCACCGGCCTCGCCCAGGTGCTTCTTCAACACGGGCAGGGCGGGCGCGATGACCTGGTCGAACTGCCACGGGGCGTTGACCAGCAGCATGCCGCTGCCGTTCAGGCGCAGCGGGGAGTCGTCCGGGCGGACCATGAACTCGGCCAGCAGCACCGACTTGGCCGGCAGGTGGCTGGCCTTGCGGAAGAACTGCTGCAGGCTGCGGCGCTGCTTGATCGGGTACCAGACCGCGATCTGCGCCTGCGGCATGCGGGTCAGGATTTCGCGCACGGTGGCGAGGATCTGCGGGTACTCGGCGTCCTGGACCTCGTACGGCGGGTCGATCAGGACCAGGGCACGGCCGATCTTGGTGGCACCGGCCTTGGGTGGCAGGAAGGCGCGGATGCTGTCGTAGCCGTTGCCCGGGTGCACCTGCACGCGGCGGTCGTGGGCGAACAGTTCCTTCAGCGCCGCGGCCTCCTCCTTCTGCAGCTCGCAGGCGGCCATGCGGTCCTGCTCGCGCAGGGCACGGGCGGCCATCAGCGGCGAGCCGGGGTAGGAGACCAGCGCGCCGACCGGGTTGTCGGCCTGCACCGCGCGCAGGTACTGCTCGACCACCTCCGGCAGCGCGGGCAGGGCCATCAACTGCAGGATGCCGTCGTCGGCCTCGGCGGTCTTGCGGCTTTCCTCGGCCGAGAGCAGGTAGCGTCCGCGTCCGGCATGGGTGTCCAGGACGAAGAATGGGGAGTCCTTGCGCTTGAGCGCGTCGATCATCGCCAGCATGACGATGTGCTTGAGCACGTCGGCATGGTTGCCGGCGTGGAAGGCGTGGCGGTAATTCATGGGGGAAGTGTACGGGGGCGCCCGGGTGGCGGCTATGCTGGGCGCATGTCCGATCAACCTGCCCGGGTACTCGTCGTCGAAGACGAGGCCGCCATCGCCGATACCCTGTTGTATGCCCTGCGCAGCGAAGGCTACGCCGCCGAGCACTGCGCGTTGGGGCGGCAGGCCCTGGCCACGCTGCGTGCGGACGGGGCCGACGTGGTGGTGCTGGACGTGGGCCTGCCTGACCTGGGGGGCTTCGAGGTGTGCCGGGAGCTGCGTACCTTCAGCCAGGTACCGGTGATCTTCCTGACCGCGCGCAACGACGAGTTCGACCGCGTGCTGGGGCTGGAGCTGGGCGCCGACGACTACGTGACCAAGCCGTTCTCGCCGCGCGAACTGGTGGCGCGGGTGCGTGCGCGGCTGCGTCGCAGCGTGCCGGCGCCGTCCACGCCGGCCAGCGCGGGGTGGAAAGTCCACGGCGCCTTCGCCATCGACGGCGAGGGCCGGCGCATCCGTTACCGCGACACGCCGCTGGACCTGACCCGCTACGAGTACGCCCTGCTGGCGGCGCTGCTGGCCCGCCCGGGGTCCATCCTCAGCCGCAGCCAGCTGATGGAGCGCGGCTGGGACCATGCCAGCGACAGCGCCGACCGCACCATCGACACCCACGTCAAGACGCTGCGCGCCAAGCTGCGCGCGGCCGGAGCGCAGGACGACCCGATCCGCACCCACCGTGGCGTGGGCTACGCACTGGAAATCTAGATGCGGCTCGGCCTGAAACTGTTTCTGGGCTTCTTCCTGATCGTGGGCATCGCCGCGTTCTTCGTGATGCGCGTGTTCGTCAACGAGGTCAAGCCGGGGGTGCGCCAGGCGATGGAGTCCACGCTGGTGGACGCGGCCAACGTGCTGGCGGTGATCGCCGCGCCGGACCTGAAGGCCGGGCACATGGCCGACGGCGCGTTCGCCGCGCACATGGCCACCGCGCAACGGCGCGACCCGCGCGCGATGGTGTGGCGCTTCCCCAAGCGCAGCATCGATTACCGGGTGACCGTGACCGACGCCAGGGGCATCGTCATCTACGACTCGCTGGGGCAGGACGTGGGGCGCGACAATTCGCGCTGGAACGACGTCTACCTGACCTTGCGCGGTCAGTACGGCGCCCGCTCCAGTGCACGTACCCCGGGTGACGAGACCAGCACGGTGATGCACGTGGCCGCGCCGGTGTACGACCCGGCCGATGGCCGCACGCTGATCGGCGTGCTGACCCTGGCCCAGCCCAACGACACCTTCGATCCGTTCATCGCCGCCAGCCAGCGCGCCATCGTGGCGCGCGGCGCCTGGCTGATCGGGCTGTCGGCGCTGATCGGTCTGCTGATGACCTGGTGGCTGGCGCGCGGCATCGGCAGCCTGAGCCGTTATGCCAAGGCCGTCAGTGCCGGCGAGCCGGTGCCGCCGCCGCGGCGCCGCCATGACGAGATCGGCGACCTTGGGCTGGCGCTGGAAACCATGCGCCGCAAGCTCGAGGGCAAGGCCTACGTCGAGCAGTACGTGCAGTCGCTCACGCACGAGATGAAAAGCCCGCTGGCCGCCATCCGCGGGGCGGCCGAACTGCTGCAGGAACCCTTGCCCGAGGCCGAGCGCCAACGCTTCGCCGGCAACATCGTGCAGCAGGAGCGGCGCCTGACCGAGACCATCGACCAGCTGCTGCGGCTGGCCGAGGTGGAACAGCACGGTTGGTTGCAGCGGCGTACCGACGTGGACCTGGTCGCGCTGTGCCGCAGCCTGGCCGAGGACGCCGCGCCGCGGCTGCAGGCCGCGCAGCTGCAACTGGACAGCCACCTGCCCGAGCGCGCGCTGGTGCAGGGCGATGCGTTCCTGCTGCGGCAGGCACTGTCCAACCTGCTCGACAACGCCATTGCCTTCTCGCCGGCCGGTGGCCGCATCGAGCTGGCGCTGGAGCAGCAGGGGAGGGAGTGGCAGGTCCGCCTGCGTGATGCCGGCCCCGGGGTCCCGGACTACGCGCTGGAACGCGTGTTCGAGCGCTTCTATTCGCTGGCCCGGCCAGGCACCGGCCAGCGCAGTTCCGGGTTGGGGTTGCCGTTCGTGGCCGAAGTGGCGCGCCTGCATGGCGGCCAGGCCGGCCTGCGCAATGCGCCCGAAGGGGGCGCCGAGGCCCGCCTGCTGCTGCCGGCCGGCTGACTTCACACTCGCTTCAAGTTCGACACAAACCCTGCTCACCGGCAGCCCCGAAGCTGGCCCCGTTTCCACACGAGGACGGGACATGACTTCCCTCAAGCTGTTGTTGCGCTTCGCCATCGTCGGCGGCCTGGCGTTGTTGTTGTTGATTCCCCTGTTGCTGATCCGCGGCACCATCAACGAGCGCGAACGCTACCGCGACGAGGCGGTGGAGCGGGTGGCGCAGAGTTACGCCGGCGAGCAGACGCTGGTCGGCCCGGTACGGGTGCTGCCATGGACGCAGACGCGCGAGGTGGAAGTGGCCGTGGAAGGCAGCGCCCAGCGCAAGACCGAGCTGCGCACCGAGCAGGGCTATGACCTGCAGATGCCGGCACGGCTGGACGTGCAGGGCAAGCTGGAAACCGACGAGCGCCGCATCGGCCTGTTCAAGGTGCCGGTGTACCGCTGGCATGCCCAGCTCAGCGCCGAGTTCGCCGAATCCCGCTACAACGCGGTGCCGGGCCGGGTGTATGGGCGGCCCTATCTGGCACTGGGCCTGTCCGACGTGCGCGGCCTGGTCGGTACCCCGAACCTGCGCGTGGACGGCAAGTCGGTCACCCTGCAACCGGGCGCCGGCGTGATGCAGGACACCTCCAAGGGCCTGCACGCACCGTTGTCGGTGCTGGCGGACGCCAGCCAGGGCGTCCTGGCCGAAGGTGGCAAGGTGCAGCTGGAGTTCGTGCTCGGTGGCACGCGTTCGCTGTCGGTCGCGCCGATCGGCGACGACACCCGGGTGGCGTTGAACTCGCCGTGGCAGCATCCCCTGTTCGGCGGCAGCTTCCTGCCCAACGAGCGCAGCATCGACGGCAGCGGGTTCAAGGCCGAATGGGCGGTGTCCTCGCTGGCCTCGGCGGCGCAGACGCAGCTGGTCCGTGCCATCCGTGGCGAAGGTGGTAGCGTCGAGGCGTTGAACGTGGCGCTGGTGGACCCGGTGGACGTTTACACCCAGGCCGACCGCGCGACCAAGTACGGCATCCTGTTCGTGTTGCTGACCTTCGTCGGCTTTGCCCTGTTCGAGCTGATCAAGCAGCTGAAGATCCACCCGTTGCAGTACCTGCTGGTCGGCCTGGCGCTGGCGATCTTCTTCCTGCTGCTGGTCAGCCTTTCCGAGCACATTCCGTTCTGGCAGGCCTACCTGGTCTCCGCGGCGGCCTGTATCGGCCTGCAGGGCTTCTATCTCAGCGGCGTGCTGCGCAGCTGGAAGTACGCGCTGGTGTTCTCGACCATGCTGACCCTGCTGTACGGCGTGCTGTACCTGCTGCTGGCCTCGGAGACCAACTCGCTGCTGATGGGCTCGCTGCTGCTGTTCGGCATCCTGGCGGTGATCATGTGGATCACCCGCAAGATGGACTGGTACGAGCTGAGCAACCGCGCGCTGGGCAAGCCGGCCGCACCGCCGACCCTGCCGTGATCGAAACGGGGTGGCGCAGGCCACCCCGTTTCCCTGGGAGTGACCGCAATGAACCGCATGTCGATCCATCGTCGTGCGCAGCAGTTGCTGCCTGCCGAGATTGAAACCAGTGGGCTGCTGCAGTTCGGGATGTCGCCGGACCAGATGGCCGGTATCGTACTGGAGAGCATCTTTGGCGGTGATGCCGGCGGCATCGTGGTCCTGCGCCTTGCCAACCGCACCGCCGCTGCCATCCAACGGCAAGGGCTGGTGTTCTTCGCGCAGGCACGGCAGGCCCGCGCCGGTCTGCCGCGGCATGCACCGGCCCGCTATGGCCATTGGCGACAGGTGCGCGGAGGAGCTGGGCAGGGCGCCGCCGGCACCAGCCCGATGTATGCCGCCACCACCTTGGATGCGCAGTCGTGGCTGGCGGTGCTGCCGGTGGAACGCCTGGTGCTGTACGGGTGGATGCATTGAGTCGCAGCCGGTGATGTTCCAGGGTGCGTTGGATAAAGCCCCTCTCCCGCGTGCGGGAGAGGGGTTGGGGAAGGGGCCGCACCCGACGCCCGCCACGCACTAGAATTCCCGCATGGAATCGCCCCTCACCCTCGCCGCATTGCGCGGACCGGAACTGCTGCCCGTGCTGGATGACGTGGCCCGCCTGCGCATCGGCGTGTTCAATGACTGGCCCTACCTCTACCAGGGCAGCCTCGACTACGAGCGTGACTACCTGGCCGCCTATGCCGCTACGCCGGATGCGGTCTGCGTGGTTGCTCGCGATGGCGACGCGGTGGTGGGCGCGTCCACCGGCCTGCCGTTGCTCGATGACGGCGCGGCCTTCCGCAAGCCATTCGAGGAAGCGGGCCTTGACCCGGCGCAGGTGTTCTATTTCGGCGAGTCGGTGCTGTTGCCGTCGTACCGGGGACGCGGCATCGGCCATGCGTTCTTCGATGCGCGCGAGGCGCATGCCCGGGCGTTGCGGCGCTTTGCGATCACGGCCTTCTGCGCGGTGGACCGTGCGGCCGATGACCCGCGGCGCCCGCCCGGGCACCGCGACAACGATGTGTTCTGGCACAAGCGCGGCTATGCCCGGCAACCCGGGATGACCCTGCAGTTGCTGTGGCACGAGGTGGGGCAGGGCGAGGTGATGCATCCATTGACGTTCTGGACCCGCACGCTGGAGCCTGTCGCATGAAGATTGCCGTTGCCCGTTACCCGGTGGGCTCGCCCGCCGACTTCGATGCCTTCGCTGCACGCCAGCGCCAGGTGCTGGGCGAGGCGGCCGCCGCTGGTACGCGTATCGCGGTGTTGCCCGAATACCTGTCGCTGGAACTGGCGGCCACTTTCCGCCGGCATATCTTCAGCGACCTGCCAGCCTCGCTGGCGGCCATCCAGCAATACCGCCCGCAATGGCTTGCGCTGTTCTCGGCACTGGCCCGCGAGTTCGACCTGCACGTGGTGGCGGGCAGCTTCCTGCTCGATACCGGCAACGGGCGCTACCGCAACCGCTGCGACTGGTTGACCCCCGATGGCCAGCACCTGTGGCAGGACAAGCTGCAGCTGACCGGGTTCGAGAAGGGCACCGGCCTGATCGATCCGGGTGACGTATTGAAGGTGTTCGAGGTGGACGGCATCCGCGTCGGCGTGGCGATCTGCTACGACAGCGAATTCCCGTTGCCGGTACGGCGCCAGTACGAGGCCGGTGCCCGCTTGCTGGTCGTGCCGAGCTGCACCGATACCGCTGCCGGCGCGACCCGGGTGCGCATCGGTTGCCTGGCACGGGCATTGGAGAACCGCATGTTCGTGGCCCAGTCGGTGACCGCCGGTCTGGCCGAATGGAGCCCGGCGCTGGACGTGAACACCGGGCAGGCGGCGATCTACGCACCGATGGACGTGGGTTTTCCGGCCGATGGCGTGCTTGCGCAGACCGCCGAAGGGCAGCTATGGGCGCTGGCGGAGCTGGATTTCGCTGCCTTCGAGGCCCGCCGCGCGCAGGCCCAGGTGGCCAACGACCGCGACTGGCCAGGCCAGTTGCAGCCGGCACTGGCCCAGGCGGTGGTGACAAACGTGCCCTGAGACCGGCGGACCATGACCATTGGCCGGCTCGGTCAGTATGGAGGGCTGGCTAGACTCGGTGCTTTGTCGTCATTTGGCCGAAGGCCGGGGGATACACGGTGATCAAGCGCGGTTTGCTGGCGTTGTGCATGGGGTTGGCGGTGGGCGCTACGGCGCAGGCAGCCGAACAGGTGGACCTGGACATGGTGGGCAAGATCCGCCAGGAGGCCTTCCACCGCTCGCAGGTGATGGACACCTTCAGTCATCTGACCGAGAGCATTGGTCCGCGCCTGACCAACTCACCGGCGATGGCCGAGGCCAACCGCTGGACCCGCGGCAAGTTCAACGAATGGGGCCTGGTGAACGTGCACGACGAGGCGTTCGACGGCTTCGGCCGTGGCTGGGAGTTCTCCTCGGCCAGCGTGGAAATGTTGTCCGAACGCGTGCAGCCGCTGCATGCGCTGCCCAAGGCCTGGACCCCGGGCACCCACGGTCCGGTCGAGGGCGAGCTGATCCAGGTCGACATCAAGAAGCTGGCCGACCTGGAGAAATACAAGGGCAAGCTGCGCGGCAAGATCCTGCTGCTCGGCGAGGCGCGCGAGTACAAGCGCGGCACCGAGCCGGACTCGCACCGCCACGATGCGACCTCGCTGGAAGGCCTGCAGGAGTTCACCATTCCCAAGAGCGCAGCCGATGACCGTGCGAAGCGGATCAAGGAATACGGCGAGCGCCAGGAGCTGATCCGCGCCACCAATGCCTTCTTCGTCGAGGAAGGTGCGTTGGCGGCGATCAGCATCAGCGGCTGGGACAACGGCATCATCCGCGTGGCCGGTGGCGGCTCGCGCAAGGCCGGCGAGTCGGTGGGCATCCCGGAGCTGGCGATGATCGCCGAGCACTTCAATCCGCTGGTGCGTGCACTCAAGGACAATCAGGTCGTGCGCCTGCGGGTGAACGTGGATGCACGCTTCACCGATGAGGCCGACCAGCCGGGCCACAACACGCTGGCCGAGATCCGCGGCAGCAGCAAGGCCGACGAGATCGTGATGCTGGGCGCGCACATGGACTCCTGGCACACCGGCACCGGTGCGGCCGACAATGCCGCCGGCGTGGCGGTGATGATGGAGGCCATGCGCATCCTCAAGGCCGTGGGCGCCAAGCCCAAGCGCACCATCCGCGTGGCGCTGTGGAGCGGCGAGGAGCAGGGCCTGATCGGCTCGCAGGCCTACGTGGCCCAGCACTTCGCGCGTTACCCGGAGCCCACCGATCCGGCGCAGAAGGCGCTGCCGGCCTCGCTGCGCGAGCCGACTGGCGCGCTGCAGAAGCTGCGTGATTACGACAAGTTCCAGGTGTACTTCAACATGGACAACGGCTCGGGCCGCTTCCGCGGCATCTACGCGCAGGAGAACATGGCGGCCATGCCGATCTTCGAGCAGTGGCTGAAGCCGTTCAACGACGTGGGCGCGACGACGGTGGTGAGCCGCAACACCGGCAGCACCGACCACATCAGCTATGACCGGGTGGGCCTGCCGGGCTTCCAGTTCGTCCAGGATCGCTTGGATTACTTCAGCAACGTCCACCACAGCCACCTGGACACGTGGGACCACGCAGAGGCCGAGGACCTGAAGCAGGCGGCGGCGATCGTGGCCTCGTTCGTGTACAACGCGGCGATGCGCGAGGAGCGTTTCCCGCGCAAGCCGTTGCTGGAGCCGTGAGGCGGCTGGCGTTCATGGGGGAATGAGGAAGGGCCGCGATGCGGCCCTTCTTCGTTTCCGGGGCAGGACCGGCTGCCTGCTTTCTGGAGCAACGGCATGGCCAAAGCCAAAGCGCCCCTCCCCAACCCCCCCCTGCGCTGCGCGCAAGGGAGGGGGCAAAAGCAGAGCAAAGGCGAATCCAGAAGCAAGGCACGGCTCCTGCATTTGCGGTTGCCCCCTCCCTTGCGCGCAGCGCAGGGGAGGGTTGGGGAGGGGGCGCTTTTCGCCCTGAAGGCACAAGCGCCGCCCTTCAACATGCCCACGGCCTTTCTCCAGCGCATTTCACGAACCCCTGATGCTGCCGAGCCCCCGCGACCACCGGCCTCGCGCCCGAGGGCGCTCCTGCGGCGGGCACGGCAGGTTGAGGGGGGACGGGGTAAAATGGCCGGATTCCCACATCTGCGCCTGTCATGACCGTCCGCACCCGCTTTGCCCCCAGTCCCACCGGCTACCTGCACATTGGTGGCGCCCGCACCGCGCTGTACTGCTGGCTGGAGGCCCGCCACCGCGGCGGCGAGTTCGTGCTGCGCATCGAGGATACCGACCGGGAACGCAGCACCCAGGCGGCCATCGACGCCATCCTGGAGGCCATGGACTGGCTGGGCCTGGACTACAACGAGGGCCCGATCTACCAGACCGACCGGGTCGCCCGTTACAAGGAAGTGGCCGAGCAACTGATCGCCTCGGGCAAGGCCTACTACGCCTACGAGACCAAGGAAGCGCTGGACGCGATGCGCGAGGCGGCCATGGCCAAGCAGGAGAAGCCACGCTACAACGGCGCCGCGCGCGAGCTGAACCTGCCGTTCAAGGATGACCCGAACCGTGTCATCCGCTTCAAGAACCCGCTCGATGGCAGCGTGGTGTTCGACGACCTGATCAAGGGCCGCATCGAGATCGCCAACAGCGAGCTCGACGACATGGTCATCTTCCGCCCGGACGGCTACCCGACCTACAACTTCGCCGTGGTCGTGGACGACTGGGACATGAACATCACCGAGGTCATCCGCGGTGACGACCACATCAACAACACCCCGCGCCAGATCAACCTGTACGAGGCCATCGGTGCCCCGGTACCGAAGTTCGGCCACATGCCGATGATCCTGGACGAGCAGGGCGCCAAGCTGTCCAAGCGCACCGGCGCAGCCGACGTGATGCAGTACAAGGACGCCGGCTACCTGCCTGACGCGCTGCTCAGCTACCTGGCCCGCCTGGGCTGGTCGCACGGCGACCAGGAGCTGTTCAGCCGCCAGGAGCTGATCGACCTGTTCGACGTGACCAACTGCAATTCCAAGGCCTCGCGCCTGGACATGGCCAAGCTGGGTTGGGTCAACCAGCACTTCCTCAAGACCGAGGAGCCGGCTTCGATCGTGCCGCACCTGGTTTACCAGCTGGAGAAGCTGGGCTTGGACGTGAACGCCGGCCCGGCCCCGGTGGACGTGGTCATCGCGCTGCGTGAGCGCGTGCAGACCCTGAAGGAAATGGCCGAGAAGGCCGTGGTCTGGTACACCCCGCTGACCGAATACGACGAAGCCGCCGTGGCCAAGCACTTCAAGCCCGGCGCCGATGCACCGCTGGCCAAGGCCCGCGAGCTGTTGGCGGCGCTGCCGGAGTGGACCGCCGAAGCGGTCGGGGTGGCCCTGCACGACACCGCCGCGGCGCTGGAAATCGGCATGGGCAAGGTCGCCCAGCCGCTGCGCGTGGCCATCACCGGCACCCAGGTGAGCCCCGACATTTCCCATACCGTGTACCTGGCCGGCCACGATGAAGCCTTGAAACGCATCGACGCCGCACTCATCAAGGTTCCCAAGGCCTGATTCCCACGAGGTAGACATGACCGAATCGCACTCCTGTACTGCGCCGCACCACCACGTTGACGACGCGGCGGGCTTCATCGCGGTGGTCGAGCGGGTGTGCCGTGAGCGCGGGCTGCGGCTGACGCCGATCCGCGCCAACGTGCTGCGCCTGATCGCCGAGGCGGGCAAGCCGGTCAAGGCCTACGAACTGCTGGAATGGGTGCGTGAAGGCAAGGGCGTCGGTGCCGATGCCCCGCCCACGGTGTACCGCGCGCTGGATTTCCTGATGGCCAACGGCTTCGTGCACAAGCTGTCGTCGGTGAACTCGTTCGTGGCCTGCCACCACCCCAGCAGCAATCAGCACTCGGTGCCGTTCCTGATCTGCGACCGCTGCCACAGCGCGGTGGAGCTGGAGGACCGCGACATCGTCCGCCAGCTCGAGGCCCGCGCCAAGGAGCTGGGCTTCAAGCCGCAGGCGCAGACGCTGGAAGTGCATGGCCTGTGCGCGAACTGCGCGGGGTGAATGAGGGCGTGCAGCAGCACTGGAAAGGCCGCGCATTGCGCGGCCTTTTCTTTTGGGCGCGGTCTGTTTCGCTGACGGGAAGCGGCCTCGGCCGCGAAGCGGGAGACGCGTCGGCATGCTCGCGTGCAACTACCGGGAGCGCACCGCCTCATAGACGACCTGCCCATCCTTGATGGTCTGCAGCACGGTGATGGTATGCAGGTCGCGGTGGGCGATGGTCAGCGGGTTGCCGGACAGCACCACCAGGTCGGCGCGCTTGCCGACTTCGATCGAGCCCTTGCTGGCCTGTTCGCCGTACTGCTCGGCGGCCCACAGGGTCAGCGACTTCAATGCCTGCTCCGGCGTCACCCGCTGCCCCGGCCCCAGTACGTAGCCGCTGCGGGTGGTGCGATTGACGGTGGCGTCCAATACCCGCATCGCGTCCGGGAACACCACCGGCGCGTCATGGTGCGAGGTGAACTTCATGCCGGCATCCAGCACCCAGCGCGTGGGCGAGATGTTCTCCGCGCGTTCCGGGCCCAGTACCGAATTGCGGTGCCAGTCGCCCCAGTAGTAGGTGTGCATCGGAAACAGCGACGGGAAGATGCCCAGCCGCTGGATCTCGCCGACCTGGTCCTTGCGCAGGGTCTGGCCGTGGATCAGCACCGGCAGCAGGTGGCGCTCCGGATAGGCGGCTTCGGCGGCGGCCACGGCGTGGATGAGCTGGTCGATGGCGGCATCGCCGTTGGCATGGGCCAGTACCTGCCAGCCGTGCTGCCAGGCCTTGCCGATCAATTCATCGACCTGCGCGTCGGGATAGGCGGGGTAGCCGGCGTAGTCGGGCTTTTCGCCCTCGGGAACCTGGTAGTAGGGCCGGCTCAACCAGGCGGTCTTGCCCTGCGGCGAGCCGTCCAGGCTGATCTTCACCCCGCCGATGCGGAAGTGGTCGGTATAGGTCGGCGCGTAGTAGGGGCCCTGCATGGCCGGGCTTTCCAGGGCGACGTGGATGTCCGGGTAGGCGACCACGTCGATCTTCAGCTTCCCGGCCTTGCCCGCCATCGGCAGCATCGCCAGCGTGCCCGCGTCGGTCTTGCCGTCCTGCGCGGTGGTGTAGCCGTACTTCATGTACAGCGCCTGGCCGGCTTCGAGCATCGCCATGGCCTGGTCCATGCTCAAGGCGGGCATCAGCTTGGCCAGCGCGAGGTTGTGCGCGCTTTCTTCCAGCACGCCATCGGGAACCTGGCTGCCCGGCTCACGGCGGATCACGCCGCCTTCCGGGTTGGGCGTGTCTGCGGTGATGCCGGCCAACTCCAGCGCCTTGCTGTTGTAGGCCCCCAGGTGCCCGGACTGGTGCATCAGGATCACCGGGATGTCGGTGGCGATGGCGTCGAGTTCGGTGCGGGTGGGGTGGCGCTTTTCCGCCAGTTGCGAGTCGTCGTAGCCGAAGCCGATCAGCACCTTGTAGCCGCCGGGGATCGTGGCCTGCGCGCGGAAGTCACGCATGATCTTCTGCAGCGCGGGGATTGAATTGCCTTCGCCGTCCGGTGCCGGCAGCAGGTTGGCCGACAACGCCTGCAGGCCCACGCCGGAAACGTGCCCGTGCGCATCGATGAAGCCCGGCGTCAGTGCGTGGCCCAGCAGGTCGACCTGCGTGGCGGCGGGGCTGAATCGGAGCGCGGCACGGCGCGTGCCAACGAAGGCGATATGGCCATCACGGACAACGATCGCTTCGGCCGAGGGCCGCTGGTCGTCCAGCGTGATGATCGGGCCGCCGCTGTAGAGCGTGTCGGCAGCCAGGCAAGGGGCCGCCAGCATGCCGAGCATCGAAAAGGCCAGAGGGATGCGCATCATGGTTCTTCCAGCATCAAGGCGAGTCACAGCCTAACGCATGGAAGCAACGCGCCGTGCAGGAGTGGCCTTGGCCTCTCCTACCGGGGGCGGGCTGCGGTATCGACTTCCACCACCACCGACATGCCCGGGCGCAGGCGCTTGGCCAGCGGCTGGCCGGGATCGATGGCGATGCGGATCGGCAGGCGCTGGACTACCTTGGTGAAGTTGCCGCTGGCGTTGTCCGGCTTGAGCACCGAGAACTCCGAGCCGGTCGCCGGTGCGATCTGCTCGATGTGGCCGGTGAGCGTCTGGCCCTGGAACGCATCGACACTGAAGGTGGCCGGCTGGCCGATCGCCATGTTCCAGGTCTGCCCTTCCTTGAAGTTGGCCACCACCCACAAGGTGTCCGGGACCAGGAACAACAACTGGCTGCCGGCGCTGACGTACTGCCCCAGGCGCACCGTGGCCTCGGAGACCTGGCCATCGCGCGGTGCCTTGATGACGGTGTTGTCCAGGTCGATCTGGGCCAGCTGCAGGGCAGCCTCGGCATTGGCGACCTTGGCCTCCAGGCCGCGACGCGCCACCTGGGTGGAGGTGAGGTTCTCCTCGGCGATGCGGATCGCCGCCTGCGACTGCGCCACGCCCGCATTGGCCGACTGCACGCTGGCGCGCAGCTTGTCGCGGTCGCTGTTGGAGACCAGTTGCTGGGCGGCGAGCTGCTCGTAGCGCTTCAGTTCGGTCTGGCTCTGCTGTTGCTGGGCGCGGCCGGCGGACAGGTTGGCCTGCGCCGAAGCGATCTGCGCGCGGTTCTGGGCCTGGCTTTGGTCGGAATTGGCCAGCTGCGCCTGGGCGTCGGCCAAGGCGGCCTGTGCCTGTTCCACCTTCTGCCGGTAGATGCGGTCGTCGATGTGCAGCAGCGGCTGGCCCTGTTTGACGAAGTCGAAGTCCTTGACCAGTACCTCGGTGACGTAGCCGTTGACCTGGGGCGCCAGCACCGTGACCTGCCCGCGCACATAGGCGTTGTCGGTATGCACGTGGCTGCTGTTGAACGGCCACAGCTGCCATGCGCGCAGGATCAGGGCCAGGCCGAGCAGGGCGATGACGATCATCACCACCACCGCGGTGCGGCTGGGGGTGGCGTACTTGGAGACCGGTGCCGGCGTGGCGGCTTCGGCGGGTGGGGTGTGCTTGCTCATCGGTGCCTCAACGGGAGGACGGCGTGGCCCTGCCGGGCCGGATCGCCTGTTTGACGCGGGGGTTGCGCAATGTCACTTCCAGCAGCAGCCAGCTCAGGAAGCAGATGGCGACCCAGCCACTGAGCGCGAACACGTCGTTGAACGCGCGCACGTTGGCTTCGCGCCTGGCGGTGTTCGCCAGCGCGGTGCTGGCCTGCGCCCGCAGTTGTACCGGGTCGGTGATGAGGCGGGCGTAGGCCTGCTGCTGTTGCTGCAGGCGTTGCGCCACCTGTGGGTCGGCGGCGTCGAGCTGGCTGACCAGCGCGCTGGAGTAGACGTGTTCGCGATGCAACTGGTAGCTGCCGAGCAGGGCCGAGCCGGCCAGCCCGGCGAAGTTCTGGGTCAGCGACAGCACCACGACGAAGGACACGATGTGGTCCAACCCCCGTGCCATCGCCTGGCGGATGCCGATCAGCATCAACGGGCCCATGAACATGCCACTGCCCACCGCCGCCAGGAACTGGCTCAGCGCGAAGTCCATCGGCCGGTCCAGGCTGGTGCGGTGCTGGTCGAGGAAGGCGGCGCTGCCGAGCAGGATGATCGAGGCCAGCAACTGCGGGATCAGTGCTTTGGGGCCGAAGGTCAGCGCGCCGACCGCGATGCCGACCAGCACGCCGCACAGGATCACCGCGAACAACGGCGCCATCTGGTCCGGCCCCATGCCCAGCGTGCGCAGCATGTTGATCACGCCGTAGTTCTGCTCGTTGGTGAGGAAGCGGATCAGGAACGCACCGGCGATGAAACGCAGCATGGTCGGGCCCATCAGCCAGCGCACCTGCAGCAGCGGGTTGCGGCGCTGGTGTTCCAGGCACAACCCGGTGGTGATCAACACCACCGACGCGGCCAGTGCCCAGCCCAGCCAGGGCGTGTCGAACCACCAGCGCACGAAGCCCTGGTTGAGCACGATCACCAGCAGCGCCAGGCCGGGGGCGATCAGCGCGAAGGTCAGGAAGTCGGCCGGCTCGAACACCTTGATCTGGATGCCCGGCGGCAGCTTCAGCACCACGATGGCGGCGAACGAACACAGTGCCAACCCGGCTTCGAACAGGTACAGGTTCTGCCATTCGCCATGGTCGAGCAGGCCGGGCGAAAGCAGCCAGGCCAACGGCGTGGCCAGCATCGACAGGCTCATGCCGACCACCAGCATCTGCCCCACGTATTTGCGTGGCAGCGCCTGCAGCATGTACAGCGTGCCCAGCGTGGTGCAGGCCGCACCGGCGAAGCCGCTGCCGGCACGCACCAGCAAGGTGGTGGTGAGGTTGCCGACGAACAGGTGCAGCACCGCCAGCGCGGCGTACACGCCCAGGCCGATCTCGGCGAACAGGCGGATGCCGTATTCCTGGCGGAACTTGAATACCAGCAGGTTGGCGCTGACGTTGACCATCATGTACGCGGCCACCAGCCAGTTCGCCTCGGTGGCCTGCAGGCCCATCTGGCCGGTGATCCACGGCAGGTTGGCGGTGATCAGCGCGTTGCCCAGGCCGCCGGTGACGGCGACCAGTACCGCCACCGCCGCATAGGCGGCACGTCGGTGCGGCGGGTGCCATGGCATTGAGGCACCACCGGGCAAGGTGGGCTTCTCGTGGTCCTCCCAGTCCGGGATCGGCTTCAGGGGCGTGAGCGTGGTCATGGCGTGGTGGCCAGCCCGGGCAGCAGCAGTTCGAGTGCGCGCTTGGCCAGCACCGCACGTTCGTCGCGGTCACGGCCGCGCAGGGCGGCGCCGAGCATGCTGGAGATCAGCGAGATGTCGCGCAGCTGCATGTCCGCGCGGCACAAGCCGGCGGCCTTGGCGCGCTCCAGGGCGGGCTCCATCAGCGCCAGCACGTGCTGGCGGGCATCGCGCACCTGCGGATCATCCTGGTCCACCGCACGCCAGTAGTCGGCCAGCGCCGGCGACTGCACGATGCGCCCGGCCATGCCGGCCAGCAGTTCGAACAGGGCGTCGTCGCGCGCACCGAGTTCGGCGATATGCGCCTGGAGCTGGGCCACCGAGCGCTCCAGCATGGCGCAGATCAGCGCGGCGCGGTCCGGGAAGTTGCGGTACAGCGTGGCGCGGCCGACGCCGGCCCGCTCGACCACCAGGTCCAACGGGGCGGTGATGCCATGCTCGCCGAATACGGCGTCGGCAGCGTCCAACAGCAGGGCGCGACGAGCGGCAGCGTCGGAACGTAAGGAGGGCATGTCGATCATGATCCGGACAAAAATGTCCGATTTCAATCGACGCGATGTGAAACCCGCTGTCCCGGTTCTGGGCGATTCAGCTCGCGGCCAGCGCCGCCGGACGCGGGGCCTGCTCGCGGATCGGCAGGTTGACCAGCGCGGCCAGTGCCGCCAGCACCATGTCGCCGTACCACATCCAGCTGTAGTCGCCGCCATGCTCCAGCGCGACGCCGCCCAGCCAGGCGCCGAAGAAGCCGCCGATCTGGTGCGAGAGCAGGGTGAGACCGAACAGCGTGCCCATGTGGCGCGGCCCGAACAGCTTGCCGACCAGGCCCGCGGTAGGCGGCACCGTCGCCAGCCAGGTGAAGCCCAGCGCGGCGGAGAACAGGTAGAAGGTGGTGGGTGTCGGCGGTGACAGCAGGTAGACCATGATCAACACCGCACGGCTGAGGTACATCCAGAACAGCAGCCACTTCATGCGGAAGCGCTCGCCCAGCGCGCCGATGATCAGGCTGCCGGCGACGTTGAACAGGCCGATCAGCGCCAGCGAGATCGACGAGACGGTTGGCGACAGGCCGCATAGGGCGATCTCGCCGGGCAGGTGGGTGACCAGGAAGGCGATGTGCACGCCGCAGGTGAAGAACCCCAGGTGCAGGCACCAGTAGCTGCGGTCGCGCAGCGCCCGGCGCAGCTGCACGCCCAGCGCCTCACCGTCGGCGCCACCTTCCACCCGCGGTGCGCGCTGGCGCAGTGGCCAGGCCAGTGGCAGGGACACCAGCACGATGGCCGCCAGCGCGTACAGCGTGCGCACCCAGCCGAAGGCGGTGAGCAGCATCTGTACCAGCGGCGCGAACAGGAACTGGCCGAGCGAGCCGCCGGCGTTGATGATGCCGGCGGCCATCGAGCGCCGGGCAGGCGGGATGCGCCAGTTGCTGGCGCCGATCAGCACGGAGAAGCTGCCGGCACCGGCACCGGCGGCAAGCAGCAGGCCGAAGCTCAGGTTCAGGCCCCAGGCGGTCGGCATCCACGTGGCCAGCGCCAGGCCGGCAGCCAGCAGCAGGCCACCGCCGACCAGTACCGGCAGGGGGCCACGCTGGTCGGCCAGCGCGCCGAACACCGGCTGCACCGCGCCCCAGACGAGTTGCCCGATGGCCAGCGAGAAGCTGATCTGGGCGATGCCCAGGCCAGTGGAGACGTGGATCGGATCGATCAACAGGCCGCTGGTCTGGCGCACGCCCATGGTCACCATCAGCAGGGCCGAGGCGACCAGCAGGATGCCCCAGGGCGTGCGTTGCAGGGGCGTGGCGCTCATGCGCGGCTCTCCGGCTCGAGCGCGCGGGCGAGTGCCTCGAGCTGCTGGTTGAGCTGGGACGTGGCAGCGTTGCCGAAACGCGACTGGACTTCATCCTGCGCCTGCTGCCACAGCGGAAGCGCTTTGTGCAGGCGACGCATGCCGGCGGCGGTGGTGAGGACCTGGCGCTGGCGGGGATCGGCCTTGCCCGGTCGGGTCTGCACCAGTCCCGCCTCGATCAGCGGCTTGAGGTTGCGGGTGAGGGTGGTGCGGTCCATGCCCAGGGCGTCGGCCAGTTCCCCCAGCGGACGCGGGTCCCGCGCGCGGCGCAGGATCGAATAGGCGTTGAGGCTGAGCTCTGCGGCGGCCAGGTGCTGGTCGTAGAGCTGGCTCACCCGGCGCGCGGCACGGCGCAGCTGGAAGCAGGTGCAGGGGCGGGTGGCGTCCATCGCGGGATCCGGGGAATCGGTGGACGCGATTATAGGTGCATATGCACCTATACGGGGAGCGCGGTGGGATGGAACGCTGCGGTGCTGTGCTGGCCCTTGGATGGGAAGGTGGGGGGGAAGGCAGGTGCCGGGCATGCCCCGGCACCTGCCTGTCTGGGCTCAGAACCAGGCGCGGATGCCGAAGGCGACGCCACGGCCGGGCAACGGCGAGTAGTCACGCAGCAGCGAGGTGTGCGGGCGTGCTTCGCGGTTGGTCAGGTTGCTGCCATCCAGGAACACCTCGTAGCTGTTGCTGGCGTTGCGGTCCCAGCGGTAGGCGAAGTGTGCATCCACCAGCGTGTAGCCGGCACTGGGTTCCTCGTTCTGCGCGACATCCTTCTGGCTGCCGTAACGCACCGCCCCCACCGAGGCACGCCAGCCGTCGCGCGACCAGCGCAGGTCGGCGCCGAAGCGGGTCGGCGAGATGCGCGGCAGGTAGCCGCTGTTGGCCAGGTCCACGGTGTAGTTGTGGTTGTGGTCGCCGTGCGGGACGGCGATGTCGACCCGGCGGCTGCCGCTGCCATCCAGTTCGGCCTTCACGTAGTCGCCGAACAGGCGCAGGTCCCAGTCACCGCTGTCGCCTTCGAACATGTGCACGGTGGCCTCAGCCTCGGCGCCCTTGAAGGTGGCGTCCTGCTGGGTCCACTGGCGCACCGGCAGCGATTCGGTCACGCCGGTGTCGGCCAGGTAGATGAAGTCCTTGAACCTGGTCTGGTAGATCGATGCGGTGAAGTCCAGGCGGTCGGTGTGGGTGTGGATGCCCAGTTCCGCACGCTGCCCGCGCTCGGTCTTCAGGTTGGCATCGCCCAGTTCCAGCGAGCGGGTGGCGATGTGGGCACCGGCGGCATAGAGCTCTTCGTTGGTCGGCGCGCGCTCGGAGCTGTCCAGGCCGAAGCGCAGGTCCACCGCATCATTGAGCTTCCAGATGCCGGAGGCCGACAGATTGGTCGCGTCGAAGGTGCGTGGGCGATAGCCGTCGGCCGGGTCGAGCTTGACCTGGTCATGGCGGCCGCCCAGTTCCAGCTTGAACGGGCCGAACTGCTTTTCCTGCAGCACGAACAGGCCCAGGCTGCGGGTGCCGGTGTCCGGCACGAAGGCTTCCTCGCCCTTGGCGCCGAAGTCGCCGTTGCTGAACTGCAGGCCGAAGGCGCCGTCCCAGCCGGCGATGGGCTGCTGCACCGCTTCCAGCCGGCCTTCGATGCCGCGGTTGGTGAAGCGGGTGGACGGCGTGCCGGCTTCCAGCTCGGTGTGCTCGTAGTCGGTGTAACCGACGCGCAGGTTGATGTTCTTCAGGAACGCGGTCGGGTCGTAGATGCCGGCCTTGGTATCGAAGCGGTTCTGCACCATGTCGATGCGGACATCGTGCTCGCCGCCTTCTTCCTCGTGGTCGTGGTCATGGTCGTCGTGGTCATGACCATGGTCATCGTCGGCGTGCACGTGCGCGCCGTTGGGGATGCCGTAATTGGTGCGGTAGGTGCCGGCCGACACGCCGAAGTAGCCGCCTTCGCCCAGCCAGGTTGCGCCGACGCCACCGGCGCGGGTGCGGATGGAACTGTTGTCCAGGGTGCCGCGGCGCGGCGCGTCGGCTTCGTCGTGGTCGTGCCCGTCGTGTTCCTCCAGGCTATCGATGACGGCATAGCCCGGGATCCGGTAGTCGTCGCCGTTGCGGACCAGGCCGTCGACATGCAGCACCCAGTTGCCGTTCACGCCATCGAGCCGGAACATGCCGCTGCGCTCGTCATTGACCGAATTGCCGCGCAGTTCGGCGCGACCGCTGAGCGGGCGGTCCGGCAGTTCGCTGGCGATGCGGCCATCGACCACGTTCACCGCGCCACCGATCGCGCCGCTGCCGAACAGCAGCGTGGCCGGGCCCTTGAGCACCTCGATCTGGTCGGCCAGGAACGGTTCGATGCTGGTGGCGTGGTCGGCGCTGACGGTGGAGGCATCCATGTTGCCGACGCCGTTGGACAGCACCTGCACGCGCGGGCCTTCCTGGCCACGGATGATCGGGCGGCCCACGCCGGGGCCGAAGAAGGTGCTCTGCACGCCGGGCAGCTTGCCGACGGTATCGCCGAGCGTGCCGGACTTCTGCTCGTCCAGGCGTTCACCGGCCAGCACGTCGACCGGGCGCGCCAGCGAGTCGGCCGAACCCTGCAACGGCGATGCGGTGACCTTGACCGCCGACAACTCGGTCAGGTTGTGGCTTTGGGGGCCGGCGTCATTGTCGGCGGCGTAGGCGGCCGAAGGCAGCAGGCTGGCCAGGGCCAGGCTGAGCAGGTGGCGGCGGAGGGGGCGGAGGGGGCGTTGGGAGATAGGCATGGTGGCGATGTCTCTTTTGTTACTGTGTATCAACTGAGGGGCGTGGGAAACCCACGGCGATGGGGGAGGTGATCGAAGGCTTGGACTGGTGGGCTGACGATTATGTTATATTATTCCATAACGATTCGCCGACCCTGCTGAAAGTCATGCCCCTGCCTGCCGCGTTACGTCAGTACCTGGACCGCTTCGGAGCCACCGGTTCGCTGTTGTGCGCGGTGCATTGCGCGGTGTTGCCGGCCCTGCTGGCGATCGCGCCGTCGCTGGGGCTGTCGTTCTGGCTGAGCGACAGCGTCGAGCTGACCGTGGTGATCTTCGTCACCGTGCTGGGCCTGGCCAGCCTGTTATGGGGCTATTACCGGCACCGCGCGCTGCGCGCGCTGGCGGTGCTGGTCCCCGGGCTGGTGCTGCTGTGGGCCGGGCTGCTGCATGCCGAGCTGCATCATTCGCAGGTGCCGCATGCCATCGTGATGACGCTTGGCGGCGTCCTGGTGGCCTTGGCGCACCTGCTGAACCTGCGCTTGAACCATCACCACGTGCACGATGCCAGCTGCGCACATTGAATCACGCATGCTAGGCTCTCATCTCAGGCGCAGGTGAGCCGGTTGCGAGCCTGCCGAACCCGTCCCGGACGGGTTTTTTTGGATTTCATACTTGAAGGAGTTGACGACCATGGGTAAGGGTGACCGTAAGACCGCCAAGGGCAAGCGCTACAACGCCAGCTACGGCAATTCGCGCTCGCACGTGAACAAGGTGGCCGTGGGCGCAGCTGCGCCGGTCGCCAAGAAGACTGTCGCCAAGGCCCCGGCCAAGAAGGCCGTCGCCAAGAAGACGGTGGCCAAGGCCGGCTGATCCGGCCTGGCGTGGCAAGAAAAAAGCGGCGCTTGCGCCGCTTTTTTTGTGCCCGGGTTTCAGTGGGCGGGAGCGCGCAGCGCCTGTTGCAGTGCCTGCGGGTCGCCGTCATTGGGCTGCGCGGGAATACCGATCAGACGCGCCAGCAGCGGGTAGACGTCGACGTTGTCGAAAGCGGTGAGCTGTTTGCCCTGCGCGAATGCCGGGCCACGGGCGATGAAGACCGCCTGCATCGACGGCAGGGCCGGGTCATAGCCGTGCGAGCCGCGCATCCCGGGGGAGCGCTTGCTGCGCGAGGCCGGGGTCAACGCATCCCAGCCTTCGTCCATCTGGCAGACGATGGCCGGCACGCGCGGATTGCTGCCGTAATGCCAGCGGGTGGGCAGGTCGGCCTTGTTCCAGCATTCGTGGTGGGCGTGGCGGCCGAGCAGGGCCTGTTCCGCCGCCGCCTGCTGGCCCGGCAGCGGTGCAAAACCGACCGACTGGCCTTCGGAGACCACGCGCGCCACCTCCGGCGGCACCATCGTTTCGGTGGCCACGACGTGGTCGGCGGCCACGTTGGCCATGCCATGGTCGGAGACCACGATCAGGTTGGTGCGGTCGAGTTGTCCCTCGTGGGCCAGGCCGTCGATCAGCACGCCGATGGCGGCATCGACCTGGCGCAGCGCGGCGGCGTACTCGGGGGAGTCCGGGCCGTGTGCATGCCCGGCCTTGTCCACCTGCTCCATGTAGGCGCCGATGAAGCGCGGCTTCTGCACGCCGGGCGCGCCATGCAGCCAGGACAGCACCGTGCGCATGCGCTCGGGCAGCGCCACGCTTTCATCGTAGGGGTGGCGCAGGCTGGCCTGGATGCCGTGGATGGGGGCTTCGCTGCCGGGCCAGGACCAGGTCGCGCTGGTGTAGCCGGCCTTTTCGACGGAGACCCAGATCGGCTCGCCACCCTCCCACCAGGTCGCGTTGCGGACCGACTGCGAATCGCCCACGCGGAACTGGCCGAGCGCGTCGCTCCACATGCTGTTGTGGATCAGGCCGTGGTGATCCGGGCGCAGCCCGGTGACCAGGGTGTAGTGGTTGGGGAAGGTCAGCGACGGGTACGACGGGCGCATGCCCACCGAGCGCACGCCTTCGCGCGCCAGGCGCGACAGGTTGGGGCTGTTGCCGCTGTCGAGCATGTCCGCGCGCAGTCCGTCGATGGACAGCAGGATGACAGTGGCGGGCGGAGTGGAATCGGCCGGGGCGCGATGCG
>NZ_JAYFUH010000062.1:0-69429 GCF_034961085.1 Stenotrophomonas capsici | reverse complement strand
TGATCACCCTGGCCAAGGTCGACTCCGTCGCCAACCGCCGCCTGGCCTTCGCCCGCCTGCGTGACAAGGAAGCCGTCGGCAACCTGTTCACCATCTTGGGCCCGCGCTACGCCACCCGTCCGGGCGGCTACCTGCGCCTGCTGAAGTGCGGCTTCCGTGCCGGCGACAACGCTCCGATGGCCTACGTCGAGCTGGTCGACCGTCCGGCCGCCGTTGCCGAAGAAGTCGCCGAGTAATCGCGACCTTCCATCCTGCAAGGGATGAAACAGAAGCCCGGCCTTGGCCGGGCTTTCTGCTTATGGGAAGTCGTCATGGCCGCAGGTGCTGTTGCACTGCGGCCGGGCTGGTACTCTTGCCGGATGGTTGAAACGGGTTGATGTGATGAATCCTTTGCGGTGGAGTTTTCGGGCCCAGTGCCTGACCGGTTTCCTGGTCTGCGCCGGGCTGTTGGCGTTCGCGATCTTCATGCAGATCAAGATTGGCCTGGAGCCGTGTCCGCTCTGCATCTATCAGCGGATCGCCTTTGCGGCGGTGGGCGTGCTGTTCCTGCTCGGCGCCCTGCACGGGCCGGCCAGCCGTGGCGGGCGCGCGTTCTATGGCGTGCTGGTGTTCCTCGCCGCAGCCGTCGGCATGGGCATTGCCGGGCGCCACGTCTACGTGCAGTTGCTGCCGAAGGACCTGGGCAGCAGCTGTGGTCCGCCGCTGAGCTTCCTGGCCGAAACGATGGGCCCGTTCGAGGTGTTCCGCACCGTGCTGACCGGCACCGGTGACTGCGGCAACATCGACTGGACGTTCCTGGGCCTGAGCATGCCGATGTGGAGCCTGGTGTGGTTCGTGATGCTGGGCCTGGGTGCCCTGTATGCCGGCTTCCGCGCGCGCAAGACGCGCCTGTTCTGACTATTTCCCACGTACTGAAACGGTAATTCCCATGAGTTTGTCCCCCTCCCAGCCCGTGGCCGCCATCGATTCAACCTGGGCGCCCGACAGCTGGCGTGGCCGGCCGGCGCTGCAGATGCCGACCTATCCTGATGCGGCGGCGCTGGAATCGGCGCTGGCCGAGTTGCGGCAACTGCCGCCGCTGGTGACCTCCTGGGAGATCTTCGCGCTCAAGCAGCAGTTGGCCGAGGCGCAGGAGGGCAAGCGCTTTCTGTTGCAGGGCGGTGATTGCGCCGAGAACTTCGCCGACTGCGGGTCGGGCACCATCTCCAACCGGCTCAAGGTGCTGCTGCAGATGAGCCTGGTGCTGGTGCACGGCCTGCGCAAGCCGGTGATCCGGGTCGGACGCTTCGCCGGCCAGTACGCCAAGCCGCGTTCTGCCGATACCGAGACACGCGATGGCGTGACCCTGCCGAGCTATCGCGGTGACGTGATCAATGCACCGGAGTTCACCGAGGCCGCGCGCGTGCCGGACCCGCAGCGGATGATCACCGCGCACTCGCGCTCGGCGCTGACGATGAATTTCGTGCGGGCGTTGATCGATGGGGGCTTCGCCGACCTGCACCACCCCGAGTACTGGAACCTGGCGTGGATGCGCTGCTCGCCGCTGGCCGGGGAGTACCAGGAGATGGTGGCCTCGATCGGCGATGCGGTGCGCTTCATGGAGACGCTCTCCGGCGCGCAGGTGCACAACCTCAACCGGGTGGATTTCTACACCTCGCACGAGGCGCTGTTGTTGCCCTACGAGCAGGCGTTGACCCGGCAGGTGCCGCGCCAGACCGGCTGGTTCAACCTCAGCACGCATTACCCGTGGATCGGCATGCGTACCGCCGCGCTGGACGGTGCACACGTGGAGTACCTGCGCGGCGTTCGCAACCCGATCGCGATCAAGGTGGGGCCGTCGGTGCAGCCGGACCAGCTGCTGCGCCTGATCGACGTGCTCAACCCGGACGATGAGCCGGGCCGACTGAGCTTCATCCACCGCATGGGCGCGACGCAGATCGCCGGGAAGCTGCCGCCCTTGCTGGAGGCGGTGAAGCGCGACGGCCGGCGGGTGCTGTGGGTGTGCGATGCGATGCATGGCAATACCGAGAGCACCAGCAATGGCTTCAAGACGCGCCGCTTCGACAACATCCGCAACGAGGTCGAGCTGTCGTTCGACCTGCATGCCGCGGCCGGTACGCGCCTGGGCGGCGTGCATCTGGAGCTGACCGGGGAGGACGTCACCGAGTGCACCGGCGGCGCGCGGGAGCTGACCGAGCGTGACCTGGAGCGTGCCTATCGTTCCAGTGTTGATCCGCGCTTGAACTACGAGCAGTCGCTGGAGATCGCGATGGCGATCGTGCGCAAGCAGGGCGTTCGCTAAAGCGTGGAGCGGAGCCATGCGCCGCTGATGCTTTGCGGGGAAGGCCCATGCCGGGCAGGGCTCGGCACGACCAGGCGTGGCTCAGCGCTTGCGGCGCTTGCCGATATCGCGGGCCAGGACCCAGACCACGAGGACGTTGACCGCCAGCAGCAGCCAGGAGGCCCAGCCGGGGTGCTTGATGATGGCGTACACGTCCAGTGGCAGGTACAGGGCGGCGGAGATGCAGCCCAGCCAGGAAGCCCAGGCCTTGGCGCGCCACAGGCCCCAGGCCTCGAGCACGCGTAGCAGGCCATAGCCGACCAGGGCGGCGGCGCCCAGGTGCACGGTGTCGGGGGTGATCAGGTTCAGCAGCGAGGAGAACGAGCCCTGCTCGGGATCGCCGCCGATGCGCAGGATCAGCGCATTGATGATGGTGCGCAGCGGCGCCGGCCCGGAGATTTCCAGGCCAGCGGCGGCGAGAAAGGCCAGGACGGCCTTTCCCGCTTCCAGCAGCGCGATGGCTGCCAGACCCGGATGCGCATGCGGATCCGGGTTGTAGGGCGTGTTGCCGGCCAAGTGGATCAGCCCGCGCGCGAGGCCTTCTTGCGGTCGCTCTCGGTCAGGTGCTTCTTGCGCAGGCGGATTTCCTTCGGGGTGATTTCGACCAGTTCGTCGTCATCGATGAAGTCCAGGGCCTGTTCCAGCGAGAACTTGATGGCCGGGGTCAGCTGGATCGCGTCGTCCTTGCCCGAAGCGCGCATGTTGGTCAGCGGCTTGGTCTTGATCGCGTTGACGGTCAGATCGTTGTCCTTGGAGTGGATGCCGATCAGCTGGCCTTCGTACACGTTGTCGCCTTCAGCGGCGAACAGCTTGCCGCGTTCCTGCAGCGGGCCCAGCGAGTAGGCCGGGGTGGCACCCGGGGCATTGGCGATCATCACGCCGTTCAGGCGCTTGGCGATGGCGCCCTGTTCCTTCGGGCCGTAGTGGTCGAACACGTGGAACAGCAGGCCCGAACCCTGGGTCAGGGTCTTGAACTCGTTCTGGAAGCCGATCAGGCCACGCGCCGGGATCTTGAAGTCCAGGCGCACGCGGCCCTTGCCGTCCGGTTCCATGTTCTCCAGCAGCGCCTTGCGGGTGCCGAGCTTCTCCATCACGCCGCCCTGGTGCTGCTCTTCGATGTCCACCACCAGCTGCTCGATCGGCTCCATCATCTGGCCGTCGATTTCCTTGATGATCACTTCCGGGCGCGAGACGGCCAGCTCGTAGCCTTCACGACGCATGGTTTCGATCAGCACCGACAGGTGCAGTTCGCCACGGCCGGAGACCAGGAACTTGTCGGCGTCTTCGAGCTGCTCGACCTTCAGTGCCACGTTGTGCACGGTCTCGCGCTCCAGGCGCTCCTTGAGCTGGCGGCTGGTCAGGAACTTGCCGCCGGACAGGTCCTTGTTGCCGGCGAACGGCGAGTTGTTGACCTGGAAGGTCATCGAGATGGTCGGCTCGTCGACGGTCAGGGCCGGCAGCGCTTCGGGGTTGTCCAGGGCGCAGACGGTGTCGGAGATGGTCAGCTCCTGGATGCCGGAGATGGCGATGATGTCGCCGGCCTGGGCTTCCTCGACCTCGATGCGCTCCAGGCCCATGAAGCCCAGCACCTGCAGGACCTTGCCCTGGCGCTTCTTGCCTTCACGGTCGATCACGATGACCGGCTGGTTCTTCCTGACCTTGCCGCGCTGGATGCGGCCGATGCCGATCACGCCGACGAAGTTGTTGTAGTCCAGCTGGCTGATGCGCATCTGGAACGGGCCATCGGCCTCGACTTCCGGCACCGGCACGTACTTCATGATCGCTTCGTACAGCGGGGTCATGTCGCCGTCGCGGACGGTGTCTTCCAGGCCGGCGTAGCCGTTCAGGCCCGAGGCGTAGACGATCGGGAAGTCCAGCTGCTCGTTGGTGGCGCCGAGCTTGTCGAACAGGTCGAACACCTGGTCGATGACCCAGTCCGGGCGGGCGCCCGGGCGGTCGACCTTGTTGACCACGACGATCGGCTTGAAGCCCATCGCGAAGGCCTTCTGGGTGACGAAGCGGGTCTGCGGCATCGGGCCGTCCATCGCGTCGACCAGGATCAGCACCGAGTCAACCATCGACAGCACGCGCTCCACTTCACCGCCGAAGTCGGCGTGTCCGGGGGTGTCGACGATGTTGATGCGGTTGCCATTCCACTTGATGGCCGTGTTCTTGGCCAGGATGGTGATGCCGCGTTCCTTTTCCTGGTCGTTGCTGTCCATCACGCGCTCGGCCAGCACGGTGCGCTCGGACAGGGTGCCGGACTGCTTGAGCAGCTGGTCGACGAGGGTGGTCTTGCCATGGTCGACGTGGGCGACGATGGCGATGTTGCGAAGATTTTCGATGGACATGCGAAAGGGGGCCAGTCGGCGCCGGATTTGGAGAAATGAGTTCAACATTATACGTCGACAATGACGTTTCGCGAAAAATCCGTGTGGCCGGCGGAATGGCCCATTCAGCAAGCCTTGACGCCTCCCGCCAGGCCAGCCTCCGGCGGCTGGGCAGGGGGCGAGGGCGGGAAGTGAGGTGTAAACTAGGCGGCTCTGGAAACACACACTTCCCAAGGATCCACATGTCCCTGATCGCCCACTTCGATACGTCCCGCGGCCCGATCAAGGTCGAGCTGTTCGCCGACAAGGCGCCGCTGACCGTCGCCAACTTCGTCAACCTGGCCAAGCACGGCTTTTACGACGGCCTGGCGTTCCACCGCGTGATCGCCGACTTCATGATCCAGGGCGGCTGCCCGGAAGGCTCCGGCCGCGGCGGCCCGGGCTACCGTTTCGAGGACGAGACCAACAACGGCGTGCGCCACGAGCGCGGCGTGCTGTCCATGGCCAATGCCGGCCCGAACACCAATGGCAGCCAGTTCTTCATCACCCACATCAAGACCGATTGGCTGGACGGCAAGCACACCGTGTTCGGCAAGGTCCTGGAAGGCCTGGACGTGGTTGACGCGGTCAAGCAGGGTGATGCGATCAACAAGATCACCATCGAGGGCGATGCCGACGCCGCGCTGGCCGCAAAGGCCGACCGCGTCGCTGAGTGGAACAAGGTCCTCTCGGCCTGATCCGGATTCGACGGTCGCCGTGCAGGCGGCCGTTTTTGCTTGAGGCCCGGTTTCCGCCGTGCGGCGGCGGCCGGGCTTGACCCCACAACACGCTTCTTAGCAGAGGAAACCCCCATGAAAGCACCCGTTCGTGTTGCCGTAACCGGCGCTGCCGGCAATATCGGTTACGCCCTGCTGTTCCGCATCGCCTCCGGCGAAATGCTCGGCAAGGACCAGCCGGTCATCCTGCAGCTGCTCGAGATCGACAACGAAAAGGCCCAGGCCGCCCTGCAGGGCGTGGTCATGGAGCTGGAAGATTGCGCCTTCCCGCTGCTGGCCGGCGTGGTGACCACCGCCGACCCGCTGGTGGCCTTCAAGGACGTCGACGTGGCCCTGCTGGTCGGCGCGCGTCCGCGCGGCCCGGGCATGGAGCGCAAGGACCTGCTGCTGGAAAACGCCAAGATCTTCACCGTGCAGGGCAAGGCCCTGAACGCCGTTGCCAAGCGTGACGTGAAGGTGCTGGTGGTCGGCAACCCGGCCAACACCAATGCCTACATCGCCATGAAGTCGGCCCCGGACCTGGATCCGAAGAACTTCACCGCCATGCTGCGCCTGGACCACAACCGTGCCCTGAGCCAGCTGGCCGCCAAGACCGGCAAGACCGTGGACAGCTTCGAGAAGTTCACCGTGTGGGGCAACCACAGCCCGACCATGTACCCGGACTACCGCTTCGCCACCACCGGCGGCGCGTCGGTGGCCGAGCTGATCAACGACCAGGAATGGAACGCCAGCACCTTCATCCCGACCGTCGGCAAGCGTGGTGCGGCGATCATCGCTGCCCGTGGCCTGTCCTCGGCCGCCTCGGCTGCCAACGCCGCCATCGACCACGTCCATGACTGGGTGCTGGGCAGCAACGGCAAGTGGGTGACCATGGGCGTGCCGTCCGACGGCTCCTACGGCATCCCCGAAGGCGTGGTGTTCGGTTTCCCGGTGACCACCGAGAACGGCCAGTACACCATCATCAAGGACCTGCCGATCGACGACTTCTCCAGGAAGTACATCGATATCACCCTGGGTGAGCTGGAAGAAGAGCGCGCCGGCGTGGCCGACCTGCTGGGCTGAGCCGGTTCCCATGGAAGAAAATCGAGCTGCGAAGGCGATCATCGCCGTTGTAATCCCGGCCTATCGCGCGAGCGGCTCGATCCTGGGAGTCCTCTCCCAGATCGATGACGGGGTGGACCTTGTCATCGTGGTGGATGATGCCTGCCCGGAGTCCACGGGGCTCCGGGTCCAGGCAGAATGCGTCGATCCGCGGGTGCACGTGATCTTCAATGAGCGCAACCAGGGCGTCGGTGGCGCAATGGTCGCCGGCTACCGCAAGGCGCTGGAACTGGGGGCGACGGTCTGCGTCAAGCTGGACGCGGACGGGCAGATGGATCCGACGTTGATCCCGCGCTTCGTGCAGCCGATCCTGGCCGGTGACGCGGACTACACCAAGGGCAACCGCTTCTTCCACGTGCGCGACGTGGCGGCGATGCCACCGGTGCGCCTGATCGGCAACGCGGGCCTGTCCTTCCTGTGCAAGCTGTCCAGCGGCTATTGGAACCTGTTCGACCCGACCAATGGCTATACCGCAATCCATGCCGATTGCCTGCGTGAAGTCGAACTGGACAAGCTGGAAAAAAGGTACTTCTTCGAAAGCGACCTGCTGTTCCGTCTGCATCTGGTGGATGCGGTGGTGCAGGATGTGCCGATGCGGGCGGTCTACGAAGGTGAGCATTCCAGCCTCAACCCGGCTCGCGAGATCCCGCGCTTCGCGCGCTCGCACGTGCGCAATTTCCTGAAGCGGGTCTTCTATGAGTATTTCCTGCGTGACTTCAGCCTGGCCTCCGTGCAGTTGCTCGGTGGCGTGGCGTTGCTTGCGTTCGCGCTGGTCCATGGCGGGTGGACGTGGGCTCACAACGTAGTGCGCGACATCGAGTCGCCGGCAGGAACTATCGCAGTGGTGAGCATCTCGGCGATCGTCGGTTTCGTGTTGTTGCAGGGCTTCTTTGCCTTCGATTACAGCCGGATCCCGCGGCGGGCCATGCATCGTCTGTCGCGTTGAAACGGCCGGCTGGTGCCGGCATCTGCGCTTCCTGGAGGGGATATGCGGGAACTGAAACAAGAGGCGCCGTATGCCGCAATGGTCATGCTCGGCTTCGCCTTGGTGGGTTACTTTTTTTTCACCGGTCTGTACTGCAGTGACGACACGCGTTATCTGATCGGTGCGATCAAGGTCGCGGTTGGGGAGCCGATTTCGGTTGCCTCGTTGGCTGAACGGCGCGCGATGTTCCTGTTGCCTGGTGCAATGCTGTACCGGCCGGACGCCAGCCTAGAATGGATGATCGTTCCCTATGCGTTGCTGTTCGTCGTGCTCGGGCTCGCGGGTTATTTGGCTGCGCGGCAGTTCCTGGGGCGGTGGGCCGCCATCGCGGGCATGGCGCTGGCCGCCGCGCAGCCGGTGTTTTTTTTATATGCCGGCGCGATGTTGCCGGACTTGTCCTCCACCCTGTTCCTGATTGTTGGCCTGTTGTATTTGTGCCGGTGGGTGCATCAGGTGGTTCCATCGGCCGAGGGGGCGCAACGCGACTCGAGGGGCGCTGCATTCCTGCTGGGCCTGAGCATGGCGCTGGCATTCACGATCAAGGAAAGCGGCCTGGTCCTGATGCCGGTTGTCGCCGCCGTAATGATACTGGCTGGGGCAAAGGCAGGATGGGGGCGTTTCCTGCGCGACGTGGCGCTTGCAGCAGCGGGTTTCCTGTTGCTGCTGGGCCTTGAGGCGCTGTTGTTCAAAGCCGTGGCCGGTCAGTGGTACTCCAGCGTGGGCAGCCTGCTGGTACCGCATGACCTGGCCGGTTTTGCCGACTCTCAGGGGCACGGCGTCATTGATCGCCTGAAGACTCTGAAGATGGTGTTGGGGGGGTATACGACCCTTCTGTGCGTGCTTGCCGGGCTGTCGACCCTGCAATTGTTCGCCAGCTGGTTGCGCGGCCGGATGTCCTGGGCGCAGGCACTGACGTGGCTGGCACTGGTGGGATTCTGGTTGTGGCCGCTTTTGTATTTCACCTTCGGTTCGGCATCGCTGAAGAGCTACTTGCTGCCGGTGATGCAGCAGCGCTACTACGCACCCAGCATCATTCCTGCGGCCATTCTGGTGGCACACCTTGGGGCCGTGGTGATCAGGCAGGGGCGCCTGCTGATGCCTGCGTGGATCCCGGTGGCAACAATGGGGCTGTGCCTGCTTGTTCTGCTGAGTGCTCCCTATCGGCAGCGGCATGAGCGTGGCCTGATCTACGATGCCCCCGCCAAGGAAGCGTTCCGCCAGGCGGAGAGAGATATGCGCAGGCGTTACCCCGGCATTCCCTTCCATGATGTGCACAGTGGCTCGTCCACCGACCAGAACCGTTGCCGGGCGTTGTTGATGCCGGTTCGGGACGATGGCAGCAATCGCTTGATGACGGCAATTCACAGTGGCGCTGATCTACGCGGGGACGATTTCGGCTACCAGCCACCCGTGGTGGGGAAACTCCCCATCCTGATGGCGGGCAATGGCGCGTACATGGATGACCCGAAGGCCTTTCCGTGGGTGGCCACCGTACAGCAGGGTGTTGCTTCCGGGCAGATGAAACTCACGCTCGTGGGGAGATACGGGTTGCTGTCTCCACGGGCGCTGCGTGGCAAGTCCTGGCTGCCAAGAACCGTGGCGGGCGAGCAGGCTGAAGTGCTTGCGCCGACGCCCAGTGCTGAAGAAGCAGCACGACCGACGACGCCGCAGCAGGTGGAGGTCTACCTGGTCGAGGCAGTCCAACGCAGATGAGATGGGCCGTGCAACAGGGCGGATCTGCGCGTTGCAGTAAGGGTGTCTGAATGAAGCTCCATCATCTCGACGAGTACCTGCTGGTCGCCGAAAAGCCGGCCGGGTTGCTGTCCGTGCCCGGCCGCCTGCCGGAAAACCGGGATTGCCTGGTGTCGCGCCTGCAGGTGCTGTATCCGGATGCGTTGACGGTGCACCGGTTGGATCAGGTGACCTCGGGGCTGATGTTGTATGCGCGCGGCAAGGTGATGCAGGCGGCGTTGTCGGCGCAGTTCGAAAAGCGCGCGGTCAGCAAGCGCTACGAGGCCGTGGTGCAGGGGGTGATCGAAGGGGATGCCGGTGAAGTCGCGTTGCCCTTGATCTGTGATTGGCCGAACCGGCCCAGGCAGATGGTGGACTTCGAGCGCGGCAAGCCGGCGTTGACGCGCTGGTGGGTGCTGGCGCGGGATGCGGAGGCGCAGCGCACCCGGGTGGAGCTGGAGCCGGTGACCGGGCGCAGCCACCAGCTGCGGCTGCACATGGCCAGCCTCGGGTACCCGATCGTGGGTGACGTGATGTACGGGGCGCAGCCGGCAGGGCGCGTGCAGCTGCATGCGTGCCGGTTGGGGTTCGTGCACCCGGTGAGCGGGCAGGTTGTGGAGTTTGTTTCGAAAAGCCCTTTTTGAGGCAGGAGCGACCCTCACCCCAACCCCTCTCCCGTTCACGGGAGAGGGGCTCGAATTGCTGCGGCGCGTACGGCACTCGCCCCGCACGCGGGAGAGGGGTTGGGGTGAGGGCCGGCTTTGGTCGTACGACCATCGTCGCAGGGAGCGGTCCCTGTCCTCCGGACTATGCTCGGCTCAGGCCAGGCAGGTTCCGGAGGGTGTCATGCAGTACGAGCAGATCTACCGCCGTTCCATCGAAGCGCCGGAGGCGTTCTGGGCCGAGGAGGCCAAGGCGATCCATTGGCATCGTCCACCGCAGCAGATCCTGGACTACTCCAATCCGCCATTCCGGCGTTGGTTCGTCGGCGGTGAAACCAACCTCTGCTACAACGCGGTCGACCGGCACCTGGCCGAACGTGCCGACCAGCTGGCGCTGGTCGCCATTTCCACCGAGACCAACATCACCCGCGAGATCACCTACCGCGAGCTGTACCGCGAAGTGAATGCCTTCGCCGCGGTGCTCAAGCGGCTGGAGGTCGGCCGTGGTGACCGGGTGGTGATCTACATGCCGAACATGGCCGAGGCGGTGTTCGCGATGCTGGCCTGCGCGCGCATCGGCGCGGTGCATTCGGTGGTGTTCGGGGGCTTCGCGGCACACAACCTGGCGCTGCGCATCGACGATGCCCAGCCGAAGCTGCTGATCGCCGCCGATGCCGGCATGCGCGGCGGCAAGGTGATCCCCTACAAGCCGATGGTCGATGCCGCCTTTGCGGAAGCGCAGGCCCCGCCGCCGAAGGTGCTGATCGTCTCACGCGGGCTGGATGCCGCCGAGCCGAAGGTGCCCGGCCGTGACGAGGACTATGCCACGCTGCGCGCGCAGGTGGGTGAGGTGGAGGTCCCGGTGGAGTGGCTGGAATCCAACGAGCCGAGCTACCTGCTGTATACCTCGGGCACCACCGGCAAGCCCAAGGGCGTGCAGCGTGACGTGGGGGGCTACGCAGTGGCGATGGCGCAGTCGATGCGCACGGTGTTCGACTGCGCGCCGGGGCAGGTGATGTTCTCCACGTCCGATGTTGGCTGGGCGGTGGGGCACTCCTACAACGTGTACGGGCCGCTGATCGGTGGCTGCACGTCGTTGCTGTACGAAGGCCTGCCGATCCATCCGGATGCCGGCATCTGGTGGGCGCTGTGCGAGCAGTACGGCGTGCGCACGATGTTCTCCTCGCCAACGGCCATCCGCGTGTTGAAGAAGCACGACGTGGACTTCATCCATCGCCACGACCTGTCCGAGCTGAAGTACCTGTTCCTGGCCGGCGAGCCGCTGGACGAGCCGACCGCGCAGTGGATCAGCGGGGCGCTGCACAAGCCGGTGATCGACAACTACTGGCAGACCGAAACCGGCTGGCCGGCGCTGACCCTGTTGCCTGGATTGGAGATGAAGCAGGTCAGGTTCGGCTCGCCGGGTTTCCCCAACCTGGGCTACCGGATGAAGGTGATCGACGAGCAGAGCGGGGTGGAGGTGGCACCGGGCCAGAAGGGCGTGCTGGTGATCCAGCCGCCGCTGCCGCCGGGATGCATGAGCACAGTCTGGAACGACGACGAGCGCTTCCTCAAGAGTTATTTCAGCCACTTCAAGGAGCTGCTGTACAGCTCGCTGGACTGGGCGATCCGCGACGAGGACGGCTACACCTTCATCCTTGGCCGCACCGATGACGTGATCAACGTCGCCGGGCACCGGCTGGGCACGCGCGAGATCGAGGAGGCCATCTCCGGGCATCCACGGGTGGCCGAGGCGGCGGTGATCGGCGTGCACGACGAGCTCAAGGGCCAGGTGCCACTGGTGTTCGTCACCCTGAAGCAGGCCGCCATGGCCGAGGAGGTCGAGGGGCTGGCCGCGGAGATGGTGCAGCGGGTGACCGGCTCGCTGGGAGCGGTGGCCCGTCCGGCCCACGTGCATATCGTCAACGCGCTTCCCAAGACGCGTTCGGGTAAGCTGCTGAGGCGTTCGTTGCAGGCATTGGCGGAACGGCGCGACCCGGGGGATCTGTCGACACTCGACGACCCGGGCGCTCTGGAGGAAATCCGCCGCGCGCTGGGGACCTAGCGCAGCCGGGCCGGTGGGCCGCAAGGGCGGCGATCGCAAGGGGGCGGTACGTGTACAGGTAAGCGGATCCGGGGCGGGGGCCCCGGGTCAATGGCGCGTGCCGTGTTTGCGATGCACAACCGAGGAGGGGGAATGGCATTGATCCATGCCAAGACGGCCGCTGGCCGCCAGGAAATCGAGGACCGTGGCCTGCGCCTGGCCGCAGGGTTGCGGTCGGTACTGCTGCTGGTGGACGGGCAGCGTGACGGCAACGAACTGCGGCAGATGGCGCTGGGGCTGCGTGCGCCGGATGACGTGCTTGAACAACTCTCGGCGCTGGGGCTGATCGAAGTGGTCGGTGGCAGCGTCGATCGGGCACCGGCGGTGCCGGTGGCTCCGCTGACCAGTCATCTGGGTGACGATCCGCTGCGCTACCAGCAGTTGCGTGACTGGATGTCCGAAACGGTACGCAAGCACCTGGGCCTGAAGGGCTACATGATCCAGCTCAGGATCGACCGTTGCCGCGATGCACCGGGGCTGGAACAGCTGTGGCCGGACGTGGCCGGTGCGCTGGGCAAGGCCAAGAGCCCGGCATTCGCCAGCCGCTGGCTGGAAGAGACGCGCGCCAAGGTACTGGCCTGACCGCCGCGCGGCCGGACGGCCGCGCCGCATGCCGGCGATCCACCGCACGGGCACTATCATGGCCGCTCGTACCCAGTGGAGCAGCAGGCATGGACCAGCAGGACAACGGCGGGATCAGCACCGCGGGATGGGATGCCATCAACGCCGCGTTGGCGGCGCTGTACCCGGGGCAGGAGCCGAAGCACTACGGCACCGTGGTGTCGCATACGCTCGGTGGCAATGATCCGCTGGATGGGATCAGCATCTACTGGAACGATGCGCCGCAGCCGCACTGGCATTACGTCACCTACGGGTTCTCCGAGCTGTACGACAAGCAGAGCGAGGACCTGGAGGAAAGCGGCTTCGGCTTCGAGCTGACCTTCCGGCTGGCCGCCGAACCTGGCGAACACCGTGAAGGCACCCCGCCGAGCTGGCCGATGAACCTGCTGCAGAACCTCGCGCGCTATGTGTTCAGCAGTGGCAACGTGTTCGAAGCCGGGCACCACCTCGATGCCAATGGCCCGATCGCGCTGGACAGCCCGACCCAGCTGCGCCACCTGGCATTCGTGACCGACCCGCAACTGCCGCCGATCCCCAGCGCCAACGGCCGGCTCGCGTTCCTGCAACTGGTCGGCCTGACCGACGAGGAGATGGCGGCGGTCAAGCGGTGGTCCACGCAGGGCGTGCTGGACGTGTTCCTGCCGGCGATGCCGCTGTGGATCACCGAGCTGGCACGGCCCTCGCTGCTGGAGGATCCGGCGGTGGCGGCGCAACTGGAGGCAGGCAGCCAGCGGGAAGGCTCCAGCACCGGCATGTTGTTCGTGGAGATGCTGGACTGGTCGGTCGAAGGGCCACTGACCACGCTGGTGCTGGGCGCCGGCCAGGTCGCCAGCGTGCTGGAACTGCTGCCGTTGCGCCTGCATCACGACAAACCGCTGCTGATCCTGGCCAATGACCGCCAGTGGCGCTTCGAGCCGGGTGTCGCCGACGATGTCCAGAGTGACGCCGACAGCGTGCGCTGCGTGCTGTCCGATGCCAGCCTGGCGGCGATGCTGGCCAGCGTGCGGCCCGAGCGCGGCCTCTACCCGCTGCCGGGCGGACGCTTGCAGGTGGAGGTACGGCCGACGCTGCTGCGCGACGGGCAGGGTGAGGTGATCCGCGAGATCGGTTGAGGCGTGGCCGCCGGCGATGGACGGCGGTCAGTTGCCGGACGGGCGCGGGTGCCTTCCGGCGGCCGGCAGCGAGAACTCGAAGCGCGCGCCTTCGTCGCTGTCGGCGAGCGTGATCCGGCGGTGGTGCAACTGAAGGATGCGGTGCACGATCAACAGGCCCAGCCCGCCGCTGTCCGGGCGCTGGCTGCCCAGTGCCGGCGGCGTGCTGAACAACTGCGCGCGCCGCTCCGGGGCAATGCCCGGGCCGGTATCGGAAACGCTGACCTGTACCTCGCCGGCAACGGCCTGCAGGGTCACCTGCACGTGCCCGCCTTCCGGCGTGTGGCGGATGGCGTTGTCGAGCAGGTTGGTCAGCACGCGCTCGATCAGTCCCAGGTCGGCCTCCACGGCGGGCAGCCCGGCCGGGATCCCGGCGCGCAGCGATTGCCGGCGCGCCTGCGCGGCCAGTTCGAATTTCTGGAACACGTCCTGGACCAGGTCCGGCAGCGAGAAGGCCTGCAGGTCCAACACCACGCCGCCATGCTCCAGCCGCGCCAGTTCGAACAGTGCCTGCGCCAGCCGGCCGACCTTGTTGCTCTGTGACAGGGCGATGGCGAGGTAGCGCTGGCGTTCCTCGGGGCTGAGCGTGGCGTCCTTGAGCGCCAGCGTTTCCAGATAGCCATGCAGCGAGGACAGCGGCGTGCGCAGGTCGTGCGAGATGTTGGCGACCAGCTCGCGTCGTTGCAGGTCCTGCTGGCGCAGTTGCTGCCATTGCTCGCCGATGCGCTGGGCCATGTGGGTGAAGCTGTGCTGCAGGATGGTGAGTTCATCGCGCTCGCCCGGCCGTGGGGCGCGCGGTGCGGGCAGCCTGGCCGGTGCGCCGGCTTCCATGTCGAAGGCCTGGATGTCATCGGTGAGCTGGCGCAGTGGCCGCGTCACCCAGCGGAAGGCGACCACGCCGGCGAGCAGGCCGACCCCCGCGACGATGGCCAGCGACCACAACGTGGTGCGCAGGCTGGTGCTGGCGGCGACGTTCGCGGCCAATGCCTCGTGTTGTTCGCCGACCAGCACCACGTAGATGTAGCCGACCTGGCGGCCCTGCACGACCAGCGGCGCGGCGTTGAACACCTTGCGCCCGCCGAGGCTGCGCGGGTCGTCGCCGAGGATCGGCAAGGCCGCGCCAGCCAGCAGCGCCTGCACCGGGGCCAGGTCGACGCGGTCGCGCTTGAGGTGCCCATCCGGCGCGTCGTGGCCGAGGATGCGGCCCTGGTCGTCGAGCAGGTAGACCTCGACGCTGGGGTTGACCGCCATCAGCTTGCCGAACAGCGCGCGGACCTCGCCTTCGCGCATGCCGCCGGCATCCATCAATTCGCCGCGGCGCGCGATGTGCTCGGCCAGGCCGCGCGACAGGCGCTGCACGGTTTCCTGCTCGTGCATGCGCGTGCTGCGCATCTGTATCCACGCCAACGCGCCGCAGCACACCAGCAGCAATGCGCAGAACACCACCGACAGGCGCTGGGAGAGGGTGAGCCGGTTCATGCCGTGCTCCCGTCGTCGCTGGCCAGCTTGTAGCCGCGCCCCCACACGGTGAGGATGCGCCGCGGTTCGGCCGGGTCGCGTTCGATCTTGTTGCGCAGGCGGTTGATGTGGGTGTTGACGGTGTGTTCGTAGCCATCGTGGCGATGGCCCCAGACCTGGTTGAGCAGGTCCATGCGCGAGTACACCTGGTCCGGATGACGGGCAAAGAAGTACAGCAGGTCGAACTCGCGCGGGGTGAGGTCCAGCGGGGTGCCGTCCACCTGGGCGGTGCGTGCCACCGGGTCGATGCGGACGCCGGCGGTCTCGATCTCGCCGGCATCGATGCGGGCGTTCTGCGCCATGGCTTCGACACGGCGCAGCAGCGCCTTGACCCGTGCCACCAGTTCCAGCATCGAGAACGGCTTGGCCAGGTAATCGTCGGCACCCAGTTCCAGGCCAAGGATGCGGTGCACCTCGCTGGCACGCGCGCTGGTGATGATGATCGGCGTGTAGCGCGTCATCGCACGTGCACGCCGGCAGATCTCCAGCCCGTCCATGCCGGGCAGCATCAGGTCCAGCACCAGCGCGCTCCATTGCTGGTCCTCGAGCAGGCGCAGGCCTTCGTCACCCGTGGCGGCGTGGGTGACGTCATAGCCTTCGTCGCGCAGGTGCATGCGCAGCAGGTTGGCGATGTGGGCATCGTCCTCGACGATCAGGACACGTTTTGCACTGCTCATCGGCAGGTCGGGGCCAGCGGGAAGATGGCGCCATTGTCGATGGATAACGGCGGCGATGTGTCACGGAAAATTTAACTCTGCGTGAGGATTCGTTGACCGTCGCGGGCACAGCATGGGCACATCATCCCTGCCAGGAGATTGGCCATGTCCCTCACCCGTCGCAGATTGCTGGGCATCGGTGGCAGCCTGGCCGCGGCCAGCCTGTTCGGCCTCAGTGGCTGCGGCCGGGCCGCGCCGGCGACCGCCGCCACCGGGCACCGCTTCGAGGTCATGCACAGCGACGCGCAATGGCGGCAGCTGCTGACGCCGGGGCAGTACGCGGTGTTGCGCGGACAGGGCACCGAGCGGCCGTTCAGCAGCCCGCTCAACGACGAGCATCGGCGCGGCACGTTTGCCTGCGCCGGTTGCGCGCTGCCGCTGTTTTCCTCGGCCACCAAGTTCGACAGCGGCACCGGCTGGCCCAGTTTCTGGGCACCGCTGCACGGCGCGGTGGAACAGGCGCGCGACACCAGCTTCGGCATGGTGCGTGCGGCCGTGCACTGCCACCGGTGCGGCGGCCATCTCGGCCATGTCTTCAACGACGGCCCGCGCCCGACCGGCCTGCGCTACTGCATGAACGGCGTGGCCCTGCAGTTCATGGCGGCCTGAGCGCCGTCCACGTTCCCCGACAAGGATCCCTCCATGCTCCTGTTCGTGCTTGCTTACCTGGGTGGCGTGCTCACCCTGCTCAGCCCCTGCATCCTGCCGGTGCTGCCGTTCGTGTTCGCCCGGGCCGACCGGCCGTTCCTGCGCAGCGGCCTGCCGTTGCTGCTGGGGATGGCGTTGATGTTCGCGGTGGTGGCGAGCCTGGCGGCGGTCGGCAGCCATTGGGTGGTGCAGGCCAACCAGGTCGGGCGCTGGATCGCGCTGGTGGTGATGGCCCTGTTCGCGCTGGCGTTGTTGTGGCCAGCCCTGGCCGACCGCCTGTTGTCGCCGCTGCAGCGGCTGGGCGCGCGGCTGGGCACGGTGGCTGACAGTGCCGCCGATGCCGGCCGGGGCGGGGTGATGACCTCGCTGCTGCTGGGCGTGGCCACCGGCCTGTTGTGGGCACCTTGTGCCGGGCCGATCCTCGGCCTGATCCTGACCGGTGCGGCGTTGCAGGGCGCCAATGCCGGCACCTCCGGGCTGTTGCTGGCCTATGCGCTGGGCGCGGCCACTGCGCTGGGATTGGCGGTGTGGGTCGGCGGGCGCGTGTTCGCGGTGTTGAAGCGGCGGCTGGGGACCAGCGAGTGGATCCGGCGGGGCCTGGGCGCGGCGGCATTGCTGGCGGTGGTTGCGATCGCGATGGGCTGGGACACCGGGCTGCTGACCCGTGCCTCCACCCCCAGTACCACCCGGCTGGAGCAGGGCCTGCTGGACCGCTGGCACACGCCTGCCCGCGGGGCGGGGCCGGCGATGATGATGATGGCCGCTGACCCCGGCGCGGGTGCGGCTTTGCCGGTCGAGGGCGCATTGCCTTCGCTGGCCGGTGCAACGGCCTGGCTCAACGGCCCGCCGCTGGAGGCCGCAACGCTGCGCGGCAAGGTGGTGCTGGTCGATTTCTGGACCTATTCCTGCATCAACTGCCTGCGCACCTTGCCGTACGTGCGGCAGTGGGCCGAGCGCTACCGCGACCACGGGCTGGTGGTGATCGGCGTGCATGCACCGGAGTTCGCCTTCGAACGTGACCGCGACAACGTGGAGCGTGCGGTGAAGGAACTGGGCATCACCTATCCGGTGGCCATCGACAACGACTACGCGATCTGGCGCGGCTTCGACAACCACTACTGGCCGGCGCACTACTTCATCGATGCGCAGGGGCGCATCCGTGCCCACCACTTCGGTGAGGGCGACTACGCCAACTCCGAGCAGATCATCCGCCAGCTGCTACGCGAGGCGGGCAACCCGCTGCCCGGTGATGCGCCGACCATGATGGGTGGCGCGCAGGAAGGCGTGGCCTTGCAGGCGGACATGGACAACCTGCTCTCGCCGGAAACCTACATCGGCCATGCGCGCGCCGAGCACTTTGCCTCGCCGGGCGGGCAGAAGCCCGGCCAGGTGGCTGACTACCAGGCGCCGACGTCGCTGCAGCTCAACCAGTGGGCGCTCGGCGGCCGCTGGAACGTGGAGGGCGAAGACGCGCAGCTGCAGCAGCGCGGCGGTCGCATCGTGTTCCGCTTCCACGCCCGTGACCTGCATCTGGTGCTGGCGCCCCGCGACCCGGCCCATCCGGTGCGCTTCCGCGTGCGCATCGATGGCAAGGCCCCGGGTGCCGACGCCGGTGGCGACGTATCGGCCAGCGGTGAGGGCGTGGTCGACGAGAACCGCCTGTACCAGTTGATCCGCCAACACGGCGATGTCCAGGAACGCAGCTTCGAGATCGAATTCCTGGATCCGGACGTGCGTGCCTACGCCTTCACCTTTGGTTGAACCGGGAGCAGACGATGAAGATCGCAACGGAAAAATGGGTGGCCGGCGGCATCGCGATGGCCGTTGCCGGCCTGCTGATGGCGATGGCGCTGGGCATGGGCCGGCCGGTGCAGGCGGCGCCGGCCAAGGTCCCGGTGCCGGCCGCCGCCGGCGCGGCGGACCTGCACCAGCCTGGCATGCGGCACGCCCGGGTGGTGTTTGCCGGTGGCTGCTTCTGGGGCGTGCAGGGCGTGTTCCAGCACGTGAAGGGCGTGCAGAGCGCGGTGTCCGGTTACATCGGTGGCAGCGCTGCCGAAGCCCACTATGCGCGGGTCAGCAGCGGAACCACCGGCCATGCCGAAGCGGTGCAGGTCACCTACGACCCGGCCCAGGTCAGTTACGCGCAGCTGATGCAGGTGTTCTTCTCGGTGGTGCACGACCCGACCCAGTTGAACCGGCAGGGGCCGGACCATGGCAGCCAGTACCGTTCGGCGATCTATACCGACGATGCGGGCATGCGTGCGGCGAGCTTGGCCTACATCGCGCAGCTGCAGCGCAGTGGCGTGTTCCCGGCGCCGTTGGCCACCCGCGTGGACGGAGGCAAGGCGTTCTACGTGGCCGAGGGCTATCACCAGAACTACCTCGCGCTGCATCCGGATGCGCTGTACGTGCGCATCAACGACCTGCCGAAGGTGGAGGCGCTCAGGCAGCAGTACCCGGCCCTTTACCGGCAGACGCCGCAGCTGATGATGACGGTGTCGGTGCGCTGAGCCGGCGAGGGCGCCGAAAACGCAACGGGCCGCCGGCAACTGTACCGGCGGCCCGTGATGTGCGCGGTGGCGCGGGACTCAGCTCAGGCCTTCGGCCTGCATCGCGGCCTGCACCGCGGCGTCGGCGCGCAGGCGCTGCTCATAGCGGTCCAGCGCGTCCAGGCCGCTCAGGTCGACCTTGGTGCCACGGGCCCAGCGCAGGGTCACGAAGGCATAGGCATCGGCGATCGACGGGCGCGGCGTGCCGCCCAGCCAGTCGACCTGTGCCACGCGGTCGTTGATGCGCTGGAAGTAGCCGCGCAGCTTCTCGCGCGCGTTCTGCTGGGTCAGCGCGATGGCCGCCTCGTCGCCCAGGTACTTGGTCGAACCGAAGATCGGGTGGAAGGCCGGATGCACGTCGGCGTTGACGAAGGACAGCCAACGGTCCACTTCGGCACGGGTGCGCAGGTCGCTGCCACCATCGAGCGCGGCCTGAGGGGCCTTGCCGCTGATGTAGTGGAGGATGGCGGCATTCTGGGTCAGCACCCAGCCGTCGTCCTCGAGCACCGGCACCGCACCGGCCGGATTCTTGGCCAGGTACTCCGGCGACTTCATGGTGGCGTAGTCGACGACTTCCGCCTCGAACGGCAGGCCGGACCAGATCAGGGTGATGTGGTCGGCCAGCGAGCAGGCGCCGGGCTTGGTGTAGAGCTTCATGCGGGTCCTGGAAGGATGGAACGGACCGGCATTATCACCACAACCCCGTAGCGATCGGTGATGGCGCGGTGGCACGCACTGTCCGGACGCTGGGACGCGGGCTCAGGACGAACGCGGCTTGAGCGACTGCACCTTATAGAAGGTGTGCCCGCCGATGGTGGCCACCTGGTAGGCGTTGCGCCAGCTCGGGCTGGCGATGGCGTGGGCGGCGAAGTGGCTGGCGCCCGGCACGATCTCCTTGCGCTCCCCGGCCGGCAGCGCCCAGTTGCGCTCGGCGGCGAAGGCCACGTCGACGGCTTCGGCCCAGGCGTCGTCATTGCGCAGTTGGGTACCCGGTGCCACCAGGGTAGGGGCGAACTGCTTGCGTGCCGTCACCACCTGGCACATCGAGTCTCCCCACAGGCCACTGTCGAGGCGGCGCAGGGCGACTTCGGCGACGGCCTGTTGGCCGCGCAGGGTCTGGTCGCGGGCTTCCAGGTAAACGGTGGTGCTCAGGCACAACGAGTCGGCTGCCGGCTGCGGCAACATCTGCGACAGCCAGAGAATCCAGGCCAGTTTCATAAATCTCCTTGCTCCGTGTGGGCCACGGCCGCCGGGTTCCGGATATCGGATGGAACCAGGGACAACCGCGACTTGGCGTTATGGGGAGGCGGCCGTGGCATCGGGGCCGCCCCGTGGGCGGCCCTCGATCAGATCGGGGAGGGCCGCGCCTTGCTCACCGGAACTGGTGGGTGAGCGAGAAGTGCGCGCAAGGTAGGGGGGCGATCCCAAACTTTTCCTGAATGCGGATTCTTGACATTCAGGTTTGTTGCAGGGGCCGGAACCGTCCGGCGGGACCGTTTTCGACCCCGCCGCCCGGGCCGTGACTGTGCTTTGCATCACGGAAAGGGCGGCAGTGCGTGCCGCGCAGGCCGGTGACGCGGCGCCGCCGGGCGGGTTGCCCGGCGTGCACGGCCCCTCAGAGTGCCGCGGCCAACCGGCTGCCCTGGTCGATGGCCCGCTTGGCGTCCAGTTCGACGGCGACGTCGGCACCGCCAATGATGTGGACGCTGCGGCCCTGCGCCTGCAGCTCGGCGGCCAGATTGCGCTGTGGCTCCTGGCCGGCGCAGATCACCACGGTGCCCACGTCCAGCAACTGCTCCTGGCCATCCACGCGGATGCGCAGGCCGTGGTCGTCCACGCCCAGGTACTCGACCCCGCCCAGCATCTGCACACCCTTGGCCTTGAGCGTGGCGCGGTGGATCCAGCCGGTGGTCTTGCCCAGGCGCGCGCCGGGCTTGCCCGGGCTGCGCTGCAGCAGCCAGACCTTGCGGGCCGGCGCTTCGGGCTGCGGGCGGGTGAGCGCGCCCCGGTTGCTGAAGCTCGGGTCCACGCCCCATTCGGCCATCCAGCGTGCCGGGTCCAGCGCCGGCGAAAGGCCTTCGTGGACCAGGAACTCGCCGACGTCGAAGCCGATGCCGCCGGCGCCGATGATCGCCACCTTGTCGGCGGCGTGGACCCGGCCCAGCAACACGTCCAGGTAGCTCACCACCATCGGGTGGTCGGCACCGGGGAAGTCCACCCGGCGCGGCAGGATGCCGGTGGCGACCACGACCTCGTCGAAGCCGGCCAGCGTGGCGGCGTCGGCGCGGGTGTCCAGGCGCACGTCCACGCCGGTGTCGGCCAGGCGATGGCGGAAGTAGCGCAGGGTCTCGTGGAACTCTTCCTTGCCCGGGATGCGCTTGGCGACATTGAACTGCCCGCCGATCTCGCCGGCGGCATCGAACAGGGTGACCTGGTGGCCACGCTCGGCCGCGACCGTGGCGCAGGCCAGGCCGGCCGGGCCTGCGCCGACCACCGCAACCCGCTTGGGCGCAGGGGTCGGGCGGTAGACGAGTTCAGTCTCGTGCGCGGCGCGCGGGTTGACCAGGCAGGTAGCGCGCTTGTTGACGAAGATGTGGTCCAGGCAGGCCTGGTTGCAGGCGATGCAGGTATTGATGGCCTCCGGTTTCCCGGCGCGGGCCTTGGCCGGCCAGTGCGGGTCGGCCAGCAACGGGCGTGCCAGCGAGACCATGTCGGCGTGGCCATCGGCCAGCACCCGTTCGGCCACGTCCGGCATGTTGATGCGGTTGACCGCCACCACCGGCACGTTGACGTGCGGCCGCAGCTTGGCGGTCACGCCGGTGAACGCCGCGCGCGGCACCGAAGTGGCGATGGTCGGAACCCGTGCCTCGTGCCAGCCGATGCCGGAGTTGATGATCGTGGCCCCGGCCGCTTCGATGGCCTTGGCCTGCAGCAGGATCTCTTCCCAGTTGCTGCCGTCCTCAACCAGGTCCAGCAGCGATAACCGGTAGATGATGATGAAGTCCGGGCCGCAGGCCTCGCGGATGCGGCGCACGATCTCCACGGCAAAGCGCATGCGCTTGCTGGCGTCGCCGCCCCAGGCATCGCTGCGCTTGTTGGTGCGCGGGGCGATGAACTCGTTGATCAGGTAGCCCTCCGAGCCCATCACCTCCACGCCGTCGTAGCCGGCCTCGCGGGCCAACCGGGCGGCGCGGGCGTAGCTGGCGATCTGGCGGTCCACGCCCCAACTGCTCAGCGCGCGCGGGGTGAACGGGTTGATCGGTGCCTTCAGCTTCGAGGGGGCCACCTGCAACGGGTGGTAGGCGTAGCGGCCGGCATGCAGCAGCTGCAGGCAGATCTTGGCGCCGTGCGCATGGACCGCCGCGGTGACCGGGCGGTGCCGGCCCACTTCCCAGGGCCAGGACAGCTTGCTGCCGAACGGCGCCAGCCAGCCGGCGATGTTTGGTGAAAAGCCGCCGGTGACCAGCAGCGCCGCACCGCCGGCCGCGCGCTCGCCGAAATAGGCGGCCAGCTTGGGGAAGTCGCGGCTGTGGTCCTCCAGGCCGGTATGCATCGAGCCCATCAGGATGCGGTTGCGGAGCTGGGTGAAGCCCAGGTCCAGCGGTGCGAACAGGTGCGGATAGGCGGTGTCGGTGGCTGGCGTCATCTTGGATACGCTTGCGTACGGAATACCCCCATTCTGAGGGGCAAGGCCGTCTTTTCTCAATCCTCGCCCTGGCGCCCCGCCGAAACCGCCGGCGGGGAAGGCGCCCTGCCTAGCAAATGATTGTTGTCATCGGATTACAATCCGTGCCGGCCGGCCGGGTTCCAGCGCTGGCAGGACAGGGGCGTCACTATTTTGAATACACAGATTTCTTCGCCCGCAGGGGCGAGGTTGTTCCCGCGCTTGTGGCTGCTGGTGGCAGGGATTGCCATGTTCGGTGCGGTGGCGCGGGTCTCGATGTGGCTGGCCTATGCCGGCGCGGGCCGGGGCAGCGAGCTGCTGTGGCCGGTGCTGTGGCAGGGCATGCGCTATGACCTGGTGGCCGGCGCGGTGTCCGCGCTGCTGGTGGCCCTGCTGGCCGCACCGCTGTGGCTGTCGGGCCGGCGCGAGCAGGCGGTGCGCTGCGCGCAATGGCTGCTGGTCGCGATCCTGCTGCTGTTCGCGCTGCTGTCCATCTGCGAGCACTTCTACTACGCCTTCTACAAGACGCGGTTCGACCCGATCGTCTTCGGCATGTTCGAGGACGATACCGGGGCGATCCTGCAGACCGTCTGGGACGACTACCCGGTCGTCCCCGGCGTGCTGGCCCTGCTGGTTGCCGGTCTCGCGCTGGGCTGGCTGGTACCGCGGCTGGGGCAATGGCTGGGCCTGCGCTGGCCAGCCGGGTCCGGTGGCTGGGGCAAGGCCACCGTGCTGGTCGTGCAGTGCGTGCTGTTGCTGCTGCTGGCGCGCGGTTCGGTGGGAACCTTCCCGCTGGTGCGTCGCGACGTCACCGTCTCGGCCGACCCGTTCGTCAATGCGCTGGTGCTCAACGCGCCGCTGACGCTCTACCGCGCCGCACGCGTGCGCGCCAAGGAAACCGACGTCGGCACCGACCCGCTGGTCGGCGTGCACCGGCTCGGCTTCGCCAGCCTGCAGGAAGCGGCCCACGCCGCGGGCCTGCCTTCCGGTGAACCGGGCCATGTACGGGCCGCGCTGTTCCCGACCGCGCCCGGTACGCCGCGCACGCTGTCCAGCTCGCCGCACGTGGTGGTCGGGTTGCTGGAGTCGTTCGGCCAGGACCTGTTGTACAGCGACGGCCCCGGCAACGACATGCTGGGACGCCTGCGTGGCGAGCTCGCCCATGGCTACCGTTTCGACAACTTCATCGCCGGCCAGAACGGGACCCACCCGGAACTGGAGAACCTGCTGCTCGGGTCGCCGATCACGCCGCTGACCGTCGGCCGCAACGCACGCATCACCTTCGACAGTTCCGCCGCGTTGCCGTTCAAGCGCGCCGGCTACCGCACCGCCTTCGTCTACGGCGGTGGCAGCGACTGGCGCGAGATCGGCACCACGTTCACCCGCCAGGGCTTCGACCGCGTCTACGACGCGCGTGACATCCGCCAGCAGTTCCCCAAGGCCGATGGCACCGAGTGGGGCCTGTATGACGCCTGGCTGTTCCGTTTCGCCCAGGCGCTGCTGGCCAAGGCCGATGCCGATGGCGAGCGGCTGTTCCTGGTGGTGCTGACCACCAGCAACCACCCGCCGTTCCAACTGGACACCGCGCACCGCGCGCTGCCGCAGGATCCGGCGGCACTGGGCCCGCGCGCGCTGCCCGACACCGCCGAGCTGCGGCGCATGCTGACCACCTACCAGTACCAGGCCGACGAGTTCGGCGCGTTCCTGCAGACGTTGCGGGAAAGCCCGCTCGGCGAGCGCACCATCATCGCCGCGGCCGGCGACCACAACCTGCGGACCCATTACCGCTACGACCTGCCGGCCGAGCAGGTCGACGTGGACCGCGTGTTCGCCTGGCTGCGGGTGCCGCAGGCCTTCGCTCCCGCGGGCAGCGTGCCCGATACCCGCGCCTTCGCCGGGCATGCCGACCTGATCCCGACGGTGGTGTCGCTGGCGTTGCCGGGGCAGTCGTACTTCGCCACCGGTCGCAACCTGTGGGGCGCCGCCGGGGATGGCGGCGATGCACTGGCCCAGTTCGATCGCCTGTACACCCCGCAGGGCGTGCTGTGGCCGCTCGCCACCCCCCAGTTGCATGCGTGGAAGGACGCCCGTCACCTGGCCGTCGAAGGCGTCGCACCGGACGCGGCGACCGCGGCCCGCGTACGCCGCGTCGCCGCCGGGGTGGCATTGCGCGATTGGTACATCCGCGACCAGGTGCTGCAGAAGCGGCGCTGAGGTCCGGTGTGTTGCCTTGGGCAATGCCGCGCGAACGGGCTCAGGCCCGGCGGCCGTCCGCGGCAGGGGACAGCGTGCGCTGGCGATCGAACAGCGGCAGGGTCAGCCCGCACAGGGGGCCGATGAACACGGCGAAGGCCAGCGTGCCCCAGCCGACGTTGCCGCCCAGCCACCACCCCAGCAGCAGCGCGCTGGCTTCGATCAGGGTGCGCACTTTCCAGATCGGCCAGCCGGTACGTGCATGCAACCCGGTCATCAGGCCGTCGCGCGGGCCCGGACCGAATCGGGCGCCGATGTAGAGGCCGGTGGCCAGCGCCATCAGCAGCAGGCCGGCGGCGAACAGCAGGACCTGCCAGACCAGGCCACTGGCCGGCGGCAGCAGGTTCAGGCCGAGCTGCGCGCTGGGGCCGATCAGCAGCACGTTGAGTACCGTGCCCAGCCCGGGGCGTTGGCGCAGCGGCAGCCACATCAGCAGCACCGCCACGCCGATCAGGTTGGTGACCCAGCCGAACGACAGCCCGCTGCGCAGGGAAACGCCCTGGCTGAGCACGTCCCACGGGGCGATGCCGATGCTGGCAAGGATCATCAGTGCAGAGGCGATGCCGAACAGGAACAGCCCGAGCAGCAGTTGCAGCAGGCGGGGAAAGAACAGGCGGGGCATGGACGTCGACCAGTGGCGGGCCGCCGCGCGTGCGACGGCCCTGCAGGAGGGGAGGCGGCATCGTCCGGCGACGCCGCCTGGCAGGCTGCAACGCGGCGGGGTCAGTCCCAGCCTTCCAGCGCCAGTTTGCCGATGGTGCGGCCGGACTCGAGCTGCTGGTGCGCCTGGCGCAGGTTCCGGGCGTTGATGCTGCCGAGCCGCCCGGTCAGCGTGGTGCGCAGCTCGCCGGCATCGATCAGGCTGGCAGCGCGGGTCAGGATGCGGTGCTGCTCGATCATGTCGGCGGTGCGGAAGCGGGCACGGGCGAACATCATTTCCCAGTGGATGCCGATGCACTTGGCCTTGTAGGGGTCGCCGATGCGCAACGCGCCGGACGGCTCGACGATCAGGCCGACATGACCCTGCGGCGCCAGCAGCTCGCCGAGCTGCTGCCAGTACAGGTCGGTGTCGGCCAGGTTCAGTGCCGCGTCCACCTGGGTGATGCCCAGTGCCTGCAGTTGCGGGGCCAGCGGCTGGCGATGGTCGATGACGTGTTCGGCCCCCATCAGCCGGCACCACTGCACGCTGGCCTCGCGCGAGGCGGTCGCCACCACGGTGAAGCCGGCATGCCGGCCCAGCTGGATCGCGATCGAGCCGACGCCGCCGGCACCGGCGATCACCAGCAGGGTCCTGCCGGCATTGCGGCGGCCATCCAGCTGGAACGGCATGCGCTGGAACAGCAGCTCCCAGGCGGTCAGGGTGGTCAGCGGCAGCGCGGCGGCTTCGGCGAAGTCCAGCGTGGTGGGTTTGCGCCCGACCAGGCGTTCGTCCACCAGCTGCAGTTGCGCGTCGCAGCCGGGGCGGGTCACGTCACCGGCGTAGTACACCTCGTCGCCGACCTCGAACGCGGTGACCTCCGGGCCGACCGCCACCACCGTGCCGGCGGCGTCGAAGCCCAGGATGCGGGCCGGGCTTTCCTCACCGGCCTTGGGCGCGCGCAGCTTGGTATCCACCGGATTGACCGATACCGCCTGTACCTGGACCAGGATGTCATGTCCCTGCGGGCTGGCAGGCGGGTCCACGGACAGGTCCTGCAGCGAATCGGGATCTTCGATGGGCAGGTAACGGGTCAGGCCGATCGCTTTCATGCGGGAAAGTTCCGTTGCAGGGGGGATCGCCGGATCATACTCAGCAAACGGTTCAGCTGGCGGTAACTGCGACGGCATCCCAGTATTTTCACGGGCTTAACGGACGAAATTGACCGCATTGCAGCAAAAAGCCGGGAAACCCTGCTGTGTCAGGCTCTTGCACGGGTTGATGAAGCTGTATACGGTGCGCTCAGCCGGACACGTAGAGGTCTGGTGGTCGCGCAATTTGTTATATGACCGTTAACATCGCCTTCACGGCCCAGCGCATAATGTGCACCGCGATGGCGTGCGGAAACGGCCGTCTCTGAACGCGACGAACGATATCGCTGTGCTGGACCATGCCTCTACCGGTTTCATACCCCCGAAACAAGGAGCTGTATTTCATGAACAAGAAGATCCTTACCGCCGCACTGCTCGGTGGTCTGGCTTTCGCCCAGGCCGCTTCGGCCCAGGAATTCGACGACCGCTGGTACCTGACCGGTTCGGCCGGCTTCAACTTCCAGGACGGCGATCGCGGCACCAACGACGCCCCGTTCGCCACGCTGGGCCTGGGTAAGTTCATCAGCCCGAACTGGTCGCTGGACGGTGAGCTGAACTACCAGAACCCGAACTTCGACGAAAACCAGAACAAGAACTGGTCGCAGTACGGCATTTCGCTGGACCTGCGTCGCCACTTCATCCAGGAAGGCCGTGGCTGGAACCCGTACCTGCTGGCAGGCCTGGGCTACCAGAAGTCTGAAGAAGAGTACCTGACCCAGGCCGGCAACCTGCTGGACCGCAAGGACGGCAACCTGGCCGCCAAGGTCGGCGTCGGTCTGCAGACCACCTTCGAAAAGCGTGTTGCCGTTCGTGCCGAACTGGCCTACCGCGCTGACTTCGACGACAAGAGCATCGCTCCGTCGCTGGCTGGCGACGACCAGGATTGGTTCGGCGACGTGCTGGCTTCGGTCGGCGTCGTGATCCCGCTGGGCCCGGCCCCGGTTGCCGCTGTTGCTCCGGCCCCGGCTCCGGTCGCCCCGAGCTGCGCTGACCTGGATGACGACGGTGACGGCGTCAACAACTGCGACGACAAGTGCCCGAACTCGCAGCCGGGTCAGACCATCGGTCCGGACGGTTGCCCGGTGCCGGTCTCCATCGACCTGAAGGGCGTGAACTTCGACTTCGACAAGGCCACCCTGCGTCCGGACGCTGTTGCGATCCTGAGCGAGGCCACCGAGATCCTGAAGCGTTACCCGGATCTGCGCGTTGAAGTTGCCGGTCACACCGACTCGAAGGGTACCGACGCTTACAACCAGAAGCTGTCCGAGCGCCGCGCCAAGGCCGTGTACGACTACCTGACCACCAACGGTGTGTCGGCTTCGCGTCTGCAGGGCCCGATCGGCTACGGCGAGAGCCGTCCGATTGCTCCGAACACCAATGCTGATGGTTCGGACAACCCGGAAGGTCGCGCCAAGAACCGCCGCACCGAGCTGAACGTCCAGAACTGATCGGACGCTTCACTTGATGCAATGCAAGGCCCGGCGAAAGCCGGGCCTTGTTTTTTTTGCGCCGGCACCGTGCATGGCATGACGTGGATCGCAGTCAGCCGCAGACAGCTGCACGTAGCGGTTGAAAGCGATGCGGGGGCTGCCTACACTCGCCGCGTTCTCTTCGCTAATGGAATTGCTGATGCTGCGTATCGCCCTGGCTGGTCTCGTCGTGCTGGCCGCTGTGCCGGCCGCCCACGCAGCAGTGGATTGCTCGGCGCCGTCGATGCAGCCTGCTCCGCTGCCGGCCACGGTGATCGCCCCGGTTGCCTCGGAGCTTTACGTGCGCCCGGGCCAGCTGGGCATGCCGTCCGGCGTGCTGAGTTCGGCCGGTGGCGAGGAGCAGTCGCTGGACCGCGTGCTGATGCGCCTGCGCGTGGAAAGCTGCAACAACGTCGCCAGCGCGATCCCGGCCCGCCCGGCGATCAATGCCAATGACCCGGCCGCCTACAAGCCGCAGACCGAGTTCGACAACACGCCGTGGCGCTTTGACATGAGCCAGAACGGCAAGCGCATGACCGCCGAGGAGTTCGATGCCTGGATGAAGGCGCGCGGCGTGCGCGTGGTCAAGGCGCGCCCGGCCCCGGATGCGGCCACCACCGCCGAGGCGGCACCGGCAGCGCAGCCGGCCACCGAAACCAAGTAAGGACGAAGGCGCCGTGCGCCGCTGCTGATGCGTCCGCGCAAGCCCACGTCTTCCCCGAACGCCCGCCCGGCCAAGCCAGGCGGGCGTTTGCATTCGGCCAAGGGCGCCGCGGCGACGGAGGTGCGGCACGGACTGGCGCGGGTGCTGTCCAAGGCCGGGGTGTGCTCGCGCAGCGAAGCGGCCCGGCGCGTGCTGGAGGGGCGGGTCAGTGTGGATGGGCGCCTGGTGCGCGACCCGGAGTTCCCCGTGGTTGCCGGACGCCACGTGGTGCTGCTCGATGGCCAGCCGCTGGTGGCGGAAAGGCGCCTCTACATCGCCCTGAACAAGCCGCGCGGCCTGGTGACCACGGTGCAGGACGAGCAGGGCAGGCAGACGGTCTACCAGTGCTTCGACGGGGCGGGCTTGCCGTGGTTGGCGCCGGTCGGGCGCTTGGACAAGGCCAGCGAAGGGCTGCTGTTCTTCAGCAATGACCCGGAGTGGGCCGCGCGCCTGACCGATCCGGCGACGGGGCCGTTGAAGACCTATCGCGTGCAGATCGACGGCGTGCCGGATGCGGCGCAGCTGGCACGCATGCACGAAGGGATCGACGATGCCGGTGAACACCTTGCCGCGCATTCGGTGCAGGTGCTGCAGCAGGGCGGACGCAACGCCTGGCTGGAAGTGGTGCTCGACGAAGGCCGCAACCGGCATATCCGCCGGCTGCTCAAGGTGCTGGGCTTCGACGTGCTGCGGTTGATGCGGGTGGCGATCGGCCCGGTGCAGCTGGGGACGCTGGGCAAGGGGCAGTGGCGGGAACTGGATGCCGCGGAGCTGAATGCGCTACGCGCGTCTGGCGACTGATTTATTCCATAAAATTCAGTGAAATAGCTGGATTTGTTGCAGTGATGGATTAGACTGGCCCTCGGTTTTCCAGAGGTGATGGTCATGCAAGCTCTTATCCGCGTATCCGGAGTGTCGGTGTTGATGGGTTCGTTGGCGGCGATGGTGGGTTGCGCGTCGTCGGGCAAGCCGGTGGCACAGGTCGAGGAAAAGCCGATCACGGTGACCGTGCAGGAACCGACCGCCGAGAAAGATGCCTTGGGCAATTACCGGTTCCTGATGCAGCAGGGTGAGAACAGGATGAGCGCCGACCAGTTCGACGCCTGGATGAAGGCCAACGGCATCCGTGTGGCCAAGGGCGCGCCAGCGGCGGACGCGGCGGCCAAGAACTGATGCAGGTGAGGGCCTGGTGTGATGGGCCAGGCCTGGCAGGCGATGCCCGGGCAAATCGGCAAGGCTCCAGCGGAACCCGGCGCCGCGCCAGCAGAAAAAAAACAGGCGCCCTGGGGCGCCTGTTTTCGTTTGTCGCGGTGGGGCTGGATCAACCCTTGATCACGCCCAGTTCCTTGCCGATGCGGGTGAAGGCATCGATCGCGCGATCCAGGTGGGCACGGCTGTGCGCGGCGCTGATCTGGGTGCGGATGCGCGCCTGGCCCTTCGGCACCACCGGGAAGAAGAAGCCGATCGCGTAGATGCCTTCTTCCAGCAGGCGCTGCGCGAACTTCTGCGCCAGCGGCGCGTCGTACAGCATCACCGGGCTGATCGGATGCACGCCCGGCTTCACGTCGAAACCGGCGGCGGTCATCCTTTCGCGGAAATACGCGGTGTTCTCGCGCAGGGTGGCACGCAGGTCGTCGGCGGCGGCCAGCATCTGGAAGGCCTTGATGCCGGCGGCCACCACGTGCGGTGGCAGCGAGTTGGAGAACAGGTACGGACGCGAGCGCTGGCGCAGCAGTTCGACCACTTCGGCGCTGGCGCAGGTGAAGCCACCCAATGCACCGCCCATGGCCTTGCCGAGGGTGCCGGTGATGATGTCGATCTTGTCGAGCACGCCCTTCACCTCGGCCGAGCCACGGCCGGTGTCGCCGAGGAAGCCGGTGGCGTGGCATTCGTCGATGTGCACCAGCGCGTTGTACTTCCTGGCCAGCGCGGTGATTTCGTCCAGCGGCGCGATGAAGCCGTCCATCGAGAACACGCCGTCGGTGGTGATCAGCTTGGTCTTGCAACCCGCAGCGTCGGCGGCCTGCAGCTGGGCTTCCAGGTCGGCCATGTCGCAGTTGGCGTAGCGGAAGCGCTTGGCCTTGCACAGGCGCACGCCGTCGATGATCGAGGCGTGGTTGAGCGCGTCGGAGATGATCGCGTCGTTCTCGCCCAGCAGCGGTTCGAACAGGCCGCCGTTGGCGTCGAAGCAGGCGGCGTAGAGGATGGTGTCGTCCTTGCCGAAGAACTCGGCGATCTGCTTCTCCAGCTGCTTGTGCAGGTCCTGGGTGCCGCAGATGAAGCGCACCGAGGCCATGCCGAAGCCGTGCGTGTCCAGCGCATCCTTGGCCGCCTGGATCAGGTCCGGGTGGTCGGCCAGGCCCAGGTAGTTGTTGGCGCAGAAGTTCAACACGCTGCGGCCGTCGTCCAGGGTGATTTCGGCCGACTGCGGGCTGGTGATGATGCGTTCGGACTTGAACAGCCCCTGCGCGCGGATGGTGTCCAGTTCCTCGGCGTAGTGCCGGGTGAGCGGGGAAGTGTTCGCGGTTGCGGTCATGGCAGGGTCTTGCGGCGGAAAGGAACGCCGATTTTACTGGCACGGGGGTGAGCGCGGCGGGCGTCATGCGCGATGGCTATAAGCGCCGCGCCGGAAGTCATTTCTCCCCGGACGTGTGCGCCCGCAGCATCAGCAGCCTGCCCAATGCCCGCCAGGAGCCGTCGATGACCGCGCCACGCCCCCTGTTCACGCTGCCGACCAGGAAGCTGTTGTCCCTCAGCCTGGCCCTGGCGGTGTGTGGGGCCTGGTCATCGGCACAGGCGCAGCAGTTGACGGTCGAGCAGCTGCAGCAGCGTCTGGAGCGTCTGGAGCGTCTGGCCGGGGTGTCCGACGACACGCCGGCCGAAGGTGCCGGTCTGGCCGATCTGGACCAGCGTCTGCGCATCATCGAGCGCCGTCTGGAGCTGCAGGAAGAGGAGCGCGTGGCCGCAGCCACGGCGGCGCCCAAGATCACCGTTGATCAGAAGGGGGCGTCGTTCAAGTCCGGCGACGGCAACTACGAGCTGAAGCTGCGCGGCCTGTTGCAGGGTGATGCCCGCGTGTTCGTCGGTGACAGCCGCCAGAACGACACCTTCCTGCTGCGCACCGCACGACCGACCTTGGAAGGTTCGCTGGGCAAGCTGGTGGCTTATCGCTTCACCCCGGAGTTCGCCGGAGACAGCGCCACCATCGTGGATGCCTATGCGGATCTGCGGTTCGATCCGGCCTACACGTTGCGGGTGGGCAAGTTCACCTCACCGGTCGGGCTGGAACGCCTGCAGTCGTCGGCCGCGTTGGTGGACGTCGAGCGGGCGCTGGTCAGCGAGCTGGCGCCCAACCGTGACCTGGGCGTGCAGCTGCAGGGTGAGCTGGGCAAGGGCCGCTTCAGTTACGCGGTGGGCGTGTTCAACGGCACGGTCGATGGCCGTGATGCGGTGACCAGCAACCCGGACGATGATTTCGAGTATGCCGGCCGCGTGTTCTTCGAGCCGCTCAAGGGCACGGACAGCACGTGGTCAGGACTGGGCTTCGGCCTGGGGGCCAGCGCCGGGCAGAAGCATGGCAGTGGCAACAACTTCCTGCCGCGCTACCGCTCGCCCGGCCAGGCGACGTTCTTCAACTACCGCAGCGCGGTGATCGCCGACGGCGACACGCTGCGCTGGTCGCCGCAGGGGTGGTTCTACCGCAATGGCTTCGGCCTGCAGGCCGAGTACATCGTCTCGCGGCAGGAAGTGGCGCGGGATGCACGGCGCATGGCGTTGGAACACCGCGCCTGGCAGGCCACGGCCAGCTACGTGCTGAGCGGCGAGGACGCCAGCTACCGCGGAGTGACACCGTCGCGCCCGTTTGGCGTCAACGGCGGACTGGGTGCGTTCGAGCTCACCGCGCGCTATGGCGAACTGGAGATCGACGAGGCGGCATTCCCGTTCTACGCCGATCCGGCTACCTCGGCCTCGCACATCCGCGCGTGGACGGTGGGGGCGAACTGGTACCTGACGCCGAACCTCAAGCTGGCCACCAACTACCTGCAGAGCCGCTTCGATGCCACTGCCGGCGCCGCACGGCTGCCGGATGAGAAAGCCGTTTTCTCGCGCCTGCAAGTTTCCTTCTGACGGAGAGCCTTCGTGAAGCATTCCTTCCTCCCCCGCATCGGCGTGGCCACGCTGGCCCTGCTGTTGACCCTCGGAGCCGGCACCGCCGTCGCGCGTGACGTGCAGTTGCTCAACGTTTCCTACGACCCCACCCGCGAGCTGTACCGTGATTTCAACGCCGCCTTCGCCAAGCACTGGAAGGAAACCAAGGGCGACACCGTCAGCATCGAAACCTCACATGGCGGCTCGGGCAAGCAGGCGCGTGCGGTGATCGATGGCATCGAGGCCGACGTGGTGACGCTGGCCCTGGCCTATGACGTCGATGCGATCGCCGAAAAGGCCAAGTTGCTGCCGGCGAACTGGGAAAGCCGGCTGCCGGACAACAGCGCGCCGTACACCTCCACGATCGTGTTCCTGGTGCGCAAGGGCAATCCGAAGGGCATCCGCGATTGGCCGGACCTGCTGCGCAGCGGCGTGTCGGTGGTGACGCCGAACCCGAAGACCTCCGGCGGCGCGCGCTGGAACTACCTGGCCGCGTGGGCCTATGCCGACCATATCTTCAAGGGCGACCGCGACAAGGTGCTGAACTACATGCGCGCGTTGTTCCGCAACGTGCCGGTGCTCGATACCGGCGCGCGCGGCGCGACCACCACGTTCGTGCAGCGCGGCATCGGCGACGTGCTGCTGGCCTGGGAGAACGAGGCCTTCCTGGCGCAGGAAGAACTGGGCCCGGACAAGTTCGAGATCGTGGTGCCGCGCCAGTCGATCCTGGCCGAACCGTCGGTGGCGCTGGTGGACCGCAACGTCGACCGCCATGGCACCCGCGAGGTGGCGCAGGCCTACCTGCAGTACCTGTACTCGCCGGAAGGGCAGCGCATCGCCGCCCGCCATTACTACCGGCCGCGCAACCCGCAGTACGCCGCGCCGGCCGACATCGCGCGCTTCCCGCAGGTGCAGCTGGTCACCATCCGCCAGGCGTTCGGCTCCTGGGAACGGGCACAGGCCGAGCACTTCGCCGACGGTGGCCTGTTCGACCAGATCCAGGCGAGCAAGTAAGCGGTGGCCGCAAGCGCTGAAGCACTGCCGCCGCGCGTGCGGCGCCCACGCCGGGTCCTGCCCGGCTTTGGCCTTGGGATGGGCGTGACGCTGTTCTGGCTGGGCCTGATCGTGCTGATCCCGTTGGCCGGCGTGTTCCTCAAGGCCTCCGGACTGGGGCTGGCCGGGATCTGGCAGATCTGGACCGAGCCACGCGTGCTGGCCGCGCTGCGCCTGAGCTTCGGCACGGCCTTTGCCGCCGCTGCGTTCAACACGGTGATGGGGACATGGGTGGCGTGGGTGTTCGTGCGCTATTCGTTCCCGGGCCGGCGCGTGTTCGACGCGATGATCGACCTGCCTTTCGCATTGCCGACCGCGGTGGCCGGCATCGCTCTGACCGCCTTGTACGGCGGCCAGGGCTGGGTGGGCCAATGGCTGGAACCGCTGGGCCTGAAGGTCGCCTACACGCCGCTGGGCATCGTCGTGGCTCTGGTGTTCGTCGGCCTGCCGTTCGTGGTGCGGATCGTGCAGCCGGTGCTGGCCGAGGCCGAGCGCGAGCTGGAAGAGGCGTCGGCGACCTTGGGTGCCTCGCGCCTGCAGACCATCACGCGGGTGGTGGTGCCGACATTGTGGCCGGCGATGCTGACCGGGTTCGCGCTGGCCTTCGCACGCGGCGTGGGCGAGTACGGCTCGGTGATCTTCATCGCCGGCAACCTGCCCAACCGTACCGAGATCGCGCCGCTGCTGATCACCATCCGCCTGGAAGAGTTTGATTACGCCGGCGCCACCGCGATTGCCGGGGCGATGCTGTTGCTGTCCTTCGTGGTGCTGTTGCTGGTCAACAGCCTGCAGGCCTGGCTGCAACGGCGGGGCACGCGATGAACGAACAGGTCCTGGAGTTGCCGGTGCAGGTGGAGCAGGGTGAAAAGGTGCGTGCGCGGCAGCAGGTGACCAGCGAGCCGCGCGGGGTGCAGGTGCTGTTGATCCTCGGTGCGCTGGGGTTCCTGCTGTCGTTCCTGTTGTTGCCGCTGCTGCTGGTGTTCGTCGAAGCGCTGCGCGGCGGCGTGCAGGCCTTCTGGGTAGCGATCAGTGAGCCTGATGCCTTGTCCGCGGTGAAGCTGACCTTGCTGGTCACCGCGATCGTGGTGCCGTTGAACCTCGTGTTCGGCGTGGCGGCGGCGTGGGTGGTCAGCAAGCACAGCTTCCCGGGCAAGCGGTGGCTGGTGACGTTGATCGACCTGCCGTTCTCGGTGTCGCCGGTGGTGGCGGGGCTGGTGTTCATCCTGCTGTTCGGGCGCGATGGCTGGTTCTGGCCGTTGATCGAGGACGGCCTGCGACTGCACCTGCCGGTGCTGGGCGACACGCTGTTGCAGCTGCCACGCATCGTGTTCGCCATCCCCGGCATCGTGCTGGCCACGGTGTTCGTGACCTTCCCGTTCATCGCCCGCGAACTGATGCCGCTGATGGAGCAGCAGGGCAGCGACGAGGAACTGGCCGCGTTGACGCTCGGCGCCAACGCCTGGCAGATGTTCTGGAAGGTGACCCTGCCCAACATCCGCTGGGGCCTGCTGTACGGCGTGCTGTTGTGCAGCGCGCGGGCGATGGGTGAGTTCGGCGCGGTGTCGGTGGTGTCCGGCCACATCCGCGGGCGCACCAACACGCTGCCGCTGCACGTGGAGATCCTCTACAACGAGTACGCCTACAGCGCGGCATTTGCCTGCGCTTCGCTGCTGGCGGGCACCGCGTTGCTGACGTTGGTGCTGAAGTCTTACCTGGAATGGCGCCACGGCCAATCGCTGTCCGCCGCGCACCGCCACTGAGGAGTCACGATGAACATCCGCATCCAACACCTGGGCAAGCGTTTCGGTGCGTTTCCGGCACTGGATGGCGTGAGCCTGGACATCCGCAGCGGCGAGCTGCTGGCGCTGCTGGGCCCGTCCGGCTCGGGCAAGACCACGCTGCTGCGCGCGATCGCCGGGTTGGAGCAACCCGAGCAGGGGCAGCTGCTGTTCGATGGCGAGGACGCCACCAACCTGAGCGTGCAGGCACGCCGGGCCGGCTTCGTGTTCCAGCACTACGCGCTGTTCAAGCACCTGGACGTGCGCGGCAACATCGCCTTCGGGCTGGAGGTGCGGCGCGGTGCCGAGCGCTGGCCGAAGGCGCGCATCAACGCGCGGGTGGAGGAACTGCTGTCGCTGGTGCAGCTGGAAGGCTTGGGCGGGCGCTATCCGGCGCAGCTGTCCGGCGGCCAGCGCCAGCGCGTGGCCCTGGCCCGCGCATTGGCCATCGAGCCACGGGTGCTGCTGCTCGATGAGCCGTTCGGCGCGCTGGACGCGCAGGTACGGCGTGACCTGCGCCGTTGGCTGCGCGAGATCCATGATCGCACCGGCCTGACCACCGTGTTCGTCACCCACGACCAGGAAGAAGCACTGGAGCTGGCCGACCGCGTGGCGATCCTCAACCGGGGCCGCATCGAGCAGGTCGGTACGCCCGGCGAGGTCTACGACCGGCCGGCGTCGCCGTTCGTGTATGGCTTCGTCGGCGAGGCCAACCGCTTGCCGGCGCGGTTGCAGGGGCCGGTGCTGGAGGTGGCGGGCGCGCGGTGGCCGCGGACGGCGGCGCTGCCGGATGCCGAGGCGCTGGAGGTCTTCGTGCGGCCGGAGGATCTGGTGGTGGACGCCGAGGGCGACTGGCCCGCCACGGTCGGCTCGGTGCAGCGCAGCGGGCCGCGGCAACGGCTGCGGGCGCAACTGCAGGGAAGCGCGGCGGACGTGGAGGTCGAACTGCCGCCCGGCAGTCCGGCCTATGCCTCCGGGCAGGCCATCCGGTTGGCGGCGCGCCGCTACGGTGTGTTCGCCGCCGAAGGCGGCTGAACAGGGCAGGGGCGTGTGCGTGGGGGCGGTGGATGTTGCATCGCAATATTATTGTGGTTAAAAATTCGTGAACCGGCGCTGCCGCCGGCCGACGCCCCCCCACTGCCTGGAGATCCGCATGATGCACAGCAAGCGCCTTGTCGCCGTAGCCTGCGCCGCCCTGTTGTCCGTTCCGTTCGCCGTCTGCGCCCAGGAGAGCGAGGAGTCGAGCTCCCCGTTCAGCCTTACCTACGGCGTGACCACCGACTACGTGTTCCGTGGCGTGTCGCAGAGCGACAACAGCGCTGCCTTCCAGGCCGGTGCCACCTACACCGCTCCGTTCGGCCTGTATGCCGGCGTGTGGGGCTCCAACGTCGATTTCGGCGAAGGCGGCCCGAACTTCGAAGTCGACTACACCGTCGGCTGGAACAAGGACCTGTCCGACAGCTGGAACCTGGACCTGGGCGTGAACCGCTACACCTACGTCGGTTCGTCTTCCGGCTACGGCAACATCGACTACAACGAATACCTGGCCAAGGTGACCTGGAACGGCCCGGTGACCGTCAGCGGCCTGCTCGGCTATGCCGACGACTACAGCAACAGCGACGCCAAGCAGACCTACAGCGCCGTGGAAGCCAGCTATGACATTGGCGATACCGGCTTCTCGGTCGGCGCCTCGGTGGGCTACACCACCATCAAGGCCAAGGAAAACGAATGGCCGCGCCGCTCGGACTACTACGATGGTTCGGTGTCGGTCTCCAAGGGCTTTGGCCCGGCCACCGCCACCCTGGGCTATTACGACACCTTCGGTTCGGACGCGCCGGCGCTGCGCCGCGAGTCGGATACCTACAAGCCGGGCGTGGTGTTCACCATCGCCGTCGACGTGCCCTGATCCACCTCGGGCCGTGAATGAAAAGGGCGCCGCAAGGCGCCTTTTTCATGGGTGCGGCAGGAGTGGCCCTGGCCGCGAAGCACGCATCACTGGCCTGATGGGCATGGCAGCGATCGGGAGGGGCATCGGCTTCGCGGCCAAGACCGTTACTGCCAAAACGAAAGGCGCCTTGCGGCGCCTTTCGTGTGCATCGCGCTGGCGATCAGTTCCAGCTCAGCACGACCTTGCCGGCCTTGCCCTGTTCCATCAGGTCGAAACCTTCCTGGAAGCGGTCCACCGGCAGCTGGTGGGTCATCACCTTGCCGAGCGGGAAGCCGGACAGCACCAGCTGGGTCATCTTGTACCAGGTCTCGTACATCTTGCGGCCGTAGATGCCCTGCACGGTCAGGCCCTTGAAGATGATCTTGTCCCAGTCGCAGCCGGCGCCCTTGGGCATGATGCCGAGCATGGCGATCTTGCCGCCGTGGTACATGCAGTCGAGCATGTCGTTGAACGCGCGCGGGTTGCCGCTCATTTCCAGGCCCACGTCGAAGCCCTCCATGTGCAGTTCCTTCATCACGTCCTTGAGCGACTGGTTGGCGACGTTGACCACGCGGGTGGCGCCCATGTCGGCGGCCAGCTTCAGGCGGAAATCATTGACGTCGGTGACCACCACGTTGCGCGCGCCGATATGCTTGCAGATGCCGGCGGCGATGATGCCGATCGGGCCGGCACCGGTGATCAGCACGTCCTCGCCGATCACGTCGAATTCCAGCGCGCAGTGCGCGGCGTTGCCGTACGGGTCGAAGAAGGCGGCCAGCTCGGACGGGATCTGGTCCGGGATCGGCCACAGGTTGCTGGCCGGCATCACCATGTATTCGGCGAAGGCGCCGTTGACATTGACGCCGATGCCGACGGTGTTCGGGCACAGGTGCGGGCGGCCGCCACGGCAGTTGCGGCAGTGGCCGCAGACGATGTGGCCCTCGGCCGAGACGCGCTGGCCGATCTCGTAGCCGGTCACGCCCGGGCCGATTTCGGCAATGCGGCCGACGAACTCGTGGCCGATGGTCAGGCCCGGCTTGATGGTGCGCTGACTCCACTCGTCCCACAGGTAGATGTGCAGGTCGGTGCCGCAGATGGCGGTCTTCTCCAGCTTGATCAGCACTTCGTTCGGGCCGGGCGTGGGCACCGGCACCTCTTCCATCCAGATGCCCTTGGTCGCTTCGCGCTTCACCAGCGCCTTCATCGTCTGTGCCATTGCAGGAAAACCGCAGTGTGAAAAAGAGCCGCGATTATATGCCCGACGCCGTAACCGCCCCGTACTGACCGATGGCAGGGGAAGCTGGCGGTTCCAATCGTTACAATCGGCCGTTCCAACCTTTCGGAACTGCCTCATGCGCGTGAATTTGCTTGCGTTTTCCATCGTCGCCGGGCTGGGCATGGCCCAGGCCGCCCAGGCCGCTGAAGGCATGTGGGTGCCGCAGCAGTTGCCGGAGATCGCCGGCCCGCTCAAGCAGGCCGGCCTGAAGCTGGACCCGGAACAGCTGGCCAACCTGACCGGCGACCCGATGGGCGCGGTGGTCGCGCTGGGTGGCTGCACCGCCAGCTTCGTCTCGCCGCAGGGCCTGGTGGTCACCAACCACCACTGCGCCTACGGCTCGATCCAGCTGAATTCGACCGCCGAGAAGAACCTGATCAAGGATGGCTTCAACGCGCCGACCCAGCAGGACGAGCTGAGCGCCGGCCCGAACGCCCGCATCTACGTGCTCGATGACATCACCGACGTCACCGCGCAGGCCAAGGCTGCCATCGCCGGCGCCGGCCGCGACCCGCTCAAGCGCACCGAGGCGCTGGAAGCGCTGGAAAAGCGCCTGATCGCCGAGTGCGAAAGCGACGACGCCTACAGCTGCACCCTGTACAGCTTCTCCGGCGGCAACACCTACCGCCTGTTCAAGAACATGGAAATCAAGGACGTGCGCCTGGCCTATGCGCCCCCGGGCAGCGTCGGCAAGTTCGGTGGCGACATCGACAACTGGATGTGGCCGCGCCACACCGGTGACTTCTCGTTCTACCGCGCCTACGTCGGCAAGGACGGCAAGCCGGCCGCGTTCGCCGTCGACAACGTGCCGTACCAGCCCAAGCATTGGCTGAAGCTGGCCAACCAGCCGCTGGGCGAGGGTGACTTCGTGATGGTGGCCGGCTACCCGGGCCGCACCGACCGCTACGCGCTGGTCAGCGAGTTCGAGAACACCGCCAACTGGACCTACCCAAGCATCGCCAAGGCCTACAAGGAACAGATCGCGATGGTCGAGGCGGCCAGCAAGGACAACCCGGACATCGCGGTGAAGTACGCCGCCAGCATGGCCGGCTGGAACAACACCAGCAAGAACTACGACGGCCAGCTGGACGGCTTCAAGCGCAACAACGTGCTGGCGCACAAGCAGCGCGAGGAAGCGGCGGTGCTGGAATGGCTGCGCGGGCGCGGCGCCGCCGGCCAGCCGGCGGCCGATGCCTACGCCCAGCTGCAGGCACTGGGCCTGCAGTCGCGCGCCAACCAGGCCCGTGACCTCAACCTGGCCATGCTCAACCGCACCGGTACGCTGGGCACCGCCGTGCGCCTGTACCGCCTGGCCATCGAGAAGGCCAAGCCGGACGCGCAGCGCGAAGAGGGCTACCAGGAGCGTGACCTGCCGGCCATCGAAGGTGGCCTGAAGCAGATGGACCGCCGCTACGTGGCGGCGATGGACCGGCAGTTCCAGCAGTACTGGCTGCAGCAGTACGCGCAGTTGCCGGCCAACCAGCACCTGGCCGCATTCGATACGTGGATCGGTGGCACCGACGCCGCTGCGGTCAACGCGACCGTCGCGCGCCTGGACGGCTCCAAGCTGGGCAACCTGGACGAACGCCTGAAGTGGCTCAACGCCGACAAGGCCGCCTTCGAGGCCAGCACCGACCCGGCCATCCAGTACGCGGTGGCGGTGATGCCGGCGCTGCTGGAGATCGAGCACCAGCGCAAGGTGCGTACCGGTGAGGAGCTGGTGGCGCGTCCGCTGTTCCTGCAGGCGATCGCCGACTACAAGAAGAGCCAGGGCGAATTCGTCTACCCGGATGCCAACCTGTCGCTGCGCATCACCTTCGGCAACGTGAAGGGTTACACCGGCCTGGATGGCAAGGTGCAGCCGTCCTTCACCAATGTCGAAGGCGTGGTCGCCAAGGAAACCGGTGCCGATCCGTTCGATTCGCCGAAGGCACTGATCGATGCGGTCAAGGCCAAGCGTTACGGCGGCTTCGAGGATGCCCGCCTGGGCAGCGTGCCGGTGAACTTCCTGTCCGACCTGGACATCACCGGCGGCAACTCCGGCTCGCCGGTGCTCGACGCGCACGGTCGCTTGGTCGGCCTGGCCTTCGACGGCATCTGGGAATCGGTCGCCAGCAACTGGGTGTTCGACCCGGTGATGACCCGCATGATCTCGGTGGACGAGCGCTACATGCGCTGGATCATGCAGGAAGTGGCGCCGGCGCCGCAGCTGCTGAAGGAAATGGACGAAGCGTCGAAGTAAGCGCGCGGCGGTTCGCTTGAATGGAGGCCCGGGCGGGAGACTGCCCGGGCCTTCTGCGTGTGGGGCGGCAGGGCTCCGGCCGCCGTCACCTGCCTCAGCGATACGGCCCGGGGCCACGCCACAGCAGTTCACCGTAGCGGTAGACGTACATCACGATGACGAAGTCGCGTGCGTCGCCGATGTCCTTCAGCTCGGGTGAGCCGGCCGGCACCATGCGGCACTTGCTGGAGCCGCGGCGCAGGGCGACTTCGGCCGGGCAGACCATCAGGTAGGTGGTGCCGGGCAGCGGGATGGAGAGTTCCGTCTTGCCTTGTTCCATCCATGTGCGCAGCTTGGTGTCGCTGATCAGGTCGTAGATGATCTGGTAGCCGCCCACTTCCATGGAGGGCTCGCCGCCGCTGCGGTCGACGCGGTTGCCGGTGCGGTTGCCCATGCCGCTGGAAACCCCGTCTTCCGGGACGGTGGGCTTCTCCACCCAGCCGGGGGGGCGCCCGGTCCAGGTCTGCGGACGGCGTTGCACGCTGTCGGAGGGGGCTTCCGGCGTCGCCGGGGTGGCCTGAGCCTGCGCCTGCACCGGTGCCTGCGTATTGTCCGATTCGGGAGCGCTGGGCGGCTCGATGTAACGGGCCTCGGGCACCGGTTTGCGGTCCTCGCTGCGGCGCTGGGCCAGCGGCTTGGGCTGCGCGCGCGGGGTGGTGCTGGGCTTGGGCTGCGGCGGTTTCTGGGCCGGTCGCGGCGACGGCGGTGCTTCACCGACGAAATCGACCTTGACCCGCCCGCCACCGCCGGAAGCGCCTTGCGGCGAGGAAACCACCGGCGGATTGGAGTGCAGCAGGAGCACCAGCATCAGCAGGTGCAGTTGCAGGCTGATCAGCGCCGCGAACCAGCGATCGCGGCGTTCGTTGCGGAATTCAGCGGGGACGGGAGTCGAAGGTGGGGAAGGGCTGCTCATGCCGCGTCGGGGGCGTGGAGGGTGCTGGCCCTCATGCGACACCGTGGCACCGATAGGGAGCCGTTATCGTACGCGAGGAACAGGCGCGCGACTGTGTCACGCATGTTGTGGTCTGTTGCGGTGATGCGCCGGATCCGGGCGCCGCGGGGGATCCGTATCGAAGGAAACCGTGGGCGGCGTCACCGTCTGCTCGGGCTATGATGCGCCTCCCGCTGCCAGCACCGGGCGGGCCCCACACCCAAGAATGGAACTTGCTGCATGCGCATCCTGCTTGCCCGTCACGGCGAAACGCCGTGGAACGCCGAAGGCCGCTACCAGGGCCAGATCGACATTCCCCTTTCGCCGGTGGGCCAGGCCCAGGCCAAGGCCTTGGGCGAGCGCCTGGCGGATGTGCAGATCACCCGCGCCGTCGCCTCGCCGCTGAGCCGCGCGCAGAGCACGGCCAAGGCCGCGCTGGGCAGCGCCCGCGCGGAGATGTTGCTGACCGAGCCGGACCTGCAGGAAATCGCCCATGGCGAGTGGGAAGGCCTGCTCGCCAGCGAGATCCACGACAAGGATCCGGCCCGCCTGCGCGCCTGGCGCGAGGAGCCGGATACCGTGCTGATGCCGGGCGGCGAATCGCTGCGCCAGGTGCTGGACCGCAGCTGGCGCGGCCTGGCCAAGGCCGCCGAAGGCCTGGGCGAGGACGACACGTTGCTGGTCGTTGCCCATGACGCGGTCAACCGGGTGATCCTGTGCAAGGTGTTGGGCCTGCCGATCGCCAAGCTGTGGACCTTCCGCCAGGCCCCGACCACGTTGAATCTGCTGGAAGGTCCGGACGTGGAGCATCTGGAAGTGGTGCGCCTGAATGATTGCGCGCATCACACCCCGTTCTTCGGCGAGGCCAAGCACCGCGCGCTGTAAAGCCACGTCACCCTGACCCAGCCCGGCACTGCTGCTCTGCCCCCTCCCTTTGCCGCGGGCAAGGGGAGGGCGGGGGAGGGGTGCCTGGGGTGTCATCGGCCATACCCGTGCCGAACGTGGTCCGCACGGCGGGATGGGGGGCATCGGAAAGGCCCGCTGTATCATGGACGCCTTTCCCGCGCGCAACGCGCTGCCGGCCGTCGCGCCGGCCCATGATCCGAGAACGTCCCGCATGTCTTCCGCACGTCCCGCCAAGCTTGGCCAGTGGCTCACCCATATCGAACAGCAGCACCCGCAGTCCATCGCGATGGGGCTGGAGCGCGTGCGCGAGGTCGCCGCACGCATGCAGTTGGGGCAGCCAGGCAAGCGGAGCATCGTGGTCGGCGGGACCAACGGCAAGGGCTCGACCGTGGCCTTCATCGAATCCATCGCCCGAGCCGCCGGCTGGAAGGTGGGGGCCTACACCTCGCCGCACCTGCTGGCCTACAACGAGCGCGTGCGCATCGATGGCGCCGACGTTGACGATGCCACCCTGGTGGCGGGTTTCAACGCGGTCGAGGATGCCCGCGGCGATACCCCGCTGACCTATTTCGAATACGGCACCCTGTGCGCGCTGTGGGTGTTCGCGCAGGCGCAGCTGGATCTGGCCGTGCTGGAAGTCGGCCTGGGCGGGCGCCTGGACGCGGTGAACCTGATCGATGCCGATGTCTCGGTGATCACCACGGTGGACATCGACCACGCCGATTGGCTGGGCACCGACCGCGAGGCCATCGGCGAGGAAAAGGCCGGCATCCTCCGTGGCTGGAAGCCGGTGATCCTGGGAGAGATCGACCCGCCCTCCAGCGTGCTGCGGCGTGCCTACGTGCTGGGCGCCAACGCGATCCGCTTCGGCAGCGACTTCTTCGCCGAGCCGATCGATGCCGAACGCTGGCGCTGGCGTGATGTCTCCTTCCGCATCGAACTGCCGCAGCCGGCGCTGTGGGCACCGATCCAGCGCAACAACGCCGCCACCGCCATCGCCGCGCTGCGCGCGTTGGACAAGCCGGTGCCGCGCGCTGCCTGGGCACAGGGCGTGGCCGGGGCGGCCATCGATGGCCGCCTGCAGCGCTTCCAGCGCAAGGGCGTGGAGGTGCTGGTCGACGTCGGCCACAACCCGCAGGCCGCCGCCGCGCTGGCCGCGGCGTTGAAGTCGCAGCCGGTCGCTGGCCGTACCCTGGCGGTCTATGCCGCGCTGGCCGACAAGGATGCCGAGGGCGTGGTGCAGGCCCTGCAGGCGCAGGTCGATGGCTGGTTCCTGGCCGGGCTGGACGGCGCGCGTGGACAGAGTGCGGCGCAGTTGCAGCAGCGCCTGCAGCAGACCCCGGCAGCGTCGGCGTCCTTGTCCAAGGACGTGGCGACGGCCCTGAATGCGGCATTGGCACAGGCGGCCGAGGGTGACCGGGTGCTGTTGTTCGGTTCGTTCCACACCGTCGCCGACGCCCTCCCATTGCTTCGTTCAGCTGGCTGAGGCCGTGCGCCGGACGCCACGCATATAATCGCCGGGGCATTCCGCCACGCCGCTCGTAAGCCATCTGTGGATACTCCTCTGAAACAGCGACTGATTGGTGCCATCGTTCTGGTGGCTTTGGCCGTGATCTTCCTGCCCATGCTGGTCAAGGGGCCGGCACCGGACAGCGGTGTGCAGGATGTCCCGCTGCAGGCGCCCGAGGCCCCGGCCGCGGGCCAGTTCGAAACCCGTGAGCTGCCGCTGGTCGCACCGAGCGTACCGGCCGGCGGGGCACTGGGCATGCCGGCCACCGCCCCGGAAACCGCTACCGCCCAGGCGCCGGCCACACAGCCGGCCAATGGCCTGCCCGCGGCCGTGGCGGCAGGCAACTACGCGGTCAATTTCGGTGCCTACGCCACCCAGGCCGATGCCGATGCGGTGATCGCGCACCTGAAGAAATCCAACCTGCCGGGCTTCAGCCAGGCCGACACCATCAACGGTCGCCCGGCATGGCGCGTGCGCATCGGGCCGTACGCCGACCGCGCCCAGGCCGAACTGGTGCGACTGGAAGCAGGCAAGGTCCGCAACGACGTCAATGCGCAGGTGGTGGTGCTCAATGCCGCGGCCGAGACCCCGGCGGCACCGAGCACCGCGACCGCGGCGCCTGCGCCGGCCCCGGTGCGCAGCGAGCCGCTGCCGGCCGAGCCGGCACGCCCGGTGGCCGCCACGCCGCGTCCGGAGCCCAAGCCGGAAGCCCCCAAGCCGGCGGCCCCGAAACCCGAGACCCCCAAGCCGGTGGCGACCACCCCGGCGCGTCCTGACGTGCGCACACCGGCCGCCCCGGCCGCCAGCAACGTCGGTTTCGCGGTGCAGCTGGGCGCGTTCTCGCAGCCGACCGAGGCCAATGCGCTGCGTGACCGCGTGCGCGCGGCCGGCTTCAGCGCCTTCGTCGAGCAGGTGCGTACCGACAACGGCACGCTCAACCGCGTCCGGGTCGGGCCGGTGGCCAGCCGCGCCGAGGCCGACCAGCTCAAGGCCCAGGTGGCCGCCAAGGTCGGCATCCCGGGTATGGTCCGTCCGCATCCCTGATGCGAGCGATGACTGCCGTCCCGGCCCATACCGCGCCGGGACCGGACCGGGCCTGCCGTGATTGACCTGATCCTGCTGGCCGTGATCGCCCTGTCGGCCCTGATCGGGCTGATGCGCGGCCTGCTGGCGACCGTGCTGGGCGTGGTGTCCTGGGTTGTCTCGGGCTGGGCGGCGTTCCATTTCGGTGAACAGGTGGCGCGGGCGCTGTCCGGGGGCAGCCAGCCCACCGCCGGCGAGTACGCCGGTGGCTACGTGCTGGCCTTCGTCGGCGCGCTGCTGGCGTTGATGCTGCTGGGCATGGCGCTGCGCGGCCTGGTCGATTCCACGATCCTGCTGAAGTGGCCGGACCGCCTGCTGGGCTTCGGCCTGGGCGTGGTCCGCGGCGTGCTGCTGGCGGTCCTGGTGGTGCTGGTGCTGGGCTTCACCTCGATGCCCGGCAAGCCGGAATGGCAGCAATCGGTGTTGTTGCCGCCGCTGCAGCCGATGGTGGGCTGGCTGCGTGGAAAACTGCCGCAGCCGCCGGACCTGACTGAATTGCCGCACGACGTGCTGATGGACTTGGGCAAGTCGGTGCTGGCAGGCGATAATGCGCGACCGAACGAGACAGACGCGGGCAGCGGACAGCCGCCAGCCGGGCAGCCCGGCGCAGGTGGGTCCGTGGACCCGGCGGGGGCGTTGCCCTCCAACATCGATCCGGCGCAGGTGCGCCCGGGTCACCCCGACTCCACGCGGGACGGGGCACAGGGCCAGGCACGGCCACCTTCACGTTAACCGGGCGCCTGCGCCCAGCGGAGATCGCGCAACATGTGTGGCATCGTCGGAATCGTCGGCAACCAGAACGTCGCCGGGCAGCTTTATGACGGCCTGACCGTCCTCCAGCATCGCGGCCAGGATGCCGCGGGTATCGCCACTGCAAACGGCACCCGCCTGCGCGTGGAAAAGGGCAACGGCCTGGTCCGTGACGTGTTCGACGAGCGTCGCATGGGGCTGCTGCAGGGCCGCATCGGCATCGCCCACGTGCGCTATCCCACCGCCGGCTCGGAAGGCACCGACGAGGCGCAGCCGTTCTACGTCAACTCGCCGTACGGCATCGCGCTGGCGCACAACGGCAACCTGATCAACACCGAGGCACTGCGTCGCCAGGTGTTCGAGGCCGACCGCCGCAACATCAACACCGATTCGGACAGCGAAGTACTGCTGAACGTGTTCGCCTACGAGCTGGACGCGCAGCGCATGCTCACCCCGGAAGCAGCGATCCGCGCCGTGGCCGGCGTGCACCGTCGCTGCAAGGGCGGCTATGCGGTGGTCAGCGTGGTGTTGGGCCTGGGCCTGGTGGCCTTCCGCGACCCGCACGGCATCCGTCCGCTGGTGCTGGGAAAGCGCAGCCACGCCGAAGGCGACGAGTACGTGGTGGCTTCCGAGTCGGTGGCGCTGGACGTGCTCGGCTTCGAGCGCGTGCGCGACGTGGCCCCGGGCGAAGCGGTGGTCATCACCGAACGCGGCGAGCTGTTCACCGAGATCTGCGCGACCAACACGCAGCAGACCCCGTGCATCTTCGAGTACGTGTACTTCGCACGCCCGGATTCGATGATCGACAACGTCTCGGTGCACAAGGCGCGCATGCGCATGGGCCAGAAGCTGGGCGAGAAGATCCTGCGCCTGCGCCCGGACCACGACATCGACACCATCATCCCGATCCCTGACACCTCGCGCGATGCGGCGCTGGAAATCTCCAACGTGCTCGGCGTGAAGTACCGCGAGGGCTTCGTCAAGAACCGTTACGTCGGCCGTACCTTCATCATGCCGGGCCAGGGCGAGCGGGTGAAGTCGGTGCGCCGCAAGCTCAACCCGATCCACCTGGAGTTCCGCAACCGCGTGGTGCTGCTGGTCGACGACTCGATCGTGCGTGGCACCACCAGCCAGCAGATCGTGCAGATGGCGCGCGACGCCGGTGCACGCAAGGTCTACCTGGCCAGCGCCGCACCGCCGGTGCGCCACCCCAACATCTACGGCATCGACATGCCGGCGGTGGAGGAACTGGTCGCCAACCAGCGCAGCGTCGAGCAGATCGAGCAGCACCTGGGCTGCGACTGGCTGGTCTACCAGGACCTGGAAGACCTGGAAGCGGCCGTGCGCGAAGGCAACCCGGAACTGAAGGAGTTCGACTCCTCCTGCTTCAACGGCCACTACGTCACCGGCATCGAGCCGGCCTACTTCGAGCGCATCCAGCAGTTGCGTTCGGACGAAGCCAAGACGCTGCGCCGCGCCTGATGCGCCTGGGCCCCTCTCCCTGCGGGAGAGGGGTTGGGGAGAGGGCAGAACAGAAGCGGCACCATGCGAGCACCCATGAACCCGCAACAAGCACAGCCTGCAGTTGCAGGCACAACATTCCTGCCACCGCCCGAAGCTGCCGGTTTTTCACTGCTCGACGCCGCCTGCATCTGCTTGGCCGCCGCCGACCCGCTAGAGAAAGTCGCGCTCACCCAGCACTACGCCGCGCGTTTTCGCAGCGGCACCCTGAAGCTGCCCGCGCACGCCCCCGATCCCGAGCCGATCCGCATGCCCGGCCGGCCGGCGCAGCTGGTGCTGGTGCATCCGCGTGACCTGCCGCGCCGTGGCCTGGGCTCGGTGGAAGGGCGGGCGGCCTTCATCCATGCCATCGCCCACATCGAACTCAACGCCATCGACCTGGCCTGGGATGCGGTGTATCGCTTCCGCGGGCTGCCCGGCAGCTTCCACGCCGACTGGGTGAGCTGCGCCGATGACGAGTCGCGCCACTTCATGCTGCTGCGCGAGCGCCTGCTGGCGCATGGCCATGACTACGCCGATTTCCCCGCCCACAACGGGCTGTGGGAAATGTGCGAGAAGACCGCGCATGACGGCCTGGCGCGCATGGCCCTGGTGCCGCGCGTGCTCGAGGCGCGCGGCCTGGATGTCACCCCGGCGATGATCACCAAGCTGCGTTCGCTCGGCGACGAGGCCACCGCCGACGTGCTGGAGGTGATCCTGCGCGAGGAAGTGGCGCATGTCGCCGCCGGTTCGCGCTGGTACCGCTGGTACTGCGAACGCGCCGGCGTCGAGCCACGCGCGCGTTTCAAGCAGTTGCTGCGTGAGTACGCCGGTGGCTACCTGCATGGCCCGTTCAACATCGAGGCCCGCCTGCTGGCCGGCTTCGACGAGGACGAGCTGGCCAACCTGGTCGAGCAGGCCGGCTGAGACTGGCGCGCGGACAGGGGAGGGATCCGGTCACCCGCCGGGTGGGAGCATCGCCCGATGAAGCAGGATTTCAGCGCCCGTCCGATTGACGCCAGTCACGTGCCGTCACAGGCTGGGATGCGAAGGTAGCCACCTTCACCGCTGCCCAACCAAGGAGAAAATGGATGAAGCAGGCATACATGGGACTCGTGCTTCTGGCCACGTTGGCCGCTTGCAGCCAGCCGGCGCCGCCGGTGGCTGAAACCCCGGCGCCAGCCCCGGCCCCGGCGGCAGAGCCGGTCGTCGCGGCAAGCACTGACTTCCCGCAGGTGCTGCAGGCATCGGGCACCGAGCCGTTCTGGGGCGTGCGCGTGGAAGGCGGCACGCTGGACTACACCACGCCGGAGACGCAGGACGCGCCGCGTCATTTCGAAGGTGCGCGCAGCCTGGTCGACGGGCTGCTGCAGGTGCAGGGCGGCGAGGGCGACAACGCATTCCGCCTGACCATCGAACGGGCGACCTGTTCGGATGGCATGTCCGACCTCAGCCACCCGTTCACCGCTGAGTTCGTGCTGGGCAAGGACACCTTCAAGGGCTGCGCCCGCGATCCGGCCGTGCCGGTGGAAGCGCCCTGACGCCTGCTGTCACGCCACCTGAGTGATGCTTTGCCCCCTCCCTTTGCCGCAGGCAAGGGGAGGGTTGGGGAGGGGGGCTCTGGACGTGGGCGGCGACGCTCACGGCCAAGCAGAGCCCGGCGCTATCGCATCAGGGGGATGCGAACAACGCTTCCAGCCGGTAGCCGTCGGCATCCACGCGCAGCACCGAACCCTGTTCGTACCAATCGCCGAGCACGATGCGCGTGCAGGCGTGATCGCCGGCCTGCAGGGTGTGGATCGCAGGGCGGTGGGTGTGGCCATGGATCATCGTGTCCACGCCATAGCGCTGGAACGTGGCGGCCACTTCGGCCGGGGCCACGTCGGTCACGGTCTCGAACTGTGCGCGGTCGCCTTCCTTCATCTCCGACTGGCGCGCCTGGCTGGCCGCGCGCGCTTTTTGTGCGAAGGCGATGCGGGCTTCCAGCGGTTGCGACAGGAATTGCGCGATGAACGCCGGATCGCGCGTCTGCGCGCGGAAGGCCTGGTAGGCGACGTCGTCGGTGCAGAGCAGGTCGCCGTGCTGCAGCATCACCGGCTTGCCATACAGCTCGATCACCGCCGGGTCCGGCAGGATGCGCATGCCGGCGCGGGCGGCGTAGTCGTTGCCGACCAGGAAATCGCGGTTGCCGCGGATGAAGTACACCGGCACGCCGGCATCACTGATCCCGCGCAGCGCGGTGGCCACCGCATCGGCGGCGGCCGAGGGCGTGTCATCGCCGATCCAGGCTTCGAACAGGTCGCCCAGGATGTACAGCGCCTCGGCCTGCCGGGCTTCATCGCGCAGGAAGGCCAGGAACAGTTCGGTGATGGCTGGACGGCTGGGGTCCAGGTGCAGATCGGAGATGAACAGCGTGGTCATGCGCGCATTGTAGGGCGTGCGCGGCGGCCACGCGCGCCCGCCGGCCTCAGCCGGCGAGCAGCGGGGAAAGCTGCAGCGAGGCGGTCCCCAGCAGCAGGCCGATGCCGGTGGCGGCCAGGACGTCGCTGGGGTAGTGCAGGCCCAGTACCACGCGCGACATCGCCACGCCCGCGGTGAACGGCACCAGCAGCGGTGCCAGCCACGGGTAGTAGGCCAGCGCCACCACGGTGAAGGACACCGCATGCAGGGTGTGGCCGGAGGGGAAGCTGTACTCGTCCAGCGGTGCGACCCAAGCGCGGATGCGCACGTCGGCGGCGAACGGGCGCGGGCGGCGCGTCCAGCGCTTGAGGCCCTTGTACAGGGTCAGTGCGACGGCCCCGGTGATGGCCATGTGGATCGAGGCCTGCAGGCCGTCCAGGCCATCGGCCAGCACCAGGGCGCCCATCAGCATGTACCAGAACACCCCATCGCCCAGCCGGCTCAGCGTGGAGAACACGATGCGGATGCCACGGCGGCGGCCGTAGCGGTTGGCGCGGCGGCACCAGCGTGCCTCGCGGGCGGCGATACCTTCAGGCGGCAGCAACGACATGGGCACGTCTCCGCAGGGCAAGTTCATCGAGCAGGGCTTCGAATTCGGCGACCACCTGTTCCGGGTGCAGCCGCTGCATCGCGCGGTTGGCGTTGGCGCCCAGGGTGGTGCGCATCTCCTCATCACCGGCCAGCTGCACGGCCGCGTTGATGAAGCCTTCCTCGTTCTCCACGGCAACTCCGCTATGGCCGCTGCGCAGGTGTTCGCGCGCGGCACCGTAATTGAAGGCAACCGTCGCCACGCCGCTGGCCATGGCTTCCAGGGTGACGTTGCCGAAGGTTTCGCTGCGGCTGGCGAACAGGAACAGGTCGCCGCTGGCGAAGTGCCGCGCCAATGCCTCGCCGCGCTGGATGCCGCAGAAGATGAAGTCCGGGTTCTCGCTGGCCAGCTTCTCGCGCAGCGGGCCATCGCCGACCCAGACGAAGCGTGCGTCCGGCGTGACCTGCTGGATGCGGCGGAACGCCTTCACCGCCAGCCCAAGATTCTTTTCCGCGGCGATGCGGCCGACATGGATCACCGCCAGTCCATCGTCCGGCAGGCCCCACTGCGTGCGCAGGGCGGCATCGCGGCGTTGCGGGTCGAACTGGCTGCCGTCGACCGCGCGTGCCAGCAGGCGTGCCCGCGAGAAGCCCTGCGCGGCCAGGAACTGCTGCAGTTCGTTGGTCGGCACCAGCGTCGCATCGGCCTGGTTGTGGAAGCGCCGCATCCAGCCCAGCGCGACCGGTTGCAGCCATGCCGCGCCGTAGTCCTGCAGGTACTCGTCGAAGCGGGTATGCAGCCCGGAGGCGACGGGGATGCCGAGCCGGCGCGCGGCGCGCATCGCCGACCAGCCGAGCGGGCCTTCGGTGGCGATGTAGATCGCGTCGGGGCGCTGCTGCTGCCATTGCCGGGCCAAGCGCTGCGGGGCGGGTAGGCCGAAGCGCAGGCCGGGATAGCGCGGCAATGCCGCGCCGCGCACCAGCAGCTCGTACGCGGCCGGTGGGTCCTGGTTCTGCCGTGGCCGGACCAGTTCGACGTCATGGCCGCGGCGGCGCAGGCCCTGTTCCAGGCTCTGCACGGTCAAGGCCACGCCGTTGACCTCCGGCGGATAGGTCTCGGTGACGATCGCATAGCGCATGGCAGTGCCTCCGTTTTGCCGACAGCGTGGGCACCGGCAGTGACCAATGCGTGTCGTGTGGATGACTGGCCCATGACGTTCGTCGCCGCGGGCACCGGTTCGGGTCGTCCTGCGGGCGTTTCATCGGACGGGGCTTGACGGCACTGACTGATCTATCTGTACTATTTCAAATAGTACAGTTGATGGACAAGGACATGGCACGCACCCAGGCATTGATGATCCAGATCGCCACCGGCGATCCCCGCCCGATCGGGCGCCAGATCGTGGACGCGGTACGGATGAAGGTCGCCACCGGCGCGCTCGCGCCCGGTGCGCAGCTGCCCAGCGTGCGCGGCCTGGCCCAGCAACTCATGGTGAACCCCAACACCGTGGCCAAGGCCTACGCCGAGCTGACCACCGAGGGCTGGCTGGAATCCCGGCAGGGCATGGGCCTGTACGTGGCTGCGCCCCGCCAGCGCCTGTCCGATGCCGAGCGCGAGCGCCGGCTCGACGAGGCCATCGGCCGCTTCGTCAACGACGTGATCCCGCTGGGCTTCCCGGACGAAGCCGTGGAGGCCCGCCTGGCCCACGAACTGCAGCAGCTGACCTCCCGCAAGACCGCCTGAGCCGCCCCGGCGCGGCATTGGAACCGACATGCACACTGACACCGACTACGTGATCCAGACCCGGGCGCTGAGCAGGCGTTACGGCCGCAAGCTGGCGCTGGACCGGCTCGACCTGGCCATCCCGCGCGGGCGCATCCATGCCATCGTCGGTGCCAATGGCGCCGGCAAGTCCACCCTGTTCCGGGTCCTGCTCGGCTTCATGCCCCCCAGCAGCGGGCAGGCGTGCATCCTGGGCAAGGACAGCCAGCGGCTGACCCCGGCCGACCGCGCACGGATCGGCTTCGTCAACGAGGAACACACCCTGCCGGGCTGGATGCGGGTGTCGCAGGTGACCGCGATGCAGCGCCACCAGTACCGCCGCTGGAACCAGCAGGCCTTCGATGGCGTGATCGGCCATTACCACGTGCTGCCGGAGCAGAAGATCGGCCAGCTCTCGCGCGGCGAACGCGCCGGCTTCAACCTGGCGCTGGCCTTGGCGCAGCGGCCGGAACTGCTGGTGCTCGACGAGCCGACGCTGGGCCTGGACGTGGTCGCCAAGCGTGCGTTCCTGGAGTCGCTGCTCTACAGCAATGCCGCCGATGACTGCACGGTGATCTATTGCTCGCACCAGATGGAGGAGATCGAGCGGGTCGCCGACAACCTGATCATCCTCGAGCGCGGCCAGTTGAAGCACATGTCCGCCCCGGAGGACTTCACCGCGCGGGTCAGCCACTGGGTTGCCGATGTCCCGTTCAAGGGGCCGGACCCGCGCACCGTGCCGGGCCTGCTGGAAGTGCAGCGCCTGGATGGCCTGCACCACTACCTGGTGCTCGACCAGGAGGAAGGCTTCGAGCGCTTCCTGCGCGCGTGCGGCGCACGCAACGTGCAGTCGATGGCGGTCAGCCTGGACCGTGCCGTCAATGCCTTCCTGGCCAAGAACCATGCCGCCCCCGCGGCGGCCTGAGGAGCCCACGATCATGATCGATCTGTTCAAGAGCGAGTTGCAGCGCTTTCGCCTGTGGACCATCGCTGCGGCGGTGGTGCATGCGGGCATCCTCGGGTTCCTGACCCGGCTGGTCGACCTGGCGCAGCAGCCGCTGCAGGTCTACCAGGTCTTCAGCGTGGCCTATGCGGTATCGGGCACCCTGCTGGGCCTGTACCAGATGGGCAGCTATCGCCGGCCGAACCAGTGGCTCAGCCTGCTGCACCGGCCGATGCACCGCCTGCGCATCGCCGCGGCATTGGGGGGCGCCGGCGCCGTGCTGCTGTTCGTGGCGATGGCGCTGCCGATCGCGCTGGTGGCCCTGTACCAGGACACGATGACCGCGCGGGTGGTGGACCTGCGGCATTGGATGCTGCCGGTCGCGGCCTGGCTGATCGGCCTGATCGGTTACACCGCCGGTGCCTATGCGATGGTCGCCAACCGCCGTCATTCGTTCGCGGTGGTGGTGCTGCCGGTGCTGCTGATGTTCGCGCAGGCCTCCGGCGTGATGATGCTCGCGGTGCAGCTGTCGATCCTGGCGCTGCTGGTGGTGCTGGTGGCGATCGCCTTCCGCCCCGATCCGGTGGCACCACCGCGCAGCTTCGCCGCGGTGGTGCTGACCGCGCTGCCGGTGCAGGTCGGGGCCTACTTCCTGATCTGGATGCTGGGCTTTGCCGTTGAGATGACCTGGACGCTTTCCGGCACGCATCCGCTCAACATGCCGGTGCCGCCGAAGGGCGGCTACATCGAGGCCGAACGTGCCCAGGGCAAGGACATCCTGCTGTCCGGCATCGCCGACAGCCGCGACCCGGACGCGGCGCTGTGGCGTGAACAGATCGCCCTGTCCGACGTGGTCACCCGTTACCCGCTGCGCAGCCTGCCGCGGCGGGGCGAGCTGACCAACGTGGCGCCGATGGAGTTCGACGACGCCGAACACAGGGTGCGCTGGGTGTTCACGCACGACGGCATGCGCTTCGTGGGCTACGGCACGCTGGACGGCCGCGCGCGCGGTGTGCTGGGTGCGGGTCCCGCGCAGGCGGCGTTCCCGGCGCCGACGCTGCAATACGACGACGGCTACCTGTTCAACGCGAACGCGGCCTACCAGTACGACAGCGAGCAGCAGCGCATCTTCGAACGCGTGCGTCTGCCGCAGGGCGAGGTGATGGCCAGCCCGCCCGCACCGGCCGGGGACAACGTGCTGGCGCTCAGTGACCGTGCGGCCTACTTCTATCCCGGGCGCGAAGCGGCCAACGGCCTGGACCGGATGCAGCCGCTGCTGCGCGTGCCGATGCCGGCGGCGGTGGGCAACCTCAGCCGGATGGACATGATCGAGCTGCTGGATGGCTATCTGGTGTCGTTCACCTACACCTGGGGCGTGTGGTCCAGCGAGCTGCAGCAACCGTTCCAGCAGGTGCTGCGCGTCGACGGCGAGGGGCGCGTGCATCCGGTCGCCCGCCGCGCGCTGCAGGTCGACCTGCCACCGGCCTATCCGGCGCGCATCTGGTGGCTGTCGCCGGTGCTGCGCACGCTGTGCCTCGGTGCGCAGGACCTGTATGCGGCGCCGGATCCACTGCGTGCGCCCCCGCAGCCGGTTCCAACCGGAATGGTGTGGTTGGCGTTGGCCGGTTGCCTGGCGTCGTTGCTGGGTGCGATCTGGGTGAGCGCACGGCAATCGCATTCACCGCGCGAGCGCTGGGCATGGGTACTGCTGTGCGGCGTGGTCGGCCTGCCGGCGCTGGTCAGCCTGTGGCTGATGTATCCGCGTCGCGAACCGCTGCCGGTACCCGCTGCGTCGACGCACGCGGCCATCGCCTGAACGCAACGGTGCCGTTCCCGTGGTGCGGGAACGGGCAGGAAACCCATGGAGAATGATGATGAGCAAGTTCCGTGACGCCTGCGCGGCGCTGGCGCTGCTTGTGCTGATGAGCGTGGCCGCGGACGTGCCGGCGGCAGGCCCGGACCCCACGTTGCACAGCGCCGCCGCTGCGCAACGCGCGCTGGCGCCCGCCGCGCGTCTGCCACGCGCCGCGTTCCTGGAAGACCGTGCACTCACCGCCGTGCGGTTGTCGCCGGGCGGTGACCAGGTGGCCTGGCTGCGCGAACAGGGCCAGGCGCGCAGCCTGATGGTGCTGCCCACCGCCGGTGGTGCGGCCAGGATCCTGGTCGGCCGTACCCAGGCGCGGCAACTGTCCTGGTCGCGTGATGGCCGCTGGTTGTTCCTGCGTGCACCGCGTTCGCTGGCAATGGTGCCGGTGCATTCGGCCGGCGGCATGCGCACCCCCTTGGGCGGCGTGGAGCAGCGCCAGGTGATGAAGGTCGACCCTTCGCAGCCGGCGGCCGTGCTGCTGCGCGAGCGCGTGGTGGCCGGCGATGCCGAGCGCTGGCGGATCGTCCGCATGGACGCGCAAGGCAAGCGCAGCGTGCTGCGCGAAGACGCGCACTGGGTCCACGACGTCGCGCTGGACGCGGCCGGGCGGATCGTGGCGTTGGCGCGCTTCGATGGCGATCACGACGCCCTGTACCGGGTGCAGCCCGATGGCCGGTTGCGGGCGGTATTGCGGCTGCAGCCGCTGGAACGGGTCAACCTGCTGGCGGCGATGGACGACGGCAGCCTGCTGCTGGACGGCAACCCCGGCGGCAACTTCCGCCGCGTGCTGCGCCTGGAGGCTGATGACACGCTGCGGACGCTGCACGAGGACCCGCGCCACGAGGCGGACCTGGACGAGGTCGTGCTCGATCCGGCCACCCAGCAGCCCGTGGCGGCGAGTTACCGCAGCACCGTGGCCACCACCCATGGCATCGGCGCGGCGGCGCCGGTATTGGCGGCCATCGCCCGCCAGTTGCCGGGGCGCGACATCGGCGTGCAGGCCGCCGGTGCATCCTCGACGTGGCTGGTGTCCGCGCGCGCGGCGACCCTGCGCGACCCGCAGTGGTACCTGTACGACGCACGGCGCGGCGGGCTGCGACGCATCCTCGATGCGCCCGCGGCGGCCGGGAAGGCACCGCCGGAAAGCCAGCTCTCGCGCAAGGTTGCGGTGTCCTACCGCGCCTCCGATGGCATGCAGGTGCATGGCTTCGTGCTGTTGCCGCCGGGTGTGGATCCAGCGCGGGCGCCGCTGGTCGCACAGGTCCATGGCGGTCCGATCAGCCACTTCCGCCCCGGCTTCGATGGCGTGGCGCAGTTCCTGGCCAATCGCGGCTACGTGGTGTTCCAGTCCAACTTCCGCGGCTCCACCGGCCATGGCCGCGCGTACACGTTCGCGCCGCAGGGCGACTACGGCAATGGCCGCGTGCAGCAGGACGTGGTCGACGGCGTGCGCTGGCTGCTGGCGCAGGGCATTGGCGATCCCCAGCGCGTCGGCATCGTCGGCCATTCCTTCGGCGGCTACTCCACGCTGCTGGGGCTGACCTTCCAACCGGAGCTGTTCAAGGTCGGCGTGGCCGGCGCGCCGCCCGCGGACCTGGGCTGGGCGATGCGCTGGCTGGTCATGTCCGGCGAGCAAGGGGACCTGCCCGATCGTTCGTTGCGGCAGACGCTGCGCGCACTGTCACTGGATGCCACCGAGCCGGCGACCCAGGCGCGGTTGCACGCGCAGTCACCATCGGCCAATGCGGTGCGGATGCGCCGGCCCTTGCTGGTGATGGCCGGGGCCGTGGATCGCACCGTGGCCATCCGCGAGGTCACCCATTACGTGGCCACGCTGAAGGCGCAGGCCACCCCGGTCACCCTGCTGGTCGACCCGGAAGGCGGGCATTCGCCGATCGACCCGATCCCCCGCGAGGCCTACCTGTTCGCGATGGAAACGATGCTGCAGCGGCATCTGGGTGGGCCGGTGCCCGAACCCGCCGGCCAGCGCCTGCGCGCCTACCTGCGGCAGAACCTGCGGGTGGCCGGGCCGGAGTTCGCGGCCCTGGCGCAACCGGCGCCCTCGCCATGAGCCCGTTGGCTTCCGTCCGCCGCGTGCAGGAGGTCAGGCCACGAACGGCCGGAAGTTGATGCCCAGGCCGAGCATGCCTTCGGCTTCGCCGACCAGGTCCGCGCGCAGCAGCGGCCGTGCGTCGATGAAGTCCTTGGACAGGACCAGTGACAGCGTGTTGCCGTCCACCGACAGCTCCAGCGTCGGGATCGGGTCCGGCTCGTGCGCGCGGTGCAGCAGCACCGCCAGCCGCAGCAGGGCGGCGGTACGCTTGGCCGGCAGCAGCAAGCGCTCGGGCAGGGCATCGAACGCGGCCTTGGACACGCCGCGGCGATGGGTGCGGATCAGCGCCGCCAGCATCTGCTGTTCCTGCCGCGAGAAGCCGGAGATGTCCGAGTTCTCGATCACGTAGCTGCCGTGGGTGTGGTAACCGCTGTGCGCGATCATCAGGCCGAGCTCGTGCAGGCGCGCGGCCCAGCCCAGCATGCGGGCATCGTCCGAATCCAGCTTCCAGCTTTCGGCCACCTGCTCGAACAGGCGCTGCGCGGTGGCTTCCACGCGCAGGGCCTGGGTGGTGTCGATGGCGTAACGCTGGGTCAGCGCCGCCACCGATTCGTCGCGCGGGTCGTTGTCGCTGGCACGGCCCATGATGTCGTAGAGGATGCCTTCGCGCATCGCCGCCTTGCTGACCAGCAGCTTCTGCAGGCCCAGCGACTGGAACGCCGCCTCCAGCACCAGCACGCCGCCGGCGATGATCGGGCGGCGCTCGCTGGACAGGGTCGGCAGGTTGATGTCGTTGATGTGCTTGGCGCGCAGCAGTTCCTCGCGCAGCTGCGGCAGGGCCTCGGCGGTGATCGCGCCCTTGCTCAGCTTCATCGCCGCGCAGATCTCGCTGATCGCCTTGTGGGTGCCCGACGAGCCCAGCGCCTCCTGCCAGCCCAGCGCCTTGTACTTGTTGGCGAAGGGCTGGAACTCGGCGCCGATCTCGGTGAGTGCGTCCTTCCAACGCTTCTTGCTCAGCTTGCCGCCGGGGAAGAAGCGTCGCGTGCTGGCGATGCAGCCGGCCTGCAGGCTTTCGCGCTCCAGGGTCTGCATGCCTTCGCCGATGATGAACTCGGTCGAGCCGCCCCCGATGTCGATCACCAGCCGGTGCTGGCCCGGCTTCGGGGGCTGCGCATGCGCCACGCCCAGGTAGATCAGGCGGGCTTCCTCGCGGCCATTGACCACTTCGATGGCGTGGCCCAACGCGGTCTCGGCCGGCATCAGGAAGGACAGCGGCGAGCGCAGCTGGCGCACGGTATTGGTGGCCAGTGCACGCACCCGGTAGGGCGGGATGTTGCGGATGCGCTGGCCGAACCGGGCCAGGCATTCCAGCGCGCGCTGGCGGGCGTCGGCGGACAGGCCGCCCTTGCCGTCCAGGCCGTCGGCCATGCGCACGGTTTCGCGCAGGCGATCGACCACGCGCAGCTGCCCGAGCAGGTAGCGCGCGATGACCATGTGGAAGCTGTTCGAGCCGAGGTCGATGGCGGCCAGCAGGTCGCCGTCCTGCAGGGGCGGTGGGGTCGTTGAGGACTGGGGCATGGCGGAATGGTACTGGCAGGAGGGAGTGAAGAGGAGTGAGGAACGGGAAAAAACAGGCGGCGCACCGCTCGCCCGATCACCGCCGCCGCCCACGCGGGCCCGACGATGTCGCCGGAGGGCGCTGCAGCAGCGGCCCTCCACTCCTCGTTCCTGCTTCCCCCGTCCCTGCCTTACAGCGCTTCGAGCAGGGCCTGCTGGGCTGAATGCGGCGGCTGGCCGGGGGCCGGCTGGCACTGCAGGTAACGCCCGTCGGCCTGCAGGTCCCACGCGTTGAGGTTGTCGTCCAGGTAGTTCTGCAGCACTTCGCGGTAGATGCGCTTGGCCAGGTCGCTGTCCAGGATCGGGAAGCAGGTTTCCACGCGGCGCAGCAGGTTGCGCTCCAGCCAGTCGGCGCTGGCGCAGTACAGCTCCGGCGCGCCGTTGTTGCCGAACCAGTACACGCGGCTGTGCTCCAGGAAGCGGCCGACGATCGAGCGCACCCGGATGTTGTCCGAGACGCCTTCCACGCCCGGGCGCAGGGTGCAGGCGCCGCGCACGATCAGGTCGATCTGCACGCCGGCCTGTGAGGCGGCGTACAGCGCGCGGATCACCTGCGCCTCGTTGAGTGCGTTCATCTTGGCGATGATGCGTGCCGGCTTGCCTTCCTGGGCCAGCCGGGTCTCGCGCTCGATGCGCTTGATCAGGCCAGCGTGCAGGGTGAACGGCGACTGCAGCAGGCACTTGAGCTTCATCTTCGGCGCCAGCCCGGACAACTGCTGGAACAGCAGGTGCACGTCGTTGCCGATGTCCGGATCGGCGCTGATCAGGCTCAGGTCGGTGTACGCGCGGGCGGTGCCGCTGTGGTAGTTGCCGGTGCCCAGGTGCACGTAGCGGCGCAGCTTGCGGCCCTCGCGGCGCACGATCAGCAGCATCTTGGCGTGGGTCTTGTAGCCGACCACGCCGTACACCACCTGCACGCCGGCATCCTGCAGGCGGTCGGCCAGGCCGAGGTTGGCCTCTTCGTCGAAGCGCGCACGCAGTTCCACCACCACGGTGACGTCCTTGCCGTTGCGCGCGGCCAGGATCAGCGCTTCCACGATCCCGGAGTCCTTGCCGGTGCGGTACAGGGTCTGCTTGATCGCCAGCACGTTCGGGTCCACCGCCGCCTCGCGGATCAGCTCCAGCACGGTGCTGAAGGAGTCGAACGGGTGGTGCAGCAGGATGTCGTTGCGCGCGGCCAACTCGAAGATGCCTTCGGAGGTCTTGAGCACGCGCGGGCTCATCGGCGGGTACTTCAGGTCCGGCCGCTGCAACAGGTCATAGACCTGGATGACGCGGTTGAGGTTGACCGGGCCATTGATGCGGTAGGCCGCGTTCTCCGACAGGCCGAAGTTCTGCAGCAGCGTCTGCATGATCGGCTTCGGGCAATCGTGCGCGATCTCCAGGCGCACCGCCGGGCGATAGCCGCGGTCGACCAGTTCATCACGCAGCGCCAGCGCCAGGTTCTCCACTTCCTCCTCGTCCACCACCAGCTCGGAGTTGCGGGTGACGCGGAACTGGTAGGCGCCCTGTACTTCCATGCCCGGGAACAGTTCGTCGACGAAGGTCGACAGCACCGCCGACAGCAGCACGAAGTTCTGCGGGCCGCCCAGCGACTCGGGCAGCTGGATGATGCGCGGCAACGAGCGCGGCGCGCGTACCAGCGCCAGGTGGCCGGCGCGGCCGAAGGCATCGGTGCCCTTCAGCACGACCACGATGTTCAGCGACTTGTTGAGGATCTTCGGGAACGGGTGCGACGGGTCCAGGCCCAGCGGCGACAGCACCGGCATGATCTCGTTGCGGAAGTAGGCGCGCAGCCAGCGGTGCTGGCGCGCGGTCCATGCCTTCTGCGCGAGGATGCCGACGCCGGCCTCGGCCAGTGCCGGGCGCAGTACTTCGTTCCAGCAGCGGTACTGCTGGTCCACCAGTTCGGCGGCACGGTCGTGGATGGCGCTCAGGATGGCCTGCGGGCTCATCCCGTCCGGCGCCGGCGGCAGGCCGAACTCCTGCGCGTGGCGCACGGCGGCGGCGCGGATCTCGAAGAACTCGTCCAGGTTGGTGCAGGAGATGCACAGGAAGCGCAGGCGTTCGAGCAGCGGCACCTGCTCGTCCTTCGCCTGTGCCAGCACGCGGAAGTTGAAGTCCAGCTGCGACAACTCCCGGTTGATGTACAGCGCCGGATCTCGCAACAGTTCGGGAGCAGCGACGGGGGCGGGGGAGGGCGGGTTCATGCCGGGAAGTCTTCCGTGGACGAGATCGAGGGGGAGTTGCTGCGCGGACGTACGTGTTCGGCATCGAAATGGCAGGCGAAGGTGCTGCCCTGGCCCACTTCACTGCGGATTTCCAGCCGTGCCTGGTGCAGGCCGAGGATGTGCTTGACGATCGACAGCCCCAGCCCGGTGCCGCCGCTTTCGCGCGAGCGGCTGCTGGACACGCGGTAGAAGCGTTCGGTCAGCCGCGGCAGGTGGTTGGCCGGGATGCCGTAGCCGGTGTCCGTAACCGCCAGCACCGCGCCCTTGCCCTCGCGGGCGAAGGTCAGGCTGATCCTGCCGCCGGCGGGCGTGTAACGCACCGCATTGGTCAGCAGGTTGGAGAAGGCGCTGTGCAGTTCCTTGTTGGAACCGGCCAGGTCCACCCCGGCCTGGTCCTCGACGGTGATGGTGTGGCGGCCCTGGCTGTGCGCTTCGGCTTCGCGCTTGAGCGAGGCCAGCATCGAGGTCATCGCCACCGTCTCCAGCTCGGTGTGCTGCTGCGATTCCAGCCGCGACAGGGTCAGCAGGTCCTCGACCAGCTGCGCCATGCGCTGGGATTGCTTGCGCATCTCCGACAGCATCGGGCCGGTATCGGGGAAGTCTTCCGGGTCCATCATGTCCAGGTAGCCATGCACCACGGTCAGCGGCGTGCGCAGCTCATGCGAGACGTTGGCCACGAAGTCGCGGCGCACCTGTTCCAGGTGCAGCAGCTTGGTGACGTCGCGCGCCACCAGCAGCCAGTGGTGGTCCGAGTACGGGATCAGGCGCAGGTGCAGGCGGATGCCCGGGTCGACCGGCGAATTGGCATCCAGGATCGGCTCGGCGTTGCGGCCGCCGGCCAGCCAATGCGCCAGCGGCAGCGGCTGCAGGCGCTCGACCAGTGCCGCGCCCATGTCGGCCGGGTGCTGCAGGCCGAGCAGGCTGGTGGCCGCTTCGTTGAACCACTGCACGCGTTGGGTGTTGCGGTCCACCACCACCACCGCGTCGGGCAGCGCGGCGGCGGCTGCGCGATAGCTGCGCAGCATCTCGATCAGGCGCCGCTTGCGCACGCGCATCTCCTGCTGGTTGCGGTACAGCAGCCGGTCCAGCTCGTTCCAGACGCCCACGCCATTGCTGGTCTCCCAGCGCTGGCGTGCGGTCAGGCGCAGCAGCACCTGGCGCAGTCGCCAGTAGTGCCAGGTCAGGACCAGCAGCGCCGCCACCGCCACGCACAGGGCCGGATGACCGGTCCACGTCCCCAGCAATCCGGCCAGCAGCAACAGCACGGCCACGGTGGCCAGCGTCTTCAACCAGGCGGATCGGAATTGGCGGGGCATTGCGTTCTCGGGGTGGCGCGGAGGGTTCATGCGGATGAACCCGGGTTATAGCATCAAGCGCATGGCACGGCCTGCCGGCCGCATCACCGCTCAGATCGAAGCGGAGAACCGATAGCCGGCGCCACGGACGGTCTGCACCATGTTTTCCGCACCGAACGGTTCCAGCGTCTTGCGCAGGCGGCGGATGTGCACGTCGATGGTGCGCTCCTCCACGTAGACGCTGCCGCCCCAGACATGGTCCAGCAGCTGCGAGCGCGTGTAGACGCGTTCGGGGTGGGTCATGAAGAAGTGCAGCAGGCGGTACTCGGTGGGGCCGATCGGCACCGGCACGTCGCCGGCGAACACGCGGTGGGCGGCACCGTCGATGCGGATGGTGCCCACCGACACGCTGCCGTCCTCATCGTCGTCGCGGGTGCGGCGCATCACCGCGCGGATCCGCGCCAGCAGTTCGCGTGCCGAGAACGGCTTGACCACGTAGTCGTCCACGCCGGCTTCCAGGCCACCGACGCGGTCGTTCTCCTCGCCACGGGCGGTGAGCATGATGATCGGCACATCGCGCGTCATCGCTTCCTTGCGCCAGCGCCGGGCCAGTTCCAGGCCGCTGGTGCCGGGCAGCATCCAGTCCAGCAGGATCATGTCCGGGACACGGTCGGCGATGGCGGTCTGGGCTTCGAGGGCGTCACCGGCATGCACCGGTTCGTACTCGCCCTTGCGCAGGGCAAAGGCGACCATGTCACGGATCGCGGGTTCGTCATCGACAATCAGGATGCGTTTCTGCACGTCGTGCCTACCGTTAGTGCCCATCAAGCGGGAATGCGCCCAGTAGACTACGGTTTGATGACGGGTTTGTGACAACGCGGGCGGCGTACCGGTTGGCGCCCGTGCAGCATCGGTCAGTTGCGTGACATCTCCGGGTCACGCTGGCCCAGCCGGCGCATTTCCAGCACGGTCGGCATGATCGACTCGATCCGGGCATCGACCCGGGCCCGGGTGACGTAATCCAGGCTGGGCTGCTTGAGCAGGGCCTGGAACTGGATCAGGGCCTGTTCCGGACGGCCGTTCAGGTAGGCGGCCTCGGCGTAGCTTTCGCTGGCCCGGGTGGTGTCGCCGGCCAGCTCGCTGGCCCGGGCGAAGGTGGCCTGGAACACCGGATCGTCGCCGGAACGGGCCAGCAACGGCCGCAGCATCGCCTGCGAGCGCTTGCCGGCATCCTCGCCCCCCTGTTCGTTGAGCACCCGCGCATAGGTCAGCGCGACCGGCCGGTTCTGCGGCAGCCGCTTGGTCAGTGCGTCGAAGCGGGCATTGGCCTGGGCGAACTGGCCGTTGCGGGACTCCGCCTCGCCCAGCGCCAGTTCGATCCAGAGGTTGTCGGGGTACTCGCCGTCGAGCTGCTGGAGTTCCTGCAGGGCCTGCCTGGCCGCGGTGCCGCCGTCGCGCAGGCGGGCGATCGCCACGCCGTAGCGTTGGGCGTCGGTCAGGCCGTTCTTCTGGCTGCGCTTGAGCCCTTCGTATTCGCGGATCAGCTCCGAGGGCGTGGTGGCGCTGAGCACGCGCAGTCGTTCGCGGGCCCAGTCGAACTGGCCGGTGGCCCCGCGCGGCAGGCTGCTGCTGGGCAGCGACAGCTGCAGGCCGGAGGGCAGCAGCGGGTTGCCGCTGCTGGACAGCGGGTCGCCGGTGGTATCGGGGATGGCCGGGTTGACCCGCTCCTGGTGGATCCCGGTCGGCGTCTGCGTGGTCAGTAGCAGGGTGTCCTTCTTCATCTGCTCGGCGCGCGACTTGGCCTCGCTGATGCGGGTGGTGTTGACCGGGTGGGTGCGCAGGAAGTCCGGGGTCGAGTAGCCGCCCTCGTTGCCACGCATGGCCGCGGACATGCGCTCGAAGAAGCCGGCCATCGCATCCACGTCGTAGCCGCTGCGGGCCAGGGTGCGAATGCCCAGGCGGTCGGCCTCGGACTCGTTGGAGCGGGTGTAGTTGATCTGCCGCTGCTGCATCAGGCCCATGCCGGAGGTGATCGCCGCCATCGTGGCGTCGCCGGAGGAATTGCCGCCGGCCTGCTGGGCGGCGATCACCGCCGCCAGCATGCCCAGCAGGATCGGGATCTGGTCGCGCTGGGCGCGCTCCACCCCGCGCAGCACGTGCTGCTGGGTGACGTGGGCGATCTCGTGGGACAGCACCGCGGCCACCTCGTCCTCGCGCTCGGCGGTCAGCACCAGCCCGGCATTCATGCCGATGTAGCCGCCCAGCGTGGCGAAAGCGTTGATCTGGCGGTCCTTCATCATGAAGAACGTGTACTTCTGCTGCGGCTGGGCGCTGTTGGAGCCCAGCCGCCGGCCCATGGTGTTGAGCCAGTCGTCCACCAGCGGGTCGTCCAGCAGGTAACCGTAGTTGCGCAGCTCGCGCAGCATCATCCCGCCGTACTCGGCCTGCCGGGCCGGGGTCAGCAGCTCGCCGGCCGATGAGCCGATGTCCGGCAACTTGGTGTCATCGGCCCGGGACAGCGGTGTGGCCAGGGCCAGGGTGACAGCGGTGGCGAGCAGAAGCGTGCGCAAGCGGGAGCTCCGGAAGGGGCAGGGCGGAGGATGACGGGGAACGGGTGCCGCGGTGTGAAGCACAGGTTAATCCGCAGTGTTCTGTGGGTGGCGTGGAAAATCCAGTCGCCAGCTACCATATACAGACAACATTTCCTGTCGGGAGTTTCCTCGTGAGCAACCAAGCCAATGGCGCAGGCGCGCCGGAGATCACCATCTACTCCACGGCGGTCTGCCCGTACTGCGTGGCGGCCAAAAACTTCCTGCAGAGCAAGGGCCAGTCCTGGACCGAAGTCCGCATCGACCTGGACCCGGCCGAGCGCGAGAAGATGATGTCCCTGACCCGTCGCACCAGCGTGCCGCAGATCTTCATCGGCCAGGTCCACGTGGGCGGTTACGACGACATGATGGCCCTGCATCGCGCCGGCAAGCTGGAGCCGCTGTTGGCGGGGCAGGGCGCATGAGCCAGCCCACCGACAAGGACCGCGTGGCCGAGTTCACCGAGTTCCGCCAGCGCATGAACCAGCGCATCCTGGCCGAGCCGAACCAGGTGGTGCGGCGCTTCTTCGCGCTGGATACCCAGACCTACCAGGCCGGCGCGCTGGACGTGAAGACCAAGGAGCTGCTCGGCCTGGTCGCCTCGCTGGTGCTGCGCTGCGACGACTGCATCAGCTACCACGTGGCCCAGTGCAAGGAGGCCGGGGTGACCCGCGAGGAGTTCTTCGAGACCTTCTCGGTCGGGCTGGTGGTCGGCGGGTCGATCGTCATCCCGCACCTGCGCCGCGCGGTGGACTTCCTGGACCAGCTGGAGAGCGGTGCCGCCGAGGCCCCGGCCGGGCACGACCACGGCTGAACCCCAGACCATGGTCCAGTTGGGGGAGGGGGCCGGATCAGGCATAATTGACAGTTGAAACTGTTTCATACGCGCCGGTATCCGGGCAGCCGGATGGCGCTATCACTCCTCCCTGTTCGGAATACCTAACAAATGACGCAGACAATCACCGTCATCCGCGGCGATGGCATTGGCCCGGAAATCATGGACGCCACCCTGTTCGTACTGGACAAGCTCAACACCGGGCTGCAGTACGAAGATGCGGACGCCGGTCTGGTCGCGCTGGAAAAGCACGGTGAGCTGATCCCGGCTGCCACGCTGGAATCGATCACCCGCAACAAGGTCGCCCTGAAGAGCCCGCTGACCACCCCGGTGGGCGGCGGCTTCAGCTCGATCAACGTGGCCCTGCGCCGCCAGTTCGACCTGTACGCCAACGTGCGCCCGGCCATCTCGTTCCCGAACACCAAGTCGCGCTACGAGAACATCAACATGATCACGGTGCGCGAGAACACCGAAGGCGCCTACCTGGCCGAAGGCCAGGAAGTGTCCGCCGACGGCGAGACCGCGTTCTCCGGCACCCGCATCACCCGCAAGGGTTCCGAGCGCATCGTGCGCTACGCCTTCGAGCTGGCCAAGAGCACCGGCCGCAAGAAGGTCACCGCCGTGCACAAGGCGAACATCATCAAGTCGACCTCGGGCCTGTTCCTGAACGTCGCGCGTGAAGTCGCCGCGCAGTACCCGGAAATCGAATTCCAGGAAATGATCGTGGACAACGCCTGCATGCAGCTGGTGATGCGTCCGGAGCAGTTCGACATCCTGGTCACCACCAACCTGTTCGGCGACATCATCTCCGACCTGTGCGCCGGCCTGGTCGGCGGCCTGGGCTTGGCCCCGGGGGCGAACATCGGCAAGGACGCGGCGATCTTCGAAGCCGTGCACGGCACCGCGCCGGACATCGCCGGCCAGGGCAAGGCCAACCCGGTCGCGCTGATGCTGGCCGCTGCACAGATGCTGGACCACGTCGGCCAGCCGGAAAACGCCGAGCGCCTGCGCAAGGCCATCGTCGCCACGATGGAAGCCAAGGATTCGCTGACCGGCGACCTGGGCGGCACCGGCACCACCATGGGCTTCGCCCAGGCCATCGCCAGCCGCATCTGATCCACCGGCCAACGCTTGTGGTTCAACCAGAACGGAGCGCGCAAGCGCTCCGTTTCTTTTTGCCCGCTCGCCACCCACGCCGATGCCACTGCCCCCTCCCTTTCGCCGCAGGCGAAGGGGAGGGCTGGGGAGGGGTAAGGCGTGTCGCTGCAGGCAACCACTCGCAGGCGGATCCAAGGCCCTGGCCCTTCGCCCATCAGGACGGAAAACACAAACACGAAGGGCGCCTCGCGGCGCCCTTCGATTCCTGCATGACGGTCGGCTCAGTTGCGCGACTGCAACTTCGACAGCAGGCGCAGGAACTCGATGTACAGCCACACCAGCGTGACCATCAGGCCGAACGCGCCGTACCACTCCATGTACTTCGGAGCGCCGGCTTCCACGCCGCTTTCGATGAAGTCGAAGTCCAGCACCAGGTTCAGCGCTGCGATCACCACCACGAACAGGCTGAAGCCGATGCCGATCAGGCCGGACTGGTGGATGTAGGGGATCTGGATGTTGAAGAAGCCCAGCACGATCGTGGCCAGGTACACCAGTGCGATGCCACCGGTGGCCGCGACCACGCCCAGCTTGAAGTTCTCGGTGGCCTTGATCAGCCCGCTGCGGTAGGCGAACAGCAGCGCGAACAGGGTGCCGAAGGTCAGGATCACGGCCTGGAACACGATGCCGTTGAAGCGCACCTCGTAGATGGCCGAGATCGAGCCCAGGAACAGGCCTTCGGCCAGGGCGTACAGCGGCGCGCTGACCGGTGCCCAGGTCTTCTTGAAGATCGTCACCAGCGACAGGATGAAGCCGACGATCATGCCGCCCCACAGGTACAGCTTGGCGGCCGGCAGCAGTTCGCCGCTGTCGCTGATCGTGCCTTTCCAGGCGAAGGCGGCGGTCAGCACGGCCAGCAGCAGCAGGATGCCGGTCTTGTTGACGGTGCCGTTGATGGTCATCGCATCGGCGCCGCGCGAGACGACGGTACCGCTGCCAAGGTCGAGGAAGGTGGATTCGGAAAGGGCCGGATTGCCGCTGCGCATGCAATGCTCCATGGCTGGGTGAGGAGGGTTTATCCCACCCAGCATACCTGCATCGACGAAAGTGAAAATTGTCGTTGACAGATCCGGCTTCAGTTCCGACAATAGCCGACCTTTCCGGGGCACCGGAGAGATTCACCGCCGGGGTATAGCGCAGTCTGGTAGCGCGCCTGCTTTGGGAGCAGGATGTCGGGGGTTCGAATCCCTCTACCCCGACCATCCGATGCACTCAAGGCGCACCGGAGTGCGACGATCCGGTCTTGAGCGCCCGTAGCTCAACTGGATAGAGCACCGGCCTTCTAAGCCGGCGGTTACAGGTTCGATTCCTGTCGGGCGCGCCAATCGGCGCAAGCGGTAGGCAAGGTTGTTGTTTCAGTGGTGGCTGTAGCTCAGTTGGTTAGAGTACCGGATTGTGATTCCGGTGGTCGGGGGTTCGAATCCCCTCAGCCACCCCACTGAATGAAGAAGCACCGAAGTGAAATTCGGGGTTTCAAAAAAAAGAAGGATGCGTTAAGATTCGCCTCCTGATTTTCAGGGCTGTTAGCTCAGTTGGTAGAGCAGTTGACTCTTAATCAATAGGTCCAAGGTTCGAATCCTTGACAGCCCACCATTTTGAAAGGCCACCGGAGCGATCCGGTGGCTTTTTCTTTAAGTGTAAGCCCCGTGTTTTCGGGCTGGTGCGAAAAACACCGCTGGTGTACAATTCGCGCCGAAGTTTCAGGGCTGTTAGCTCAGTTGGTAGAGCAGTTGACTCTTAATCAATAGGTCCAAGGTTCGAATCCTTGACAGCCCACCAAATTGAAGCCATCGGAGCAATCCGGTGGCTTTTTTCTTGCCGGTTGCCGCGTTCGTCCCGGC
>NZ_JAYFUH010000061.1:627937-628124 GCF_034961085.1 Stenotrophomonas capsici | reverse complement strand
GCAGGAATCGCTGGCCGCCTCCATCCCGTTCCCGTCGCGGCTGGGCCAGCCGGCCGACTTTGCCAGCCTGGTCGGCCACATCATTGGCAATACCTACCTCAACGGTGAGACTATTCGCCTTGACGGTGCCGTGCGTCTGGCACCGAAGTGACCCCCCCGGGGGGGGGGGCCCCCCCGGGCCCCCCCC
>NZ_JAYFUH010000061.1:0-627917 GCF_034961085.1 Stenotrophomonas capsici | reverse complement strand
CGGCGCGGCCAAGGAGATCAAGGGCCTGATCGAGGACTCGGTGGACAAGGTCGGCGAAGGCTCGGTGCTGGTGCACCAGGCCGGCACCACGATGGGCGAGATCGTGGCCTCGGTGCAACGCGTGACCGACATCATGGCCGAGATCTCCGCCGCCTCGCAGGAGCAGAGCGCCGGCATCGAGCAGGTCAACCAGACCGTGATGCAGATGGACGAGACCACCCAGCAGAACGCCGCGCTGGTGGAGGAAGCCACCGCCGCGGCCCGGGCGATGGAAGAACAGGCACTGCTGCTCAACGAAGCGGTGGCCGCCTTCCACATCGCGTCCAAGGCGGGCACCGCCAGCGTCGCCAGCCCGCCACGCAGCCGCCCGGCCAGCCCGCGCATCGCCCGCGCGCCGGCGGCACGCCGGATCGAACCGATGGTCGCCAATGGCGAGGACTGGAAGGAATTCTGATTCTCCCGCGGCTTCCGGCTTCACCCCCACGACGACCACGGCCTGCCCGTGGTTGTCGTGTTTTGGGACATCCAACCCACTTTCCGCGTAGCCGGGATTACAGATAACGCCCTGAATCGTAAGAGTTTCATCACGATCCTCACGATTTCATCACATGCCCATTCAGTTCATAAAACACTCCCTATTCAGCCATCAAGCCGCCTCCGGATCGCGCCGCTATCCGCTGAACAGCCGGCAATGAACGCCGGCCATATCCGCGCCAACGCGCCGGCAACATCCTCGGGCGAGGGCGTCACCCGCAAAGTCGATCCGGAGAGAAAGAGATGGAGTTCTTCCGCAACCTCACGATCGCCCGAAAGCTCGCGATCGCTTTCACCCTCACCACCGTCGCCACCGTTGGCATGGGCGCGTTCGCGGTGGTCCGCCTCAAGCAGGCCACCACCCAGTTGAACGAGATGAGCCAGCGCTACATGCCGGCCGTCCAACTCCTGGAGAGCATCCGCGCCGACCTGGCCGAAATCCGCATCGCCGAACTGTCACAGTTGTCCCACCTGCACGAGCCGGCGTTCGTCGCCGAGTACAACCAGCGCATCGCCGACCAGCGCGCCAAGCTGGCCGAGCACCAGAAGCGCTACGAGGCCCTGCCCGCCAGCGATGAGCAGAAGCGCCTGTACGGCCAGATGCTCAAGACCCTGGAGCAATACCTCAGCGCCCACGCGCAGATGGAAAAGGCCGTGGCCGATGGCCAGTTCGAGCTGGCCCAGCAGATCTCCAACGAACACTCGCGCGTCAGCCGCCGCGACCTGTTCAGCGACGTGGAGAAGCTCAGCAGCTACGTCGTGTCGGCCCTGGACAGCGAGGTGGCGCTCGCCGATGCCACCCAGGCGCGCAGCACCAACGCATTGTTCGCCTGCATGGCCTTGCTGGGCCTGCTGTCGGTCGCCCTCGGCGTGGTCATCGTGCGCGCCATCGTACGCCCGCTGAAGGACGCCCTGCGGGCCGCCGACGAGGTCGCCACCGGCCGCCTGGACGGCACCATCGACGCCGGACGCGGTGACGAGGTCGGCCAGTTGCTGGCTTCGATGCAGCGCATGCAGCACCAGCTCAAAGCGGTGATCGCCGCGCAGTCGGACATGGCGCGCGAGCACGACCAGGGCCAGATCAGCTACCGCATCGACGAATCCCGCTTCCCCGGCGAGTACGGGCGCATGGTGCGCGAGGTCAATGCCCTGGTCGCCCAGCACATCGGCGTGAAGATGCGGGTGGTCGAGGTGATGCGCCACTACGCCCGTGGCGACCTGTCGGTGGACATGGACCGCCTGCCCGGCGAGAAGGCCGCCATCACCGACGCGATGGACGGCACCAAGGCCAGCCTGTCGGCCATCAACAACGAGATCAAGCGCCTGTCGCGCGCCGCCGCGGCCGGTGATTTCAGCCAGCGTGGCGACATCGACCGTTACGAACACGACTTCCGCGAGATGGTCGGCGGGCTCAACGCGCTGATGCAGACCACCGAGGACAACCTCGGCCACATCTCGCGGCTGCTGCAGGCCATTGCCGAGGGTGACCTGACCCGTCGTGTCGAAGGCGACTTCCACGGCATCTTCGCGCGCATGCGTGACGACGGCAACGCCAGCATCGACCAGCTCGCCAGCATCGTCTCCGGCATCCAGGCCGCCAGCGGCAGCATCAGCCTGTCCGCCAGCGAGATCGCCACCGGCAACAGCGACCTGTCGCGCCGCACCGAGACGCAGGCCGCCAACCTGGAGGAAACCGCCGCCTCGATGGAGGAACTGACCTCCACCGTGCGCCAGAACGCCGAGCATGCCCGCCAGGCCGACCAGCTGGCGCGCGGTGCCGCCGACGTGGCCGCGCAGGGCGGCGAAGTGGTCGGGCGCGTGGTCAACACCATGAGCTCGATCGAGCAGTCCTCCCAACGCATCGCCGACATCATCAGCGTGATCGACGGCATCGCCTTCCAGACCAACATCCTGGCCTTGAACGCGGCGGTGGAAGCGGCCCGGGCCGGCGACCAGGGCCGTGGTTTCGCGGTGGTGGCCTCGGAAGTGCGCACCCTGGCCCAGCGCTCGGCCGGCGCGGCCAAGGAGATCAAGGGCCTGATCGAGGACTCGGTGGACAAGGTCGGCGAAGGCTCGCAACTGGTCCGCCGTGCCGGCAGCACCATGGACGACATCGTGGCCTCGGTGCAGCGCGTGACCACGATCATGGCCGACATCGCCGCCGCCTCGCAGGAACAGACCGCCGGCATCGAACAGGTCAACCAGACCGTGATGCAGATGGACGAGAGCACCCAGCAGAATGCCGCGCTGGTCGAGGAAGCCTCCGCGGCGGCACGCTCGATGGAAGACCAGGCGCGCCAGCTGACCGATGCAGTGGCCCAGTTCCGCCTCTCCGACGCCGTCAGCGCATCACTGGCCCGCGTTGCCGCCAGCGTACCGCCGCCGGCCGCCCCACGGCCACGCCCCACCCTGCGCGCCATCCCGGGCAAGCCGGCAGCCCACGCACCGGTCAGCAGTGACGAGGACTGGCAGGAGTTCTGATCCGTTGCTTGCCGGCGGTGGTCGGGAACTCTCCGGCCTGTCCACCGCCGGCCTCTTTGGCTTCATCCAGGGTCATCGTGTGACGCCTCGTGGACATGGGCCGGCAAAAGGATCGAAGATCCCAGGACGGTCCCTCCCACGCGACGTCCCATGCCCCGCATCACGCGCATTCTCATCGGGCTTGCCGCCCTGCTGGTGGTCGGTGTGGCCGGCAGCCTGCTCATCGGCCAGGCACTGATCACTCCGGTGCCGCGCACCATAGGGCCCCCGCCGGCCTCGCTCGGCGCCCGTCCGGTGCGTATTGATTCGGCTGCCGGCCCGGTCTCTGGATGGTTTGTCCCTGGGCAGGCGGACAAGGGCAGCGTGCTTCTTCTGCACGGCGTGCGCTCGGACCGGCGCCAGATGCTCCCCCGCGCGCAGTGGCTCAAGCAGTTGGGCTACTCCGTGCTGCTCATCGATCTTCCGGCGCATGGCCAATCCCCCGCCGCGCACATCACCTTCGGCGCCAACGAGTCCAAGGCGGTCGACGCGGCAGTCGCGTTCCTTGGCCAACAGGCGCCGGGCCGGCCCGCCGCGGTGATCGGGGTGTCCTTGGGGGCCGCATCCACAGTGTTGTCCGCTTCCACGCGGCAACTGGCCGCCGTTGTCCTGGAATCGATGTACCCCAGCCTCGCTCAAGCCGTCGCCGACCGCCTGGCCATCCGTCTGGGCGCCCCCGGACGTCCGCTGGCGCCGCTGCTGCTGTGGCAGCTGCCGTTGCGCCTGCAGCTCTCGGCCGACGACCTTCGGCCCATCGATCACCTGGCCGCAATCGGCGCCCCGGTGTTGATCGCGTCCGGTTCACGGGACCGCCACACCCCCATCGACGAAGCCCGCGCGCTCTATCGTGCCGCCGCTGCGCCCAAGCAGTTCTGGGAGGTGCCCGGCGCGGCCCATGTCGACCTCTACGCGCATGACCCCGCCGCATACCAGCGGGTGGTCGGGGCGTTCCTCCAGTCGCGCCTGCAGCCATAGCCGCGCCTCTTCCAAGGCCGAAACTGCCCTCCACGTACCCCGCCGGCCAGTGACAGAATTCCGTCTCCGGAATCGCCAGCCGGTGCCAACGGCCACCTGCTTCACAAAAGGCTCGTAACAGTGCGCCTAAAGAGTTAGAAAGAGCGGCCGATATCACAGTTTCCAGGAGACCGATTGCGGGTTCCCTGGCTTCGACCCTCTGCAAGCGCCTCCATGTCCGTACCCGAATCCTTCGAGTCGAGCCCGTCCACCGTCGCCGGCAACCTGTATGCCGATGAACGCTACATGGTGCGCAGCCCGCACCAGATCCGGCACCTGCTGCAGCAGATGATCGACCAGCGGTCGATGGTCAACGCGCACCCGGATGGACGCGACCAGTCCTTCCCCAGCGCCGTGCTGGAAGTGGACGAGGACGGCCTGCTGCTCGATGCCAGCCCGCTGCCGGCGATCAACCGCAGCGCGGAGGTCGCCGCTTCCCTGCTGTGCTTTGGCCAGGTCGACAAGGTCACCGTGCGCTTCCAGCTGCATGGCCACCGTCGCATCGAACAGGACGGCCGGGTGGCATTCCGGGTACCGCTGCCGGAGGAGGTCTACCACCTGCAGCGCCGTGAGTTCTACCGGCTGGAAACCCCGGTGGGCGACTCACCCTACTGCCTGATCCCCGACCCGGACGGCGGCGAGCCCAGCCGCTGGCGGGTGATCGACATCAGCGCCGGCGGCATGGCCCTGATGCTGCCCTCGCCGCAGGACCTGCTCGCCCTGCAGGGCCGCTATCGCGGCTGCGGGCTGCTGATCCCCGACGCGCCGCCGGTGACCACCACCCTGGTGGTCTGCAACCTGCGCCAGCAGAAGCAGGCCAACGGCTTGGAAACCATCCGCGCCGGCCTGCGCTTCGACGACCTGCCACGCGGCGCCGACACGCTGATCCAGCGGTACATCTTCCGCATCGATCGGCTGCGCAAGGCGCGCAGCAACGGCGACTGACCCGGCCCGGGCGCCATCGTGCGCCCGGCCTGGCCGAACGCGCCCCGCCGTCCGCGGCCGTCCGTCGCTAAAGTCCCGCCTCCTGGCGCCGATACCGGTGCAACAGCCACCGGCGCCACGCCAGGACCAGGACCTGCCATGAACGATACGCGTACCACTTCCGCCGAAGGCACCGGCGGCGAGTACCTCAGCTTCACCCTCGGCGCCGAGCACTACGGCGTGGACATCCTCAAGGTGCAGGAGATCCGCGGCTACGACGCGGTCACCCGCGTGCCCGATGCCCCGGACTACATCAAGGGCGTCATCAACCTGCGCGGCACCATCGTGCCGGTCATCGACCTGCGCCTGAAGCTGCGCCTGGACGAGGCACGCTACGACGCCTTCACCGTGATGATCGTGCTCAACGTCGAGGACCGCGTGGTCGGCATCGTCGTGGACAGCGTCTCGGACGTGATCCCGCTGTCGGCCGAGCAGATCCGCCCGACCCCGGAATTCGGTGCCGCGGTGGACACCCGCTTCATCTCCGGCATCGGCACCCAGGACGACCGCATGCTGATCCTGCTGGACATCGAAACCCTGCTTGACACCGCCGACCTCGGGCAGGCCGCGGTGACCGAAGAAGCCGCGGCCTGACCCAACCAACCGGGAGGCGCATCACATTTCCGAACATGCGCCCTCAGCCGCCTGCCCTGTCGGCCGATAGCCCATTGCATGCCCGTCCTCCCCGACTGGCGCCCTCTCGTCATCCCCGGAGATTTTGATGTCCAAGCACCTGATTTGCCTGCTGTCGGCAGCCGTCCTAGCCACCGCCTCGTTCCACGTCGCCGCCGACCCGGCCGAGATGATCCCGCCGGAAAACGCCGCCCGCTTCGCCGGCAAGGACGGCATGGTCTGCGGCAAGGTCGAGAAGGCCCGCTACGCCGAAGGTTCCGAAGGCCAGCCGACCTTCCTGCACATGGGTGGCCAGTTCCCGCGCCACACCTTCTCCGCGCGCATCTCCGGCGCCAACCGTGGCAACTTCGGCTTCCCGCTGGAATCGCTGGAAGGCAAGACCGTCTGCGTCATCGGCAAGATCCAGCGTGACTCCTCGCGCGCCGAGATCGAAGTCAGCTCGCCGGCCAGCCTGAAGCTGGCAAACATCAAGTAATCCCAGCCTGGTGCCGCGCCGGCCCCGCCGGTGCGGCGCACGCTGCCCGTGCGCGCGCGGGACGTCACCGGAGATCTCCAAGATGCAGTGGGTCAACTCGCTCAAACTCAAGCCGAAGCTGATGCTTACCTTCGGCGTCGTGCTGTTCGTCATGCTGTTGCAGGGCATCGTCGCGTTCCGTGGCCTGTACACCCTCAATGAAGCCACCACCGACCTGGCCGACAACCGCATGCCCAGCCTGCGCGCGACCGGTGAACTGAGCGGGATGGTCAGCGAGTACCGCAACGCGTCCTACCAGGGCCTGGTGCGTGCCAGTGACGAGGTCAAGGCCGACGCCAAACGCCGCGCCGAGGAGCTGCGCAAGGAGATCGACGCAACCATCGCCAGCTATCCCAAGCTGATCGACAACCCCGAGCAGAAGAAGCTGTTCGACGCCTTCGCCGCCGACTGGAAGGCCGCCACGGTGTCCTACGACTCGGTGACGGAGATGCTGTCGCTGGACCTGCCCGATGACGCCATCGACACTTTCGTCGGCGAAACCCGCAACCTGCACCGCAAGGCCTACGTGTCGCTGGAAGCACTGGCCGCCAACGACAATGCCCGCGCCCAGGCCGGCGCCAAGGCCGCCGCGGAGACCTACACCACCTCGGCCATCCTGACCGCCATCGCCATCCTGGTCGGTGCGGCCGGCGGCGTGCTGCTGGTATGGCTGTTCGCCCGCTCGCTGGTCGGCTCGGTGCGCGGCGCCGTGGACGTGGCCAACGAAGTGGCCAGCGGCAAGCTCGACGGCCATATCGACGTCAACCGTGCCGATGAAGTCGGCGACCTGCTGCGCGCCATGCAGCGCATGCAGCGCGACCTGCGCGAGCGCATCGAGCGCGACCAGGCCGTGGCCGCGGAGAACCTGCGCATCCGTACCGCGCTGGACTACTCCTCCACCGGCGTGTACCTGACCAACGAAGACCTGGAAATCGTCTACGCCAACCGTGCCCTGCTGGACACGCTGGCCCAGTACAACGACGCGCTGACCGGCGCCCTGTCCCACTACGACGCCAGCACCCCTCTGGTTGGCCAACCGGTCACCGCGCTGGAGCACAACGGCCAGGTCGACAACAAAGTGCTCGAAGCACTGGAAAAGAACGGCGTGGCCCGCCGCCAGATGAGCTTCGGCGATGCCCAGTTCGCGCAGGCGATCTCGGTCATTCGCAACGACGGCGGCGTGGCCGTCGGCCACGTGGTCGAATGGCGCGACCGCACCACCGAGGCGCTGGTGGAGAAGGAAGTAGCGCGCGTGATCGAAGCCGCCGCCGCCGGCGACCTCAGCGGCCGCATCGAGACCAGCGACAAGGACGGCTTCTTCCTGCAGCTGGCCGGCCAGATCAACAGCCTGCTCGACGCCAACGCCAGCAGCCTGGAACAGATTTCCGCGTTGCTCTCGGCGCTGTCGCGCGGCGACCTCACCGTGCGCATGCATGGCCAGTACCAGGGCGTGTTCGCCACCATGCGTGACGACGCCAACGCCACCGCCGAGCAGCTGACCGGCATCGTTGGCCGCATCAAGCAATCCTCGGTTGCCATCAATGCGGCCGCCACCGAGATCGCCAGCGGCAACAACGACCTGTCGCGCCGTACCGAGCAGCAGGCCGCCAACCTGGAGGAAACCGCCGCCTCGATGGAGGAACTGACCTCCACCGTGCGCCAGAACGCCGAATCGGCCCGCCAAGCCAACCAGCTCGCCATCGGTGCCGCCTCGGTGGCCTCGCAGGGTGGCGAGGTGGTCAGCCAGGTGGTGACCACGATGAGCGCCATCGAAGCCTCGTCCAAGAAGATCGCCGAGATCATCTCGGTCATCGATGGCATCGCTTTCCAGACCAACATCCTGGCCTTGAACGCCGCAGTCGAAGCGGCGCGTGCCGGCGAGCAGGGCCGCGGCTTCGCCGTGGTCGCCTCGGAAGTGCGGACCCTGGCCCAGCGCTCGGCCGGTGCCGCCAAGGAGATCAAAGGCCTGATCGATGACTCGGTCGGCAAGGTGTCCGACGGCTCGGCGCTGGTCCGCAAGGCCGGCACCACCATGGGCGAGATCGTGGCCTCGGTGCAGCGCGTGACCGACATCATGGCCGAGATCTCCGCCGCCTCGCAGGAACAGAGCGCCGGCATCGAGCAGGTCAACCAGACCGTCACCCAGATGGATGAGACCACCCAGCAGAACGCCGCGCTGGTGGAGGAAGCCACCGCCGCGGCCCGTTCGATGGAAGAACAGGCCGGCCACCTGGCCACCGTCGTGTCGGTGTTCCGCCTCGATGACAGCCAGCCGGAAGAACCCATCGCCGCGCCACCGCTCGCCAGCAAGCCCGAGCCGCGTCGCCCGGCACCCGCACCGGAACCGGTACGCCGGCGGGTGGCCGGCAACCGCACCGCGGTTGCCGAGCTGGCCGATTCGGACTGGCAGGAGTTCTGACCCACACGACCCCGGCTCCGGCCGGGGTCGTGCGTTATGCGCCGGCTAAACATTCGGCTCCCGCGGCCGATACACCCGTAACTTCCCCTTTCCCGCTCGCCCCCCACGGGCGCTGCCCTTTGCCATGAATCCCTACCGTCTCTGGTCGAACTACATCAGCAACATCTCCGTGCGGCGCAAGCTGAACCTGTTGACGGTGCTGATCGCGCTGGGCGTGATCGCGCTGTCGGTGATCGCCGCCCGCATGCAGTACGTGGATCTGTACGAAACCCGCAAGGAGTCGCTCAAGGCCCAAGTGGAGATGAGCCAGGGCGTGCTGGACTACTACGCCAACCGCGTGAAGGCCGGTGAGCTGTCGCTGCACGACGCACAGCAGCAGGCGCTGGCCGCGCTGCAGAGCATGCGCTCCAACGCCGACGTCAACTACCTCAACGTCTACAACACCGACTACGTGCTGCTGATGCATCCGTTCCGCGCCGACCTGGTCGGCAAGGACATGAAGGACTTCCGTGGCGAGGACGGCGTGCGCCTGTACTACGACCAGGTCGAGGCCGCGCGCCGCGGTGGCGGCTACGTCGGCTACACCTGGGCCAAGCCCGGTACGCAAGGCCCGGTCGCCAAGCTGGCCTACGCCGGCCTGTACGGCCCGTGGAACTGGGTGGTGTCCAGCGGCGTCTACATGGACGAGGTGCAGGGCCAGGCGCTGAAGTTCACCGCCATCATGACCGTCGCCGGTGGCGTGCTGGTGCTGCTGGTGGTCAGCCTGAGCTGGGTCATCGGCAGCCGCATCGTCACGCCGCTGCGCAACGCCACCGCGGTGGCCAATGCCATCGCGCGCGGCCGCATGGACAACACCATCCCCGCACCCAGCCGCGACGAGACCGGCCAGCTGCTCACCAGCATGCAGCGCATGCAGGACCAGCTGCGCGCGGTGATCGAGGCCCAGAATGAGATGGCCCGCCAGCACGACGCCGGCATCATCAGCTACCGCATCGACGCCGAGGCGTTCCCGGGCGACTACGGCGTGATGGTGGCCGAAACCAACGTACTGGTGGCCAACCACATCGATGTGAAGATGCAGGTCATCGCCATCGCGCAGCGCTACGCGGTGGGCGACCTCACCCCGGACATGCCGCTGCTGCCGGGCGAGAAGCGCGTCATCACCGAAACCATGGCCACCATCAAGCAGAATCTGTCGGCCATCAACAGCGAGATCAAGCGGCTGGGCAACGCGGCCGCCGCCGGCGACTTCAGCCTGCGCGGCGACGAGCAGCGCTTCGAGCACGATTTCCTGGACATGGTGCGCAGCCTCAACGCGATGATGCGCACCAGCGACCACAACCTGGAAAAGATCTCGCAGTTGCTGCGCGCCCTGGCCCAGGGCGATCTGACCGCCACCATGCACGGTGACTTCCAGGGCGTGTTCGCCCGCATGCGCGAGGACGCGGACAGCACCATCGCCCAGCTTTCGGGCATCGTCTCGCGCATCCAGTCCGCCGCCGACAGCATCAACCTGGCCGCCGGCGAGATCGCCACCGGCAACAGCGACCTGTCGCGCCGCACCGAAGTGCAGGCGGCCAACCTGGAAGAAACCGCTGCCTCCATGGAGGAACTGACCTCCACCGTGCGCCAGAACGCCGACTCCGCCCGCCAGGCCAACCAGCTGGCCATCGGCGCGGCCGGCGTCGCCGCCCGCGGCGGCAACGTGGTCGAGGAAGTGGTGGTCACGATGGGCCAGATCGAGCAGTCCTCGCGCCGCATCGCCGACATCATCTCGGTGATCGACGGCATCGCCTTCCAGACCAACATCCTGGCCTTGAACGCCGCGGTGGAAGCCGCGCGTGCCGGCGAACAGGGCCGCGGCTTCGCCGTGGTGGCCAGTGAAGTGCGTACCCTGGCGCAGCGCTCGGCGGCGGCCGCCAAGGAGATCAAGGGCCTGATCGATGACTCCACCCAGCGTGTCTCCGAAGGCTCGCAGCTGGTGCACCAGGCCGGTGCGACCATGGGCGAGATCGTCACCTCGGTGCAGCGCGTGACCGACATCATGGCCGAGATCTCCGCCGCCTCGCAGGAACAGAGCGCCGGCATCGAGCAAGTCAACCAGACCATCGTGCAGATGGACGAAACCACCCAGCAGAACGCCGCCCTGGTCGAGGAAGCCAGTGCCGCGGCGCGCCTGCTGGAAGAACAGGCCATCCAGCTCGACCAGGCCGTGGCGGTGTTCCGCATCGAGGCCACCGGCGCCGGCGCGCCGGCCGAGGTCCCGGCCGCGCTGGCGTTGGCCAGTTGAACGGAGCACCTGTCAGCATGTCCAGCGTCGACACCACCCAGCGCGATTTCGAGTTCAACGACCGCGACTTCCGCCGCGTCTGCGAGCTGATCCATGCCCGTGCCGGGATCGCGCTGGCACCGGCCAAGCGCGACATGGTGTACGGCCGGCTGTCGCGCCGGCTGCGCTCGCTGGGCCTGCAGTCATTCAAGGACTACCTGGACCAGCTCGAGCAGCACGGCGGCGAGGAATGGCAGGCGTTCACCAACGCCCTGACCACCAACCTGACCTCGTTCTTCCGTGAGCCGCACCACTTCGACAAGCTGCACGAGGAACTGCAGCAGCGCGCCTCGCATGCGCCGATCAAGTTGTGGTCGTGCGCCGCCTCCACCGGTGAAGAGCCCTACTCCATGGCCATCACCGCCTGCGAGACGTTCGGAACGATGACCCCGCCGGTACGCATCCTCGCTACTGACGTGGACACCCAGGTGCTGGCCACCGCCAGCCAGGGCGTGTACGCGATCGAACGCATCGCCGGGCTGGATGCGGAGACCAAGCGCCGCTATTTCCAGCGCGGCACCGGCCCGAACGAGGGCAAGTGCCGGGTGGTGCCGGCGCTGCGTGCGCTGGTGGAGTTCCGCCAGCTCAACCTGCTCAGCTCCCGCTATGACGTCGGCGGCCCATTCGACGCGCTGTTCTGCCGCAACGTGATGATCTACTTCGACAAACCCACCCAGCGCGCCATCCTGTCGCGGCTGGTCGAGCACATGGGCGACGACGGGCTGCTCTACACCGGCCATTCGGAGAACTACCTGCATGCGGCCGACCTGATCCAGCCATGCGGCCGCACCCTGTACCGCCGTACCCGCCGGAGCGGTGCATGAAGCCTTCCCAGTCCTATCCCGACGAGGTCATGCGCTACCGCGACAGTCGCTTCCAGACCGTCGCCGCCAAGCTGCTGCCCACCCAGTACCTGGTCGTGGACGATGACACCGCGCTGACCACCACGCTCGGCTCCTGCGTGGCCGCCTGCATCCGCGACCCGATCCTCGGCATCGGCGGCATGAACCACTTCCTGCTGCCGGACGGCAACGTCGGCGACGGCGCGCCGGCGCGCTACGGCAGCTACGCGATGGAACTGCTGATCAACGACCTGCTCAAGCGCGGCGCGCACCGCAAACGCCTGGAAGCCAAGGTCTTCGGCGGCGCCAACGTGCTCAAGGGCTTCACCAGCAACCCGGTCGGCACCCGCAACGCCGAGTTCGTGCGCCAGTACCTGCAGGCCGAGCACATCCCCATCGTGGCCGAGGACCTGTGCGGCATCCACCCGCGCAAGGTGTGGTTCTTCCCGATCACCGGCCGGGTCGTGGTGCAGCGCCTGCCGCATGCGCACGATGCTGAAGTGCTGGCCGCCGAAACCGCGGTGCGCGCCAAGCTGTCGCGCACGCCGGTCAGCGGTGGCGTGGAGCTGTTCGAATGAGCCTGGCCCCGCCTTGCCGCGTGCTGGTGGTGGACGACTCGGCGCTGGTGCGCCAGGTCCTCACCGAACTGCTGGCCGCCGACCCCGGCATCGAGGTGGTCGGCACCGCCGCCGACCCGTTGCTGGCACGCGAGAAGATCAAGCGCCTGAACCCGGACGTGCTGACCCTGGACGTGGAAATGCCACGCATGGACGGGCTGGCCTTCCTCGAGAACCTCATGCGCCTGCACCCGATGCCGGTGGTGATGGTGTCCTCGCTGACCGAGCGCGGCGCCGATACCACCCTGCAGGCCCTGGCCCTGGGCGCGGTGGACTTCGTGGCCAAGCCCAAGCTGGACATCGCCCGCGGCCTGGAAGCCTACGCCGACGAGATCCGCGCCAAGGTCAAGATGGCCGCGCGCTCGCGCGTACGTGCCTCGGCCTCACCGCTGCGCCGCCTGCCCGTGCAGAACGCTTCCAGCCACATCGGCTTCCGCACCACCGACCGGTTGATCGCCATCGGTGCCTCCGCCGGCGGCACCGAAGCACTGCGAACCGTACTGGAGACCCTGCCCGCCGACGCGCCGGCCGTGGTGCTCACCCAGCACTTGCCTGCGGCCTTCAGCGCCGCCTTCGCCGAGCGCCTGGATCGCCATTCGGCCATGTCGGTACGCGAGGCCAGCGACGGCGAAGCCATCCTGCCTGGCCATGCCTACCTGCCGGCCGGCGGCAAGCACCTGCGCATCATCCGCGACGGCGCCCGCTGGCGCTGCCGCGTGGACGACACCGCGCCGGTCAACCTGCACAAGCCGGCGGTGGACGTGCTGTTCCGTTCGGTGGCGCAGAACGCCGGCGCCAACGCCATCGGCGCCATCCTCACCGGCATGGGCGAGGACGGCGCGCGTGGCCTGCTGGAGATGAAGCAGGCCGGTGCCGCCACCCTGGCACAGGACGAGGCCACCAGCGTGGTCTGGGGCATGCCCGGCAGCGCGGTGCGACTGGGCGCGGTGGACGAAGTGCTGCCGCTGGAACGCATCGCCGAGCGCCTGCTGGCACTGGCGCGGGCCTGAGTGCCCGCCTGCGCCGCGCAGCTGCGCGCGGCTCACTCCACCGACACCGGGTTCATGCCGCGGCGGGGCATTGGCCGTCACACAGCACATCGCGCAGTGCGATCGCCAGCGCCGTCGTGGTTTCCAGCCGGGCTGCCAACTCGGCCACCGCCGTCTCCAACAGCTGCGGATGGAGCGGGTGCTGGCAGGCTTGCTCCACACGCTCGCAGGCGTGCACCACCTCGCCGGCGTCCACCATCCGTGCACCGCCCTTGATGCCATGCGCCAGCGCTGCCAAGGCCGGTACCTGCGGATCCTCCTTCCAGGCCCGCACCGCGGCCAGGTCGTGGCGGAAGCTGTCGATGGCTTCTTCCAGGAACACACAGGCCAAGCCATCATCGTCGCCGGTCAACGCCCGCACCATCGCCATCATCGAGCCATCCACCGCGGCGGCGACAACACCTTCCTCGGCCATGCCGCTGCCCTGCAGCGACGCCAGCCGCGACGACAACGCTGACAACGTCAGCGGCTTGAACAGGCAGTCGTCCATGCCGGCATCCAGGCAACGGATACGTTCCTCCGGCAGCACGTTTGCGGTGTAACCGATCAACGCGCAGGGTGTTGCACCGCGCGCCTGCTCCTCTTCGCGAATACGACGACTCAACATGTAGCCGTCCATCACCGGCATGCAGCAGTCGGTGATCACCATGTCGAACCCGTGCGTCCGCCATAGCGCCAGCGCCTCTTCACCGTTCTGTGCGCTGACCACGGCCTGGCCGAGGAAAGACAGCTGTTCCACGAGCAGCACCCGGTTGGCCGGGCGGTCGTCCACCACCAGGATCCGCCATCTACGCAGTGCCAGCTGCACGCGCGGACGGGCCGGCACCGCCTGTTGCGCGTCCACTGGCTCCAACACCTCCAGCGGCAGCCGCAGGGTCACGCAGGTGCCCTCGCCCGGACGGCTGCTCACCGCGATATCCCCGCCCATGCGCTCGCAGAGCACCTTGCAGATTGGCAATCCCAAGCCGGTGCCTTCGCGGGCGGTGCCATGCTCGCCCTGCACGAACGGCTCGAACAGCCGCACCAGGCCGGCCGCGTCGATGCCGATGCCGGTGTCGATCACCTCCAGGCAGACCTGCATCGGCGCCGCCTCCGGCCGTGCGCCGGACAGCCGGACCTGGATGCTGCCGCGCTCGGTGAACTTGATGGCATTGCCCAGCACGTTGAACAGCAGCTGCTTGAAGCGTGTCGTGTCGACCAACACATCGTGGTCCGTATCCGCAGCCAGTGCCACCTCTAGGCGCAGCCCTTTCTGCCGTGCCAGCCCGTCGAACATCCGTGTCACCGACAACGTCAGCTCATGCAGGCTGGCCCGCTTCGGGCGCAGGCTCAGGTGCCCGGACTCGGCACGCACCAGGTCCAGGACATCGCCCACCAGCTCGATCAAGCCCAGCGCCGCCTCATGCGCCCCTTTCAGCCCGGCCTCGACCGGCTGTCCCTGCGCGGCATGCAGGCGTGCCAACTCCAGCATGCCCACGATCGCGTTGATCGGCGTGCGGATCTCGTGGCTCAGCGTCGCCAGGAACGTGGTCTTGTCATGATTGGAGGCAGCGGCTGCCTCCAGCGCGGAGGTGAGCTCCTCCATCAACTGGTGGCGCTCACTCACGTCCACCCAGCCGCAGACCACGCCGGCGATCTCGCCGCTGCCATCGCGATAGGGCTGTATCCAGTGATAGACGCTCAGCGTGCGCCCCGGCAGGTGCAGGGTGCGGTCCTTCTCCAGCGGAATGCCATTGGCTACCACCCAGAGGTAGTCGTCGTGGAACTCCTGTGCTTCGCGACGGTCGCGCTTGACGCCCTCCAGCGCCGTCTGCCCCATCACTGCGGCCCGCGAGGTATCAAACACCTTCAGGTAATTGGCGTTGCAGGTCACCATGCGCCCATCCCGGTCCCGCACGTAGATCGGGTGCGGGGTACCGTCGATCAGGGACTCCATGGTGCCCAGCGGGATCGCCGCCGTCGGCCCCTGCCCGCCAACACCGGCAGCTGGTACAGGCGTGCAGCGCCGCAGCCACGCGGTAATGCCACTGCCCATCAGCAGCGCCAGCACGCCCACCGCGATATGGCCGGGTGTCAGCAGGTCCCGCAGGATGCCCAGATTGGTCATCTAGCCACGCACCACGCTGCCGTGGAACCCACGCTGTGACGCCATTGCAGATGCGCCAGTTTGCAGTGGCTGCTTGCGCTGTTTCACCGGGTCTGTGCCTCCAGGCTGCTCTGCAGCCTGAACAGCTCCGAGTCGTTGTGAATGCCCAGCTTGCGGTACGCCGAGCGTTTCTGGCCGCTGATGGTCTTGATGCTGCGCAGGAACTTGCGCGAGATCTGCGTGACCGACATGCCATCCAGGCAACAGCGCAACACTTCCTGTTCGCGCGGTGACAGCAGCGAAGCGCCGTACAGCTCGGCACGCTCATCGCCAACGGCAAAGGGCTCGGGGACCGCGACCCGCTGGCGCATGACGTCGTAGGCCAGGCCTGGCGAAACATAGGTCTCGCCCGACGCCACCCGGCGGATCGCCGAGACCAGCAGTTCCACGTCCTCGGACTTCCCGAAGAAGCCATTGGCCCCCATGCTCAGCGCCAGGCTGGCCACCGAGGCCTTCTCGGCCGAAGACGCTACCAGGATCGGCAGCAGCGGGAAGCGCCGACGGACCACGCCCAGCAGGTGCGCGCCGTCCAGTTCACGCTCGCCGAGCACGTAGTCCATCAACAGCAGGTCGGGCTGTACCAGTGGCATCGCTTCGAGCAACGCGCGGCTGCTGGAGTAGATGCCGACCACATCGAAATCCGCCTCCCGGGCCAGCCTTACCCGCAAGGCCATCCGAATCAGGGAATGATCGTCCAGTACGGCGATGCGCAATGGACTCATGACTGAACGTTTCAACTGGACACCTCTTCACCTCGTCGCTACAGCACCCTGCAACCCAAAGGAATCCGCGCCGCTGACACCCCGCGGGCCGGCCGTTGTCGGCCCTGCGCCCGCCCTGGTCATTCCGCGCTTGCGCTCCCACCCTTCACCGTCGTTACTGGCTCTCCACGCGAATGACGATGCGGCGGTTCTCCGCATGGCAGACACGTTGTTCGTCCGGCGTTCCGTAGCAGCCCTGCCGCACCGGCAGCCGGCCGCCCGAGCTCACCGCATGGACCACGTCCTGCGGCACGCCGCGGCGTATCAACGCCTCGCGCACCCGTTCGGCCCATTGCAGGCCCAGCGCCTGGTTCCGGTCCTCGGCATCCAGCGGGTCGGTATGCCCTTCCACCTCCACCCGCAGGATCCGCGCCTTGCGCGCGCGCATGGCATCCAGCAACTGCTGCAGCTGCGCCGCGCCGGCCTCGTTGAGCAACCCGTTGGACGCCATCACGGCATCGGCCATCAGCACCAGGTCCTGCCGCCTGGCCGCCGGTGCACCGAGGAAGCCATAGCGGCGGCAACTCTCCATGCTGTCCGAGCGCGCCAGCAGGTGGATCTGGCGGCGTGCACCGCGCAATTCGGGCTCGGCGACCCGGCTGCTGACCGGCAGCGGCTGGTTGATGCCCTCCTCCCGCACCTTCAGGTAATAGGTGACCCCCGGCTTGAACTCCGCCTCGTACAGCTCTCGCGTCTTGCCCAGGTAGTCCGGCGCATCGTCGATGTAGGCACCCAGCCGGTGGCGGCCCGGCGCGAGGCAGAACACGGTGAAACCACCGGGGTTCAGCGCCGTCACGAACTGCTGGTCCAGGTACACATTGGCAACCCCGGCCACGCCTTCGACGGCGCTGCGGTAATAGATCACCTGTGACTGATCCTCACCCACCCTGCCCGGCATCGTGTAGGCCTCGCCAAAGGTGGTGGGCGTCGGCTTCCCGGTGGCCCAGGTAGCATCCGGGAAGCCGACACCCGCCAGCAACAGTGCGCTGGCCATCACAGGACGCAGGCGTGTGGAACAGATCCAACGAGGTGCAACGGTGTAAAGCATGGTAATTCGCTCGAAATGCAGGTCACGCCGCCGGATCGGCCAAGCAAGCGTCAAGGGCACGACAGCTCACCCCTGCGCAGGCTCGACCGCCGGCGCGCGGGTGCTCAGGTGTTGTCGGAGGCTTCAACTTCAATCGTCACGCGACGGTCCTTTGCGTGGCAGGCGATCACCTGCTCACGGCTGCCGTGGCAGCCTTCGCTCAGCAGCTCGCGGCTTCCCTCGGAGAACGCCCGCACCCGTTCCGGGTTCATCCCGCCGTCGATCAGCATCTGCCGGACGGTCTGTGCACGGCGCAGCCCCAGCGCATCGTTGTACGCCTCGCTGCCGATCGGGTCGGTATGGCCGATCACCGCGATCCGCTCGACCTTCAGGCTACCCGCGGACAGCCGGCGCTCCAGCTGGTTGAACTCCGCGCGGCCTTCGGCGCGGATGTCCTCATAGGCGGACTTTCCGAAACCGAACAGCACGTCGCTGGACAGCGAGTAGCTGCGCACCTCCGGCTTCTCCACGTACTCGCACGAACGCACCGCATCGGCGCGCGATACGACATGCGCCTGGCGGCGCGCCGTGGCGCTGGCCAGCTCGCGCTCGGCGACATCGCGGTCCACCAGCTGCGGCTCCAACCCGCCGGCCTCATCCACCCGGATGAAATGGGTGCGCCCGGCGGCCAGTCGCACGCCCGGCTGCAGGCGCTTGCCGCCGTACTCCGGGGCCTCGTCCAGCACCGCGCTCAAGCCATGCCGGCCCGGCGTGAGGCAGAACACCGTATAGCCGCCCGGCAGCAGACCGGTGTGGAACTCCTTGTCGATGTAGACGAACGCCGGTGTGTCGGACTGGCCTGCGTTGCCCTGCCGGTAGTAGACCACCTGGCTTTGTGCCATCGAGACGCCGGGCACGGGGCTGTAGCTGTCGGCGAAGGCGGATGCCTGCGTCGCGGCACGCGCCTCACCCAGCAGCAAACCACAGGCCGCCGAGAGCACGAACAGGTTCTTGAAAGCACTATTGATCAGACGCATTTGTAGTATCTCCTGGGCGAGCGAACACCCGGATCAGTTGAATTGGATTGAAAACGCAGGGACACAGAACGCCCGCTTTTCGAACAGTGGTTCCGTCAACCCGCAGGGTTGGGGAAACCATGCAGATGGATTCGGCCGTTGGATGCGCGCCCGGTCCAGGCAAGGAGGTGCAGCCTTCGGCCGTTCCGGCAGCAACGCACGCCTACATTGGTGCGTCGTCGCCGCTGGATGAAGGACACCCGGTCGCGCGTGAAACCGGCGGAATGACGGGCGGCGATGCTGCCGTCGCCACCTGTACATCGCCCTCGGGAGCGCTGCACTCCGAAACACACTGCGGCTCAGATGGCCTTGATTATGAGCAAGCTTGCCCTTCAAACACATGAGGAACCTGCTCAAAACACGAGGAACTCTTCTAGGACTTTGCCCAAATGGCGGGCCACCGGATCACACCTCCCTTTCTTCCCGATGCGCGCATCCAACGCATACGAACACTGGCCGCACAAGCCCACCATTCACTCGAATATGCGTACCGTCAGGTGCGTCTGAACCAGCAGCTCTATGTCGAACCCGGAGTGCTGGTAGCTGTTGTAGCGCACCCCATCGATGAGGTACTGGCCTTCCAGCGCCCAGTCACCCGGGCCACTGCCGCTGCGGTCCAGGTCACCCACCAACCAGATGCTTCCCGCGTCATCGCCCTGGACCATCATCTGTACGTTGTGCCGCTACGAGGCGTGGAACACATCCACGCCGCCGTTCAGCAGCACGTCCTTCACGCCAAGCGTCAGATGCGCATTGACCGGCGACATCCTGATCACTTCGGACCCTACGTCGTCCGCTTCCGGCCGGCACGGCTGAAGGAAAGCGGGCAGTGCTTCCTCTTCATTGATCCAATAGCTGGCAATCACCGCACAACCTCCACTTCCACGTGCGGCGCTTCTGTGCGACGACGCATTTGTTCTCAAATCACACCAAGATCGACGAAACGGCGATCATGAATCCCGCGAACCGCAGCGCTCCCGAGCGGTGATGTATAAGACACTCAATCTGCGCCTGCACCACCTCTGCGCTCCAAGCCCCGACATGCCCATCCATACACCTCCCCCAACGGCACCTGCCGTTGGGGGTCCTTCGATCCAACCCGTCTTCAGCGGCAGCGCATCAGATCAGCGTGACCTTCACGGCATCCTGCACCAGCAGCTCCGCGTCCAGTCCGCTGTGCAGGTACACCTGGTAGGCGCTGCCGGCGATGATCTGCTTCCCGCTGGCTTGCCAATCGCCAAAGTCCAGCCCGTTCAAGCCGAGCAGATCATCCAGATTGACGACATCACCGGCGTTACCACGCACCATCATCTGCACGGTGCCGTTGGCGGTCGCGTGGAAGAGATCCGTCTGGCCGTTCTCCAGCACGTCCTTCAACGACAAGGTCAAGGTGTTGTTGCCCGTGCCTGTCAGATCGATGATCTCCACGCCCGTCAACTTGCCGGCGGACGTCGCCAGATTCAGGTTCATCACATAGCTTGCACCTGCAAACTGCAGGGTGTCCGTGCCCGCACCGCCGTGGATGCCGCTATTGCCCGCGTTGGCCAGATAGGTCGCAGCCGAGTAGCCCAATGTGATCACTTCATCCGCGGCACTGCCGTGGTAACTGTCGGTCAGGCCGTCAACCTTCTGGGTGTCCCGGCTGTCCGCCACATGCAACGCCTGGGTCTGGCTGAAGGCATCCACCACCAGATTGTTGGTTGCCGACACCACCTTGAAGCTGCCCACGTCCACGCCTTCGGCGGCGGTGTACGCATAGGCCTTGATGTAGCGACCCGAGGTCAGCGTGCCGGTCACCGTCTCGCGGTGGATCTCGGCCCCGTGCACATCATAGACGATGACCATGGCACCGCCGGCCGTATTGTCCAGCCCGGACAGGCGCACCGAGAACTTGGTGACCGGTTCGTCAAGCGTGAACACCGCTGTCGCGTTTCCGGCCGAGCCAGAGATCACCTTCAAGCCCGCCAAAGACGTGGTGTCCGCGGCCTTCTTGAGCAACAGCGAGCCCGCCAGCGTACCCACGGTGACTCCGTTGCCACCGTATTCATTGCCAACCACATTGGTAGCGGCAACATTCAAGGTGTCGGCAAGCGCCTTCGTCGAGAACCCGCCACCAACCACCTTGTAGGCAGCAGACGCAGCACCCTTCACGCCGTTGGCGACAATAGCTGCGGAAACATTGAAGTCATACAGCACGCCCTGCCCGCCGGTGGTGCTTGATGTCACGGCCGCCGGCACCTTGACCACCACCATGCCGGACATAATGTCCAGTGCCGTCAGCACCTGGTCGTACAGACCGATGCCCCAGTTCATGTGCACGATGTCGCCGGCCTTGGCACCGGTATCGGCAAGGGACACCACCACATCCACGCCGTTGCTGGCCTCGGTGGAGGTCAGTACGCCCTGGGCTTCGTCAATGCGCAGGATGGCCGGCGCGGCTGCCGGTGGCGTAAAGGTCACATGTTGGCTGCTGCCAAAGCCGGTTGTTCCCTTGCCATCCGCCACGCGCACCAGCACGTCCCAGCTCTCCGCATGTGCGGCCTTGTCGATGTATGCCCAGCGCTTTCCGTTGAAGGTCGTCACTTTGTCCCAGCTCTGGCCACCGTCCGTGGAGATCTCGAGGAACAGGCCGGCGCCGAGCAGGTGGCTCATCTCACCGGACACGACGCGACCCGTGCTTCCGTCACCGGTCACGAAGTCGGCGGGCACGCCGCCGTCCTTGCCGATGGATGTGATGGTCAGCCGACCACCCGACGCAGCACTTCCGCCATCCACCTGGATATGAAGCGTTGCAACCTGCTGCGTACCCGCACTGCTGCTGGCCACGTACGCAAAGCTCTGCGTCTGCATCGAATCGAACTTCAAGACCTTTCCGCTGATGAACGCGTCATAGCGATAGTCGCCCGCCTTGTGGCCTGGCCCGTTTGACATGTAGAGCTTCAATTCCCCCAGCTCGGTCTCCAGAGTAAGCAGCCCACTCGCCGCGTCATAGCTCGCGCGAACGGAACCACCACTACCAGCGATAGTGAGCATTCCGTCACTACCAATCTTGAAGTCCTGGTCTTCCAACGAAACCTGGGATACGCGCTCACTCCCGTCGCGAACCAGATCACCATCGTTGATCAAGATGTTTCCTTCGATGTAATCACTTGTGACTCCAGAAGCGCCGGACAGCAGCTGTCCCCCAATCTCCCCTGGCGCCGGGGAAACAATCGCAGGCCTGTTCGCAAACACATCCATGGCGCTCTGATACTGAGGATATGCAGAACTCTTCGGCTCCATAGGAATTGCGATATGTGCGACATTCACTTGAATCTTGCTTGAAGCGTCGTCCAGCATTGCCCGCCAAGGACTGGCTACGACAGCGTTTAGCGGATTTTGACCATCACCCACATATAGAACCTGCTTCAGCGTACCCGCGTCGTAACGGCCTGCTGCAAGGTCGGCCTTGATGTCTTCCATGATCATGGAAACATCATTCTGAAAACTGAATCCGGTGCTGCCATTAACCTTGGAAACAAACTGCAAGTAGACTGGATCACTCTTTCCAGAGAACGTATAGGTGCCAAGCCTAGTGCCGCCGTACAGCCTCACGGAAACTTGCATCCCTGCTTCCAGATAGGCGCCAACGGCTTCAATTGCTGCTGCTTTTGCCGTAGCAGCATCACTGCCCATGGAGCCTGAAACATCAACGATCATGTCCAAGCTGACCTTCTGCGGGACACTGCTCAGAACACGCGGATGGTCATCACCACCACCAACCACTTCAAACCCGAATGCCTCCGATATCTTGCTCTGGTTGCCAGCCCGATCAACGGCCTGCACGGTGATCTGATGTACACCCTGCGCCAGCGGAGCCACCGGCGTAAAGCTCCAACGCCCACCCGCATCGGCCTGTACCCGCCCGATCTCAATGCCGCCATCGAACAGCACCACTGTACTGCCTGCCTCGGCCTTGCCAGCGATGTCCGGACGCGTGTCGTCCGTGGATCCACCGGAAACCAGATTGCCCGTCGTGCCACCCACATCGTCATACACCGTATCGATCACCGGCGGGTTCGGCGCAGTCGTATCGACAGTCACCGCATACTCCGGTGACCGTGCACTGCTGTTGCCCGCATCGCTCACCGCGACGACGGTGAAGCCATGCGCACCATCGGCTAGTGGTGCGGAAGGAGTGAACGCCCAGGTGCCATTGGCACCGGCAAGAGTCGTTCCGAGCAGAACGAGGTTGTCGTATACGTGCACGGTGCTACCCGCTTCGGCCCTGCCGCTCAGGGCGGGCCTGGCGTCATCTGTATGTGCGCCCTTGCCCAGCAAGCCCTGCACCGTGCCAACATTGTCGTGCACCGCATCGATGACGGACTGCCCGAGCGCGACGGTCTGCACAACCAGTTCGAACTGCTTGCTCAGTGGGCTCTCACCCTTGGCCGGCAACGTCACGGTGGCAGTCAATGTATGGGCACCGTCTGCAAGTGGCGTATTGGGCGTGAACGACCAGGTGCCATCCACTTCCGCCGTGGTCTGGCCGAGCAGCACGTTGCCCTCATAGATCTTGACGATGCCACCGGCCGTGGCAGTACCCATCAGGCTCGGGGTGGTGTCATCGGTGACGCCACCGCTGTAGACCAGACCGGTGACCGAGCCTGCGTCGTCTTCGGCCATATGGATGGTGACGCGCTCGGCGCGGGTATCCACGATGAACTCGAACGGCTCGGAGAACTCGCTCTGGTTGCCCGCACGGTCCACCACCGAATAGCTGAACAGGTGGGTGCCGTCGTTGAGGGCCGTCTGCGGTGTGAAGCTCCAGTCGCCCTTCGCATCCACCGTGGCCCGTCCAATCTCCTTGCCCTTGTCGTACACAATCACCGTCGCGTGCGCTTCGGCGGTACCACTGACGGTCGGCCACGCATCGTCGATGATATCGTCTTCGGCCACCACACCGGTGATACGCCCTTCGTCGTCAACCATGCCCAGAATCTCCGGAAGCTCCGGGCTGGATTTGTCGACATGGATCACATGAGGATTGGAGAAGTCGCTGATATCGCCATTGGCGTACTCATACGCAATGGACAGCTCATGCCGTCCTTCGGCCAGCGGGATCCGCGGGGTGAACGACCAACTCCCGGAAGCGTCGGCCGTCACGCGACCAATGAGCATCACGCCGTCATAGATGTGCACCAGAACACCAGGTGCCGCCTGTCCGCTGATCCTGGGGCTGCCGTCGTCGGTGTAGCCCTCATGGCTGACCTCGCCCTGGATCGAACCACGGGAGTCGAGAATCGCCCCAATCCTGGGCGCGGCAAGGTCCAGCAAAGCGCTTGCACCGTCGCCGCTTGCTGCAGCCAGGGCACCTGCGGCCATGCCGGCTGCCGTCATCTCCAAGTAGGACCACACCTCGCCTCCAGCCTTTCCATGCTGGCTTTTGAATTCATCCGCCGCAGCAGTGATGTTCATTACGTTCTATACCTTCGAAGTTGTCTTTCGACTTGATCTGTTGACAAAGACACACTCGCTGCCCGAAGCCTGCGCTCCAGGAAGTGGTCTCGTTCTGTGTGGTGGGGAGTATTCCCGTCCGGTGGTGGCGATCACATGGGATCGCTCCCAAATATCTGCCTGTCCGACCATCGACCAGCAGCTTCGGATACGCCTTGTCGCAGCCAGGCAGAAGGGACCGGCCATGATCGTCCGCGCATGCATTGCGCATACGCACGAGGCGCTGCCGAAGCAGCGCCATTCCAAGGTTCTTCAAGAATGAGAGAGGGATTCACCGAATCCCTCTCACCCGTACCGCATCAGCCCAGCAGATGCGTTTCCACTGGCTGTACGGTGGGCAGCTCCATCGGCAGCACCGATGTTGACGTTTGCACGCCACCGACCACCGCCGGTTCCTGCAAGGCGGCACTGATGTCGGCAACGCTCAGCATGACCGGCTCGCCTTCCGCCGAGGCAACGCTCGCTGCATCACCGAAGCCCAACTCCCCGTCGACCAGCAGGTCGACGACCATGGGCAGTGCATCGCCCTCGGACGGGACCGCCGGCGAACGGCTGGCGGCACCGACCATGACCACCCACCCCTCGGAAAGCTCACCGTAGTTGAGGGCGCGGTCGACGGCCTGGAACGTGAAGGTGTACTCACCATAGGTCAGTGGCTCGGCGGTGTAGGTCCAGTCACCGTTGGCATCCACTCGGCAAATCCGATTTCCTCGCCGTTGATGAAAACCAGCAGGGTCGAACTCGGGTCCGCCTTGCCCTTGAAGGTGGGTGTACGGTCATCGGTGAAGTCACCATTGTGCAGCTCGCCCGTCCAGCTGCCGGCATTGTCCACCACCGAGACCACCACCGGGCTTTCCGGCGGCAAGGTGTCCACGGTGATCAGGTACCCGGCACTGGCCGCGCTTTCCACGCCCGACGGGCTGATCGCCACCGCGGTGAAGGTGTGCAGGCCTTCGGCCAGGTCGGTCGATGGCGGCACGTTCCAACGGCCATCGGCACCGACCACCGCCGTGCCGACGGCAACACCATCAACACGCAGTTCGATGAGGTCACCCGGTTTGCCGGTACCCGTGGCCATCGGTCGCGTATCGTCGGTGTGGCCGCCGCTGCGCTGGATACCCTGGTAGCCGCCCACGTCATCGCGCAGGTTGCTGATCTTCGGCGTTTCCGGCACGGCGGTATCCACCGTGAACGCGAATGCCTCGGACGGCTCTCCCTCGCTGCCGAGCGCATCCACGGCCGTGACATGGATCGAATGGGCACCCTGCTGCAGCGCGACCGTAGGCGTGAAGTTCCAGTTGCCACTGGCATCGGCCAATGCCTGGCCGATCTTTACCCCGTTGTCCCACACGGTGAGCGTGCTACCGGGCTTCGCGGTGCCGGAGAGGCTCGGATTCACGTCATCGGTGCTCTCGCCCGCCGCCAACAGTCCCTGCCTCGGCCCTTGGTCATCCGCCACCGCAGTGATCACCGGCTTGCCGCCACCGCTGGCATCGATGGTGAGCACGAACGGGTCGGACGGCAGGCTCTGGTTGCCGGCCGCATCCACGTTGACCACGCTGAGCGCATGCTCACCGTCGTCCAGCGGCTGATCGGGCTCGAAGCTCCAGTTGCCGTTGCCATCGACCTGCACGCGCCCGATTTCCTGGCCGTTGTCCTTGATCACGATGGTGCTGTTCGGCTCGGCCGCACCGCTCAACGTCGGGGTCGCGTCGTCGGTTTCGGCACCGGACACCAGGTTGCCGGTGCTGCCGCCCTGATTGTCATGCACACCACCGATCACCGGCTTGCCCGGCGCAGCGGTATCCACGATCACCACCTGCACATCGGACGGCACGCTGACGTTGCCCGCCTTGTCCTCGCTGGTCACGGTGAAGCTGTGCGAACCGTCGCCCAGCACCACCGCGGGCGTATAGCTCCAGCTGCCGTCGGCGCCAGCCACCACGCTTCCTGACAGGGTGCCGTTGTCGTACACGTGCACGGTACTGCCTGCTTCGGCGGTGCCCTTCAGGGTCGGGGTGGTGTCATCGGTGGCCTGGCCCGGGCCGATCGCTCCCTGCACGCTGCCCACGTTGTCCTCGATCGCGCCGATGGACGGCTTGTTCGGTGCCTCCAGGTCGACGATCAGCGTGAACGGTGCGGTGTGATCGCCCTCGCCCTTGCTGTCGATCGTCACCGTCGCGGTCAGATCATGCGTACCGCTTGCCAGCGCCACCGGCAGCTCCAGGCTCCACGTGCCCGCCGCGTTGGCCGTGGTCTGGCCCACCAGCACGCCGCCGTCGTAGATCTTGACGATACCACCGGCGGCAGCCCGCCCGTGCAGGATCGGGGTCGCATCATCGGTCACGCCACCGGCGCTGAGCGCACCGGTGATACGGCCTGCGTTGTCGGTGGCCCCGTCGATATGGATCTCCGCGCCACGGGTATCCACCACGAACGCGATGGCCTCCGACCGCTCACCCAGATTGCCTGCTTCGTCCTTCACGGCATAGCTCAGCGCGTGGTCGCCGTCCTCCAGCGGCACCTTCGGCGTGAAGCTCCAGTTGCCGAGTTCGTCAATGCGCGCCTGCCCGATCACCTGCCCGTTGTCGTACACGATGACCGTGCCGTTGGCCTCGCTGCTGGTGCCGGAGAAGGTGGGGGTGCTGTCGTCGGTGGTGCTGCCGTCGGTGATCACGCCGCGTATCGGCCCTTCGTCATCGAACAACTCGGCCTCACCCGCACCCGGGCGTGCCGGCAGCGTGGTGTCGACCGTGATCGGGTACGCCGCCGCCGGCGCGCTGGCATTGCCTGCCAGGTTGGTGGCGATGGCGGTGATCGTGTGCAGTCCATCGGCAAGGTCCGCGCCCGGGGTGAAGCTCCACTCACCGTTGGCGTTGGCCTGCACCTGGCCCAGCAGCGTGCCGTTGCTGTACAGCGAGACGGTCATGCCCGCCTGCGACGTACCGCTGATGGTCGGGCGCGTATCGTCGGTCACTGCGTGCCGGCCCAGCTCGCCGGTGATGCTCCCCACGTCGTCGACCACCCGGGTGATTGCCGGTGCCGCCGGAACTTCATCATCAACCACGATGAGGTCGAAGCGGTCCGAGGTCACACTGCTGTTGCCAGCGGCGTCCACCACCACCACGGTGAAGGAATGTTCGCCCTTGCCCAGCGGCATGCCTGGCTCGAACGTCCACTTGCCATCCGCATTGGCCTGCGCGGTGCCCAGCGTCAGCCCATTGTCCTTGACGACCACGGTGGCGTACGGCTCGGTGGTTCCCACCAGGGTCGGCTTGGCGTCGTCGGTGTAGTCACCGCTGTTCAGGGCACCGGTCACCGCGCCCTGGTCATCCAGCACCTGGTCGATGCTCGGCTTGCTCGGCAGGACGGTATCGACCACCACGGTGAAGGGCTGCGAGGACACACTCGGATTCCCCGCCGCATCCTGGCTGGTCACGGTGAACTGATGGCTGCCGTCAACCAGCGGCACGCCGGGCGTGAAGCTCCAGTTGCCTGCGGAGTCGGCCATGACGCTACCCACCTGCGCGCCGTCGATGTACACCTGCACCAGGCTGTTGGCCTCTGCCTTGCCGGTCAGCGTCGGGGTGCGGTCATCGGTGCTCATGCCGTTGCCGATCAGCCCCTGCACCGCGCCCACGTTGTCATAAGCACCGTCAATCACCGGCTGCACCGGTGCCACCGCATCCACCGTCAAGGTGAACGGCTTGCTGCGCTCGCTCTCACCCTTGGCGACCAGCGTCACCGTGGCATGCAGCGTATGGGGGCCTTCGGACAACGGCGTGCTCGGCGTGAACTGCCAGGTGCCGTCCACGTCCGCCACGGCCTTCCCCAGTAGCACGGAGCCTTCGTAGATCTTGACGATGCCGCCGGCAGTGGCCGAGCCACGCAGGGTTGGCGTGCCGTCGTCGGTGATGCCACCGCTGACGATGACCCCGGTGATGGCACCGACATCATCGTCGGCCAGCAGGATGTCGACGCGCTCGGGACGGGTATCGACCAGGAACTCCAGTGCGGCGGTCTTCTCACTCTGGTTGCCGGTACGGTCCACCGCGGCGTACTCGAGGATATGCAGGCCATCGGCCAGTGCCACGCCCGGCGTGAAGGACCATTTGCCCTGTGCATCCACCGGCGCACGGCCGATTTCCACTCCCTTGTCGTAGACGATGACAAAGGCATTCGGCTCGCCGGTGCCGGTGATGGTCGGCAGGTTGTCGTCAGTGACGCTGCCGTGCGAGATGGCACCGATGATGCGCCCCTGGTCATCGACCATGCCGTGCACGGTCGGAATGTCCGGGGTCACCTTATCCACGTGCACGACGTAGGTATCGGAAAACTCGCTGATGTCACCTGCCGGCGATTCGTGGACAATGGACAGCTCATGGCGACCATCGGCCATTGGCACGCGCGGCACGAACGACCAGTTGCCGTTGATATCCGCCGTCACCCGGCCGATCAACAGCACACCGTCATAGATGTGCACGGTCGTGCCGGCGTCGGCCTTGCCGCTGATCCTGGCGCGACCGTCGTCAGTGTAGCCTTCATGGACAACCGCGCCCTGGATGGGCCCGTGCTTGTCCAGCACGGTATCGATGCGAGGTTCGGCACGTACGACGGCATCGTGAGGCGCACCCTCGGCTGCGCCGGCATTGCCACTGATTGCGGCGGTTGCGTCCAAGAACTCGCCGGAACCGGTTTGCAGCAGAGCGTCCGCTGCGTACGAGGTGTTCTTTGCGACAGCTTCGAAGAAGATCGTCGAGGTCTGCGTCTGGCCCAGATTGTTGGTGACCACGTATTCAAAGCTCTGGCTCAGGCCGCCGGCTCCCTGGCCTGCGGCGAACAGCACGTCGTATCGGTAGTTGCCCGCTTTGCTATCACCCGCATTCTTCATCCACATCCACAGGGTGCTGCCATCCGTCTCCAGCTTCAGCAGGCCGCTGGCCGCGTCATACGACGCCTTTACCGCGCCCGTCGCATTGTCAATGACCAGCTTGTTCGCACCGGTGATGCGGAACACCTCGGCGCCGCACCTGACCTGGGTCAGGTGCTCACTACCGTTCCGGGAAACATCCAGATCATTGTCGACGACATTCCCTACTGCTGTATCAACCACCAGCTTCTTTGGAATGATCTGGCCCAGTTCCGCCGGTGCCGGCGAAACGAGGATAGGCGTAGTCACCATGCTCTGCATGGTCGTTAGATACGTCCCCGTGGGCAATTTTGGAATCGCGATGAATGACATGTCCAATGTCGCTGGGAAGGGATGATGGATTCCTTCATCGACCAGGAGCCGGAGACTGCGATAGTTTCCAATGCCCGATACGGTCGCATTCACTCCGTCCCCGATGTACAGGATTGAGGCGGGGCTTCCTCCCCAGGGCTTGTGTATCGCCGCATCAAGATCGCTATCGAAGTTGTATCCGCTCTGGATGGCGAGCTCGTTGACCTTGGTCGAGTACCGGGCCAGATCCCCCTGCGAACTGATCTTCTGCGTATGTACCAGGCCATTGGAGTACAGGTCCACGGACACCTCGACGCCGCGCTCCACGTAGGCTGATAGCGCATCAATCGCCGCCTGCTTGGTCGCGGCGAAGTTCACCGCCGTCTGCGACGACGAATCCAGCAGGAGGCGCAGTTCCACCACCGGCTTCTTCAGCTCCAACGCGGCCGGATGATCATTCCCGTTGACCTCGGTCACGAACCCGAAGGCATCGGACAGCGTACTGCCATTGCCGATTGCATCGATTGCCTGCACGGTCAGCGTATGCGTTCCCTTGGACAGCGGGGTCGCCGGGGTGATCGACCAATGCCCATTCACATCGGCCGTGGTGCGGCCGATCTCGACGCCCGCATCGAACAGGACCACGGTGCTTCCTGCCTCAGCGCTGCCCTTTACCTGAGGCTGCCTGTCATCACTGACACCGCCGTTCTGGATCTCACCGACCTCGCTGCCCACATCATCCAGCACGCTGGTGATGGCCGGCTTGTCCGGGGCAACGCTATCGACCCACACCACGTACGGTGCAGTGGGTGCACTCTCGCCACCGCCCGCCCCCACGGTGGTAACCACCAGCGCGTTCTCGCCCTGGGCCAGTGCACCGGTCACCTTGAAGGTCCACTGTCCGCCGCCATCGGCCACTGCCGAGCCCAGCAGTACGCCATTGCTGTATAGCCGTACCGTCGCGTTGGCCTGGGCCGAGCCGCGCAGGGTCGGCGCGGCATCATCGGTGGCATCGCCCTGGCCCAGCACGCCTTGCACGCTGCCGTGACCGTCGATCACCTCGGTGATCTGCGCCGAGTTGGGAACCTCCACCTCGATGGTCAGCTGGAACACCGGCGAACGCGCGCTCTCGCCCTTGGCCGGCAGCGTGACCGTCGCCTGCAGCGCATGCAGGCCTGCTGCCAGTGCGGTGCCCGGGGTGAAGCTCCAGCGGCCGTCGAAGCCGGCCGTGGTCTGCCCCAACAGCGTGGCGCCGTCGTAGATGCGGACGATGCCGCCGGCGGTGGCCGAGCCCTGCAGTGTCGGCAAGGTGTCGTCGGTGGTGCCGCCGGTACCAACCGTGCCGGTCACCGCACCCACACCATCTTCGGCGCCGTGGATGTTGACCAGCTCCGGGCGGGTATCCACGTTGAACTCGAACGCACCGATGCGCTCGCTCTGGTTGCCGGCGCGGTCCACGGTCGCGTAATCGAAGATGTGCAGGCCTTCCTTCAGCGCCGAGTCCGGCGTGAAGCTCCACTTGCCCTGCGCATCCACCAGCGCCCGGCCAATCTCCCGGCCGCGGTCATACACGATCACCGAGGCATGCGGCTCGGCCGTGCCCTGGATGGTCGGGCGGCTGTCGTCGGTGATGCCATCAAAGGCAATGGTGCCGACCAACCGGCCTTCGTCGTCCATCACCGCGTCGATCACCGGCACGTCCGGGATCAGCTTGTCCACGGTGATCACGTAGGGCTCGGAGAAGTCGCTGACCTCGCCGTCCTCGTATTCGTGCAGGATCGTGATCTCGTGCCGGCCATCGGCCAGTGGAATGCGCGGGGTGTACCACCAGTTGCCGCCGGCGTCAGCCGTCACCCGGCCGACCAGCAGCGCACCGTCATAGATGTGGACCAGCACGCCTTCCGGCGCGGTGCCGCTCATCAGCGGGCGGCCATCGTCGGTGAAACCGCCATTGGCCACCTCGCCCTGCACCCCGCCCTGGTCGTCCCAGACGATGTCGATGGAAGGCGCGCCACTTGTCCGTACCTGCGCCACCGCAACCGTGTCCGTCAGGTGCAAGGTCGTCGATTCACCGTCAGCCAGGCGCAGCGCTTCGGCGGCCGTGCCATATGCACGATAGGTTCCCTCGGTGCCATGGCCCAGCAGTTGCGCCTCGCTTCCGAAGAAGTTCTCAATGACCACGGCCGTCGCCGATGTGGCGCTGGCATCAATCACGTTCAGATCCATGCCGCTACGTACCACTGTGATCTGCTCTGGCGCGGCCGAGCCAGCGGCATCGGCCACGAGGTAGCGATGCAGGGATTCGGCCTGCACTGCGTCATCCGCCGCGCCGAAGGGCAGCAACCTGCCCTTGCCCGCCAACGCCCTGCCAACCGTCGAAACAATCAGATTCATCTACTTCCATCTCCTACGGGGTATTTGGTCTTCCGGCTGCCTGACGCCATCGCATGGACACACCAGCGGCCCCGTTGGGGCCGCTGCATCTGTGTTCTGGTGGGAGCGTTGGCGTGACAGCGCCGGTGGAAAGGGAGGCCGCCTGGCAGCGGCCTCCTGTCATGCATCAGCCCAGCTGCGGGCTTTCGATCACGTGCAGGTCTTCCATCTTGGCGACGACGCCGGTCCCGACCTGCACGCCAGCATCGGCGTTGGCCGAAACCTGTTGCAGGGCAGCGGACACCTGGCTGGCATCCATGCCGCTACCGGCCTGACCCGGCTCGGTCAGCGCCGGTTGCACGAGCAGCTCCGCATCCGCCTCGGCCAGGACATCCTGCAGCTGCGGCAAGCCTTCGTCGGTTATCTCCGTCGAGGCGGAGCGGCTGGCGGCACCCACGTAGACGTACCAATCCTCGGACATCGCACCGGGGTTGAGTGCCTTGTCCACCGCCTGGAAGTTGAAGATGTACTCGCCATAGGTCAGCGGATCCGGGCTGTACGTCCAATTGCCATCCGCATCCACGGCGGCGAAGCCCAGTTCCTCGCCATTGATGTAGACCAGCAGCGTGGTGTTCGGCTCGGCCTTGCCACTGAAGGTGGGTGTACGGTCGTCAGTGAAGTCGCCATTCTCCAGCTCACCCTTCCAGGTGCCCGCATTGTCGGTGACGGTGATGACGACCGGGCTCTCCGGTGGCGTGGTGTCAATGGTGAGCTCGTAGCTGTTGCTGAGGGCACTTTCCACGCCAGAAGGGCTTACCGCCACGGCGGTGAACATGTGCAGGCCTTCGGCGATGTCGAAGCTCGACGTCACGCTCCAGCGTCCATCCACCCCCACCACCCCACGACCAATCGCGACACCGTCCACACGGACTTCGATGGTATCCCGGCCTTGCCGGTACCGGTGACGGTCGGACGCGTGTCGTCGGTGTGCCCACCACTGCGCTGGATGCCCTGATACTCGCCCACGTCGTCGCGGATGTTGCTGATCCTCGGCGTTTCCGGGGTCCCGGTATTCACCTCGAAGGCAAACGGAGCGGACGGCTCAGCCTCGCTGCCCAGCGCATCGACGGCGGTCACGTGGATCGAATGGCTACCTTCCAGCAACGCGGCATCCGGCGTGAATGTCCAATTGCCGGCCGCATCGGACTGCACCTGGCCGATCTTCACGTTGTTGTCCCAGATGCTGACCGTGCTGTTCGGCTTGGCGGTACCGGAGATCTTCGGCTTCACGTCATCCGTGCTCTCTCCTGCATTCACCAGGCCCTGCTTCGGACCCTGGTCATCGATGACCGCAGTGATTTCCGGCTTGCCGCCGCCGCTACCGTCCACGATCACCACGAACGGATCGGACGGACGGCTCTCGTTGCCGGCCGCATCCACGTTCACCACGGTGAGCGGGTGCTCGCCATCGGCCAACGGCGCCGTCGGCACGAAGCTCCAGTTGCCATTGGCGTCCACCGGTACGCGGCCGATCTCCACCCCGTTGTCCTTCACGATGATGGTGCTGTTCGGCTCACCGGTGCCCTTCAACTCCGGCCGGGTGTCGTCGGTTTCATCACCGGACACCAGATTGCCGGTGCTGCCGCCCTGGTCGTCGTACACGCTGCCGATGGCCGGCTTGCCAGGGGCCACGGTATCGACGGTGACGACATAGGCGTCGGACGGCACGCTGACGTTGCCGGCCGGATCCACACCGGTCACGGTGAAGCTGTGCGGGCCGTTGTTCAGCGGCGTGGTCGGGGTGAAGTTCCAGTTGCCGGCGCCGTCCACCACGACGCTGCCCAGCAGGCTGCCATTGTCGTAGATGCGCACCGTGCTGCCGGCTTCGGCCTTGCCACTCAAGGTTGGCGTGGTGTCGTCGGTGCTCTGGCCATTGGCCAGCACACCCTGGGGATTGCCAACGTCATCCTCGATCTTCTCGATGACCGGCTTCAGCGGCGCAGTCATGTCCAGGAGCAGGTTGAACGCCGGGGTCTTCTCCGACTCCTCGCTGGCGCCGGTGGTCACCGTGGCATACAGCGTCACGGCACCTTCGGGCAGCGGCGTTGCAGGCGTGAAGCTCCACTTGCCTTCCGCATTGGCGATGGCTTCACCCAGCAGTACATTGTTGCCGTCGTAGATCTTGACGGTGCCGCCGGCCGTAGCCGTGCCATGCAGGGTCGGGGTTGCATCGTCGGTCACGCCACCGTTGGCGAGCTCGCCGGTCACGCCACCGGCATTGTCGGTCGCGCCTTCAATCCGCACCGTCACCGCGCTGCTATCCAGCGTGAAGTTGATCGGATCGGATTTCTCGCCGACGTTGCCCGCCTTGTCGACCACCTGGTAGCTCATGCTGTGTGCGCCATCCACCAGCGCCGGTGCCGGAGTGAACGTCCAGTTGCCGTTGGCGTCGGTCGGCACGCGGCCGATTTCCTTGCCGTTGTCATGGATGACCACGGTGGCGTTCGGCTCGGCATTGCTGCCGGAGAACGTCGGCGTGCTGTCGTCGGTGATCGAACCGTTGGTGATGGTGCCCTGGATCGACCCTTCGTTGTCGACCAGATCTGCGTCACCGGCACCTGGCTTGCCCGGTGCAAGGGTATCCACGGTGATCGGGTACTCACCCGTCATTTCACTGTCGTTGCCCAGCGCGTTGGTGGCCTTGGCGGTAATGTTGTGCAGGCCATCTGCCAGATCGGTACCCGGTGTGAAGCTCCACTCGCCCTTGGCGTTCACTACTGCGGTGCCCAGCAGGATCCCGTTGCTGTAGACCGACACGGTCACGCCCGGCTCGGCCGTACCGTTGACGGTCGGACGGGCGTCATCGGTGACATCCGTCTTCTGCAGGTTGCCCTTGATGGCACCCACATCGTCCATCACGCTGGTGATCGACGGCATGGCTGGGGCGCCATCATTGAGCACGTCCACCACGAACGCGTCCGACGGCTGGCTGACATTGCCGGCTGCGTCCATCGCCTCGACGGTCAGCGCATGCGTGCCGTTGGCCAACGGGTAGGTGGGTGTGAACGTCCAGTCGCCGTTGGCATCCACCGGCGCACGGCCGATCTCCTCCCCATTGTCCTTGACGATCACCGTGCCGTTCGGCTCGGCCTTGCCGCTCAATTCCGGCTTGGCATCGTCGGTTGGATCGCCGCCACTGACCAGCGGGCCCTGCTTGCCGCCCTCATCGTCCATCACCGACTCGATCGACGGCTTGCCCGGCGGCACGGTATCGACGATGACGACATGGGCATCGGACAGCGCACTGACGTTGCCGGCCTTGTCTTCGCTGGTCACGGAGAAGCTGTGCTCACCGTTGTTCAGCGGGGTGGTCGGGGTGTAGTTCCACACGCCATTGCCGCCCGCGACCACGGAGCCCAGCAGGCTGCCGTTGTCGTAGATATGCACGGTGCTGCCGGCTTCGGCAGTGCCCTTCAGCGTCGGGGTGGTGTCGTCGGTGGTCTTGCCCTGCCCAATCGCCCCCTGCACGCTGCCCACGTCGTCCTCGACCGAGCTGATGACCGGCTTGTTCGGAGCGCTCAGGTCCACGGTCAGGCTAAACGGCGGCGTCGGCGCACTCTCGCCACCGGCGGCGGTGGTCACGGTCGCGGTCAGGCTGTGCGGACCGGCCGCCAGGGCCGCCGGCAGTTCCAGGCTCCACTTGCCTTCGGCATCGGCCGTGGTCTGGCCCACCAACGCGCCACCGTCATAGATCTTGACGGTGCCGCCCGACGTGGCCTGTCCATGCAGGGTCGGCGTTGCATCGTCGGTCACGCCGCCAGCACTGATCGCACCTTGCACCTTGCCGGCATTGTCGGTGGCACCGTCGATGCGCACGGTCACGTCGCGGGTATCGACCACGAACCCCAGCGGATCGGACGGCTCGCTCACGTTGCCGGCCTGGTCCACCACTTCGTAGCTCAGGCTGTGGTCACCATCGGCCAGCGGGACGGTCGGAGTGAACGTCCAGTTGCCTTCCGGGTCGGCCGTCACGCGGCCGATCTCGTTGCCATTGTCAGAGATCACCACCTCGGCGCCCGGCTCGGTCTTGCCGGCGAAGGTCGGGGTGCTGTCGTCGGTCTTGTCACCGGGCTTGATCTCGCCGGTGATGGAGCCTTCGTTGTCCGTCAGCGTGGCATCGCCGCTGCCCGGCTTGGCCGGCGCCGCGGTGTCCACCACGATCGGGTACGGGCCGGTCTCCGGGCTGCTGTTGCCCATCGCATTGGTGGCCTTGGCGGTCAGGTTGTGCGGGCCATCGGCCAGGGCCGTCGTCGGCGTAAAGCTCCACTCCCCCTTGGCATTCACATCGGCGGTGCCCAACAGCTTGCCGTTGTCGTACACCGAGATGGTCATGCCCGGCTGTGCGGTGCCGGTGATGGTCGGACGCGCATCATCGGTGATGGCGTTCTTCTGCAGGTTGCCCTGCACCGTACCCACGTCATCGATCACACCGGTCACCGACGGTACGGCCGGCGCGGCACTGCTGCCCACGTTCACCACGAAGGCATCGGATGGCAGGCTCTCGTTGCCGGCCGCGTCCACGTTCACCACGGTCAGCGGATGCTCGCCCTGCAGCAGCGGGGTCTCCGGCACGAAGCTCCAGTTGCCATCGGCATCCACCGGCGCACGGCCGATCTCCACCCCGTTGTCCTTGATGATGATGGTGCTGTTCGGTTCAGCGGTACCCTTCAGCTCCGGCTTGGCGTCGTCGGTGACCTGGCCCGAGGTCAGGTTGCCGGTCACCTCGCCCTGGTCGTCATACACGCTGCCGATCGACGGCTTGTCGGGGGCGGTGAGGTCGATCAGAAGCTCGAACTTCCCTGTTGGCAATCCCTCGCCCTGCGCAGGCGTTGTCAATGTCGCCCTGAGGTTGTGCACCCCTTCATCGAGAGAATGGGAGGGTGTAAAGCTCCAGCGGCCATCAGCGCCTACCGTTGTTTCACCCAACAGGACGAGGTCATCGTAGATCTTAACGACCCCTCCCACCGTGCCGGACCCATGCAGGGTCGGTGTTGCGTCGTCAGTGACGCTTCCGCTCTTCAGCCCCCCCTGCTTCGAGCCGACGTTATCGACAGCACCCTCGATGAAAACACGTGCATCCGATGTATCAACGGTGAACTCGATGCCATCTGAGCGCTCGCTGACGTTCCCCGCCCTGTCCATCACCTCATAGCTGAAGCTGTGAACGCCTTCGACCAGCGCAGTGGCAGGGGTGAATTCCCAATGGCCATTCTCGCCAACAACAACGCGACCAATCTCTGTGCCGTCGTCGTAGATCACAATGGTCGCGCCCTCCTCAGCATCACCCGAGAAGGTCGGCAGGGTGTCATCGGTCGTATCACCGGAAAGGATCTCCCCGATAACAGCACCCACGTCGTCCATCAACGTCGCATCCTCCGCCGACGGCTTATCCGGCGCGGTGGTATCCACTTCGATCACAAACTCCGTGGACGACTGGCTTGCGCCGGTCGCGGCAACCACCACCGCCTTGATGGCATACGAACCATCGGCAAGTGCGACGGCGGGCGTATAGCTCCACTTTCCATCCGCACCGACCGTTGTCTTGCCAAGCAGGACACCGTTGGCGTGGATTTCCACGGTCGCACCCGGGGTCGCCGAACCATGCACGGTCGGCGTCGCGTCATCGGTGACACCACCAGCCACCACCGGCCCGGTCACGCTGCCGACATTGTCCGTGACGCCGTCGATGCGAACCGACAACGCGGAGGTATCGACCACGAATTCGATGGGATCGGACGGCTGGCCGGCGTTACCGGCGCCGTCCACCACGTAGTAGTCCAGGCTATGCGCCCCATCACCCAGCGGCGTATCGGGCGTGAAGCTCCACTTGCCATCATCACCCACCGGCACCCGGCCAATCTCCTTGCCGTTGTCCTGGATGACCACGGTCGCGCCCGGCTCGCCCTTGCCGCTGAAGGTCGGCGTGCGGTCATCGGTGGTGTCGCCCGGCTTGATCTCGCCCACGACAGGGCCTTCATCGTCCCACAGCATCGAATCGGCGCCATTGGGCTTACCCGGCGCGGACGTATCCACCACGATCAGATGGCCGTCCGACAGCGGGCTGGTGTTGCCCGCGGCGTCACTGCAGGTGACGGTGAACACATGCTCACCTTCGCCCAGCGGCGTGGAAGGCGTGAAGCTCCACGCCCCCTTGCCGTCAACGGAAGCACTGCCGAGCAGCCTGCCGTTGTCATAGATGTGCACCACGGCGCCCGGCTCCGCCGTGCCGTTGAGCGTGGGCAGCGTGTCATCGGTGCTGCCGCCCTTGGCGACCGGACCAACCACGGCGCCCTGGTCATCCATGACCGAGCCGATCACCGGCTTCGCGGGGGCCGTCGTATCGACGATGATCGTGAAGTCATCCGAGGGTTTGGAGGCATTGCCGGCCGGATTGGTCACGACGACCTCCAGCACGTGCTCACCCTCGCCCAGCTCCTTCTCCGGGGTGAAGGACCACTCGCCCTTGTCATCCACGATCACTTCGCCGATGACCTTGCCGTTGTCGATGATGGTCACGGTGTCACCGGGCTCCTGCCCGCCGCCGACCAGGGTCGGGGTATTGTCGTTGGTGGACGCGCCATCCTTCAGCTCGGTCCTGCCGCCATCCTTGTCGTCGATGACCGAGCCAATGCCCTTGTTCTCCGGAGGCGTGGTATCGGCCGGTTGCGGCTTGCTGTCGTCGTCATTGTGGCGCTCGATCGCGACACCCGCCGCGGCCACGCCCAGACCCGCCAGCACGTACGGCAGGATGCCCACCGGTGCGGCCATCAAGGCGCTGGCGATGCCACCGATCACGGCCGTGCCCAGCGCCAGCGGCGAGGTGCTGCCGTCATACAGCGCCGTCGCGGCGCTGGCCTGCTCCCCGTCCACGGCGATGTACTCGTGGTACTCCCCGTCCTCGGCCAGGCCCACCAGCTGCCCTTCGCTGCCGAAGAAGTCTTCGATGATCAGCTCCGCATGTTCCGGCTTGGTGCCTTCCAGTGCGACGAGCAGGTTCTTGCCAACCCGTTTGACGGTGATGTTCTCCGGCCCGATGCGCTGCTCGCCTTCGGCGAGCACGTACTTGCCTCCACGGATCGCCTTGATTCGCACCGGCTTGCCACCCTTGGCTGCCACGAGCTCCTTGCTGGATACCACCGAACTACCACCGACAACCGAAACGATAACGGACATTGTTGAAACACCTATCTGGAAGAAGACTCGTCGCCGAGCGCACGAAAGCCAGAGCCACGCCACCCACGCACGGCGCGACCCACAGTTGATGAAAGTGTGTTTTCAGCCCGGCCGCAGATACATAGGAACGCTCCCAAAGCAGGCAGCGCTGGACCATGAAGCGGATCGCCGGGCAGGCACCGCAAGCTGGGGGCATGCAAAGCCCCCAGCTTGCAACGCGGGATACATGCAGCCGCGTGGTTACGGACGCGGACGTTCCATTCGGCCAGACACACTGTTGCCCAACCAACGCACCAGCACCCCGGAGGTGGCGTACTGGGCGATCACGGCCTGGTAGCCGTCAAAGCGCGTGGCCACTTCGGCAACCTGGTTGTTGTAATGCTCGCTCTCCGAGCTCAGCACATCCAGCAGGGTCCGACGGCCGAGGTGATACCACTGCTCGTAGAATGCCTCGCGCACCCGGTTGGTCTCCACGATCAGCCCGCGATACAGGTCCGCGCGCGCAGACAACACGCCAGCGTCGTGGTTGGCCGCACGAATGCGATACTCGATATCGCGCACCTGTTGTTCCGCACTGTGCCACCCTGCTTCGGCGCGCTGCCGCGCCGCGCGTTGCGACGCACGGTTGGAACCACCGCGGAACGCCGCCCACGACAAGGTCAGGCCGGTATGCCACGCCGGCTCGCGGCCGTCGGCGCCTTCGGCCGTGGTCTTGCCCACGATCCAGTTCACCTGTGGCAACGCCGCCGAGCGCACCGCGTCCGCCTGCAGATCGGCCGACCTGGCCTGCGCCTGCGCCTGCAGGATCGACGGATGGTTCTGCGATTCGGCCAGCAGCCACTGCAGGTCCGGCAGATGGATGGACCACGCCTTGCCGGCCGGCAACGAGGGAATTGGGCGATCCCCCACCATCTTGCGCAGCGCGATCTCGGTATCGCGCGCCTTGGCCACGGCACTGGTGCGCGATGCCTCCGCGTTGAGTAGGCGCGAGCGTGCCTGCGTCAGCTCGCTGACCCGACCGGGGTCCACGGCCACGATGCCTTCCAACATCTTCACCAGCTCGCTCATGCGGTCCACGTAGCGCTGGCTGATATCCACGATCAGGCGCTGCTTGCCCAGCTCGATCAGGTTGAAGGTGGCCTCGTAGGCAAGGTTCTCCATCTCCGCCTGCAGCGCGGCTTCGGCGGCGGAAGCCATATGGTTCCTGCTCTTGATCGTCTTGCTCAGGCGCCCCCAGTCGAACACCGGCATGCTCATGTCGATACTGAGATTCTGCTCGGTCGAGGTGTTCTTTCCCGGGACGCCGAAGTTGACGAATGGGCTGCGTGCACCGATCTCCAACTGCGGGTAGCGCTGGCCCTTCGCTTCGGCCACATCGGCCAGCGATGCCGACTGCTCGGCCATGGCGCGCCCCACTGCGGGACTCATCTGCAGCGCAGCACCGACCACGCGCTGGAAGATATCGCGAAGTTCACGCTCGGAATGCTCCATCGCCTGCTCGGGCAGCACGATGTCACCTGGCAGGACGCGTCCCAGCACCGTCGGCCGGTAGGTCAAATCGAGCGCAGGGGACTGCGCGGTGCTGGCGACGGTATCCACGGCCTCGCGCCCAGGCGCCGCCGCGGGTGGATCCATCGACACACCGCCTTCACCGGCACGCTGGAACACCAGCACCGGCTCATCCACGACCGGGCGGCGCAAGGGTGGCACGCCCTCGAGGATCGCATCGATCACCTGCTGCGCATCACCACCGCGCGGCGCCACCGCGTTCAGCGGCTCATCGATGGCATCGCGTCGGGACCGCACGTGCTGCGGTGGCCTGGCGATATCCTCCGGGGCAACCTTGTCGAATTGCAGGATCTCCTCATCGGCCCGCGCAACGCCGATGCCCAACGCGACCAGGGCGATCGCCAGCACCGAAGCACGCGGCAACGCATCACGCCTGACCACCACCACACCCACATCCTTGTTCCGCCTGCGATAGGACACAATCACCTCAACACCAGGCAGTGCTCGGAACAACGTGCAACGCACGCAACGCGCCCCACCGGGATAGCAACATCAATAGGACCCCCGGACGTGCCGCCCTGCGTGGCTGCTGTGGCAGCTTCCTGGACAGTCCGGCACCGGGAATGGGAACGCATGGACATGCCATGCTCCGTTCGGCCTCAACCGAAGCCCGCGCCACGTCGGACGCGTACGCGCAGGAAGAAAGCCTCAACGAGCGCGAAGCCTAGGCAGCTGCGCACGGCAAGTACATGAGAAACGTCTCAGCCATCCACGCCGCATGCATGGTCAAGGAGCATGCGTTACCGGCACCGGGCGCCCCTCGCCGCTTGGCAGGTGCCAGCTCCTGCCGGGCACGCTTCATTCCCCATCCGCTTTCAGCCCTCGACCTACACCGCACAACCCTGCTTTCAGCATCGTCCCATTCGCCCCCACGACGACAGCGACGACAATCCGTGGCTCATCCGAGCCCGCCCATCGCGTCACGCCGTTGGTGGCAGGTCACGCGTGCGATCGGTCCCTCCTTCCAGGATCCGCCCCATGAACACCCCCTCTTCCTCCGCATTACCGGAGGATGCTGCCGTGCAGGCGGCCGAGAAGACCAGCATCGACGACACGCTCCTGCAGAGCGTGTCCTGGCTCTGCAACCACTACGACCTGCACCGCAGCACCGATGCGCTGCTCGCCGGCCTGCCGCGTGCCAACCTGGTCACGCCCTCGCTTGCGCTGTCGGCACTGGCCAACGCCGGCATCACCGGCGGGCTGGTCAAGCGCCATCCCCGTGCCCTGCCTATCCAGCTGATGCCGTTGATCCTGCTGCGCGCCGATCAGGGTGGCTGCATCCTGCTGGGCCGCGAGGAACTCCGCGACACCGACAACAAGCTGCAGGTCCGCTACTCGGTGGTGATTCCCGAAGTCTCCACCACCCCGGTGGAGATGACCCAGGAAGAGATGGATGCCTTTCATTCCGGCTACGCCATCCTGGCCAAGCCCCACGCCAGGCCGGATGACCGCGCCGGTGAGATGCTGCCCACCCCCAAGGGGCATTGGTTGTTCAGCACGCTGTGGCGCTATCGCCGCTACTACCGCAGCGCCGCCATCGCGGCCTTGCTTGCCAACATCCTGGCGTTGGCCAGCATCTTCTTCACCATGAATGTCTACGACCGCGTGGTGCCCAACCAGGCATTCGTGACCTTGTGGTCATTGGGCATCGGCGTGCTGGTCGCCATGGTGTTCGAGGCCCTGATCCGCTTCGTCCGTGCACACCTGCTGGACGTGGCCGCGAAGAAGGCAGATCTGGTGTTGGGCTCGATGCTGTTCCGGCAGGCGCTCTCGGTGCAGATGGAACACAAGCCGGCTTCCTCGGGCAGCTTCGCCAACCAGCTGCGCGAGTTCGAATCCGTCCGCGACTTCACCACGTCGGCCACGCTGGCCACCATCACCGACCTGCCGTTCGTGCTGCTGTTCGTCGGCGTCATCTTCGCCATCGGCGGGCAACTGGGCTGGGTCACGACGATGGTGCTTCCACTGATCCTCATCATCTCTGTCTCTATCCAGTGGCCGCTGGCCAGGGTAATGCAGGAGAACCTGCGCGAGTCTTCGTTGAAGCAGGGCGTGCTGGTCGAGTCGATCGAAGGGCTGGAGACACTGAAGGCCACCAACGGCCAATCGCACATGCAGCGTCGCTGGGAGCACTTCAGTGGCCTGCAGGCCACCACCTCGATGAAATCCCGCCGGTTGTCGGCCATGGCGACCGGCGCGGTGGCGTTCCTGCAGCAGACGCAGACCGTGGCATTGGTCATCACCGGTGTCTACCTGATCGATGCCGGCAAGCTGAGCATGGGGGCGCTGATCGGCACGGTGATGCTGGCCGGCCGTGCCAGTGCGCCGCTCGGCCAGGTCATCGCACTGGCCACCCGCTATCAGCAGGCCAAGGCGGCACTGACCTCGTTGAATCGCTTGATGGGCCTGCCGGTGGACCGCGACGTCCGGCGCGACTACCTGTCCGCGCCGGACCTGGATGGCCAGCTCACCCTCAAGGCGGTTGGCTTCTCGTATCCGGCGCCGCCCATGCAGCCCAACCCACCGGTGCTGACCGACATCAACCTGAGCATCGCACCCGGCGAGCGCATTGCCATCCTTGGCCGCATCGGCAGCGGCAAGTCGACCCTGCTGCGGGTCATGTCACGCCTGTATGCGCCGGTTGGCGGACAGATGTTCAGTGGTGGGCTGGACGTCAACCAGATCGACCCGGCCGACTGGCGTCGCGCGGTGGGCTACGTCGGCCAGGACGCGCGCCTGTTCTATGGCTCGCTGCGCGAGAACATCATGATCGGGAAACCCGAAGCCACCGCCGAAGAACTGCTGCGCGTGCTGCGCCTCACCGGTCTGGATCATGTGGCCGCAGCCCATCCGCGCGGCATCAACCTGCCCATCGGCGAGATGGGTGAAGGCGTCTCCGGTGGCCAGCGCCAACTGGTCTCGCTGGCCCGCAGCCTGCTGGCGCGTCCCCGACTGTTGCTGATGGATGAGCCCACCAGTGCCATGGATTCCCAGACCGAGGCGCAGTTCCTGCAGCACCTGCAGCGCGCCACCCAGGGCCAGACGCTGGTCGTGGTCACCCATCGTCCGTCACTGCTGGCCCTGGTCGACCGCGTGATCGTCATCGACGCCGGCAAGGTCGTGGCCGATGGTCCGAAGGCCGTGGTGATGGCAGCACTGCGCGGCAACGAGGCACAGCCCTCCGCCGCCGGCGAGGAGGCCGTGCACCCCACACCGCCGCCGCGTCCCCGTCGTCCGGCCCTTGCTGCCCGGGAGGCACACTGATGGCTGCCTGGTTCAAGCGCAACAACACACAAGCCGGCATCAGTGCCGCCGATGCCGCCTTCATGAACGACGTGCAGGAGTCGCTGCTCGCGCAGACCACGCCGGGTTCGCGCCTGGTTGTCTACATGGTCCTGGCCGTGATCGTCTGCGGGCTGGTCTGGGCGCATTTCGCACGGGTGGAGGAAATCACCCAAGGCGAGGCAAAGGTGATCTCGCGCAGCCGTGAGCAGGTCATCCAGAGCCTGGAAGGCGGTATCCTGGCCGAGATGTCGGTGCGTGAAGGCGACGTCGTCAATCCGGGCCAGGTGCTGCTGAAGATCGACCCCACCCGCGCCAACGCCAGCTACCGCGAGGCACTGAGCAAGGTCATCGCGCTGAAGGCCACCATCGCCCGCCTGCGCGCCGAAGCCTACGGCCAGCCGCTTGAGTTCGATGCACAGGTACGCGAGTTCCCCGAGGAAGTGGATCAGGAGACGCGTGCGTTCAATGCGCGGCGCCGTGCCCTGGTCGAAAGCGTCGCATCGCTGGAGCGCAGCTATGCACTGTCCATCCGCGAGATCAACCTGGCCGAGCCACTGGCCGCCAAGGGGCTGCTGTCCGACGTCGAACTGCTGCGCATGCGCCGCCAGGCCAACGACATCAGATCGCAGGTGGTCGAGCGCCAGAACCGCTATCGCGCCGATGCCAACTCCGAACTGGTCAAGCTGGAAATGGAGCTCTCCCAGACCAACGAGAACCTGGTAGGTCGCGCCGACGTCGTCGAACGCACCACCATCACCGCGCCGGTGCACGGGACGATCAAGAACGTCCGGGTGAACACCATCGGCGGCGTGATCCAACCCGGCGAGCACATCCTGGAGATCGTGCCGCTGGAGGACCAGTTGCTGGTCGAAGGCAAGATCCGGCCCAAAGACGTGGCCTTCCTGCGGCCCGGCCTGCCCGCCACGGTGAAGATCACCGCCTACGACTATGCCATCTACGGCGGCCTGACCGGCAAGGTGGAGCACATCAGTCCGGACACGCTCAAGGATGACCAGAAGGCCGCGGCCGGCCGTGCGGACGACACGTACTACCGCGTGCTCGTGCTCACCGAAAAGAGCGCCCTGCAGGCGGGCGGCAAGGAGCTGCCGATCATTCCCGGCATGGTCGCCTCGGTGGAGATCCGCACCGGCGAGAAGAGCGTCCTGGACTATCTGCTCAAGCCCGTCCTCAAGGCGCGCGAGGCATTCCGCGAACGCTGAACCGTCGGCAGCCAAGCGCAAGCGGGATGGATGGCACGCCGCTCTCCCGCACCTCAACGCCGCCAAGTCGATAACGCCTTGGCGGCGTTTTTGTTTCCGGCACAGCGGATATCCTGCGTCACCGCGTGATGGGCGCCGCCCTCGCGGCCGATGCACCCGACCTCCCTCGGCCTGGCCATCACACCGAGCCACCCCACGGCATTCCAGGCCGCGCCTCCTCCAACGATTTCACCAGCGACGGCTGTTTCCACGTCCAAGCGGCGCGTCGGTTGATTCGGCCGCGGCAAGCCCCTTCCTATCCTGCCCACGGGTAGCGTGCGTGTGCGCGCTGGACATCACTGCGACCGCGCCAGCTCCATTCACCCCTTGCCGCGCGACAAGGAGGTCGGCAGAAAGGCGCCCTTCGCCTGCAACCCAGGACACCCGGGCCTCTTGCCTGCCGGGAAGCGACGGTCAACCCCGGACTCCACCCGTGCCCCTTCCCTGTCGGAAACAACAAAGGCCCCTGCTTTTCAGCAGGGGCCTTGTTCCTGGCCAGACCAGATCCGCGCAACCCCGCTCCGGTACATCCGGAACGGGGCCACATCCGTGAACGGCAACGCCTTCCGTCAGATCAGCGTCACCTTCACCAGGTCCTGCACCAGCAGCTCCGCATCCATGCCGGAGTGCTGATAGGTGGCATACGACACGCCGTTGACCACCTGTCTGCCGCCCTGCACCCAGTCACCCAGGTCCTCACCACCTACGCCCAGGAGGTCATCCAGCCGCAGTGCATCGCCGGCGTTGCCCTTGACCATCATCTGCTGCCGGGATTCGGCCGGGTTGCCAAACAACCCCACCTGCCCGTTCTCCAGCACATCCTTCAACGACAATGTCAGCGTGTTGTTGCCGGTACCGGTGATGTCGATGATCTCCACGCCGCTCAGCTTGCCGGCTGACGTCGCCAGCGTCAGGTTCATCACCTGGCTGGCGCCCTGCAGCTTGAGTGTGTCCACTCCATCACCGCCGTGGATGCCCTTGTTGGCGGCGCTGGCCAGATAGGTCGCCGTCGCATAGCCCAGGGTGATGGTGTCCTGGCCCGCACTGCCGTAGTAGGTATCGCTCACCTCATCCAGCTTGTGCGGGTCACGCGCATCGGCCACGTGCAGGGCCTCGACCTGGCTGAAGGCATCCATGGTCACGCCCTTGCCGCTGGTGATCACCTTGAAGCTCCCCACATCGACCCCTTCGGCCGCATTGAAGGTGAACGCCTTGATGTAGCGCCCGGAGCTGAGTGTCCCGGTCACGGTCTCGCGATGAATCTGCTTTCCGTCCACATCGTAGACCACGACCTGCACACCGCCGCCCGCGTTGTCCACGCCGGAGAAGCGCAGCGAGATCCGGCGCGCCGCGCCGTCCAGCGTGAACAAGGCACCTGCCTCATCCCCACCCGGCGACACCAGCTTCAGCCCCGCCAACGTCGCGGTGGTGGAAGCCATCTTGGCAAGCTTGGCCGACCCGAATGTCCCCACGGTGACGCCATTCCCGTCGTACACGTCGTTCACCACTGCGGTCGCGGCCACGTTCAGGGTGTCGGCCACTGTCTTGCTGGAGAACCCGCCACCGATGACCCGGTAGGCTTCCGATGCCGGCCCCTTCACCCCCTGCGAAACGATGCTCGCCATCACGTCGAAGTCGTAGCTCACGCCCTGGCCGGTAGTGGTACCGGTGCGGGTCACGGCAGTGGGCACCTTGACCAGCACCGCGTCGGCGGCAATGTCCTGCGCGGTCAACACCTGCTGGTGGACGGCAATCCCCCACTGCACGTGGACCACATCACCGACCACCGCCTTGCTGCCAGCCAGTGATACCTGCATGTCCACGCCGTTGTTCGCTTCGGTCGCCGTCAGCACGCCTTCGGCTTCGGCGATGCGCACGATCCGCGGCGCCTGGACACCGTCGGCCAGCGTCACCTGGCGCTCCACGCTCTGGATCGGCATGCCGTTGGCGCCGACGATGCGGGCCTGGATGTTCCAACCGGCGGTATGCGCGGACAGGTCGGTGAAGTACCACTTCCCGTTCTGGACGATGGCATCGCCCCAATGCTTGCCGTTGTCGGTCGAGACCTGAACCTTGGCGCCGACGGACAGCTCGGCGATCACCGTGCCCTGGAGCAGGCGCCCGGCACTGCCATCGGCCGTCACGAAGTCACCGGCGGTTCCCGTATCCTTGCCCATCACATCGATCGTCAGCCCGGAGCGCACCTCCACGCCCTGCTGCACCAGCACCTCGGCCTCGTACGCCGAATGCCGGTACACCACGTAGGTGGCATCGCCCACCTGCAGCGTGCCGCTCATCTTCCATTCGCCCTGCAACGGACCGCCGGCGGTGCCATTGAGCTCCAGCAGGTCACCGGCATTGCCCTTGACCAGCATCTGCACCTTGCCGTCGTTGGTGAACAGGTTCCTGCCGCCACCGGCCAGCACGTCCGCCAACGTCATCCTGAGCGTGTTGTTGCCGCTGCCGGTGATGTCGATGATCTCGATCGAGTCGATCTTCTGCCCGATTTCCCCAAGGTCCAATACTTGCTTGGCACCGGTCAGCTTCAGCGTATCAATACCCTGCCCTGCGGAGATCCCGCCGCCGGTCGTTGCGGCGAGGTGCGCCACGTTGGCCAAGGAGAAGATATTGTCCTCGTCGCCACCGTAGTAGGTACCCTTCGCGCCGCTGATGGTCTGCTGGGCAAGCGTATTGAGCTTGCCAGGCCCATGGCGCATCTCGAAATTGTCCAGGCCGATCCAGTCGTAGTCGCCATACGGATTCACTCCGGGAATCTTGTATCCGGTATTTACCACCATGTACGAGAATTCCTTACCCGCAGGCGCCTTGAATGACGCATTGAGTGCGTTCGGCCAATCTGCTGACAGTGTCAGTTGCCCGACCAGCGCTCCGTTTGCACTGTAGAACCTGGCAGTACTCGATGCATAGGCATCGGCTTGAAGGTTGGTGACCATGAACTTCAGTTCCGTCAACGGACCTTCCATGAAGTCGATGCGGCTGCTTCCCACCACACCGATCTTCATGCCACTGGCGATGCCAGGGTCATAGCTGCTGAAACCATTGATGGCCTGCGACGATTGCCATTGCTTGTAATCAAACAGTGAGGTGACACGAATTCCGGCATAGCTGGCGCTTTGGCCAGCCTTGAGATCCACCGTGCTGGCACCGCTGAAGTCAACATAGGTGTACTCCCCCTGGTCCAGGTAGCACGATGCGTTGCCGGCCTTGTCGACGATGGCGGCCATCACATTGCTCTGGGCCACCGACATGCCTGGGTTGATCCGCACGGTGCCTGCTGCCGCTTCCTGCGCGGTCAGGACATGGTCGTGGCGCAGGCCGCCGGCTACGATGCTGACGATGTCACCTTCGGCGACGTCGGCCTTGTTGAAGTTGACGCGCACATACGCGCCATCCGTGGCCACCAGGGTCGGCGCATCCGGTACCAGCGTATCGAGGACCACGTTCTTGAACTGGACCTCACCGGCCTTGCCGGCGCTGTTCACCACCTTGGTCTGGATCTCCCAGCTGCCGCCATGGCTGTTGTTGTCCTGTGCCGCCCACTGGCGACCATCAACGATGGCGTCCACCCAGCTGCGGCCACCATCGGTGGACACCTGCAGCCGCTCGCCGGACAGCAGAGGGGCGCTGATGACGCCCTGCATCAGGCGCCCCGCGCTGCCGTCGCTGGTAAGACGGTCGGTGCCGCTCACGCCCCAGTCCTTGCCGATCGCGGTCACTGTTGCGACCTGCTCCGGCCCTTGGGTGCCAACCACGACGATGTAGGCCTCCGACGTCTCCGACGGGTTGCCGGCCGGGTCGGTCATCATCACCTCGAACGCATGCTGCCCGTCCACCAACGGGGTGGCCGGGGTGAACGACCATGTGCCGTCCTTGCCGACCGTGGTCTCGCCGATCACGTTGCCATTATCGAGAATGGTGACCTTGTCGCCCGGATCCGCCTTGCCGGTCAGGGTTGGCGTGTTGTCATCGGTGGTTCCTCCATGGGCAACAGGGCCGACGTCCGGCCCCTGGTCGTCCACGACCGCGTCGATTTCGGGCCGTTCCGGTGCGTGCAGGTCCACGTTGATCAGGTAGACCGGCGAGAACTCGCTGGTGTTGCCATCCGGGTCTTCGTGGGTAACGCTGATCCCGTGCGCGCCCTCGGCCAGCGGCCGCAGCGGCACCAGCGACCATTGACCGCTGGCAGGAACACGCACCCGGCCCAGCAGCAGGTCGTTGTCATAGACATGCACCAGATCGCCCGGCCGGCCGCGGCCGCTGATGGTCGGCCGGCCATCGTCGGTGTAGCCACCGGGGGCGATGGCCCCCTGCACGCTGCCCACGCCATCAACGATCGCGTCGATCACGGGCACCGTGTAGACAATACCGCGCACGGCGGCGTCACGGCTGGCGGCCAAGGGGTCCACGTTACGGGTGTCGTTCAATTTCCAGCTCCATCAGGTAGTGAAACCGCCCCGCGTGGGGCGATACAGGTCGTTGTTGTCGATGCCATGCCACCGGCGCGAGGCCAGGGGCATCCGGTGCCGATTCCATCGCCCACAAGAAAGATCCAGGGGGCGCGGCCACGAGGTCGCCGCGGGGAGGCACGCTCCTTCATCGCGCGACGTCATCGCCGTATGCACTGGTGTAGCGTCAGTTCCGCAGCGCGGCCATCCCGTGGCTCGGGGTTTCATCTGAAATCAACGCGTCGCGAAGGCCGGCATTCTGGTGAGTGCCCCGGTAGCCATATATGAGATTCACCTCAAACATCACCTTCCGCCCCGCAGCTCCGACAGCCTGGCGACAGGCAACAAAAAACCCCCGGCTTGCGCCGGGGGTTTCCTTCAACACTCAACTACCGTGATCGAACTCAGGCGTTGACCGAATCGGCCACGTCCTTGTAGTCGGCGATCTGGTCGAAGTTCATGTAGCGGTAGATCGTGTCGCCATTGGCGTTGATCACGCCGATGTCCGCCATGTACTCCTCCTTGGTCGGGATGCGACCCAGGCGCGAGCAGATCGCGGCCAGCTCGGCCGAACCCAGGTACACGTTGGTGTTGCGGCCCAGGCGGTTCGGGAAGTTGCGGGTCGAGGTCGACATCGCGGTGGAGCCTTCGCGGATCTGCGCCTGGTTGCCCATGCACAGCGAGCAGCCCGGCATTTCCATGCGCGCGCCGGCGGAGCCGAAGGTGCCGTACACGCCTTCCTTGGTCAGCTCGGAGGCATCCATCTTGGTCGGCGGGGCCACCCACAGGCGGGTCGGGATGTCGCGCTTGCCTTCCAGCAGCTTCGCAGCGGCGCGGAAGTGACCGATGTTGGTCATGCACGAACCGATGAACACTTCGTCGATCTTGGCACCGGCAACTTCAGACAGCGTCTTCACGTCGTCCGGGTCGTTCGGGCAGGCCACGATCGGCTCGTGGATGTCGGCCAGGTCGATCTCGATGACAGCGGCGTACTCGGCGTCGGCATCCGGCTCCAGCAGCTGCGGGTCAGCCAACCAGGCTTCCATCTTCTCGACGCGACGGGCCAGCGAACGCGCGTCGGCGTAGCCTTCGGCGATCATCCACTTCAGCAGCGTGATGTTGCTGTTGAGGTACTCGATGATCGGCTCCTTGTTCAGGCGCACCGAGCAACCGGCAGCCGAACGCTCGGCCGAGGCGTCGGACAGTTCGAACGCCTGCTCGACCTTCAGGTCCGGCAGACCTTCGATTTCCAGGATGCGGCCGGAGAAGATGTTCTTCTTGCCCGCCTTGGCCACGGTCAGCAGACCGGACTTGATCGCGTACAGCGGGATCGCGTTGACCAGGTCACGCAGGGTCACGCCCGGCTGCATCTTGCCCTTGAAGCGCACCAGCACCGACTCCGGCATGTCCAGCGGCATCACGCCGGTGGCCGCGGCGAAGGCGACCAGGCCCGAACCGGCCGGGAACGAGATGCCGACCGGGAAACGGGTGTGCGAGTCGCCACCGGTGCCTACGGTGTCCGGCAGCAGCATGCGGTTGAGCCAGCTGTGGATCACGCCATCGCCCGGGCGCAGCGAGACGCCGCCACGGGTGGAGATGAACTCCGGCAGGGTGTGGTGGGTCTTCACGTCCACCGGCTTCGGGTAGGCGGCGGTGTGGCAGAACGACTGCATCACCAGGTCGGCCGAGAAGCCCAGGCAGGCCAGGTCCTTCAGCTCATCGCGGGTCATCGGGCCGGTGGTGTCCTGCGAGCCCACCGAGGTCATCTTCGGTTCGCAGTAGGTGCCCGGGCGCATGCCCTTGCCTTCCGGCAGGCCACAGGCGCGGCCCACCATCTTCTGGGCCAGCGAGTAACCCTTGCCGGTATCGGCCGGCTGCACCGGCAGGCGGAACAGGTCGGTCACCGGCAGGCCCAGCGCTTCACGCGCCTTGGCGGTCAGGCCACGGCCGATGATCAGCGGAATGCGGCCACCGGCGCGCACTTCGTCGAACAGCACGTCGCTCTTGACCTGGAATTCGGCGATCACTTCACCGTTCTTCAGCGCCTTGCCGTCGTACGGACGCAGCTCGACGACATCGCCGTGCTCCATCTTCGACACGTCCAGCTCGATCGGCAGCGCGCCGGCGTCTTCCATGGTGTTGTAGAAGATCGGGGCGATCTTCGAACCCAGGCAGACACCGCCGAAGCGCTTGTTCGGGATGAAGGGGATGTCTTCACCGGTGAACCACAGCACCGAGTTGGTGGCGGACTTGCGGCTGGACCCGGTACCGACCACATCGCCGACGTAGGCAACCAGGTGGCCCTTTTCCTTCAGCGACAGGATTTCCTGGATCGGGCCACGCTTGCCGTCTTCTTCCGGCACGAACGGGGCATCCGGACGCTTGTTCTTCAGCATCGCCAGGGCGTGCATCGGGATGTCCGGGCGGGTGGTCGCATCCGGGGCCGGCGACAGGTCGTCGGTATTGGTTTCGCCCGGCACCTTGAACACGGTGATGGTCAGGCTCTGCGGCACTTCCGGCTTGCTGGTGAACCACTCGGCATCGGCCCAGCTCTGCAGCACGCCCTGTGCGTTGGCGTTGCCGGCCTTGGCCTTTTCCTGCACGTCGTGGAAGGCATCAAACACCAGCAGCGTGTGCTTCAGGCCGTTGGCGGCGATGGCGCCGACTTCGGCGTCGTCCAGCAGCTGGATCAGCGGGGCGACGTTGTAACCGCCGAGCATGGTGCCCAGCAGTTCGGTGGCGCGCGCACGGCTGATCAGTGCGTTCTTTTCGGTGCCGAAGGCAATGGCGGCCAGGTACGAGGCCTTGACCTTGGCGGCGTCGTCCACACCCGCCGGCACGCGGTGGGTGATCAGGTCGAGCAGGAACTCGGCCTCACCGGCCGGCGGGTTCTTCAGCAGCTCGATGACGTCGGCCGTCTGCTGTGCGGTCAGCGGCAGCGGCGGGATGCCAAGCGCGGCGCGCTCGGCTACGTGGTGGCGGTAGGCTTCCAACATGACAACTCCCGGGTGTTACGGTTTGAGTAATGGATGGGCTCAGGCTTGCGGCACGATCAGCTTCAGGCCCTTGAAGTAGTCGCGATAAAACGTGTCGTTCCAGGTGATCAGGCCGTCGCACTGCAGCAGCGCGTGGGCACCGACCATGAAATCGTCGATGCGGCGGGTTTCGCCGCTGCGCTGGCGGTGACGGCGGTGCATCTCGCCGGCGCGCAATGCGGATTTGGCTTCCAGCGGATTGAAATGAACGCCCATTTCCTCCAGCGCCTCCTGCACTTCGGCACCGCCGCGCAGCGAGGCGCAGACCTCGGCCAAGGTCGTGCCGCAGATGACCACCCGGCCACCGACCAGTGCCTGCCGCAGGCAGGCCTCCACCGCGTCGGCACGCGGGCCATCGCTGAGCAGTTCGATCAGGACCGGGGAGTCGACGGCGATCATGCGTCGTCGGCCTCGTCACGCACGGTGCGCACGGCCTGCTCGGCCGTGTCGAAGCCGTCCAGCGCGAACTTGCCGCGCGCACGGGAAATGGCGTCGTCCACGCTCTTGCGCAGGATGATCCGGCTGCCTTCCAGCTCGACCTTCAGCAACGTGCCCTTGGTCAGGCCCAGCGCGTCACGTACGGCCTTGGGCAGGGTGATCTGCCCGCGTTCAGCTACGGTGGCTTCCATGGGACCTCCAATGAAGTATGCACGAATTATACATACTTTCGCCGGCATACCCCACCCCGCCGCTGACCCGCCAGGCCCCGCCCCGCCTGGCCTCCCCGGCAAAAGCACCGTTACACAACCGCAACACGCCGTTGTCTAAACTGGCCCGGACCGCCATGCGCCCAAGCATGCGTGCATCGTCCATACTCGGACCTGCATTCAGTGACAGGGCCCACGGCCCTGAAAGCCCGCGCGGCGCCGCACCGGCACCGCGGCAAGCCATCTGTAAAGAGGAGTCAGCTGTATGAGCGATACCTTCTCCACCCGCAGCCAACTGGAAGTTGGCGGCCAGCAGTACACCTACTGCAGCCTTCCCAAGCTCGGCCAGAAGTTCGACATCTCCCACCTTCCCTACTCGATGAAGATCCTGCTGGAGAACCTGCTCCGGCACGAGGACGGCGGCCAGACCGTCGGCCCGGAGCACATCGAGGCGGTGGCCCGGTGGAACCCCAAGGCCGAACCGGACACCGAGATCGCCTTCATGCCGGCCCGCGTGGTGCTGCAGGACTTCACCGGCGTGCCCTGCGTGGTCGACCTGGCCGCCATGCGCGACGCGGTGACCAAGCTCGGCGGCAAGGCCGAGCAGATCAACCCGCTGATCCCCTCCGAACTGGTCATCGACCACTCCGTGCAGGTGGACGTGTTCGGCCGCGCCGACGCGCTGGACCTCAACGGCAAGATCGAGTTCGAGCGCAACCGCGAGCGTTACAGCTTCCTGCGCTGGGGCCAGAAGGCCTTCGAGAACTTCAAGGTGGTTCCGCCCAACACCGGCATCGTCCACCAGGTGAACCTGGAGAACCTCGCCCGCGTGGTGATGGAACGTGACGTCGACGGCACCCGCTGGGCGTTCCCGGACACCGTGTTCGGCACCGACTCGCACACCACCATGATCAACGGCATCGGCGTGCTGGGCTGGGGCGTGGGCGGCATCGAGGCCGAGGCCGCCATGCTCGGCCAGCCGTCCTCGATGCTGATCCCGCAGGTGGTCGGCTTCAAGCTCACCGGCAAGCTGCCCGAGGGCACCACCGCCACCGACCTGGTGCTGACCGTCACCCAGATGCTGCGCAAGCACGGCGTGGTCGGCAAGTTCGTCGAGTTCTACGGCGACGGCCTGCAGCACCTGCCGCTGGCCGACCGCGCCACCATCGCCAACATGGCCCCGGAGTACGGTGCCACCTGCGGCATCTTCCCGATCGACGCCGAGTCGCTGAACTACCTGCGCCTGTCCGGCCGCAGCGAGGCGCAGATCGCGCTGGTCGAAAGCTACGCCAAGGCCCAGGGCCTGTGGCACGAGCCCAGCAGCCCGCACGCGCAGTACAGCGCCACGCTGGAACTGGACATGGGTGACGTCAAGCCGTCGATGGCCGGCCCCAAGCGCCCGCAGGACCGCGTCCTGCTCGGCGATGTGCATGACAACTTCACCGAGGCGCTCAAGGGCCTGACCGTCAACCGCGACCAGCGCAACGGCGACGTCGCCGACTTCATCAATGAAGGAGGCGGCGCGGCGGTCGGCAACGAGCAGTTGGCCAAGGGCCACGCCGACGTGGTCATCGACAACCAGTCCGTGCGCCTGAAGGACGGTGCGGTGGTCATCGCCGCCATCACCTCCTGCACCAACACCTCCAACCCGGCGGTGATGCTCGGTGCCGGCCTGCTCGCGCGCAACGCCGCGCGCCTGGGCCTGAAGGCCAAGCCGTGGGTGAAGACCTCGCTCGGGCCGGGCTCGCGCGTGGTCACCGACTACCTGGAAAAGGCCGGCGTATTGACCGACCTGGAGAAGCTCGGCTTCTACGTGGTCGGCTACGGCTGCACCACGTGCATCGGCAACTCCGGCCCGCTGCCGGTCGAAGTCAGCGCCGGCATCGCTGCCGGCGACCTGGTGGTGGCCTCGGTGCTGTCGGGCAATCGCAACTTCGAAGGCCGCGTGCATCCGGAAGTAAAGGCCAACTACCTGGCCTCGCCGCCGCTGGTGGTGGCCTACGCCATCGCCGGCACCGTGCGCATCGACCTGACCAAGGAGCCGATCGGCCAGGACAGCAGCGGCAAGGATGTGTACCTGCGTGACATCTGGCCGACCAACAAGGACATCGGCGACATGATCGCCGCCACCGTTGGCCCGGAGATGTTCAAGCAGAACTATGCCGACGTGTTCAAGGGCGACACCCGCTGGGCGCAGATCGCATCGCCGGAAGGCCAGGCCTACCAGTGGAACGGCGACTCCACCTACATCAAGAACCCGCCCTACTTCGACGGCATGACCATGCAGGTCGGCACCATCAGCGATGTGCATGGTGCGCGCGTGCTCGGCCTGTTCGGTGACTCGATCACCACCGACCACATCTCCCCGGCCGGCAACATCAAGAAGGACTCGCCGGCGGGCCGCTTCCTGCAGTCGCGCGGCGTGCTCCCGGCCGACTTCAACAGCTACGGCAGCCGTCGCGGCAACGATGACGTGATGGTGCGCGGCACCTTCGCCAACATCCGCATCAAGAACCTGATGTTCGGTGGCGAGGAAGGCGGCAACACCCTGTACTACGCCCCGGGCAGCACCGACGGCGAGAAGCTGGCCATCTACGACGCGGCCATGAAGTACAAGGCCGACGGCGTGCCGCTGGTGGTCCTGGCCGGCAAGGAATACGGCACCGGCTCCTCGCGCGACTGGGCGGCCAAGGGCACCAACCTGCTGGGCGTCAAGGCCGTGATCGCCGAGAGCTTCGAGCGCATCCACCGCTCCAACCTGGTCGGCATGGGCGTGCTGCCGCTGCAGTTCATCGACGGCCAGAACGCACAGTCACTGGGCCTGGATGGCTCGGAGACCTTCGACGTCACCGGCCTGGACGACGGCAAGGCCAAGACTGCCACGGTCACCGCGACCAAGGCTGACGGCAGCAAGCAGTCGTTCCAGGCCAAGGTGTTGTTGCTGACCCCGAAGGAAGTGGAGTACTTCCGCAACGGCGGCCTGCTGCAGTACGTGCTGCGTCAGTTGGCGGCGAAGAAAGCGGCCTGACGGATGGATTGATTTGATGAAGCAAAGAACGCCCCTTTCGGGGCGTTCTTTTTTACCCCTCCCCAGCCCTCCCCTTCGCGATGCGAAAGGGAGGGGGCGGTTTCCGTTGACCTGTCAGACCGCGATCGAGCTGCACGGCGGCGACTAGAGTTCGAGATCGCAGCGAACCGGCATCTTCCCCCTCCCTTTCGCATCGCGAAGGGGAGGGCTGGGGAGGGGTGACGCTCCCGCTCCTGCTCTTGCTTCTACCCCCACTCCCCCACCCGCTTACCCGCGCTCACCACCCACCGGCCCCCAGCTGGCGCTATACACCCGCCACTGGCCGTCCTCGTCCCGCCAGCCGGTCTGGATCTCCTGCATGTCGCCGCGCACGGGCAGCAACCCGCCCGTGCCCCCGACCAGCAGGGCACTGAAACGTACTGTCGCCGTCTTGTTGTCCGCTGCCATCTCGATGGCTATCGGACCGGTCTGCACCGACACCTTGCTGTTGAGCAGCAACTGCGCCTTGACCAAGCGCTCCAGCCCCGCCCGGTCCACGCCCTCGTTGCCCACGAACTCGGGCGAGACCGCCTCCATGAAGTCCGCGGGACTGCCCGACTCCACACCCTTCTGCATTGCAGCAATCGTGTCGCGCAGCCGCTGTTCCGGCGGCGCGCGCTTGCAACTGGCGACGGAAAGCACAATCACCGCAATAAGCATGTATTTCAGAACCGTTCGGATCATCTGAACCCTTCGCCTTTTCCATTCTGGACGGTATGCTGGCATCAGCGGCTGTGGCGCCCCGGCGCCCCGCTCCCATCACTAGATCACATCCATTTCCTGGAGGGGAAGATGAATCAGGAACGTCCCTGGCTGCAGAGCTACCCGGCCGGTGTCCCGGCTGAAATCGACGTCAACGAATTCCGTTCCGTTGCCGCGGTGTTCGATACGTCCGTAGCCAAGTTCCGTGATCGCCCCGCCTACTCCAACTTCGGCAAGGTCCTCACCTACGGTGAAACCGACGCGCTGGTCACCCAGTTCGCCGCCTACCTGCTGGGCGAGCTGCAGCTGAAGAAGGGTGACCGCGTCGCGGTGATGATGCCCAACTGCCTGCAGTACCCGATCGCCATCTTCGGCATCCTGCGCGCCGGCCTGACCGTGGTGAACGTCAACCCGCTGTACACCGCCCGCGAGCTCAAGCACCAGCTGGTCGACGCCGGCGCCAGCGTGCTGCTGGTGGTCGACAACTTCGGCGACACCGTGCAGCAGGTCATCGCCGATACCCCGGTCAAGCAGGTCATCACCACCGGCCTGGGCGACATGCTCGGCTTCCCGAAGGGCGGCATCGTCAACTTCGTGCTGAAGTACGTGAAGAAGATGGTCCCGGACTATGACCTGCCCAACGCGATCCGCTTCAAGGACGCGCTGAAGCTGGGCAAGCGCCACCCGATGCCGGTGGTGGACATCGACCATGACGACATCGCCTTCCTGCAGTACACCGGCGGCACCACCGGCGTGGCCAAGGGCGCGATGCTCACCCACCGCAACCTGATCGCCAACATGCAGCAGGCCTCGGCCTGGATCAGCGGCTCCGGCGTAAAGCAGGGCGAGGAAGTGATCATCACCGCGCTGCCGCTGTACCACATCTTCGCCTTGACCGCGAACGGGCTGGTCTTCATGAAGATCGGCGCGCTGAACTACCTGATCACCAACCCGCGCGACATGAAGGGCTTCGTCAAGGAGCTGAAGAACAACCGCTTCACCGCCATCACCGGCGTCAACACGCTGTTCAACGGCCTGCTCAACACCGAAGGCTTCGACCAGATCAACTTCTCCGAACTGAAGGTGGCACTGGGCGGCGGCATGGCCGTGCAGCGCGCCGTGGCCGAGAAGTGGAAGAAGGTCACCGGCGTCACCCTGGTGGAAGCCTACGGCCTGACCGAAACCTCGCCGGCGGCCTGCATCAACCCGCTGGACCTGAAGGACTACAACGGCGCGATCGGCCTGCCGATCCCCTCCACCGATGCCTGCGTCAAGAACGACGAGGGCCAGGTGCTGCCGGTCGGTGAAGTCGGCGAGCTGTGCATCCGCGGCCCGCAGGTGATGAAGGGCTACTGGCATCGTCCGGACGAGACCGAGAAGGTGCTCGATGCCGACGGCTGGCTGCATACCGGCGACATGGCGCGCATGGACGAACAGGGTTTCTTCTACATCGTCGACCGCAAGAAGGACATGATCCTGGTGTCCGGCTTCAACGTGTACCCGAACGAAGTCGAGGATGTCATCGCGATGATGCCCGGCGTGCTGGAAGTGGCCGCGGTCGGCGCACCGAGCGAGAAGTCCGGCGAAGTGGTGAAGGTGGTCATCGTCAAGAAGGACCCCAAGCTCACCGAGGAAGACGTCAAGGAGTTCGCCCGCGCCAACCTCACCGGCTACAAGCACCCGCGCATCGTCGAGTTCCGCAAGGAGCTGCCAAAGTCCAACGTGGGCAAGATCCTGCGCCGCGAACTGCGCGACTCCAAGCCGGAAGCCTGATCCGCCAGGCCCCGGAATGACCCAAGCCCTCCCCTCACCGGGAGGGCTTTTTGTTTGGGCACACGCGGGCCAGCAGGAGCGGCCTCGGCCGCGAACCCGACGCACCTGCCCCGCCACGGAAACCGGCTGCAATCACAGCAACCCGCTGCACCTGTGCATCACCTGCTTCGCGGACGGAGCTGCGCCTACCGCCATGCCCACGAAAAAGCCCCGCTTGCGCGGGGCTCTCGGTTCAACCCGGCGGGCCTCAGGCCTCCGGGCGCATGTACGGGAACAGCAGCACGTCACGGATCGACGCACGGCCGGTCAGCATCATCACCAGGCGGTCGATGCCGATGCCCAGGCCGCCGGTCGGCGCCAGGCCGTACTCCAGCGCACGAATGTAATCGGAGTCGTAATGCATGGCCTCGTCGTCGCCGCCGTCCTTCGCTGCAACCTGGGCCTGGAAACGCGCCGCCTGGTCTTCCGGGTCATTCAACTCGGAGAAGCCGTTGGCGATCTCCTTGCCGTTGATGAACAGCTCGAAGCGATCGGTGTAGCCCGGTTCGTTGTCGCTGGCGCGGGCCAGCGGCGAAACTTCCACCGGATGGTCGGTGATGAAGGTCGGCTGCACCAGGGTGTGCTCGACGGTGGCTTCGAAGATCTCCAGCAGCAGCTTGCCCCAGCCGTAGGACGGCTTGACCTTGATCTTCAGGCGCTCGCAATGACGCAGCAGCGCTTCGCGATCGGTGCAGTCGGCGACGCTGATCTCCGGATTGTGGTGGCGCACCGCCTCGTCCATGCGCCAGCGACGGAACGCCGGGCCCAGGTTGATACGTGCGCCGTCCCATTCCACCTCGGTCGTACCCAGCACCTGCTGGGCGACGTCACGGATCACGCCTTCGGTCAGGTCCATCACTTCGTTGTACGTGGCATAAGCCTCGTACAACTCCATCATGGTGAATTCCGGGTTGTGGCGGGTGCTGACGCCTTCGTTGCGGAAATTGCGGTTGATCTCGTAGACGCGTTCCAGGCCACCGACCACCAGGCGCTTGAGGTACAGCTCCGGTGCCACGCGCAGGTACAGGTCCAGGTCCAGCGCGTTGTGGTGGGTGGTGAACGGCTTGGCGGTCGCGCCGCCGGGGATGTAATGCATCATCGGCGTCTCGACTTCCAGGAAGTCACGGTTGTCCAGCCAGGCGCGCATCGCGCGGATGATGCGCGAGCGCTTGATGAACACTTCGCGCGACTCCGGGGTCACGATCAGGTCGACGTAGCGCTGGCGGTAACGCTGCTCCACGTCGGCCAGGCCGTGCCACTTGTCCGGCAACGGGCGCAGCGACTTGGTCAGCAGGCGGATCGACTCGGCCTTGATCGACAGCTCGCCGGTCTTGGTGCGGGTCAGCCCGCCTTCGACGGCGATGATGTCGCCCACGTCCCAGCCCTTGAAGGCAGTGTAGGCATCGCCCAACGTGGCACCCTGCAGGAACAGCTGGATCCGGCCGCTCTCGTCCTGGATCTGGGCGAAGCTGGCCTTGCCCATGATGCGCTTGGCCATCAGGCGGCCGGCCATCTTCACGCGGCGGCCATTGCCTTCCAGCGTTTCGGCGGTCCATTGCTCGGCGTCGGCGTACTCGGCCTGCAGCTTGCCGGCGAAGTCTTCACGACGGAAGTCGTTCGGATAGGCGATCCCCTGCCCGCGCAGCGCTTTGAGTTTCTCGCGACGCTCGGCAATCAACTTGTTTTCGTCGACGGGTGGGGTTTCGGTGGCTTCGCTCATGGATCTGCAGGTGGATAGTGGGGGGATACGGCCGGCAACGCCGGTCGTACAGCATACCAAAACCACCCTCCCCCGGCCGGGCCGGTCGGCCCGGCCCCTGCCCCGTCCACGTCAATGGATGGCCGGCGGGAAGGCTTGGCGGAGCTCGTCCACCAGCACCCGCGCGTTCTCCGAGTAGTCCACCGGCACCGTTACCAGATGGACGCCGCCAGCGTTGAAGGCTGCTTCCAAGGTCGGGATGAACTGCCCGATCTCGCGCACCTCGTGCCCGGTGGCGCCATAGGCCTCGGCGTACTTGACGAAATCCGGGTTGGTGAAGGTCATGCCGTAGTCGGCGAAGCCGTCCACCGCCTGCTTCCAGCGGATCATCCCGTAGGCGTTGTCATTGAAGATCAGCACCACCAGGTTCAGGCCCAGCCGGCGGGCGGTTTCCAGCTCCTGGCTGTTCATCATGAAGCCGCCGTCGCCGCAGACCGCCAGCACCCGCCGCTGCGGATACAGGATGGCCGCGGTGATCGCCGAGGGCAGGCCCGCGCCCATGGTCGCCAGCGCGTTGTCCAGCAACAGGGTGTTGGCCACCTGGGTGCGGTAGTTGCGGGCGAACCAGATCTTGTACATGCCGTTGTCCAGCGCCACGATGCCGTCCGGCGGCATCACCTGGCGCACGTCGTGCACCAGCCGCTGCGGGGTGAAGCGGTCTTCCCCGGCGCGGTCGGTGATATGCGAAAGGATCTGCTCGCGCAGCGGCAGCAGCGCGTCGGCGTTGGCCACCTTGCCTTCGATGCGGTCGGCCAGCAGGGTCAGCGATCGGCCGATGTCGCCGATCACCTCGACCTGCGGGAAGTACACCTGCTCCACTTCCGCCGGCAGGTAACCGACGTGGATGACGGTCGGGCCACCCGGGCGCATCACGAACGGTGGCTTCTCGGTGACTTCATGGCCGATGGTGACGATCACGTCGGCCTGGTCGATGGCCATGTGCACGTAGTCGCGCTCGGTCAGCGCGGCGGTGCCCATGTACAGCCCCGAGCCGCCGGTCACCGAGCCCTTGCCCATCTGGGTGGTGAAGAACGGGATGCCCGCGCGCAGCACGAACGCCGACAGCGCCTCGCTGGAGCGCGGCCGTGACGCGCCGGCCCCCATCATCAGCAACGGCCGCTTGGCGGCGCGGATGATCCCGGCGGCCCGATCCAGCGCTTCCGGGCTGGCGATGGGAAGTTCCTGTGGATGCGGCGGGATCAGCGAGACCTCGTCCCCTTCCATCGCCGCGATGTCTTCCGGCAGCTCCAGCAGCACCGGACCGGGCCGGTCCTGCTGCGCGGTGCGGAATGCTTCGCGGACGATGGTCGGGATGGTGCGCGCCGAGACGATCTGCCGCGCCGACTTGGTCAGCGGCTTCATCGTGCTGACGATGTCCACGATCTGGAAGCGCGCCTGCTTGCTGGCGACGATGCCCTTCTGCCCGGTGATCATGATCACCGGCCACGCACCCAGCAATGCATAGGCCGCACCGGTGGTGAAGTTCAGCGCCCCCGGGCCCAGCGTGGCCAGGCACACGCCCGGCTTGCCGGTCAGGCGGCCGTAGGTGGCGGCCATGAACACCGCCGCCTGTTCGTGGCGGGTGATGACCAGTTCGATGCGCGAGTGCCGCAGCGACTCGACCACATCGAGGTTCTCCTCGCCGGGAATGCCAAAAATACGCTCGACGCCTTCGTTCTCGAGTGCGGCGACGAGCAGATCAGAACCCTTGGACATGGAATGACGCCCTTCTTGCTGGACTGGTTGTATGGCAGGCAACGATGCGCGCGGCTCAGGCGCGATCGATCCACACCGTCTGCGCGTTGACGAACTCGCGGACACCGAAATACGACAACTCGCGGCCGAACCCGCTCTTCTTGACGCCGCCGATCGGCACCCGCGGGTCGGATACCGAGAAGCCATTGATGAACACCCCGCCGGTCTGCAGGCGTCGGGCCAGCTGCGTGGCGCGCGCCACATCGCCGCTCCACAGGTTGCCGCTGAGGCCGAACTCGCTCTGGTTGGCCAGTGCGACGGCGTGGTCGGCGTCGCGCGCGCGGGTGATCGGCGCCACCGGCCCGAACGTTTCGGTATCGAAGGCCTGCATGCCCGGCTCGACGCCGGCCAGCACGGTGGGCGCGTAGAAGCTGCCGGGCCGATCCAGCTGGTGCCCGCCGACCAGCAGTTGCGCACCGGCCGCCACCGAGGCCTGCACCTGCGCGTGCAACTGGTCGAGCAGGTCCTGGCGGGCGATCGGCCCAAGCCGGTTGGCCGGGTCACGTCCGTCACCCACGGTCAATGCCTTGACCTGCTCGCTGAACAACGCCACGAAGCGGTCATGGATGGCATCCTCGACGATGATGCGCTTGCCGGCGATGCACACCTGCCCGGCGTTCTGGAAGCGCGAGGTCACCGCCGCAGCAACCGCCTTCTCCAGGTCGGCGTCGGCCAGCACGATGAACGGGTCCGAGCCCCCCAGTTCCAGCACCACCTTCTTCAGCACCTGCCCGGCCTGGGCAGCGATGCTGCGCCCGGCCGCGACGCTGCCGGTCAACGTCACCGCGGCGATGCGGTCATCGGCGATGGCCTTGCTGGTCTGCTCCCGGTTGAGGTTGGCGCCGATGAAGGTGCCGTCCGGCAGCCCCGCCTCGCGCCAGGCGGCGTCAAGCAGCTTTGCGGTACCGACGATGTTCTCGGCGGGCTTGAGCAGGAAGCCATTGCCCGCCAGCAGGATCGGCACGGCGGCGCGCATCACCTGCCAGTACGGGAAGTTCCATGGCATCACGCCCAGCACCACGCCCAGCGGCAGGAACGACACGTACGCCTCACCGCTCAACACCTCGGCCGGCTCGTCCCTCAGCCATTGCGGGCCGTGGTCGGCGTACCACTCGCATTGCAGCGCGCATTTCTCGATCTCGGCAAGCGATTCGGCCAGGACCTTGCCCATCTCCGCGGTAGCCAACGCCGCCAACGGCTCGCGGTCACGGCGCAGGATCGCCGCCATGCGGCGCAGGGCCTCGGCCCGCTGCGCCGGTGTCTGCGCGCTCCAGGCCGCAAAGCCGGCACGGCTGCGGTCCAGCAGTTCGTCCAGTTCGGCATCGCTGATGAAGGGGTGGGTGGCGATCAGCTCGCCGGTGGCGGGGTCGCGGGAAATCGCGGCGGCGCCGCTTGCTACGGGGACGGCGGACATCAGGTTCTCCTGTCGTGTCGACAACGGACCAGCGGTCCGTTTCCTGGAACGCAATCTGGACCCTACCACCCACCGACAACAAGGCGTGTGACCATCCTAGGAGTGGCACTCCCCCTTTGTTGCAGCGCGGGTTCGTTCCGTTGTCGAAGGCTTGGGATTGTTGGGCGGCGGCTGCTTTCGCGCACGGAGGTGTTGCCGGCTTGGCGGCTGAAGCCGCTCCCATCGGGGCGCATCCAGCGCCGCGCGCAACGCCCCCTCCCTTTGGCAAAGCCAAGGGGAGGATTGGGGAGGGGTCGCGCTTCGCACGGGACGGAAACACCGCCGGCTTCGCGGCCGGAGCCGCACCTACCGGGGGCGCATCCAGCGCGCCGCGCAACGGCCCCCTCCCTATGGCGAAGCCAAGGGGAGGGTTGGCGGGGGGTCGTTCTTCACCTGGCACTGAAACGTCACCGGCCTCGCGACCGGAGCCGCGCCTGCATCCGGCACTCAGGTCCGCGGCAGGTAGGTCACCAATGACAGGTCGTGCCGGCTTTCCGGAATCAACGCCACGTACTGCAGGTCCAGCAGGCCGCGGGTGGGATGGCTCAGGCGCTTGGCGCCCTCATCGAAACGCCGCACATCGTGCTCGGGCCACCACGCCCGGAACTCGGCGCTGTGCGCGGCGATGTCCTCGGCCAGCGCCAGGAACGGCGCCTTGTCCTGCGCCTGCGCCATGGCCGCGCGGAAGCTGGCCAGCAGCCCGCGCGTCATCTCCTCCCAGTTCAGGATCAACTGCCGGTACGGCGGGTACAGGAACATCAACCGCAGCGTATTGCGCTCGTGTGGCGCCAGTTGCGCATAGTCCACGAACAGCTCGGCGATGGCCGGGTTCCACGCCAGGATGTCGAAGCGGGTATTGCGCACATAGGCCGGGATCGGCTGCATCGCCAACACCAGTTGGCGAAGCCCTTCGGTGACCGTTTCATCGGGCGATTCCAGCGGCACGCCGTAACCGGACAGTGCGAACGCGTAGGCACGCTCGTCGTCACTGAGCTGCAGTACCCGCGCCAGCCGCTCCAGCACCTCGGGCGAGGCCCGCACGTCGCGCCCCTGCTCGATCCAGGTGTACCAACTGACGCTGACGCCCACGGCGAGCGCCACTTCCTCGCGCTTGAGCCCGGGCGTGCGCCGGCGCCCCACCGGCAGCCCCAGCGTACCGGGATCCACGCGTGCCCGGCAGGCCTTCAGGAAGCCGCCAAGTTCCCTGCGTTCTTCTTCGCTGCGCATCATCGCCGTGCCCCACGGCCGGCGACGGCAAGGCGGGCCCCACGATGGGACCCGCCCACGGTCCGGACGGCGGCCGAGGCCGCCGCGGGAGCCGGATCAGGCATCGCTGCGCTTGGCACCGGCCTGCAGGCCGGACTTGAGGCTGGCCTCGATGAATTCATCCAGGTCGCCATCGAGCACCTTCTGGGTGTCGGTGCGCTCGATGCCGGTACGCAGGTCCTTGATACGGCTCTGGTCGAGCACGTAATTGCGGATCTGGCTGCCCCAGCCGATGTCCGACTTGGTGGCTTCCACCGCATCGCGCTCGGCGTTGCGCTTCTGCACTTCCAGCTCGTACAGGCGGGCGGCCAGCATCTTCATCGCGCGGTCGCGGTTGGCATGCTGGCTGCGTTCGGTCTGGCAAGCCACCACCACGCCGGTCGGGACGTGGGTGATACGCACCGCCGACTCGGTCTTGTTGACGTGCTGGCCACCGGCACCGGAGGAACGGTACACGTCGGTCTTCAGGTCGGCCGGGTTGATGTTCACTTCGATGCTGTCATCCACTTCCGGGGACACGAACACCGAGGTGAAGCTGGTGTGGCGGCGGTTGTCCGAGTCGAACGGCGACTTGCGCACCAGGCGATGCACGCCGGTCTCGGTCTTCAGCCAGCCGTAGGCGAAGTCGCCTTCCACGCGGAACGTGGCCGACTTGATGCCCGCCACTTCACCGCCGGACACTTCCAGCAGCTCGGCCTTCCAGCCGCGCGATTCGCACCAGCGCAGGTACATGCGCAGCATCATTTCCGCCCAGTCCTGGGCTTCGGTGCCGCCGGCACCGGCCTGGATGTCGACGAACGCGTTGCAGGCGTCCATCTCGCCGGAGAACATGCGCTGGAATTCCAGCTTCTCGATGTGGACCTGGTGCTTGTCCAGGTCGGCGACCACCGCCAGCGCGGTGTCCTCGTCCTGCTCGCTCTCGGCCAGCTCCAGCAGCTCGTTGGCCTCGGTCATGCCGTCCAGCACCACGGCGATGCCGCCGACGGTCTTGTCCAGCATCGAACGCTCCCGGCCCAGCGACTGGGCGTACTCGGGGTTGTTCCAGATGTCGGGGTTTTCGAGTTCGCGGGTTACTTCTTCAAGACGCTCTTTCTTGGCGTCGTAGTCAAAGATACCCCCTGAGCGAGACCACGCGATCGGTCAGATCGGCGATTCGCTGGCGGATGGGATTCAATTCGATCATGGTCGGTCGATGAAAAAGGCAGACAAGCCGGGAATTCTAGCATCCAAGCGGCCAGCCAGCCCTCCCCCGGCCCGCGTGAAGGATTCTCGCTGAATACACAACGCCGGACCCGTTAGAATCCCGTCCGACCCGCCCCCGCGGGGAACGGAAACCACCCTTACTTGAAGGACCCACGCTTGAACACACGTCATGCCCGCCTGTTCGCAGCGATCTCTATGACAGTTGCGCTTGCCGCCTGTCAAAAGCTGGGGGGCGTCGCCGGCGGCGACAGCAACCCCAAGCTGACCGTCGGCGAGAGCGTCGCCGGTGAGATCACCTCCCGCAGCACCCTGAACTACAACGACGGCAGCCGCCACCAGGCCTACACCGTCACCCTGAAGAACGGCGAGGCGGTGTCGCTGGAGCTGGGCGGCTCGCTCAACGGCCAGCTGGCCGTGTTCGACGGCCAGACCATGCTCGCCAACGCCAGCGGCAACTCGGACATGGAAGAAGGTGACTCCGGCAGCGCGGTCAACCTGGCCTTCCGCGCACCGAAGGACGGCACCTACCTGGTCGCGGTCAACAGCGCCGGCTCCAACAGCTTCGGCCCGTTCAAGCTCAAGAGCAGCAAGATCGTCCCCTACGACGGCAAGCCGCTGGGCGCGGGCAGCCAGGCCATCGACTGGCTGATGGACGACAAGCAGGAGTACAAGCTGCAGGTCGACAAGGCCGGCCTGTACTCGATCACCCTGGAATCGAGTGCCTTTGACGCCTACCTGCGCCTGAACGGTCGCAACGTCGAGCTGGAGGACGACGACAACGGCGGCCGCCTGAACGCCCGTATCCGCACCTTCCTGGAGCCCGGTGAGTACACCATCGATGCCTCCTCGGTGAACGGCAAGACCGGCTCGTTCAAGCTGAGCGTGGCCATGACCGCGACCGATGGCAACCTGGTCACCCGTGACGGTACCGCCCTGACCATCGGCCAGACCGCGCAGTCGATGATGGATTCGCGTGCCCGCCGCACCTTCGTGCTGACCGTGGACAAGCCGCGCCAGGTGCAGTTCGATGCCATCGCCGATGGCTTCGACTCGGTGCTGCACATCACCGGCCCCGGCGTGGACGAAGAGAACGATGACGGCGGCAACGGCACCAACGCGCGCCTGACCCTGAACCTGCGTCCGGGCCGTTATATCGTCGCGGTCACCAGCCTGGGCAGCCAGCAGGGCGTGTTCGAGCTGGAAACCACCGACCTGAGCGGTGACGCCATCGACGTGGCCGGCCCGAGCAACCGCAAGGATGCCGCCGAAGAGGCCGCCAGCGCCGCAGCCGATGCTGCCGCCGTCGCCGAGCCGGTCATCCAGTAACGCGCCGTGCCGCCGGGGTCCCTGCCCCGGCGGTCCCGCCCCATGGCCGCTGCCGGCGGCCATGGGCTGGAGGCCAGCCATTCCCCTGTTCCCCCCCTGTACCAATCCATAAGGAAATCGAAGTGAAGCGACTCACAGCAGGACTGCTGTCCCTCGCCATCGCGGCCGCCGTGAATTCCCCCGTTCAGGCCGCCGGTCCCGCCCGCTCCCTCACCCTCAACGGTGAAGCCGACGGCGAAATCACCTCCTCGACCCCGGTCAACTACAGCGACGGCACCCGCAGCCAGCTGTACACGCTGCAGCTGGCCGCCGGCCAGGCCGTCTCGCTGAAGCTGGATGGCCCGCTGAACGGCTCGCTGGCGGTGTTCCTGCGTGACAGCCTGATCAGCCGCACCGAAGCCGGCGAGAACGGCGGCACCACGCTGAGCATGCGCGCCGACAAGGCCGGCCAGTACCTGGTTGCCGTCAGCGGCTCGGATGCCCGTGCGTTCGGCCCGTACCAGCTGTCGGCCGAGCCGATCGCCACCTACGACGGCAAGCCGTTGACCGCCGGCCGCCGCATCACCGACTGGCTGCGCGGCGGCGACAAGACCTTCACCCTGGAAGTCGAACAGGCTGGCCTGTATACCATCGACCTGGAGTCGGACGAGTTCGACGCACGCCTGACCCTGAGCGGCAACGGCGTGAGCATGGAAGACGACGACGGCGGCAACCAGCTCAACTCGCGCCTGCTGGCGCCGTTGAAGCCCGGCACCTACACCCTGACCGCCGCCGGCTTCAGCGAAGCCTCCGGCGCGTTCTACCTGGGCGTGCAGCGCGCCGACATGCCCGAAGGCCTGGTCTTCGAGGACGGCAGCGCGTTGCCGGTGGACGGCTCGACCAGCAGTTTCGTCACCGGCGACGTCACCCGCAGCTTCGTGATGACCCTGCCGGAAACCCGCCGCGTCCAGTTCGATGCCACCAGCCGTGACTTCGACACCCTGCTGACCGTGCAGGGCGGCGACCTGGTGCTGAGCGACGACGACGGTGCCGGCAATGGCACCAACTCGCGCCTGACCCAGGTGCTCGATGCCGGCCAGTACAACGTCTCGGTGCGTTCGGTGAACGGCCGTGGCGGCGTGTTCCAGCTCGCCACCACCACCACCGCCGCACCGGAAGGCTCCGCCCGCCCGGAACTCAAGCTCGGCCGCGAAGTGCAGGGCCAGCTGCGCCCGGGCAACCGCGACCTGTACACGCTGGAGATCCCGCGCAAGGGTACCTACGTGATCAGCATGACCGGCATCGGTGGCCTGGACGGCATGCTCACGCTGATGCGCAACGGCGAGGAAGTCGCCCAGCAGGACGACAGCGACAGCAGCCTGGATCCGTCGCTGGAAGTGGAGCTGGACGCCGGCCGTTACGTGCTGCTCGCGCACAGCTACGACTCCAACGCCACCGGCGGTTACCGCCTGCTGGCACGCCGCAAGTAACCAGCGCGGCAGGATACGAACGGGGCCGGCATTGTCGGCCCCGTTCTTTTGTCGCCATCGGCGGTGCTCAGCGCACTTCGAACTCGCCCACCAGCACCGTGGATTCGGTTTCGCTCAACCGCATCGTCACCGCCTTGTCCTGCTGCCCCGGCGTGCCCCAATGCGTGCTCAGGCGCAGCATCAACGTCGCCCAACCGGTCACCAGCTGTTCGCGGCTGCCGAAGTAGTTGGCTTCAACCTTGTAGATGCCGGGCTTGGCATCGCGCAACGAGAACTGCTCGGGCCCGTAGCCCCCGGTGAAGTCCTGCGACATCTGCCCGCCCTGGCGGGTCAGGCGATTGCCGTAGTACGCGCGCTCGCCATTGGGGTCGGTCACCCACAGGTCCATGTCGCTGTTGTCGCTGTCCCAGGCCAGCACCACGCGCAGGTCCAGCGGCATCGCCTTGCGCAGGCGTGGGTCGATCATCTGCACGTCCAGCGGGGTGCGGCTTCGGGCGACCAGGTTGGTCAGCTCATCCAGCGCGATCAACGCCACGCCGTCGAAACGCGAGTCCCATTCGCGCTGCACCACCTCGTACAGCGGCTGCAATGCCGCCTGTGCCTGCCCACTGGCCTCCAGCGCCAGGCCGAGGTCGCGGAAGCTCTGCGGCTCGTCCTCGGCCATCACCCGCACCTGTTCAAACACCGGCACCGCCAATGCCGGCTCGCCGGCCTGCATCAGGCGGTAGCCCAGCACGCGCAGCAGGTGGCGGTTGTCCAGGTCCATCTCCGCCAGGTTGGACAGCACCCGCAGCGCCAGCGGCTTCTGCCCAGCGGCGAGCAGCAGGTCGGTCACGTCGAGGAAGAACGCACTGCTGTCGGCATTGGCGGCGCGTTCGGCCAGGTAGCGCGCGTACAGCGTGCTGGACGGCCCGTTGCGCAAGCGTTTGGCTGCTTCCGAATCCGGCACCCAGGCAGCCAGCCGGATCTCCAGCGCGCCGTCGTTGGCAGCTGCCTCGGCCGCCGGTGCCGCGTTGGCCGAGGCAGCGCTCACCACGACCCTGTCCAGGCTGGCGCCATCGGCGACTTCAGCGGCCAGGTCCGTCGGCGGTGAAGGCGGAGGCGGAGGCGGAGGCGGCAGCATTGAAGGCCTCGGGGGAGCCATGGCCGCCGCTGGCGCGGGGGCTTCGGCATACGCCACCCGCTGGCGCGCATCCGGTCCAGCCGCCTTCGGCGGGGCATCCTTCGGCCAACGCCGGTTCCACCATTGCTCGCGCTCCTTCCACTGCGCGGCGACCGCATCCAGGTGGGACCTGCGCGCGGCATCGCGGTCGGCCACCTGCCGGGCGAAACGTTGTTCGTACTCCGCCCGCATCGGTGCCGGGGGCCGGATCGCAAAGCGCAGGTAGTCTTCCAGGGAATCCAGCACGATCAGCGAGGTCCCCTCGCTCACCAACGAGAAAGCCTGGGACAAACGCTGCATCGCCTCACGGTTGCGGCGAGGATCCGTCCCCAGCTGCTGCAACCGCGCCTGCGCCCACAACCCGGCCAACAACGCTCCATCGGCCTTGTCCGTTGCCAGTGGCACGCTCTGCCAATCACCTTCACCCACCCGCAGCTTCAATGCCGGGGTGTCGTCATCGCTGCGCGCCAGGATCCACAACCACCCCTGGCCGATACTGCGACGGTCCAGCACCACTTCGCGCAGGCCCACCGGATCGGCCAGCGCCACGTCCACCGGCATGGACAACAGCTCAGCGGCAACCGCGGCGACATCATCGCCCTCCAGCAACAGCAGGCGACCACGATTGCCTTCGGCCCAGCCGCGCAGGCGAGCACTGTCGGTACGCGCGCCCGCGCTGCTGATCGCAAACAGGCGCTGGTTCGCGGACAGGCTGGGCTGGGCATCGCCGCCCCAATTCAACAACCCGTCACTGAACAACAGGTACTCCCCCACGCCCGGATCGGCGCGCCACCCCGCCAGCCCGCTGGCACCGTCCTGCGGCTCCTGTTCCAGCGTCTTGCGCAGCGCGCTCCAATCACCACCGCGAACCACGAAGCGGCGCGCGGGAGCGGCGGTATCACGCAGCACGGTCAACTGCACCTCGCCCTCACCCATGGCGGCGAAATACCGATCAAGCAGTGCGAACTCCCGCGCCCGGTCGCGATGCACCGCGGAGCCAGAGGCATCCCACAGCAGCCCGACATGGCCGGGCAGGCGGCGCGCACCCGGGCGCGCCACCGGCACTTGCGCCAGCAGGTACTGCTGGCCGTCGTACGCGGCCACCTGCATGCGTGCCGTCGCCTGCATCGGCAGCTGCCACTGCAGTTCGGCAGGCAGTTGCCGGCCACTGCCCTGCCAGGTCAGTTCACGGCCGTTGAAACGGAACCCATCGGTGCCGCCCTGCGGCACGGACGATGCCTGCAGGTGCAGGCGTACCTGCCCTGCCCCCACCGCGAACTGCAATGGCAGCCGCCATTGCCAGGCCTCACCACGTACCGGCATCGCATCCCGGAGCGTCAACTGCACGCGCCGGGTACCGCCGGCGGGCAGCGGATAGACCCGCAGCCGGAACTGGTTGCCGGCCGTCTGTTCCAGCAGGGCGGGGTCCACCTTCTGGCGGATCACCTGCTCGAACACCTGCCGGCCGCGTTCCTTCGGCACCGCCACCGCGGCCCGCAGGTCCCCGTCGATGTCCAGCGCAAAGCCGGTGACCTGCTGACCATCGGCCAGCGGGAACTGCAACTCCCCTTCCATCACCCGCCGGTTGGGGTTGCGGAACTCAAGCTCGATGCGGGTCTGCGTCACCCCGGCCTGCACTTCCCCCTCAATGCTCGCGCGCAGCAGCTGGATCGGCTGCTCGGCCTTGGCCACGCTGATCAGCGGCGGGGCACGCCACGCCTGCTGTGCTTCTGCAGGCCCAGCCAGCACGCCCAGCCACGCCACCCAACCCAAACACCATTGCCAAGATTTCGGGACCATCTCGATGCTCCATCCAGGGACCGGGAGATTGAACGAGCAGACACCAGCTTCGGGGTTACCCGCAGAAGGTAACCGTACGCGGGGATGAAATCCCAGCCCGGCGGCACTGCCGACGCGGACCGGCCAGTTGCCCTGCGCCCCGGAATCATGGGCGATGCAGGGACAGGCAAAAAAAGGGCTCCCGGGCGATTCCAACGCCCGGGAGCCCCTTCCACGCAGTCACGGCTCAGCGATGCAGCGCGTCGATGATCAGCCCCGTCGCGATCTCCACCAGCAGGTACTCGGTATCGGACTGACGCACCCAACGTTCCCCGCGGCCCGGATCACGCAGGTGGTAATGGTCGTAATCCTCCACCCAGTAGCGGCGGTCGACTTCCGCCCAGGCCAGGCGATCGCCACGACGCCATGCCTTCTTCTGCCAGCCCGGCGGCGGTGCATCACGGTTGTGCGGCCCGCCCGCGTGGGGTGGCGGGCCGTTGCCCCGCGCATGATGGGGCGGATCCGCCCAGGCAGGGGCAACAGCCAACACCCCCGCAGCGGTCAATGCCATGCCCAGCAAACGTCCAGCTTTCATGAGGAAACCTCCTGTCCAGGCCGCGGCACGCGGCGTCACGGCGCGGACTATAGATCAGCCCATGTGAACGATTCCCGGTGCTTGCCGGGACGGATTTCGCCGGCCAAACCCAGGCACGAAGGAGGGTGATCCGTGCCAGCATTCAGGCCCGTCCGCCCTCATCCCACTGGATAACATCCGTGCAGCAATCAGCCCGGATGGAACAGGTGCAGCGCGTAGAGGAAGAAGCCGGCACCCAGAACGCCATGCAGGGAAAGACCCCAGCGGCCTTGCATGAGCGTTGCCGGGTTCCTGTCCCGTACCAGGCATGCCAGCAAGGCGGAGTGCACCAGCAGTAGAGCAAGGGGCCAAAGTGACAGGTAGAGCAGAATGACGACGCCGTCGGGCCCGGAACCATCGCTTTGATGGACAGGCACATGCGTCACCGCAACGATCAACCAGGCGGCCGACACCAGCCCGCAACGGATTCGCGCAAATCGGATTGATATTCCAGGACGAGCAGGCGCATGCAGGCAGGATACTGCCACCGATACGCGAATCCCAGCGCGGCTTCGGCGTTGCGGATACAGGCATCTCAACGGGACATTCTGCTCCGCTGAAGCATCCTGAATGAGCCTGCAGCGTGGGCCGCAAGACCGGAGTCAGGGCAACCGGCAACGCTACTCCAGCGCGCCGCTAGCGGGCACGCCAACGACAACGCGTTGACGCGCTTATCGGCCCGCGGACCGCTCGCGCTTGCCGTCGTCGTGCGGCGCCGTTGCACGGCTTTGCGCGAACTCCGGGAAGGTTTCGGCCAGCGATGCCTTGTCCGGCAGGATGTAGAACACCCCGCCCCGCTCGAACGTCGTGCGGACGATCTGTTCGTAGAATTCGGGCGAGAGGTTGATGCAGCCGTGGGTGACCCGGTTGTCGTCCGGGGAAGGCGAAGCCAGACGCTCGGCGCGCCGTTCGGCCGGCACACCGGTGGCCGTGGGATGGATGGAAACCGCGGAGTCGTAGTCCACCCACAGGACTCGCCCGGCGTCGATCGACGGGCCGAAGCCACCCACAAAGCGACCGGCGGGCGTGGTGCGGTCCCGGCCCGGGATCTCACGAAGCGCGAGGCCGGCGACGCCGGGCGCGGTGTGATCGCCGGTCGCCGAACCGAACAGGGCGGGTGCTGCACCACGAAGACGGCCATCGCCGCCGAACACGAGGACCTGTGCAGCGGCCTTGTCCATGATCGCGAACGGATAGCCCTGGTTGTCCTTGCTGGCGACAACCCAGCCTGCGAGTTCAATCACCGTGTCGGACACAGCCTGGCCCGGCGGCAGCTGGTCGACCGCGGCAACCGGCGGTGCCACGTCATCCTTGGCGCTGGCCACGCCGATGCTCACGAACGCCAGCGCCATTGCCACGGAAATGGCTCGGATTGCGGGGTATGCGTGCGTACGGATACGGATGGGACGATTCCTTGGAATGAGGATTGCGCGATGAAAGGAAGCCAGTGGCCAGCAACGGCCACCGGATCCTGGATTCAGATGTTCGTCATGAATCGCGTGCGGAAAAATGGATCAGCCACGCGGCGTACGGCGCGGGGCCCTTTCGAGCTGCTGGACGCGGCCTTCGATTTGATCCAGCCGTTGGTTTGCCTGCTGCGCGGACTGATTGGCCGATTCGGCACTCTGCGCAGCGCCCTGCACCTTCGCATCAAGTTGGTCCAGGCGCGAGTTGATCCCTGCAAACTCCTCTTTGTAGGTTGCACAGGACGCAAGACTTCCGGCTACGAGAATCGCCACACCAAGCCTGCGTGCCATCACCAGCTGTTGTTTGGTCAGAAACATTCCACTCCCTCCTTCGTCTGGGGAGTCTGGAATATAGCGGCGTTCTTTGCGCAGCCCGCAACCTGCTTTCAGCTGACGTTGGCGTACATCGATGCGCCGTGAAAGTGCGTGAATCGGCAATGTTTTTGCTTGAAACCCTCATTCATCACGATAGATCGCAGCCGTTGAACGCGTATCGTCCGTCTGAAGGTGACTCGCGCATCCACCGAAAGTGAACCGGGCGCATGGATATTGCTGCCGCTGTGCATCGACTGGCCTTCGTGACTTCGTCGATTCATCCCCATTCATCACAACGAATCGTCACGCCTTGCGCGTGAGCGCCGTCGGCAGCACCGATGGTGTTGCCCCGCACAATGCCCCCTGCGGACGTTCGCAACGTCCGAGGTGAACCCGCCTTGGGGGAATGAACCGCCGCGTCTAGTAGAACTGGCACGCCCAGCGCCAGTCGCCGGACGGGGTGCGGAAGAAGTAGCCACGGCCGTTGTCGGCCCACATCCAGCCAACCTTCTCTTCCGAAGCGACCTGGAACACGTAGTCCTGCAGACCTACGCCATGCTGGATTTCCGTGGGATAGCCACCGAACTTGGTGCCTCCGTACCGCGAGAAGGCGTTGAAGAAGGCGTTGCTCGCCGCTTCGTCGTCATTCACCGGCCCCAGGTCGACCAACTCCCACGCATCTTCCCAGCCCGGCGCGTCATCGTCGACGCGATTCCAGGCAACGGGGAAAGGACGGAACGGCCCGCTATCGGCCTGGAGGGGGACCAGCCCCTCCAGGCGGGTGTACTCGCGGATGAGCCAGCCCTCCCCGTGCGGACGGTCAAACGGATACTCGTGCCGATTCAGGAACAGCACCAGCAGTGCGATGCCCGCAAGCGCCTCGGGGACCACCGGGAGCTCGGATACCCGTACCTGCAGGAGGGGGAACATCGGCTCGCCCTGCCATTGCGGAACCGTCTCGCCGGGCAAGCCGACCGCCCGGCAGAACCAGGAGGTGGTCGGATCTTCCGGGGGCCTGAAGCCACCGACCCGTGCGACTGCCGCAGGGCGGAGCCTGGACCGAAGGTCTTCGAGAACGTGTGCTGCGTGGGGCGTCATGGGCACGGCCAACCGTATTGATCTGGCCCCGGGAGGCCGGTGATGTGACGAGCCTCTGGCGCACCCGGAGTGCGCCTGCTCACGTGATGGGGCCTGATCCCAGGGACGCCTGGCCCGGCCAAGCCCGTGCACGCATCCATCGAGTGGCCCCGTTCCGGCGTCAGGACTCGCGCACCGTCACCGGTTCACCGGCCCGGCAACCCTGCGGCCGGCGCTTTTGCGCCCTCGCCCACTGTTTGCCGCACCGACGGCAGGTAACGACGGCTGCAGGGCACTACCTGCCCGTCGTCCATCTGCAGTTCCGCTTCGCCGCCGTCGAGTGATCTTATCGACACCAAGTGCTTGATCTGCACCATCCAGCTGCGGTGCACCCGGATGAAGCGTCCGCCAGCCAGGCGCTCCTCCAGGCCGGCCATGGTGATGCGCAGCGGATAGTCATGCCCCTTCACCCGCAGGTTGACGTAGTTGCCGGCGGCCTGTGCCCACTCGATGTCCTCGGTGGCGATCAGGAAGTCCCTGCCGAGCTTGCGTACCAGCAGCCGTTCCGGCCGCTCGATGGGCTCGACCGGTGGACCTTCGTCCGGCTCGGCCAGCAGTTGTGCCTCGCCCTGCAGCCGGCGCAGCAGGAAGCGATAGCCTTCGATGAAACCGACGATCACCACCAGCGTGCGGATGTCCTTGAGGTATTCATAGAGCAGTTCCTGGCCCCAGCTGTGGACCCGGTACTGCTCGCCCATCAGCCGGTAGACCAGCATGCGCAGGCCGAACATCGCCAGGACGTGCAGCAGCGACGCCGGCACGCTGGCCAACAGGTATCCCGGCAATCGTTGCCGCCAGTTGTCCCGATGCAGCGGGAAGCGCGAGGTCAACCAGACGATGGCCGGCACCAGCACGAACAGCCAGACCAGGCCACTGGAGAACTCCCAGACCCACGGTTCCCACGCCGCCATCGGCGGCCGGCCAGAGCGATTGGCATCCATCCATGTCGTGATCGCATTGCCGCTGCAGTTGAGCAGGACCACCAGCAACCAGAACACCACCTCCGCCCGGCGTCGCCATGGACGGAAGCGGGTGAAGGCATCGAGAGCAGGTCGTTGTTCCATCCGCGCATTCTAGGGGAGCTGGCGCGACACGCTGCCGCGGCTCGTCCCCTCGTTGCCACCACCCGTCCCAAATCCCCTTCCATCAATCACTTGGCCTGCGCCGACGGACGCAGGCAGTGCTCTGATGCACGCCACTTCCAACGGGACTGGACCATGCAACGCCGCCACGATCTGGATTGGCTCAGGGTGATCGCCTTTGGACTGCTGGTGCTCTACCACGTGGGCATGTACTACGTGAGCTGGGGGTGGCACGTCAAAAGTCCGTTCGCCAATGAAGGCCCCGAGCCGTTCATGCTGCTGAGCAGTCCCTGGCGCATGTCGCTGCTGTTCCTGATCTCCGGCGTGACCACCGCCTACATGCTGCGCGGCCCCGCCAACGGGTTCTTCCGCCGCCGCTCGCGCCAACTGCTGCTGCCCCTGCTGTTCGGGATGCTGGTGATCGTTCCACCGCAGGCCTACCTGCAGGTGGTCGAACAGCTGCCAGGCGGCTACGGTGAGTCGTACCTGGCCTTCTACGGCAAGTACCTGAGCGGGTACCACGGGTTCTGCGGGACCGACGGGGACTGTCTGCTGCTGCCTACCTGGAACCACCTGTGGTTCCTGCCCTATCTGTGGAGCTATACGGTGCTGGCGTGGCTGGCGTGGCGACTGCTGCCGGCGACGGCGCTGCAGCGCCTGCGCGCGGCGCTCGGCCGGGCAATGTCGGGGTGGGGCGCGCTGTTGCTGCCGGTTGCCGTGCTCGCGGCGGCCCGCCTGCTGATGGCCGAGCGCTTCGAGCAGACCCACGCGCTGATCGATGACTGGTACAGCCACGCACAGTACTTCAGCGTGTTCCTGATCGGATTCCTGGCCGCGTTCGACAGCCGCTTCTGGGAAGCGCTGCAGCGCCTGCGGTGGGTGTCGTTGCTGGTGGCCGCCGCCTGCTATGCCGCCTTCGTCCATGCGTGGTACTTCGCCGGATATGACGATGCGCACCCCATTCCCGAAGCGCTGCGACTGTGGTTGCGACTGGCCTGGGCGGCCGATCAATGGTGCGCGATCGCCGCCCTGCTCGGCTTCGCCTACCGTTGGCGCCATGCCGACAGCCCCGCCCTGCGCTACCTCACCATGGCGGTGTTCCCGGTCTACATCCTGCACCAGACCGTGATCGTGGTGCTGGCCCATGCACTGAAGCCACTGAAGATTGCCCCCGGGCTTGAGGCCATGCTGCTGGTTGGAGCCACCTTCGCCCTGTGCTTCGCCGGATATGCGTTGATACGCCGCAGCCGCATCCTGCGCCCGCTGTTCGGCCTGCACCCGCTCAATGGCAGCGCGGCATCAGCGGCGGCGGTACCCGACCGCTCGTAGAAGCTGAACGTCGCGGGAGCGGCCTTGGCGGTGAAGCTGAGACGCCTGCAGTAGCAAAGGCTCCGTATGCCCGGAATTGCCCGACTTCGCGCCTGAAGGCGTGCCTACGGAGCGGTCGCTTCCGCCGGGGTGCAATGCTCGATGATCAACTGGATGGCCTGACCACCACGGTAGTCGTCACCGACCAACCGGTAAGCGATATGCACACGGCTACCCGGGTCAGCGCCCTTCCAGCCGCTGAAATGGATCGCACTGATCTTTGCGTTGCCCCCTGGCGCGCGCAGCACCAGCTTCAGGTGCCGCTCTTTCAGCACGCGCCACTCCAGCACATCGAACGCGCCATCGAACAGCGGCTCGGCGAAACCCTGGCCCCACGGCCCGGCCAGACGCAACGCTTCGGCATGCGTGAAGTCCAGCTCCGATGCAGACAGCTCGCCGTCGCTGAGCAGTTGTTGCTGCAGGGTGGCGGGGTCAATCGTGGCCAGCACCTGCTGTTCGAACGCGGCCTTGAAGGCATCCAGCCGTTCGCGCGACAGGCTCAGGCCAGCGGCCATCGCATGGCCGCCGAACTTCTCCATCAAGCCCGGATGAGTGGCGTTGATCGCCGCCAGTGCATCGCGGATATGGAAACCGGGAATCGAGCGCGCGGAGCCACGCAATGCTGCACTGCCCGGTTCGGACGGCGCGAATGCGATCACCGGCCGGTGCAGCCGATCCTTCATCTTCGAGGCCACCAGCCCAACCACGCCCGGATGCCATTCGGCATCGAACAGGCAGGCGGCAACCGGGCATTGTCCGTCGTCGGCCAGCAGGGCGCGCGAGACGGCCAACTCGGCGTCGTCGGTCATCAGCTGCTGTACGGCGCGGCGTTCGGCGTTGATCTCTTCAAGCAATGCCGCGATCTCGCGGGCCTGCGCGGGGTCTTCGGTCAACAGCAGCTCGATGCCCAGCGCCATGTCTTCCAGGCGCCCGGCCGCATTGAGGCGCGGGCCCAGTGCAAAACCGATGTCGCTGCCGGTCAGTCGACGCGCATCGCGACCACTGGCCTCGATCAGCGCACGCAGGCCCACGCAGCCCTTGCCGGCGCGCAGCCGGCGCAGGCCCGCGCCCACCAGCGCACGGTTGTTCTCGTCCAGCGCGACCAGGTCGGCCACGGTGCCGACGGCGACCAGGTCCAGCAGCGTCAGCAGGTCCGGCTCGGGCTGCCCGGCAAAGGCCCCTTGCCCGCGCAGATGGCGACGCAACGCCATCAGCACGTAGAAGATCACCCCGACCCCGGCCAGTGATTTGCTCGGGAACGCATCGCCATCCACGTTCGGATCGACGATGGCATCGGCCGGCGGCAGCTTCTCGCCCGGCAGATGGTGGTCGGTGACCAGTACCTGCCAGCCCAGCGCCTTGGCGGCGTTGACGCCGGCATGGCAGGCAATGCCATGGTCCACCGTGACCAGCAGATCCGGCTGCAACGCGGCCAGCTCCTCGACCAACGACGGTGACAGGCCGTAGCCATGCACCATGCGGTTGGGCACGGCGTGCACCACGTCGCGCGCGCCCAGCAGGCGCAGGCCACGCACGCCCACCGCACACGCGGTGGCGCCATCGCAATCGAAATCACCGACGACCAGGATGCGCTTGTTGCCGGCGATCGCCGCGGCCAGCAGTTCAACCGCCGCCTGCATCCCGCCCAGCAACTCCGGTGCGTGCAGCTGGCCCAGCTTCGGCTGCGCCTGCTCCGCCGAACGGGCACCACGCGCCGCGTAGATCCGCTGCAGCAGGGGCAGCGTCTGCGCATCCCATTGCCCGGCGTCGAGCACGTCGCGCCGGACGATCTTCACGGCATCACTCATCGGCCAACGTCGCCACCGGCTTCTTCCAGAAGCGCCACCGTTGCCCGCGATGGATGCGGTAATGCGTGCCGTCCTCGAAATCCAGGCGCAGCTCCTGCAGCTCACCGCGGTTGATCGCCTCCAGCAACGGCGTGATCGCATCACGCGTGAGCTGCTCCAGCGAACGCAACTGGCGCAGGTCGACCAACGCATCGACGGTCTGTTCCCCGCCCACGCGCACGCCGGCCATCTTGGCCAGGCCCTGCAACAGCGCGTCGCGGCTGCGCACCTGCGCATGCGCGGTCTGCACCGACGCCGGCAGCCGGCCGGCACCCCAGAACCACAACGAGTTCACCGCGCGCTTGCCCTGCGCGATGCGCTGCTCATTCCAGGAATGCTGGTGCAGCACCACCTGCGCTTCGGTCAGCAGGGCCCGCCATTGGCGGCCGGCCTCACCCTCGGGCAAGTGCAGGAACAGGTCATCGCCCAGCGCGACGTCCGGGTCGACGAAGTCCGGCAGCGGCGTGTCCTCGGGCAGGCGCAGGTACCAGCGCGACGGCGTGGGGGCGTCCAGCTGGAAGCCGAACCCGGCGAACAACGGCTGCAGCGCGGGCAACAGCACGTCCGCGTCGGGCTGCTCCAGGCGCAGCGTCTCGGCCGATGCCATCAGCCGTGCGCCCTGCATGTCCGGCGCCACGTTGGCCGGGTCGGCGCGCAGCCACAACGCACCGGCGGCATCGCCGGCATCGGCGTGGCGGCTCAATGCCGCCGCCGACCAGGTGTCGGCGGCGATGTCGAAATGCCGGCGCAGCTGCGCCGACTCGCCTGCGTCGGCGAGCCCATGTTCGGCCCGCCCGAGCGCGGCGGCCACCGGTGCCGGCAATGCGCCGGCCGGGAAACGGCTGCGCGCAGGCAGCAGCAGCGTGGCCTTGGCCATCGTCAGTCGAGGTACTCGACGCTGACGATCTCGTACTCGCGTTGGCCGGCCGGCGCATCGATGGCGATGCTGTCGCCTTCGTTCTTGCCGATCAGCGCACGCGCCACCGGCGAGGAAATGGCGATCAGGCCCAGCTTGATGTCCGCTTCCAGGTCACCCACGATCTGGTAACGCTTCTCCTCGTCGGACTCCACGTCGGCCAGCGTCACCGTGGCACCGAACACCACCTTGCTGCCGGCGTTGAGCTTGGTGATGTCGATGATCTCGGCATGCGACAGCTCGCCCTCCAGCTGCTTGATGCGGCCTTCGATGAAGCCCTGCTCCTCGCGCGCGGCGTGGTACTCGGCGTTCTCCTTCAGGTCACCGTGCTCGCGCGCCTCGGCGATGGCCGCAATGACCTTCGGGCGCTTGTCCGACTTCAGGTGATCCAGTTCCTCGCGCAGGCGCTGTGCGCCTTTCAGGGTAATCGGGGCTCTCATGCATTCAACTCCTTGTGCAGTTCCTGCAGCGACCAGACCGGGCCGGTGCCGCGGAATTCCAACGATTGCACCAATGCCTTGGCACCTGCAACCGTCGTCGAATAGGTGATGCGGTTCTGCAGCGCCTCGCGACGGATCGAGAACGAGTCGTTGATCGCGGCACGGCCTTCGGTCGTGTTGACGATGTAGACGATCTCGCCGTTCTTGATGCTGTCCACGATGTGCGGGCGACCTTCCACCACCTTGTTGACCACCTCGCAGGTGTAGCCCTGCTGCTGCAGCCACGCCGCGGTGCCACGGGTGGCGACCAGCGAGTAGCCGCGCTCGACCAGGCCCTGCACCGCCGGCATCACGCGCTGCTTGTCGGCATCGCGCACCGAGATGAAGGCCTTGCCCAGCGGCGGGGTCTTGATGCCACCGGCTTCCTGCGCACGCGCGAAGGCGGCGCTGAAGCTGCGGCCCACGCCCATCACTTCGCCGGTGGAACGCATCTCCGGCCCGAGGATCGGATCCACGCCCTGGAACTTGGCGAACGGGAAGATGGCTTCCTTCACCGAGTAGTAGTCCGGCACCACTTCCTCGGTCGCGCCCTGCTCGGCCAGCGTCTTGCCGGCCATGCAGCGGGCGGCGATCTTGGCCAGCGCCATGCCGGTGGCCTTGGACACGAACGGCACGGTGCGCGAGGCACGCGGGTTCACTTCCAGCAGGAACACCACGTCGTTGCCCTCGGCGTCGGTCTGGATCGCGAACTGGGTGTTCATCAGGCCGACCACCTTCAGCGCCTTGGCCAGCTCGGTGACCTGGCGACGCAGTTCGGCCTGGGTCTGGGCCGACAGCGAGTACGGCGGCAGTGAGCAGGACGAGTCACCGGAGTGCACGCCGGCCTCCTCGATGTGCTCCATCACGCCACCGATCAGTACGTTGCCGTCCTTGTCGCAGATGATGTCCACGTCGGCCTCGACGGCTGCGTCCAGGAAGTGGTCCAGCAGCACCGGCGAGTCGTTGGAGACCTTTACCGCGTCGCGCATGTAGCGCGCCAGGTCGGATTCGCCGTACACGATTTCCATCGCGCGGCCGCCCAGCACGTAGCTCGGGCGCACCACCAGCGGGAAGCCGATCTCGCGGGCCAGCGCCAGCGCCTCGTCGGCGGTGCGCGCGGTGCGGTTCGGCGGCTGCTTCAGGCCCAGGTCCTGGACCAGCTTCTGGAAGCGTTCGCGGTCCTCGGCCAGGTCGATGGAGTCCGGCGAAGTACCGATCACCGGCACGCCGTTGGCTTCCAGCGCTCGTGCCAGCTTCAGCGGGGTCTGGCCGCCGTACTGCACGATCACGCCCTTGGGCTGCTCCAGCTCGACGATCTCCAGCACGTCTTCCAGCGTCAGCGGCTCGAAGTACAGGCGGTCGGAGGTGTCGTAGTCGGTGGAGACGGTTTCCGGGTTGCAGTTGACCATGATGGTTTCATAGCCGTCCTCGCGCAGGGCGAGCGCGGCGTGCACGCAGCAGTAGTCGAACTCGATGCCCTGGCCGATGCGGTTCGGGCCACCGCCCAGGATCATGATCTTGTCGCGGTTGGTCGGCGCGGCCTCGCACTCGTCCTCGTAGGTCGAGTACAGGTAGGCGGTGCTGGTGGCGAACTCGGCCGCGCACGAGTCCACGCGCTTGTACACCGGGCGCACCTTGTGCGCGCGGCGCAGTGCACGGATGGCCGCTTCGTTGGTGCCGGTCAGCTGGGCCAGGCGGGCGTCGGAGAAGCCGGCACGCTTGAGCACGCGCAGGCGCGCGGCGTCGAGCGCGTCGATGCCCTCGGCCTGCACCTGCTTCTCGTCGGCGATGATTTCCTCGATCTGGTCCAGGAACCACGGATCGATGTGCGACAAGCCGTAGACGTCCTCCACGCTCATGCCGGTGCGCAGTGCATCACCGACGTAGAACAGGCGCTCCGGGCCCGGGGCCTTGAGCTCGCGCTTGAGCGTTGCGATGTCGTCTTCGCTGGCCAGGTCCAGGCCGGTCGGGTCCAGCCCGATCTTGCCGGTTTCCAGGCCACGCAGGGCCTTCTGCAGCGACTCCTTGAAGGTGCGGCCCATCGCCATCACCTCGCCCACCGACTTCATCTGGGTGGTCAGGCGCGCGTCGGCGGCCGGGAACTTCTCGAAGGCAAAGCGCGGAATCTTGGTGACCACGTAGTCGATGGACGGTTCGAACGAGGCCGGGGTGAGGCCACCGGTGATCTCGTTCTTCAGTTCGTCCAGCGTGTAGCCCACGGCCAGCTTGGCGGCGACCTTGGCGATCGGGAAGCCGGTGGCCTTGGAAGCCAGCGCCGAGGAACGCGACACACGCGGGTTCATCTCGATCACGACCACGCGGCCGGTGGTCGGGCTGATGCCGAACTGCACGTTCGAGCCGCCGGTGTCCACGCCGATCTTGCGCAGCACGGCGATGGAGGCATCGCGCAGGCGCTGGTATTCCTTGTCGGTCAGGGTCTGCGCCGGGGCCACGGTGATCGAGTCACCGGTGTGCACGCCCATCGGGTCCAGGTTCTCGATCGAGCAGACGATGATGCAGTTGTCCGCGGTATCGCGGACCACTTCCATCTCGAATTCCTTCCAGCCCAGCACCGATTCTTCCACCAGCACTTCGGTGGTCGGCGACAGCTCCAGGCCGCGGTTGACGATCTCGATCAGCTCTTCGCGGTTGTAGGCGATGCCGCCGCCGCTGCCACCCAGGGTGAAGGACGGGCGGATGATGGTCGGGTAGCCGACGCGGGTCTGGATCTCCAGCGCCTCTTCCAGCGTGTGGGCGACGGCGGCCTTCGGGCACTCCAGGCCGATCTCCTGCATGGCCACGCGGAACAGCTCGCGGTCCTCGGCCATGCGGATGGCTTCGCGCTTGGCGCCGATCAGCTCGACGTTGTACTTCTCCAGCACGCCGTGGTCGGCCAGGTCCAGCGCGCAGTTCAGCGCGGTCTGGCCGCCCATGGTCGGCAGCAGCGCGTCCGGGCGCTCCTTCTCGATGATCTTCTCGACGGTCTGCCAGTTGATCGGCTCGATGTAGACGGCGTCGGCCATCTCCGGGTCGGTCATGATCGTGGCCGGGTTCGAGTTGACCAGCACCACGCGGTAACCCTCGTCACGCAGCGCCTTGCAGGCCTGCGCGCCGGAGTAGTCGAACTCGCAGGCCTGGCCGATGACGATCGGGCCGGCGCCGATGATGAGGATGGTCTTGAGGTCGGAACGCTTTGGCATTGTCTTCTCTAAGTCAGTACAGCGTGTCTGGGGGAAGTGATCGCACGCTGTCGATCAGGAAATCTGTTCCGGGTCCAGCGCGATCTTGCACTCGCGCTGCAGGGCATCGACGATCCGCTGGCTGAAGTCAGCGGGCGGCTCGTTGTCGTTGAAGGCCTGCATGAAGCGCTGGAAGGCCGGCTTGCCCATGAAATCGGCAATCTTGCGCTTGGTGGCCTCGTCCACGCCCGGGTCGGCCGGTTCCTTGCCGGCGGCGGCCGCGGCGGCGGTGGCGCGGAACGTCCGCGCCATGTCGGTGCCGGCCGGCGTGGCCAGGAACTGCTTCCACTCGGCCACCAGCTGCGCACCGTCGTCGCCGAAGGCGTCGGCGATGCCCTGCTGGAACTGTTCGCCCATCAGCCGGGACACCTGGGTGGAGGCGCAGGCCATGCCGGCCGCATCCTGGTCCTGCATGCCCGGCAGCTGTGCCAGCAACGGGCCGATGGCACTGCCTGCGAGGTTGCTCATGCCCAGCGCCTGCATGATCTCGCCCACGTCCTTGCGCTCAGCAGGTGCCGCCACCGCGGAGGTGGACAACAGCAGGCCGGCGATCAGCGCGATGGCGCGCATCAGGCCTTTGCCTCTTCCATCAGGGTGATGAAGCGGTCGAACAGCGGCGCCACGTCGTGCGGGCCCGGCGAGGCTTCCGGGTGGCCCTGGAAGGAGAACGCCGGCGCATCGGTCAGGGCGATGCCCTGGATGGTCTGGTCGAACAGCGAGCGGTGGGTGACCCGCACGTTGGCCGGCAGCACGCTCTCATCGATGGCGAAGCCGTGGTTCTGCGAGGTGATCATCACCCGGCCGCTGTCGATGTCCTGCACCGGGTGGTTGGCACCGTGGTGGCCGTGGCCCATCTTCATGGTCTTGGCACCGGAGGCCAGGCCCAGCAGCTGGTGGCCCAGGCAGATGCCGAAGGTCGGCACCTTCGCGGCGACGAACGCCTTGATCGCGGCGATGGCGTAGTCGCACGGTTCCGGGTCGCCCGGGCCGTTGGACAGGAACACGCCATCGGGATTCATCGCCAGCACCTCGGCGGCCGGGGTCTGCGCCGGCACCACGCTGAGCTCGCAGCCGCGCTCGGCCAGCATGCGCAGGATGTTGGTCTTCACGCCGAAGTCGTACGCCACCACCTTGAACTTCGGCGCGGCGCGCACGAACTCATTGCGGTCCAGGTCCAGCTGGCCGTCGGCCCAGCCATAGGGCTTGTCGGTGCTGACCACCTTGGCCAGGTCCATGCCCTTCAGGCCCGGGAACTTACGGGCGGCTTCCAGTGCCTTCTCCACATCGATGTCGCCGGCCATCAGCGCACCGTTCTGGGCGCCGCGCTCGCGCAGGATGCGGGTCAACTTGCGGGTATCGATGCCGGCGATGGCCACCACGCCGCGCTGGATCAGCCAGTCCTGCAGCGACACCTGGTTGCGCCAGCTGCTCGGGCGGCGCGGCACGTCGCGGACGATCAGGCCGGCGGCCCACACCTTGCTGGCCTCTTCGTCCTGGTCGTTCATACCGGTGTTGCCGATATGCGGATACGTCAGGGTGATCATCTGCCGGGCGTAGGACGGATCGGTCAGCATCTCCTGATAACCGGTCATGGCGGTGTTGAACACCACCTCACCCACGGACAGGCCGGGCGCGCCTACGGATTCGCCCTCGAATACGGTGCCGTCTTCGAGCACGAGGATTGCGGCTTGGGTCACGGGAATCTCACTTTGGCTACCGGGGGACTCCGAAGCCACGCCTGCGTCGCCGGCAAAAACCGGTTGCAAAAAAGCGCGGACGGCGGTCTGTAACCGGTCCGGCTGACGTGTTTCGGCGAGCGGGAATTGTAAGGCCAAGGGGGCGCCAGCGCCAGCGCCCCGTGATGCCCTTCACAAGGGTTTCAGCCGTAACAGAAAGCCAACGAACGCACGTACTGAGGCGTATTCAGTTTGACCCCCGCCCCGCCGGCTCAGCCCAGCAGGTCGCGGACCCGGTAACGGCCGGCCGCGCGGCCGGCCAGCTGCCGGGCGGCATGCAGCGCGCCACGGGCGAAGATGTCGCGGCTGGTGGCCCGGTGCACCAGCTCCACCCGCTCGCCGAGCCCGGTGAACTGGACGAAATGCTCGCCGATGATGTCCCCGGCGCGCAGGCTGGCGTAGCGCGGCGCGGCCCCGCCCTGCACGGCCGACTCGCCCAGCGTCAGCGCGGTACCGGACGGAGCGTCCTTCTTGTGCACGTGGTGCGACTCGACGATGTCGCAGTCCCAGCCGGGCAGCGCCTGCGCGGCGCGCTCGACCAGCTCGGCCAGTACTGCCACGCCCAGGCTGAAGTTGGTTGCCCATACCAGCGCGATGCGCCCTGCCGCGCTGTTCAACGCTGCCTGCTGCGCGTCGCTGATGCCGGTGGTGCCGGACACCAGGCCGACGCCACGTTCGGCGCACAACGCCAGTACCGGGTCAAGGCCTTCCGGCAGGCTGAAGTCGATGGCCACGTCGAACGCCGGCACGCCGGCCAGCTCACTGGCCGCGAAGTACGGGATGCCCTCGACCACGCGCTGGGTCGGCGGCTTGCGCACCACGGCGGCGACAACCTGCAGGGATGCATCCTCGGCAGCCAGGCGCAGCAGGGCCTGGCCCATGCGCCCGGAGGCGCCGTGTATCAACAGACGGATCGGAGTGTTGTTCATGGCGGGGAAACTAACGCCTGCGACCGACCTGCGACAAGCCGCAGGCCTGCATCAATGATTCGCACCGGCGTGCACCACCGCCACGCTGCGCGTCACCAGCACCTTCCAGCGGTTGCGTTCGATCGTGTCGCGCCCACGGCTGACCATCCGCATGCCGGGGATCTCCAGCACCGAGGACAACTCGACCTTGGCCGTGCTGCCGTCCTCGGAGAGCGTGATGCTCTTGATGGTCTGCTGGTGGCGCAGCGGGATGCGCCCCAGCTGCGCCTGCAACTGGCGCATCATGTCCATCGTCCGGGCCAGCTCGGCGCAGTATTCCTTCTTGCCGAGCGAACGCTCGGACTGCGCGTTCTCGGTCTTCATGACCACTGACTGTTGGTAGTCCTCGGCCAGCAGTTCGCACAGCGCTTTGTCGTCTGCGATTGCCATGGCCTCGTCGGCGCGCTCGTAGAACGCCCGCACCTGCCTTTCACTGAGCGAATTACCGCCCCACTGGTAAATCCCCGCCACCGCCGCGATCACCACGGCCAGCGATACCAGAAACTTCATCCAAGCCCCCTTGGTCTGCATCCTGCAAGACCGCTGATTGTATAGCGCCTGCTACCCTGCGCGCACTTCGAACCAACGGTCTGCAACACCGATGAAGATCTCCGGACAACGGGCACTGATCACCGGCATCCCGCTGCGCGAGGTGACCACGCCGGAACAGTTCGCCAACGCCGCGCGGTTCTTCGCCTCACCGTGGGCACGCGCGGTGACCGGGCAGAACCTGGTCGTCGATGGCGGATTGGTCCGCGATTGACCTGGAAACACGAACGCCGGGCAGGCCCGGCGTTCGGTTCAATGCTGCTTGGGCGCCTTGGTGTCGCAGCTGCTGCAACCACCGCAGGCACCGCCGCCATTGGCGGGCGGGGGCGCAAGCCGCCGCCCCCACTCCTGCAACCGTTGCGAATGCGCCGGCTTCACCAGCCACAGCGCCAGTGCACCGCGCAGGCGCCGCACCACGCCGGGGAACTGCTTCTTCAGCACGACCCAGGCGCTGACCAGCACAGCCAGCGCGATGACCAGGTACTGCAGCAGCATGCCCCTGTCCATCAGCCTGCCCCCAGCGCCTTGGCCACCTGGTAGGTCACCAGCGCGGCCAGGTACGCCGCCGCGAACAGGTACACCGTGGCAAACGCCATCTGCTTCCAGGAATTGGTCTCGCGGCGGATGGTGGCCAGCGTGGAGATGCACATCGGCGCGTAGATGAACCACACCATCAGCGACAGGCCGGTCGCCAGCGTCCAGCCGTCGCTGATCACCGGGGTCAGTGCCTGGATGGCGGCATCGTCATCGGCCGCGGACAGCGCATAGATGGTAGCCAGCGAGGACACCGCCACTTCGCGCGCGCCCATGCCCGGGATCAGCGCGATACAGATCTGCCAGTTGAAGCCCAGCGGGGCGAAGATCACCGCCATCGCGTGGCCGATCTGGCCGGCGAAGCTGTAGTCGATGGCCGGCATGGTCGCGTTCTCCGGCGCGCCGGGGAAGGACAGCAGGAACCACAGCAGGATGGTCAGCGCCAGGATGATGCCGCCCACGCGCTTGAGGAAGATCATCGCGCGCTCGTACAGGCCCACCGCCAGGTCACGCGGGTTGGGCAGACGGTAGGACGGCAGCTCCAGCATCAGCGGGTGCTCGCTCTTGTCGCGGCGGAACTTCTTCATCGTCCAGGACATCATCAGCGCGCTGAGGATGCCCGCCACGTACAGGGCAAACAGCACCAGCCCCTGCTGGTTGAACACGCCCCACACCGTCTTGGCCGGGATGAACGCGCCGATCAGCAGCGCATACACCGGCAGGCGCGCCGAACAGGTCATCAACGGCGCGACCAGGATGGTGGCCAGGCGGTCACGCGGGTCTTGGATCGAGCGGGTCGACATGATGCCCGGCACCGCGCAGGCGAAGCTGGACAGCAACGGGATGAACGAGCGCCCGGACAGGCCAGCCGACGCCATCATCCGGTCCAGCAGGAAAGCCGCGCGCGGCAGGTAGCCGGACTCCTCCAGCGCCAGGATGAAGAAGAACAGGATCAGGATCTGCGGCAGGAACACGATCACCCCGCCCACGCCGGCGATGATGCCGTCCACCAGCAGGCTGCTCAGCGGCCCTTCCGGCAGCTTGGCCGCGGCGAACTCGCCCAGCCAGCCGAAGCCGGCCTCGATGCCGTCCATCAGCGGGGTCGCCCAGGCGTACACCGCCTGGAAGATCAGGAACATCACCACCGCCAGCGTCAGCAGCCCGTACACCGGGTGCAGCAGCCAGCGGTCGAGCGTGTCGTCGATCTTGCCGGTGCGGCTGGGCATGCGCACCGCCGCTTCCAGGATGGCGCGCACCTGGGCGTGGTGCTCGCCGGCTTCCACCGGTTGCTGCAGGGGCTGCGAAGCCAGCTGCGGCACCAGCCCGTCGATGCGCTCGACCAGGGCCTTGGCCCCGTTGCGCTGCACCGCGACGGTTTCCACCACCGGCACGCCCAGTGCCTTTTCCAGCGCCGGCACGTCGATCTCGATGCCGCGACGGCGCGCCGCATCCACCATGTTCAGGGCCACGATCATCGGCTTGCCCAGCTCACGCACCTCCAGCGCGAAGCGCAGGTGCAGGCGCAGGTTGGTCGCGTCGATCACGCAGATCAGCGCGTCCGGCGCGGCCTCGCCGGGGTAGAAACCACGGCACAGGTCACGGGTGATCGCCTCGTCCAGGCTGGCCGGGTGCAGGCTGTAGGCGCCGGGCAGGTCCAGCACCGCGTACTCGCGGCCGGACGGGCCGCGCATGCGGCCTTCCTTGCGCTCGACGGTGACGCCGGTGTAATTGGCCACCTTCTGGCGGCTGCCGGTCAGCTGGTTGAACAAGGCGGTCTTGCCGCTGTTCGGGTTGCCGACCAGCGCCAGCCGTGCCACTGCCCCACTCATGCCGATACTCCTTCAGTACGCACGCGCACCCGGGCCGCTTCGCTGCGGCGCAGGGCAAAACGGGTGAAACCCACCTGGAACAGCAGCGGCTCGCCGCCGACCGGGCCCCGCGCCACCAGGCGCACCTCCTCGCCGTTCACGAAGCCCAGCTCACGCAGGCGGCGCGCAATGGCGTCATTGGGATGCAGGTCCTGTACGTCTTCAACCTTGGCGGAGGCATGCAGCGGCAACTCGGACAACGTCACTGAATGGGCCCTTCTAAGGAGTTGATAAGAATGGTTATCAATTCTAGCATCGCCGCGTCGCGTCATGGCGTCCCAGTCCTGCACCGCTATGATTCGCGCACTTACCGTTCAACTCAGGCTTTCCCGATGAGCGATGCATTGCTCGTACACCGCCAGGGCGCCGTCGCGACCCTGCAACTGAACCGCCCGGAACTGCACAACGCATTCGACGCCGCACTGATCCAGACCCTGACCACCGCATTGGAAGCCGTCGGCAATGACCCGATGGTGCGCACCGTGGTCCTTTCGGGGGCCGGCGCCTCCTTCTCGGCCGGCGCCAACCTGCAATGGATGCGCGCGATGGCCAGCGCCAGCCAGGACGAGAACCGCCAGGACTCGCTGGCCCTGGCCCGGCTGATGCGCACCCTGGACGAGCTGCCCAAGCCGACCATCGCCCGCGTCCACGGTGCCGCGTTCGGTGGTGGCGTCGGCCTGGTGGCCTGCTGTGACATCGCCATCGCTGCCGAAGGTGCCCGCTTCGGCCTGACCGAAAGCCGCCTCGGGCTGCTGCCGGCGGTGATCTCTCCCTATGTGATCTCGGCCATCGGTCCGCGCCAGGCGCGCCGCTGGTTCGCCACCGGCGAGCACTTCGATGCGGCCACCGCCGCGCAGATCAGCCTGGTCCACCAGGTGGTCGCGGCCGAGGCCTTGGACGCGGCCGTGGACGCCCAGCTGTCACTGCTGGCCAAGGCCGGCCCGGTCGCCGCGGCCTCGGCCAAGGTCCTGGTCCGTGAAGTGGCCGCCGCCGGCGGTGACCGCGATGCCCTGGACCGTGCCAACGCCGGCCTGATCGCCGCGCTGCGCGCCTCCGATGAAGGCCGCGAAGGCCTGACCGCCTTCCTCGAGAAGCGCCCGCCCGCCTGGGCCTCCCCGTGACCGCAGGTATCGCAACGCCATGAACGATTTCGTCCGCATCGTGGAAGTAGGCCCGCGCGATGGCCTGCAGAATGAAAAACAGCAGGTCGCCACCGCCGACAAGATCGCGCTGATCGACCGGCTCTCGGCCACCGGCCTGCGCAGCATCGAGGCCACCAGCTTCGTCAGCCCCAAATGGGTGCCGCAGCTGGCCGACGCTGCCGAGGTGTTTGCCGGCATCCAGCGCCGCCCCGGCGTGAACTACCCGGTACTGGTACCCAACGAGCAAGGCTACGAGCGCGCGCGCGCGGTCGGGGTCCAGGAAGTGGCGGTGTTCACCGCCGCCTCCGAGCAATTCAACCTGAAGAACACCAATGCCGGCATCGACGAATCGCTGCGTCGCTTCGAGCCGGTGCTGGCCCGCGCCAAGGCCGATGGCATCAAGGTCCGCGGCTATGTCTCCACCGTGCTCGGCTGCCCCTACCAGGGCGAGGTGCCGCTGGCCGACGTGGTACGCGTGGCGCGCAGCCTGCATGCGATGGGCTGCTACGAGATCTCGCTGGGCGACACCATCGGCGTGGGCACCCCGCTGAAGGCGCGGGCGATGCTGCAGGCGGTTGCCGCCGAACTGCCGGTCGACGCCCTGGCCATCCATTTTCACGACACCTATGGGCAGGCGCTGGCTAATATCGCCACATGCTTGGACGTGGGGGTCCGGGTGGTGGATTCGGCGGTCGCGGGCACCGGGGGGTGCCCCTATGCGCGTGGCGCCAGTGGTAATGTCGCCAGCGAGGACGTCGTCTACATGTTGCACGGAATGGGGATGAGCACCGGCGTCGATCTGCCGGCGCTCGCCGCCACGGGGAACTGGCTCGCCGAACGGCTGGGCCGGCAGACAGGCAGCAAGACAGGAAAGGCTTTGACAGTGTCATGACCGGAACCGGCCAGCGCATAGTCCACGCGGAGGGGGAACACCCCGCCGCCCACGTCGATGCGCTCGCCGGGCTGGACCAGGCCCTGCACCAGCCGCTGCCGCTTGCCCTGCAGCAGGTACTGGTCGCCGCCCGCGCCGCACTCAGCGAGGCAATGACCGAGCGGCACGCCGCCCAGCGCCGCTACGAGGCGCTGTTCGATGCCGTGCCCGACCCGGTCAGCATCCTCAGCGCCACCGGTGTCGTGCTGGACCTCAACAAGGCCGGCATCGAGGCCTACGGCCGGACCCGCGAGGAAATCGTCGGCCAGCCCATCGAACTGCTCAACCCCGACCTGCCCGCCGACCACCTGGAGCCGGTCTGGGAAACCCTCCACCGCGGCGAGACCTACGTGGTGGAAGTCACCAACATGCGCGGCGACGGCAGCCGCTTCCCGGTGGAAGTGCATTCGGCCGTGTTCGAGCATGACGGCCAGCAGTGCATCGTCGCCGTCGCCCGCGACCTGAGCCGGCGCTGGCAGGCCGAAACGCGCTACCGCCTGCTGCTGGAGTCCATCGACAAGGGGGTGATGCTGTTCGACCGCAGCTTCAACATCCTCTCGGCCAACCCCGCCGCGCACCGCATCCTGCAACTGACCAACCACCTGCCGGCCCGCGCGCCGGTGGATGCCGATGAGTGGATCACCGTCGACGAGCGCGGCCGCCGCCTGGGCATGGAGCAGTGGCCGGTCGCACGCGCGTTCCGCGACGGACGCATCATCCCCAGCACCATCGTCGGCCTGTACCACCGGCCGCACGGCCGCATGATCTGGATCTCGATGACCACCGTGCCGGTGTTCTCGTCCAACTGCGACCTGCCCGACCATGTGTTCTCGCTGTTCAGCGACATCACCGAACTCAAGCGCGACCATGCCCTGTTCGATCGCGCCCAGGCCCTGGCCCACATCGGCGGCTGGGAGTGGGACCGCGGCCAGAAGCGCCTGTACCTGACCGGCGAAGCCCAGCGCATCCTCGGTCAGGCCCAGCCGCCGGAGGACCTGGACACCCTGCTCGGCTGCCTGAACCTGGGGTCGCGCCAGTTGCTGCGCGAGGCCATGGACCGGGTGGTCGAGCAGCGTGCCGGCTTCGAGCTGGAGCTGCAGGGGCAGCGCGCGAACGGGCACAGCTTCTGGATCCGCATGATCGGCGAGGTCGAGCCCGGCGACCTGGCCTCCAGCCGCATCGCCGGCACCCTGCAGGACATCACCGAATCCAAGCAGGCCGAGGAAACGCTCAAGAACCAGGCCCGCACCGATCCACTGACCGGCATCATGAACCGCGATGCCGCGCTCACCGACCTGGAAGCGCGCCTGAGCAACCCCTCCCACGCCGGCGTGGCGGTGCTGTACATCGACCTGGACCGCTTCAAGACCGTCAACGACGTGCTCGGCCACAATGCCGGGGACCAGTTGCTGATCGAGGCAACCCGCCGCATCAGCCAGGCCATCGGCACCGAGGGCCTGCTGGCCCGCTTCGGTGGCGACGAATTCGTGGTCACCTGCGATGCCCGCGACCTGCCACAACGCCCCGAGCAACTGGCCCAGGCCATCACCGACGCCTTCGTGCCGCCCTTCCAGTTCGGCAAGGACGAGTTCGCGGTCACCACCAGCATCGGCATCGCCCGCGCGCCGCAGCATGGGCAACGCCCGCAGCAGCTGATCCAGAACGCGGACCTGGCCATGTATGAGTGCAAGCGCCGCGACCGCAATGGCTGGCAGGCGTTCTCGCCGGAGCTGGCCCGGCGCCAGCGCGACCGCCTGCAGATCGAACGGCGCCTGCGCAAGGCCTTGGAACGCGACGAGTTCCGGCTGGTGTACCAGCCACAGGTGGACCTGCGCAGCGGCGAACTGGTCGCCTGCGAAGCGCTGATCCGCTGGCACGACCGACAACTGGGCGAGCTGCGCCCGGATATCTTCATCAGCCATGCCGAGAACACCGGTGACATCGTCCGGATCGGCGACTGGGTGTTGCACCAGGCCTGCCAGCAGATCCGCGAATGGCGCGACCAGGGGCTGGGGCTGGTGCGGGTGGCGATCAACGTCTCCTACCGCCAGTTCAGCGGCGACCGGCTGGCGCACCAGGTCCAGTCGGCACTGCAGGCGTTCGACCTGCCCGGCAGCGCGCTGGAGCTGGAGTTCACCGAACGGGTCCTGATCGAGGACGCCCCGGCCACGCTGCGCACCTTCGCCGAGCTGCGCGGGATGGGGGTGATCCTGACCATCGACGACTTCGGCGAGGGCTACAGCGCCCTGAACTACCTGCGCAACCTGCCCATCCATGGCCTCAAGCTCAGCCAGCTGTTCATCGGTGGGGTGCCACGCAACCGTTCCGACGTGGCGGTCTGCGAGGCGGTCTGCGGCATTGCCCGCAGCCTGGGCCTGGGGCTGGTGGCCGAGGGCATCGAGTCCGAGGCCCAGCGCCAGTTCCTGCTGGAGCTGGGCGTGCCGGTCGGCCAGGGCTTCCTGTTCTCCCCGGGCCTGTCCCCTGGGGAACTGGCCCTGCGCCTGCGCTGAAGCGGCGAGCCGGCCTGCCCCTCTGGGCGGAGCAGGCGCATCCGCTAGAATCGGTGGTCCATTTTTCCGCAGGATCGTTCCAATGCAGCTGTCCTCCGTGCGTGCTGTCATCACCGGTGGTGTTTCCGGCCTCGGCCTCGGCGTCGCCCAGTTCCTGGTCGCCAACGGCGGCAAGGTCGCCCTGTTCGACCTCAATGACGAGAAGGGTGCGGCCGCCGTCGCCGAGCTGGGCGCCGACAACGCCCGCTACTTCACCACCAACGTCACCGACGAGGCCGGCGTGACCGCCAACCTGGCTGCCGCCAGGGACTTCCTGGGCGGGCTGAACGTGGTGATGAACTGCGCCGGCATCCTTGGCGCGGGCCGCGTGCTGGGCCGCGAGGCCCCGATGCCGCTGGCCAATTTCCAGACCACGGTGATGGTCAACCTGGTCGGCAGCTTCAACGTGGCCAAGGCCGCGGCCGACCTGATGCAGCACAACGAGGCCTCGGCCGATGGCGAGCGCGGGGTGATCATCAACACCGCCTCGGTGGCCGCCTATGAAGGCCAGATCGGCCAGGCCGCCTACTCCGCCTCCAAGGGCGGCGTGGTCGGCATGACCCTGCCGATGGCCCGCGAGCTGTCGCGCTTCGGCATCCGCGTGCTGACCATCGCCCCGGGCGTGTTCTGGACCCCGATGGTCGATGGCATGCCGCCGAACGTGCAGGAATCGCTGGCCGCCTCCATCCCGTTCCCGTCGCGGCTGGGCCAGCCGGCCGACTTTGCCAGCCTGGTCGGCCACATCATTGGCAATACCTACCTCAACGGTGAGACTATTCGCCTTGACGGTGCCGTGCGTCTGGCACCGAAGTGACCCCCCCGGCGGGGGGGGCGCCCCGCCCCGCCCCCCCCCGGGGGGGCCCCCCCGGGCCCCCCGCCTCCGTTTACCCCAACCGACTTTCCAAGCATGAAAGCCAGCGATATCAAGAAAGGCAACGTCGTCGAATACAACAACGGCGTCTATCAGATCCGCGACATCGAGCGCAGCTCGCCGCAGGGCCGCGGCGGCAACGTCCGCTTCCGTTTCATCATGTACAGCGTGCCGGGCGGCAACAAGCTCGATGCCAGCTTTGACGCCGATGACAACCTGAGCGAAGTCGAGCTGCTGCGCCGCCAGTCCACCTATTCCTACATGGACGGCGACGCCTTCGTGTTCCTGGATGACGAGGACTACACCCCGTACACGCTGGATGCGGACGTGATCGGCGACGACGCCGGCTACATCACCGAAGGCCTGACCGGCATCTACGTGCAGGTGATCGACGACCAGCCGGTGGCGATCCAGATGCCGCAGCACGTGACCCTGGAAGTGGTCGAGACCCCGCCGGAGCTGAAGGGCGGCACCGCGACCAAGCGTCCGAAGCCGGCCAAGCTGAACACCGGCATCGAGATCATGGTCCCGGAATACATCACCAACGGTGAGCGCATCCTGGTCAACACCACCACCGGTGAGTTCGGCGGCCGCGCCGACTGATCCCCGGCAGGAGCGGCCTCGGCCTGCAGCAGGGCCCGTCATCCGGACATCACCGGATGACAGGGCACTCCGGGATCAGCGCACCACCGGGAAGTACAGCGATACCGCCGCACCCCCCAACGCCGACCGGCCGATCGTCGCGGTGCCCCCGGACTGCGAAGCAAACCCGTACACCTGGCTCAGCCCCAGCCCGCTGCCGTCGCCCACGCTCTTGGTGGTGAAGAACGGCTCGAACACGCTGCCCTGGATCTCGGCCTGGATGCCCGGCCCGCTGTCGCCGACGGTGATGCAGACGAAATCCTCTTCCTCGCCCTTGCCCCCGGGCAGCACGGCGGTTTCCAGGCGGGCTTCCAGCACCACCCGGCCCACCCCGTGCATCGCGTCACGGCTGTTGCTCAACAGGTTGAGCAACGCGGCCTCCAGTTGGCCGGTATCCACCGCGATCGGCGGCAGGCCCTGCGCCACCTGGATGTTCAGCTGGATGGTCTCCCCGCACACGCGGCGATACAGCTCCAGCGACGACTGCAGCAGGTGGCCGACGTCACTGACCTCCGGCACCAGCGTCTGCCCGCGGCCGAAGGCCAGCATCTGCCGGGTCAGCTGCGTGCCCCGCTCCACCGCACGGTGGGCGATGTCCAGGATGCGGCGCGCGCTCTCGTCGCCGGTACGGCGAGCGGCGAGCATGTCCAGGCTGTTGGCGATCACCGACAACAGGTTGTTGAAGTCATGCGACAGCCCCAGGGTCAGCTTGCCGACCGCGTCCAGCCGCTGCGCGCGCAGCGCGATCTCCTGCGCCTCGTTGACCCGCTTCTGGGTCTGAAAGAAATCGCTCAGGTCGCGCACCACCATCAGCACGCGCGGCGTCGCGTCCCCGCTGCCTTCCACCCGCTCCAGCAGCAAGCCGGCACGGAAGCGCGTGGCGTCCTTGCGCATCATCGCCAGGCCCTGGTTCTCGAAGCTGTGCAGCAATGCCTTGGTCAGGGCCGCGCGGTCCGAGCCACGGTCCAGTTCGGCGCTGCTGAACAGACAGGCGAAGTTACGCCCAACCAGTTCATCGGAACGATAGCCGAAGACCCCCAGCACACCGGCATTGCAATCCAGGATCCGCCCGTGGTGGTCCATCTGCAGGACCGCGCATGAGCGCAGTCGCATCACATCCTCGGCCAGCTGCGTCGCCCCATCGGGCAGCTGCACATCATTCATTGCCATGCTCAACCGCACCCTCCACAAGTCGTCCTCTCCCCCGCCCCCCGGTCAGTACGACTGGCAAGGAGGACGACGTACCGTACCGCAAACGCAAGCGTTGGCGCAGGTAGTCCAGATTCGATTCAATGCCGGCCATTTGCGCCTGTTGCCCGGCAGGCAGCAACGCCAAGGCTTCCGCGCGCAGCGCCGACCATTGCGCGATGGCTTCCGGCGCGCCCGCCGCCACCGCCCCACGGGCAAGATCGCGCTCGGCGGGGGTCGGGATGCCATATCCGCCCAGCGGCAGACCGCCCGGCGCCACCAGCAGGCCAGCGCGCTGCATCAGGGCCAGGAATTCGGCATGCTGCCGCGCCGCGTCCTTCCCCCCCAGCAATTCACGCTTGAGGCGGTCACGGGCCAGCAGTTCCTGGCGCCGCCATCCGGCCTGTTCCAGCAGGAGCAGTGCCGCCAGCGATTGCCCGTCGGCCCGCTCCATCCATGGCCGCCGCTGCCCGGCTGGCAACGCCAGCCAGTGCGCGACATCGGCCACCGGCAACCCCAAGGCCTCCCGCGCCAGGGCGAACACCAGCGCGTAGTGACCGGCGGCCGATTCGAAGTAATAGCCCCCGCGCACCGCTTCGGAGGTGTCCTGCGGGGCGGCCACCAACAGGTGCTGGCGCTGCAGCTTCGCGCGCAGGCCGGTCGGGGTGATGGATTGCAGGTCGGCCTGGCCCAGCCGAGGGGCACCGTCGCGCAGCAGCTTCCAGGTTTCCACCGCGCAGTTGTTGCTGATGAAGAAGTAGCGGCCGTCATAGCTCCAGTGCAACTGCGCGGCCTGCTGCAGCAGCCCGGTGATTTCCTGCCGGTCCAGCGCCAGTGGCACCGACGAGACGCCGCGCAGCTCGACCTTGGTGTATTCGTCGATCACCCGGTTCAGTGGCAGCACGAACAGGCGCGAAGGGTAGGAACCGGTCAAGCCGCGCCAGTTGGAGATCTGGACGTCGCCGACGAAGGCACGGAAGGACAGCACCAGGTGATGTTGCAGGTCCATCCGGCAGGCAGGGCCAGGTGGCCGCCCTGGCGCGCACACCACCAATCGCAACATGCTGTGGCCCCAGCGGCTCATCAGCACGTCGTTGCCCTCGGCCAGCAGGTAGTCCACCTGGTAGACACGCGCAGGATCCAGTTCGACCAGCTCGGCGGACCCTTCCTGTTCGCCGGCCTTCATCAGCGGCACGGCTGGGGCGCAGGTTGCGGCGGCTTCCGCCGGGAGATCGCCCAGTTGCGCGGCATACCAGGCCGCCAGCGCCGGGCGCCGGCAGCCGAACTGCGGATCAAGCAGGTAGTACTCGAAGTTGACCGCGAAGAACTCGGCCGGGTTGTCCCGCTCGTAGGCATCCGGGCTGCGCAGCGTGAAACGGTTGCGTCCCCGGCCCGGCCAGAGCGGGCGCTCCTGCCAACCCGCCAGGTCGCGGAAGCGGGCCTGCTTCGACCAGCCACCGTCGGGTGCGCGATCCAACGCATGTGCCAGCTCGTGGGCCAGCGCGGCGCGCGCCACGGCCCAATCAGGCTCATGACCACCGTCCAGCGCATCGAGCAGGCGCCTGTCCAGGCCGAGCACGTCGCCGTGGGCGCGCCCTTGCACGTGTTCAGGCAGATCCTCGCGCCAGCGCAGCCGCAACGGACGGTTTGCACGCGCACGCAGCGCGGGCGGTGCGCGCTGCAGGACATCCTCGACCAGTTGTTGGCTGTCGCGCCGTTCGGACGGCGACAAGCCCGGGCCGTCCACGCTGATGCGCAGTGCGGCCTGGCCCTGGCCGGCGGCCAACAGGCCGGCCAGCAGGACTACCAGCCACCGCGCACGCGGCAGCCGGCCGGTGCCGGTCACAGCGCCAGGATCTTCCGCGCCAGTTCCATGTCGCTGGCTTCACGGGCGGCGGCATCACGTTCGCGCAGGTGGATCAGGGCCGCTTCCAGCCATGCCCCACGGATGGCGCCATTGCTGGCGACAAAGCCGGCGGCGTCTTCGCGCGCATCCAGCACCACCTTGTCGTCGCCGGACGAGCTGCCCGACGAGTTGGAGGACGCGCCCGAGGCCGATCCGGCCGATGTTCCGGCAAAGCTGGAGGCGAACACCGACAGCGGCAGGGCAAGCAGGGCGCAGAACAGGATCGGGCGGATCATCGTCAGGTCGGTCTTGGCGATTGGAGGGCGCACAGAGTAACTGGCAAACCCTTACTGGTCGAACAACTTGCCCGGGTTCATCAGGCCGTTCGGGTCGAACGCCCGCTTGACCCCGCGCATCAGCGCGATCTCGGCCGCGCCACGGGTGCTGCCCAGGTAGGCCTTCTTGACCAGCCCGATCCCGTGTTCAGCCGAAATGCTGCCGTCGAAACGGTGCAGCACCTCGGCCAGCAGCTTGGTGACATGCTCGCACTGGATCAGGAACTCGGCATCGCTGGTGTCGTCGGGCTTGAGCACGTTGATGTGCAGGTTGCCATCGCCGATATGGCCGAACCAGACCACGTCGAAATGCGGATACGCGCCGTTGATCAGCGCCTGCGACTCGGCCAGGAACGCCGGCATCGCCGAGATCCGCACCGATACGTCGTTCTTGTACGGCTTGTAGCGCGCGACCGCCTCGGTGATCCCTTCGCGCAGGCGCCACAGCTGCTGGGCCTGGGCTTCGCTGGCGCTGATCACGCCGTCCAGCACCCAACCCTGCTCCATGCAATGCTCGAAGGCCGCCATCGCCGCCGCTTCGCCGGCCTCGTCGACCGAGGCGTACTCGGTGACCACGTAGTACGGGTGGATCTCCCCGAACGGGTACTGTGCCCCGTGCGCGGTGACGTGCTGCACGGCGCGGTCGGTGAAGAACTCAAAGGCCTCCAGCTGCAGGCGTTCACGGAACGCCGAGAACACCTGCATCAACACGTCGAACGACGGCAGCGCCAGCAGCATCACGTTGGTGGCCGGCGGCGGGTCGGTCAACTTGACCGTGGCCTCGACCACGATGCCCAGCGTGCCTTCCGAGCCGATCACCAGCTGGCGGAAGTCGTAGCCGCTGGAGTTCTTGATCAGGCCCTTGTTGAGCTCCAGCAGTTCGCCGTTGCCGGCCACCACCTTGAGCCCGGCGATCCATTCGCGGGTGTTGCCGTAGCGGATCACGCGGATGCCGCCGGCATTGGTGGCGATGTTGCCGCCGATCGAGCAGGAGCCGCGCGCGGCGAAATCCACCGGGTAGATCAGCCCGTGCTCCCTGGCCGCGTTGTGCAACGCCTCCAGCGGCATGCCGGCCTGCACGGTCAGGGTGCGGTCCACGGCATTGAAGTCCAGCGCCTTGTTCATGCGTTCCAGGCTGAGCACCAGCTCGCCGTTGGCCGCCACCGCGCCACCGGACAAGCCGGTGCGGCCGCCGGACGGCACCACCGCCACGCCGAGCTGGTTGGCCCAGCGCACCACCGCCTGCACTTCCTCGACCGTCCCCGGCAAGGCGATGGCCAGCGGGTTGGGGGTCCAGCGGCGGGTCCAGTCACGCCCGTAATGCTCCAGGTCGGCCGGATCGGTCTTCAGACGCAGGCTCGGGCAGGACTGCTGGAGGCTTTGCAGGCGTGGATCGGTCATGGCGGTGTTTCGGCGACGTGAAAGCCGCCAAGCGTGACAGTCCGGCCGCGCCTCGTCCAGTCACCTTGGCAGCCCGCTGCCAAGCGCAGGTAAATTCATCTGAAACCTTTTCTCCATCAATGCCTTGCCGCGTTGCGCAGCGCACCAAAGCGGCTTCGGATCTGGCATAGTTGGCGGCCCTTCCCCCTGTGCCGTCGTACCCGACATGTCGCCCAAGAAGACCTCGTTCCCGAAGCAGGACATCCGCGTTTTGTTGCTCGAGGGGGTCAGCCAGACCGCCGTGGACACGTTCAAGGCGGCCGGGTACTCGCAGATCGAATTCCATACCAAGTCGCTGCCGGACGAGGAGCTGAAGGCCCGCATCGCCGAGGCCCACATCGTCGGCATCCGCTCGCGCACCCATCTCTCGGCCGAGGTGCTGTCCCACGCAAAGCGCCTGATCGCGGTGGGCTGCTTCTGCATCGGCACCAACCAGGTGGACCTGGAGGCGGCCGAGCTGGCCGGCATCCCGGTGTTCAACGCGCCCTACTCCAACACCCGCTCGGTCGCCGAGCTGGTCATCGCCGAAGCCATCCTGCTGACCCGTGGCATCCCGCAGAAGAACGCCGAATGCCACCGCGGCGGCTGGTCCAAGTCGGCCGACGGCAGCCATGAGGTACGCGGCAAGACCCTGGGCATCATCGGCTACGGCCACATCGGTACTCAGGTCGGCGTGCTGGCCGAGGCGTTCGGCATGAACGTGATCTTCCACGACATCGAAACCAAGCTGTCGCTGGGCAACGCGCACCCGGCCATCAGCCTGGACAGCCTGCTGGAGCGCTCGGACATCGTCACCCTGCACGTGCCGGAGAACGGCTCCACCCAGTGGATGATCGGTGCCCCGCAGCTGGCGAAGATGAAGAAGGGCGCGCACCTGATCAATGCCGCGCGCGGCACCGTGGTCGACATCGACGCGCTGGACGCGGCGCTGCGCTCGGGCCACCTGGGTGGCGCGGCGGTAGATGTGTTCCCGGTCGAGCCCAAGGGCAATGGCGACCGCTTCGAATCGCCGCTCACCGCGCATGACAACGTGATCCTGACCCCGCACGTGGGTGGCTCGACGCTGGAGGCACAGGAGAACATCGGCATCGAGGTCGCCGCCAAGCTGGTGCGCTACAGCGACAACGGCTCGACCCTGTCGGCGGTCAACTTCCCCGAGGTGACCCTGCCCGAACACGACGAGAGCCTGCGCCTGCTGCACATCCACCGCAACGTGCCGGGCGTGCTGTCCAAGATCAACGAGATCTTCTCGCGCCACAACCTCAACATCGACGGCCAGTTCCTGCGCACCGACCCCAAGGTCGGCTACGTGGTGATCGACATCGGCGCGACCGAGGAGCAGGCTACCGTGATCCGCGACGAGCTGGCGGCCATCCCCGGCACCCTGCGTACGCGCATCCTCTACTGACCGCGGCAGTTGCACCTGTTGCGCGCCTGAAGGCACTTCTGCCGCTTCGTCCAGGAGCGGCAGGAGTACCGCGAAGCTGGCAATCAACCCGCGCGCCATCGGATCTCATTCCGGCTTCGCGCCTGAAGGCGCTCCTACCGGGGCGTTGACCGCGCCAACCAGCGTTGCGCCATGCGCCGCAGGGACGCATCGTCCTGCCCGGCGACCTCATGCACCGTGCACCAGGCCAGGTCCAGCGACTCCTCGCTGACCGCGAAGCGCTCGTCCGCCCCCGCCTGCACCACGTAGCGGACGTCGTAATGCCAATGCCCGGGGACCTCGCCCCGCGCCGGGATCCAGTGCCTGTCCAGGTCATAGATCCCCGTTGACCCCAAGCTCAGGCCGGGCAGCCCCGATTCCTCCTGCGCCTCGCGCAGTGCCACGGCCGCCAGGTCGTGGTCGCCATCGGCGTGCCCGCCCAGTTGCAGCCACCGTGCAAGCTTGCGGTGGTGGGTCAGCAGTACCCGTTGGCCGTCGGCGCTGACCAGCCAGGCACTGCCGGTGAAGTGCCCGGCCAGCCGCTCCCGGCAGAAAGGATCCGGCCCCTGGTCGGCCAACAGCGCCAGGAACGATTGCACCACCTCCGCCTGCTGCGGGACGGTCCGCGCATATTCCTGCAGCGCCTGGCGCAGCGCCTGATCCTGTTCATGCATGACTGTAAGCACATTCGTGGGGTTGATGCCGGCGGCCATTATCGCTGTCGATGTTGCACCTGCGCTTGTCGAGTTTCATCGCCTTTGGCAAGGTAGGCGCGTTGCCGAATGTTCAGCTTTCGGCGCACTCTACCGGACCCGCCCTTCCAGTCGGCGGGCCAGCACTCAGTACGGGAACCAGCGGAATGCTCAAAACACTGTTGAGGGTCAAACCGGTCGAACCGGCCGCACATGTCGATGCGGGCGAGCCGATCGAGGGCAGCCTCCAAGGCGAAGCCACGCTCAAGCGCACCCTCACAGCCAAGCACCTGATCATGCTCGGCATCGGAGCGGTCATCGGCGCGGGCATCTTCGTGTTGACCGGCCAGGCGGCCGCCAACCACGCCGGCCCGGCGATCATGCTGTCCTTCGTCATCGCCGGCCTGGCCTGTGCCCTGGCCGGCCTGTGCTACGCCGAGTTCGCGGCGATGATGCCTGTCTCCGGCAGCGCCTATTCCTACTCCTATGCCACCCTTGGCGAGGGCATGGCCTGGTTCATCGGCTGGTGCCTGGTGCTGGAGTACCTGTTCGCTTCGGCCTCGGTCGCGGTTGGCTGGTCGGCCTACCTGATCAGCTTCATCACCACCACCCTGCACATGCCGTTCCCCGACGCGCTCAGTGCCGCGCCGCTGGCCTGGACGGGCAGCGAGTTCGTCAGCTCCGGCAAGCTGTTCAACCTGCCGGCCGTGCTGATCGTGGCGGCGGTGACCGGCCTGCTCTACGTCGGCGTGACCCAGTCCACCTTCGTCAACGCCATCATCGTGGCGATCAAGATCACCGTGATCTGCCTGTTCATCGGCTTCGGCATCCAGTACATCGATCCCGCCAACTGGCAGCCCTTCATCCCGCAGAACACCGGCACCTTCGGCGAGTTCGGCTGGAGCGGCGTGTTCCGCGCGGCCACCATCGTGTTCTTCGCCTACATCGGCTTCGACGCGGTCTCCACCGCCGCCGGCGAGACCAAGGACCCGCAGAAGAACATGCCGATCGGCCTGCTCGGCTCGCTGGCGGTCTGCACCCTCGTCTACATCGTGGTCTGCGCCGTGCTGACCGGCATGTTGAACTACACCCTGCTGGGGACCGACAAGCCGGTGGCCACCGCGCTGGAGGCCTATCCCAAGCTGATGTGGCTGAAGACCTTCGTCGAGATCGGCGCCATCGCCGGCCTGTCCTCGGTGGTGCTGGTGATGATGATGGGCCAGTCCCGCATCGCCTACACCATTTCCCGCGACGGCCTGCTGCCCAAGGCGTTCGGCCGGGTCCACCCGCGGTTCCGCACGCCCTATGTCAGCACCGTGGTGGTCGGCGTGCTGGCGGCAGCGCTGGCCGGCCTGATCCCGCTCAACGTGCTCGGCGAGCTGGTGTCGATGGGCACCCTGCTGGCCTTCGCCACGGTCTGCATCGGCGTGCTCGTCCTGCGCTACACCAAGCCGGACATCACCCGTCCGTTCAAGGTGCCGGTGCCGTGGCTGATCTGCCCGCTCGGCGCCATCGCCTGCGTCGCCCTGTTCCTGCAGGCATTCGTGGTGCATTGGCACCTGTTCGTCGGTTGGACCGTGCTGGGCCTGCTGATCTACTTCGGCTACGGCATGCGCCACAGCAAACTCAACGACAACGCCTGATTCCCCTCATGCCGGCGCCTTGTGCGCCGGCGTTTCCCTGCGCCTCCCCGCTGCGCAACGACGAGCGAAGACCCGAAACATGTTCAAGCAACTCTGGGCGACCAAACACCCGCACGCCGCGCACGAAGAGGCCAATGGCCTGAGCCTGAAGCGCACCCTCGGCCCGTGGGGCCTCACCGCGCTGGGCATCGGCGCGGTGATCGGCGGCGGCATCTTCGTCATCACCGGCCAGGCCGCGGCCAACCACGCCGGCCCGGCGATCATGCTGTCCTTCGTGCTGGCGGCGGTGTGCTGCGCGTTCTGCGCGATGGCCTACGCCGAGTTCGCCTCGATGGTGCCGGTCTCCGGCAGCGCCTACACCTATACCTACGCCACCTTCGGCGAGCTCTCGGCCTGGTTCATCGGCTGGATGCTGGTGCTCGAATACGGCGTGTCCGCCTCGGCGGTGGCGGTGAGCTGGACCGGCTACTTCCTCAGCCTGCTCAGCCATTTCGACATCTACCTGCCAGCGGCGCTGGTCAATGCACCACTGGATGCCCAGCTGCGCCCGACCGGTGCCATCGCCAACATCCCCGCCGCCGTGCTGGTGCTGCTGCTGACCTGGCTGTGCTACGTGGGCATCAGCAAGTCCTCGGCGATGAACATGGCCATGGTCATCCTCAAGACCGGCCTGATCCTGCTGGTCATCTTCGCCGGCTGGAAGTACGTGGATCCGTCCAACTGGACCCCGTTCATCCCCGCCAACGAGGGCCCGGGCAAGTACGGCTTCGACGGCGTGCTGCGCGGCGCGGCGATGGTGTTCTTTGCCTACATCGGCTTCGAGGCGGTCTCGGTGGCCGCCCAGGAATCGCACCGCCCGCAGCGCGACCTGCCGATCGGCATGCTGCTGTCGCTGGTGATCTGCACCGTGCTGTACATCGCCATGGCGGCGGTGATGACCGGCCTGGTCCCGTACAAGCTGCTGGGCACCGCCGAGCCGGTGGTGACCGCGGTGGCCGCACATCCGCAGCTGGACTGGCTGCGCATCATCGTCGAGGTCGGTGCCTTGATCGGCCTGTCCTCGGTGGTGCTGGTGATGGTGATCGGCCAGCCGCGCATCTTCATGATCATGGGTCGCGACGGCCTGCTGCCGCCAGTGTTCACCAAGATCCACCCGAAGTACCGCACCCCGCACATCAACACGGTCATCACCGGCATCGGCATCGCCCTGCTCGCGGCGCTGTTCCCGCTGGACATCCTCGGCGAGCTGACCTCGATGGGCACCCTGATCGCCTTCGCCGCGGTCTGCGCCGGCGTGCTGGTCCTGCGTCGCACCCAGCCAGACCTGCCGCGCCCGTTCCGCATCCCGATGGCCTGGTTGATCTGCAGCCTCGGCGTGCTCAGCTGCATCGCCCTGTTGACCGCGATGACCCTGCACAACTGGATGCTGATGGGCTTGTGGACCGCCACCGGCTTCGTCATCTACTTCGTCTACGGCATGCGCCACAGCAAGCTGCGCGGCCGCAACGGCTGAGCCGGCGGCGGCGCCAACGGCCCTCCAAGCCCGGGTGGAAACACCCGGGCTTTTCCCTGCCCGACGCCACGCGCCGCCCGGGCACGCCAAACACACCCGGGATCAGCCGGAACGCAGTCGCGCCGACGTACGGGTTCGTGGGCCCAGGGCACCTGCCGGGCCACGGGCCCATCGCGCCGCAGCCCCTAAGAGCGCCCCCGGCTTAGTAGAATGCGCCCCATGAACGCGCCTTCCGTCCCCTACGACAGCGAGCGGCTGAGCCAACTGGCCCAGTTGCTGATCGACAACATCCGCGAACTGGCCCAGGCCGGCTGGACGCCTGCCACCAGCAGCAACTTCTCGCACCGGCTGGACGACCAGCACGCCGCCATCACCGTGTCCGGCAAGGACAAGGGGCGGCTGATCGAAAGCGACATCATGGTCGTGGACCTGGCCGGCAAGGCAGTGGGCCGCCCATTGCGTCCGTCCGCCGAAACCCTGCTGCATACCCAGCTCTACGCCCGCTTCCCGGACGTCGGTTGCGTGCTGCACACCCACTCCCCGACCCAGACCATCGCCTCGCGCCTGTTCGGCGGCCAGGGCCACATCCGCCTGGAAGGCTATGAGCTGCTCAAGGCACTGCATGGCAACTCCACCCACGAGACCGCCGTCGACCTGAAGGTGTTCCCCAACACCCAGGACATGGACGTGCTGGCCGCCCAGGTCGAGGCCGAACTGGACAAGGGCCCGATGTGGGGCTACCTGATCGACGGCCACGGCCTGTATGCCTGGGGCCGCGACATGGCCGAAGCCCGTCGCCACCTGGAAGCCTTCGAGTTCCTGCTGCATTGCGAACTTGAACTGCGCAAGCTGCGCGCCATTTCCTGATTACCCCTCCGCATGGGCCCGCGCCGGCCCGTGCGGGTATGCTCCCCTCCCCCCCCACTCGAGGAGTCCCTGGCCATGAGCCGACTGCGCATCTTCAACGACACCGCCCCGGACACCCCGCTGCTGGACAGCCGCGACGGCGCGGTCATCGCCGCCGAACTGAAGCACATCGGCGTCACCTTCGAGCGCTGGCAGGCCAAGCACCCGGTTGCCCCGGGCGCGAGCCAGGACGAGGTCTTCGCCGCTTACCGCGAGGACATCGACCGCCTCGTCGCCACGCATGGTTTCAAGAGCGTGGACGTGGCCTCGATCGCCCCGGACAACCCCAACCGCGCCGAGATCCGCAGGAAGTTCCTCGACGAGCACTACCACAAGGAAGACGAAGTCCGTTTCTTCGTCGCCGGCTCGGGCCTGTTCACCCTGCACGTGGGCGACAAGGTCTACGAAGTGGAATGCGTGAAGGACGACCTGATCTCGGTCCCGGACGGCGTCACCCACTGGTTCGACATGGGCGAGGAACCCAGCTTCGCCGCCATCCGCTTCTTCACCGAGCCGGACGGCTGGGTCGGCCACTTCACCGGCACCGACATCGCCCAGCGCTTCCCGCGCTATGAGCCCAGCGCGGCCTGATCTGCTCTTCAACTCCTCTTCCGCCTGCGGCAGAGGAGTCGGGGTGAGGCAGCCCCTAGTGGGCAAGCCCTCCCCGACGACCCGACCGTAAACCCGCCAGCACCCGGCCAGCCCGGCGCAGGAATACCCCGTCCATGACCATCAAAGCCATCCTCACCGACATCGAGGGAACCACCTCCAGCATCTCCTTTGTCAAGGAAGTGCTGTTCCCATACGCACGCAACGCCCTGCCGGAATTCGTCCGCAGCCACGGCAACGAACCGCAGGTGCGCCAGTGGCTGGACGCGGTGGCCACCGAGATCGCCGCCGGCGCCTGCCAGGACGCGGTGATCGTGGAAACCCTGCAGGGCTGGATCGACCAGGACCGCAAGCACACCGCGCTCAAGGCACTGCAGGGCATGATCTGGGACGCGGGCTACCGCAACGGTGACTACACCGCCCACCTGTACCCGGAAGTGGCGGCCGTCCTGCGCGGCTGGCACGCAAGCGGCCTGCCGCTGTACGTGTATTCCTCCGGCTCGGTACCGGCACAGAAGCTGTTCTTCGGCTTCAGCGATGCCGGCGACCTCAATGGCCTGTTCTCCGGCAACTTCGATACCGAGGTCGGCGGCAAGCGCGAGGCCCCGAGCTATGCGCACATCGCCAAGGCCATCGGCATCGCGCCGCAGGACATCCTGTTCCTGTCCGACGTGGTCGAAGAACTCGACGCCGCGCGCGAGGCCGGGCTGCAGACCGTACTGGTCGACCGGCTCAGCGACTATCCGCTGCCACGCACCGGCGAAGCGACGCACGGCCATGCGCGGGTCGAGAACTTCGAGCAGATCACGCTCTGATACCGCGTTGCCGCTGGACAGGAAAACGGCCCCGGTGGGGCCGTTTTCGCATGTGTCGCCGGGCGTCATGGCCTCACGCCGGCGCACGCGCGGGGCTGCTAGGGTACCGATGACGCGGAAGCCCCGTCTGCCGGTCGCTGGAGGCATCGACGCATGATCATTCCATTCGCGGTCAGCCAGACCCTGGCCAATGAGTTTTCACTGCCCGACGCCGAAACCCTCACCGTGGTCGGCGCCCGCCTGTTGACGGCCATCGCGCTCGGCGGCGCGCTGGGACTGGAGCGCGAGAGCAAGGGACGTGCCGCCGGGTTGAAGACGCACATCCTGGTTTCGGTGGGTTCGGCGCTGTTCGTCCTGGCGCCGCTGCAGATGGGCGTTGCGCCCGGCGACGTCACCCGGGTCATGCAGGGCATCGTCTCCGGCATCGGCTTCCTGGGCGCCGGCGCCATCCTCAAGCTGGACAACGAAGAACGTATCCAGGGGTTGACCACGGCCGCAGGCATCTGGATGACCTCGGCCATCGGCATGGCCGCGGGCATGGGCATGTACCTGGCAGCCGGTTTCACCACCTTGGCCGCACTGGCCGTGGTCAGCGCCCTGCCCCACCTCATGCCCGAAAAGAAGAACGACTGATCCATCCACGGCAGGCCGCCGCGCCAGGCTGCTATCGCGTGCGCAACACCAGCACGTCGATGCTGGAAGACACCCCCAGCCGCGCGGTGAAACCGTCCCATTGCCCGGCGCCGGCGCTGACGAACAGGGTCATGTCGCGCACCTTGTACTCGCCCCGCACATAGCCATCATTGAACGGTGCCACCACAAGGCGGTCGAAGCCCAGCAGATGGCCGCCGTGCGTATGGCCGGAGATCTGCAGGTCCACCGCCCCGCTCCTGGACGCATTGCGCGCCTGCTTGGGCTGGTGGGCGAGCAGGATGTGCACGTCGCTGCCCTGCGCGCCCGCGATCACCTTCGGCAAGTCCGGCGCCATGCCGCCGCGCACATAGGGACGGGGTTTCAACGCGGCCAGATCGCCAATACCGGAGATCGCCAGGGTGCGGCCATGGATGGACAGCTTCGCGGTCTGGTTCTCCAGCACGCCCAGCCCCATCCGCCGGAAGTGGGCCATCCATGCGGTGTAGTCGTAGTAGTACTCGTGGTTGCCCGGGGCCAGCCACACCCCATACGGCGCCTTCAACTGCGCCAATGGCGCAGCGAACCGACCCGACGCCTCCAGGCCGCCGTCGGCCATGTCGCCCGGCAGCACGATCAGGTCGGGCGTGGCGGCCAGCACCTCGTCGACGATGCGCTGGGTCCGCCAGGCGCGCTTCACCGGGCTGATATGCAGGTCCGCCAGCACCGCCACCCGCACCCCGTCCAGCTCCGCGGGCAGGTTCGGCACGACCAGGTCGCGTTCCTGCACCTTGGGCGGACGCAGGCCGTTGGCAATGCCCCAACTGGCCAGCAGGACGATGGCGACCGCTGCAACGTCGTTCAACCGCGCCCCGTGCCAGACCGTGGCCAACGTCGACGTGCGCGCGAGCAGGCGACTGGCCAGCCAGCCCAGCGTGCGCAGCAGCAGGAAGGCCAACAGCAGCACGAACATCACCAGCACCCAGCCGAACACCAGCTGGACCCAGGCCACCACCTCGTACGCGAGCCAGTCCAGCCGCCACAGCGTGGCGAAGCCAAGTCCGACGAAGGCCAGCCCCATGGTCAGGGAAATGCGCCAACGGCGCTGCCGCCTGCTGAGCGCGTTGACCGGCAGCCACAACCACAGCGCCAGCAACGGCAGGATCAGGGAAACAAGGAGCGTCATCATTGATTGCGACAACCGCGATGCAGGCTTCGCCCGCCGTCAGGCCGCCAGGAAGGACTCAAGGGGATGCCACGTACTTTGACACAGCCTGATTGCCGGGAAGGTAGCGGCGGCTGAACTGCTGTGTTTGGTTTTCAGGGGCCATCTTCGCCCCTCTCCCGCGGCCGGGAGAGGGGGAGCGCCGGCTTACTTCGCCTTTGCCGCGATCCAATCGTTGATCTTGGCATCGAGCACATCCAGCGGCACCGAGCCGTCCTTCAGGACTTCGGCATGGAACTCGCGGATGTCGAACTTGTCACCCAACTGCTCCTGCGCACGCTTGCGCAGCTCCTGGATCTTCAGCTCGCCGGTCTTGTAGGCCAACGCCTGGCCCGGCCATGCGATGTAACGCTCGGCCTCGGCGATGGCATCGGGCTCGCTCACCGAGGAGTTGGTGAACATGTAGTCCAGCACCTGCTGGCGGGTCCAGCCCTTGGAATGCAGGCCGGTGTCCACCACCAGGCGCACCGCGCGCCACAACTCGCCCTGCAGGCGGCCGAAGTAGCTGTACGGGTCGGTGTACACGCCCAGGTCCTTGCCCAGGCTCTCGGCATACAGGCCCCAGCCCTCGATGAAGGCGGTCTCGCCACCGAAGCGGCGGAATGCCGGCACGTCCTTCAGCTCCTGCTGCAGTGCCAGCTGGAAGTGATGGCCCGGAATGGCCTCATGCAGGAACAGGTCCTCCGCGTCCCAGGTCTTGCGGGTCGGCAGGTCGTAGGTGTTCACGTAGAAGATGCCCGGGCGCGTGCCGTCCTCGCTCGGCTGCATGTACTCGCCACCGGCGGCCGACTTGGCACGGAAGGCCTCGATCGGGCGGATCTCGAAGCCCGCCTTCGGGGTCAGCGAGAACAGCTTGGGCACGTTGGCGTTGATCTTCGCCTCCAGGCCACGGTAGTGCTCCAGCAGCGCCGGCTCGGATTTGAACTCGAACTGCTTGTCGTTCTGCATGAACTTGAAGAAGTCCTGCAGCGAGCCCTTGAAGCCGACCTCCTCCATCACCTTGCGCATCTCGCCGTGGATGCGCTCCACTTCCCTCAGGCCGATCTCGTGGATCTGCTCCGGGGTCTGCGCGGTGGTGGTGCTTTCCTTGGCATTGAACGCGTACCACGCCTTGCCGTCCGGCAGGGAATCCAGGCCCACCGATTCGCGGGTCGCCGGCAGGTACTCGTTGGCGATGAAGTCACGCTGCTTCTTGATCGCCGGCATCAGCTGGTCGGCGATCAGGGTGCGGAACGCGGCGGTCAAGCGTTCCTTGTCCGCCTGCGGGAAGTCCGCCGGCAGCGACTTGATCGGCCCCCAGAACTGGCTGTCCTCCGGCTTGGCGGTGATGATCTCGTCGAACTGCGGCACCACCTTTTCCATCAGCACGCGCGGCTGCACCACGCCGGCCTTCATGCCTTCGCGCATGTTGGCGATCTCGGTATCCAGCAGCACCGGCACACGCGCCGCGCGCGCCAGCCAGTTGTCGTAGTCCTTCACCGTCTTGAACGGCTGGGCGACCTGGCCCGAGCCCAGCATCACCGCATAGCTCACGGTCGAGCCCATCTGGTTGACCGGCATCATCCAGGACGGGAACTTCTCCCCTTCCAGCGACTGCTTCTGCTCTTCCACGAAGATGCGGTAGCTCAGCAGGTCCTGGCCGCTCAGGCCGGCCTCGCCCACGGCCTCCACCTTGCCCAGCCACTCGGTGGTGAAGTCATGGCTCTGCGCGCGGAACTGCGCCGAGCCGAAGTCCGGCAGCTGGTCGTTGTAACGGTTGTCGCCCTGGAAGGTGGCCTGCAGCGGGTTCTGCTTGAGCACGCCTTCCCAGTAGTCGGCATACAACTGGTTCAGCTGCGCGGCCTTGTCGGCCTGCGGCGCCTGGCTGGCGGTCTCGCCGGCCTTGGGCTCGGAGGACGGAGAACAGGCGGCCAGCACGGTGGCCAGGGACAACGAGACGGCAAACGCCAGGGGACGCAGCTTCATGGAAGGTTTCCAGGGTAAGTACAAGACCGGCAGCGTCGGTGCTGCCGAAGCACCCGGAAAGGGCCAAAGGTCACTGGTGGCGGCCGGAATTCGCGCTCCGGTCGGCAAACCGTCATAATTCACCGCCACGCCGCCCGTCCGGGCCGGCCACACCCCTTGCTTCCTGCCCCGCCCACCGCCTTCCGGCACGTGGCCAGGGCCCTTGCCGTTGCTGTAGTCATGACGAATTCGCGCCGCCCGCTGGGCTTCTGGTCCGCCACTGCCCTGGTCGTGGGCAGCATGATCGGCTCGGGAACCTTCCTGTTGCCGGCCACCCTCGCCCCGTACGGCGCTGCCACCCTGGTCGGCTGGGGCATCACCCTGTGCGGTGCCCTGCTGCTGGCCGTCACCTTCGCCCGGTTGGCCCGGCGCTGGCCGCAGACCGGTGGCCCGTATGTGTTTGCGCGCAACGCCTTCGGCGAACTGCCGGGCTTCGTGGTGGCGTGGAGCTATTGGATCTCGATGTGGTGCGCCATTGCCGCCATCGCGGTGGCCTTCGCCGGCAGCATCGGGGCGATCTTCCCGCAACTCACCGCGACCCCGGTACGGGCCGCCAGCTGCGGCCTGGTCGCGTTGTGGCTGTGCGCGGGCGTGAACCTGCTCGGTGTACGCGAAGCCGGTCGCCTGCAGCTGCTGACCACGGTGCTGAAGGTGGTCCCGCTGTTGCTGTTCGGCCTGGTCGCACTGTGGTTCGTCGATACCAGCCACTACGTTCCGTTCAACCCGACGGCCGAGTCGCTGGGCAGCGTGGCCGCCAGCACCGTGGCCCTCACGTTGTGGGCCATGATCGGGCTGGAAGCGGCGACCGTGCCGGCCGAATCGGTCGATGACGCGCCGCGTACCGTCGCCCGCGCCACCGTGGCCGGCACCGCCATTGCCGGCATCGCCACCGTGCTGGCCTGCACCACCGTGCTCGGCCTGCTGCCGGCCGACGTGCTCGCCAACTCCGGCGCGCCCATGGCCGATGCCGCCGCCGCGTTGTGGGGGCCGACCGCCGGCATGCTGCTGGCCGTGGTGATGGCGGTGTCCTGCGTGGGCGCGCTCAATGGCTGGACGTTGCTGTCGGCACAGCTGCCGATGGCCGCCGCGCGCGATGGCGTGCTGCCGCGTGCCTTTGCCCATGAAACCCGGCGTGGCGCGCCGGCATTCGGGGTGATCGTCAGCTGCCTGCTGGCCACCGTGCTGGTCATCTGCAACTACAACCGTTCGCTGGTGGACCTGTTCAAGTTCTCGGTGCTGCTCTCCACCGCTGCAACGTTGCTGCCCTATCTGGTTGGCGCGGCAGCCTGGCTATGGCGTGGCACCGGCCTGGTGTCGCGCGTCGTCGCCGCGGGCGCATTGGCCTTCAGTCTGTATGCGGTCATCGGCATCGGTACCGAGGCCCTGCTCTGGGGCGTCGGCCTGATCATCGCCGGCGTGCCGATCTACTTCGTGCTACGCCGCCAACGATAGTGGCGGCCGCCACCGCGAAGCCGGCGACGCATGCACACCGGGTACGCCACGCCTGCGTGGCAAGGCGTTCAAGCTCTGGTCCAACTAGCGCCTTCTGACTTCACCCTGCAGGCGTGAAGACAGAAGGTCGCATAGCTGGTGAAGCAAGCCTATCGTCGCGACGATTAAGACATCGTTACATCGCGCGGATATCTGCGCCGCGGTAGATGACACATCGTTCTACCCTTCTGCCCGAGTCTCATCAGGGGGAGAGGCAATGCCCGCAGATGTTACGTGCATGTCCAGATGTCCGGCGTGTCCTGCTGACCACACTGACTGAGCGCGCCATGGAAACCGGCGTACCCTGCTTTCATCTGCTGTGACGGCGACATGCCAGGACTGCATGATGGAAACAATGCTGACCCGTGACGCTATCGACCATTGGCTGCAGGGCATCGCACTGCGTGCGCGCGACAGGCTGGCCAACGCCCGCTCCGGCGACATCGCGGTGTTTGTCGCGCGCGAAGTCGATAGCATCCGGCCACGCGTCCCCGCGCCTGACCGCGCGTACTTCCATGACCAGTTGCGTGCACTGCTCGATGAGATCAGCAGCATCACCGCCGGCAAGCCGCGTGATGATGCCCTGCATTGACGGTGTACGGCTCCAACCCCGCATGTTCATGCACAAGGATCGGACAAACATGAATCATTGCCCCCCGTTGGACCACGCCGATGGCACAAAGTGTGAAGCCCTGACTTGTTCAGCCGGCAGTTGCCCTCTAGAAATGAACCAGCGGGGGGTCCGAACCACACACTGACGGAGTCAGCCTCATGGGATCGGTATCCATGTACCTTGAAGGCCCAGGCCGAGAGCGCCGGCCAGTCACACTGCTCGCCAGCGAGCCCACCCAGGTTCGCCCGGGTTCAAGCGACGGCATTCGCATCGCGCATCGACGCTCTTCGGAGATCCAGATGCGGACCTTGGTCGACGACCACGGCAACATCGCGCGCCAGGTGGATTACGACGGCTACCGCTACAAGTTCCAGGGCTCGGAGATGCACTGGGACCTGATCGTTGGATGAGCGGAAAGCCCCCTCCCGGGGGCTTTCCTTTTTCTTCAAGCAATCACCGCACCACGCTCAGCCGCGCGGGCCACCCATCACCGGCAGGATCACGCCATTGATATAGCTCGCGGTCACCGGGGACGCCAGGAACACATAGGCCGGCGACAGCTCCTCCGGCTGCGCGGGCCGGCCCATGTCGCTGTCCTTGCCGAACGCAGCCACATCGTCCGCCGCCTTGTCCGCGGGATTGAGCGGTGTCCACACCGGCCCTGGCGCCACGCAGTTGACGCGGATGCCGCGTTCCAGCAACTGTGCCGCCAATGATCGGGTGAAGGCATGGATAGCCCCCTTGGTGGCGGAATAGTCAATCAGCGATGGGCTGCCGAAGATGCCGGTTTCCGAGCCGGTGTTGAGGATGCAGGCGCCCTCCTTCATGTGCGGCAGCACCGCCCTGGCCATGTGGATGTAACCGGCGATATTGGTCTGCAGTGTTTCCTGCAGTTGGGCATCGCCAAGATCTTCCAGCCGGTGACAGTGCAACTGGAAGGCAGCGTTGTTGACGAGGATCTCGACCCCGCCATACGCCGCGACCACCTGGCGGACCGCAGCGCTGCAGAAGCCGGGGTCACGCACGTCGCCGCTGATCACCAAGCAGCTCGCGCCCTCCCGCTCCACCTGTGCGCGGGTCGTTTCGGCGTCCTGGTGCTCGTCCAGGTACAGCAATGCCACGTCGGCGCCTTCGCGCGCGAACAACACCGCCACCGCACGACCAATGCCGGAGTCGCCCCCGGTGATGATCGCGCGCATGCCGCGCAGTTTGCCCCTGCCGTGATACGCCGAGGCCAGATAGCGCGGGGCCAACTCCAGCTCCGCCTCCACGCCGGGCTTGGGCAGATGCTGGGCTGGCATGCGCACGGGTTGGTGGCGCACCCCGGCCTGGACACCCGCGCGTGGCTTCGGCTTCTTGTCCGCACGTGCATCGGCCTTGTCGGTCCGCGCCTGCAACTGGCGCTGGCGGGCGGCCGTGGTCGCGGCGGCGTTCTTGCCGACGGCCTTCTTCGCCGCACTGTGCCCGGTCTTCTTTGCGGGGCTCATATGTGAATGCTCCGGGTATGGCGCAGAATCGGGGGGACGCTCACGCCGAGGCGGGCTGAGCATGACGTGCGCAGTGCTCGCAGCAGAAGACGGAGCCCGCTGCCTCCACGCCGTGCCCGATGACCGCGCATCCGCAATGCGCGCACCGCGGTGCCATCGCATGGATGGCACATTCGAACGAATCGAAGGTGCCGGTTGCTTCGCCCTGGGTCACGGTGAAGCAGTGTGCATAGTTGTTGCCACAAACATCGCAGGTAGCCATCTGCAGTTCCTCGCGTGATCAAGCGGGAAGGAATTCTCCGCGTGCGCACCGGCCGGCAAGGTGAAAACAGGTAAACGCACCGTGTAGGCGATGCCTGGAGCAGCTAGCCCCCTGCTCGCGCCTGCGATCAGCGCGTTCGCCCAGCGCCCTTCCCGTTCCGGTGATGCGCGCGCAGGATGCGCAGCACGGCGCTTTCGCGGGCACGCGCTCCCCGCAATGTACGCAGGGGTTCCAATGCCCCCGCATGCCAGGCGTCGAACACGCAGGGGTCCACATAGGCCCTGCGACAGACCGCCGTGGTATTGCCCAGCACGGCCGCCACCGCATCCATCACCTGCCGTTCCACCGTGGCCGCTGCAGCGGGGTCGGCGGCGTATCGCGCCAGTTCGAACGCGGCGGCGGCGGTACCGCCCCAGGTTCGGAAGTCTTTCGCGCTGAACGCGCCTCCCATGGCCTGCCGCAGGTAGTGATTGATGTCCCCCGAATCGATCGGCACGGCCGTTCCCTGCGCGTCCACGTACTGGAACAACGATTGACCGGGAAGTTCCTGGCAGCGGCGGAGCAGGCGCACCAGTTGTGGGTCATCGATTGCATGGCGCTGCCTGCGCCCGGACTTCCCGGTGAACTCCAGCAACAGACCACCTCCGGCGCATCGGCCCAGATGTCGGTTGCGTAGCGTCGTCAACCCATACGAGCCATTGCCGCGGGCGTAGGCGTCATTGCCCACCCGGGCCAACGTGCGCCCCATCACCGCGATCACCAGCGCCAGCACTTTCTCGCGCGGCAAGCCGGGCAGCCGCAGGTCGGCACGCACCTGGCGGCGCAAGTGTGGCAACGCCGTGCCGAACTCCACCAGGTGCGCGAACTTGTCGGCGCTGCGCCGCCGGGTCCAGTCGGGGTGGTAACGGTACTGTTTGCGTCCGCGGGCATCACGACCGGTCGCCTGCAGATGGCCATCAGGAGCCGCGCAGATCCACACGTCGCGGTAGGCCGGCGGTATGGTCAGTGAACGTATGCGTTCGAGCGTGGCCGCCTGCACCACGGGTTTGCCGTTGGCGTGTACGTAGCGAAACCCACGCCCGCAACGCAGCCTTCGTATTCCCGGCGCGTCGTCACTGACATATCTAAGGCCTGCGCCCATCGCCACGCGCTCCTTCCCTGCCCCTTGCGGGCAGCGGCCCATCGCCGCTGCCCGCCATCATCCTCAGCGGGCCGGTGCCCCCATGACCCGGATGCCGGTCGCATCCACCTGCTTCACACCCTGGATACCGCGCGCAACCGCGACGGCACGTTCCTTCTCGGGTTGGCTGCTTACCGTGCCACTCAGGTTCACCGTGCCATTGATGGTCTCCACCTTGATCTCAAGGCCAGGAACGTTCGAGGTCGTCAACAGGTCCGCCTTCACCTTGGTCGTGATCCAGGCATCGCTGCCCGGCTGTTCCGAGTCCGCCTTGGCCTCTTCGCGCTCGGTCGGCGGGTTCTCGGCGCTGACGATGGCGGCCGAGGCACACAGCGGCAATGCAGCCAGCAGGGCCCAACGGCTGAGTAGTGCTCGTTTCATGGATTTCTCCTTTGACGGAGCAGGTCAGCTCCAGGTCCAGCATCCGCCTGCGCGGGTTAACCAGCCGCATCAGCGGCACATCGGTTGCTCATGCGCCGATGACAATCATGTACATCGCCACTACCACGGCGGGATGCTGATGATCAGCGCAAGGATGATGACGATCGCGCCGATGATGGCTATGTTCCTCTTGGACAGAAGGCGACGACGTTTCATGGCTACCTGCTCCGGTGCGGGACTCAGGCCGACGTCGGCGGATAGACCGCACCGGATTGCTCCGGCCAGATCAGGTCGGACAGGTCATAACCCTGCATGCGCGCCACATTCAGCCATTCCTCGGCGACGCTGCGCTCCATGTGGCCCTGCCGGTGCAGCAGCCACAGGTAGTTCCGTGACGGCTCACCGACCAGCGCGGTCTGGTAGTCCGCGTCGATCTTCAGCACCCAGTAGTCGCCCTTGGTGAACGGCACCCATTGCAATGCCTCGGGCAGGAAGCTCACCTCCAGCCGCGCATTGCTCTCGTCCACCGCGCGTGCCGTGCCCACCGACTGCTCCAGCTCGCGCTTTTCGTTGATGCAGGAGTTGACCACGCGGATCGAGCCGTCCTCGTTCAACGAGTAGTCCGCGGTGATGTCGCGCGCGCCCACATCCTCGTGGCGCATCGGCTTGCGCGCGATCTCGAACCAGAGGCCGAGGTAGCGCTCGATATCCAGGTGCGGAACGCTCAGTACTTCAGTGTCCATTGCGGTCTCCCATGTGCATGAAGTCATGAGAGCAAGCGCGCCTTTAGCGGCACGTGAAAGGAACCGGCCGGGGCCCTCACCGGACACTCATCCGGCTTGACGGGGGTGCAACGGCAACGCTTCAGAGCGGCAGGATCTCCACGCTTGCGCGCAGGATCGGCCCGACCAGTATCTGGTAGCCGTCCAGGTCGAACGCGACTTCGGGGCGGCTCAGCGCCGCGGCCCGCGCGAGGGTGTCCACGCTCCCCAGATAGGCCCAGTTGCGGATGACGTGGATCTGCCGAAGCCCTTCGCACTGCTCCACGATCCCGACGCCGCCGGCATAGGGCCACACGCGCCGGTGGTGCGCGCGAAGCGCCTCGTGCAGCCGTCGGCGGTGCTCTTGCATCGGAAGCTGGCCACAGCATGCGCCCGCGCAGCGCCCAAGCCGGTACCGGAAACAGGGCTGCCCCGCCGTGGACGGCTCCAGCCCCAGCACCGAACAGCAGAGCCCATGCGCATCGGCCAACGTGCGCAGCAATGCCTGCGCGGCGAACCTGCTGGCGAAGACCCCGTAGGTGGTGGTATCGCCGAGCGCATGGACATTGCGGATCTCGGGCGTGTCCCCGGGCAGGGTGATGCCCAGCAGGCGCCGGTGCCGCCGCAGGCGGATGTTGAAGACCGGGAGCTGCTGCTTCACCAGCCGGGCCTCCAGCAACTGTGCGCCGATGTCGCCGGCCGTGCGTACATGGCGGACGCGTCGCGCCCGCTCCAGCATGCGACGCGAGCCCGGTGCCCGCAGGTGATCGGCCACGCGACGGCGCAGGTTGATGCTCTTGCCGATGTAGAGCACTTCATCGTCCTGTCCCAGGAAGATGTACACGCCGGGTGCGGGCGGCAGCGCCTGCAGGCCCTGCAATTCCATCGGTGGTTTCATCGACGCAGGGTACGTCGCCATTGCTTAACGGCCGGGGCATCCACCGCGGTCATCATTGTCAGCGTACCGGCAACGCGACAGCCACGGCGTACTAACTGCCCAGCGCGCAGGGTACTGGCACGGCAATGCCTGCCGTGCCAACGGAGCAACGCCATGACCCTCCTGCAAGCCGGTCACCGGCTCGGGATTTCATCGCGGAACGACGCCAAGCCCGTTCCTTCCGACAACCTGCCGCATCCGGCGCCTCGCCGCGAGCCGAACCCCGGTACACCGCCCGAACCCAAGAAGCACCGCGAGCACGACGACGAGGAAGAATGAACGGGGCGTCGGCCTCGCCTTCAAGCACAAGCCCCGCGTAACGGGGCTTGTGCAGAACCGGACGATGGGTAGCGGACGTCAGGCCGGCATCGGCTCCGCGTCCTCTGCGGCGGCCTGCGCCGTTGGATTCAGCACCGGCGCACCGATCCGCGTCAGCGTGTTGCGATCGGTGTGATTGAACGGCTCGGCCTGGCCCGGGATCACCAGCACCGTCGTCTGCTCATACGACCAGGTGCCATCGTCATGGATGGTGACCTCGATGTCGTAACTCTCGGTCCGGAACGCATGTTCCAGGAACGGATTGGAGAGGATGCCGTTGGTGGTGGAGCCGCGCACCGCACGCAGATGGAAGCGCTTGGCGTCCGGCGCGGCCGTGCCGACGGCCATCGCCGTCTGTCCACGCGGGATGGACAGCGTCAGGATGATCGTCCCGGTCGCCGGCTCCCACAGCCAGTGGCCCACCTGGTCGTGAAACGTCTCCACGTCGTCGGGCTTCACGATGCGTGTGTGGTAGCGCAGGCCGTAGAACAGCTGCGGGCCATTGGTCTGTGCGTCAATGGGATGGAGCTCGTAGTGCTCGATGAACGCCTGATGCTCCGGACCGTCCGCCTTGGGATTCACATCCATGCCGCGCTCGCCGCGCCAGACGCCGGCCATGGGTGCCAGCGGGCCCAGGTTGCCCAGCGTGTTGGGATCGGGGGTCGGCTCGGTGTAGATGTCTTCAGGGAATGTGGTCATGGCGCGCAGGGTGTACCGCAGCAGTGAATTGGCGCATTTTACCCGCTGCCACCCCGAATATCCCTGCCGGTCCCGCGCCCGCCCGATCCGCGGGCACGGAGCGCCCACCGCCCCGACACAACCGATGCCCATGGACTTCCCTGCCTATCTCACTGAACTCGCGGCCTTGTATGCGGCCAACGATCAGGCCCTGCAACTGGCCCCCGGCGTCAGCGAGGATGCGCTCGCTGACGCCGAACGGGAGCTTGGCTTCACGATCTGCCCGCTGCTGAAGAGCGCCTGGCGTCATGCCAATGGCAGCGAGGATGCCCAGACCGTGTTCGCGCGCCCGGGCTATCTCACCGGCTACCGCTTCCTGTCGTTGCAACAGGCGATGCAGCAATGGCGCGGCATGCACCGGCGCGCGCCCCAGTACGACGGCTACGAGGATCCCCGCCCCCGGGACGTGCGGCTCCAATCCGGTTGGGCGCAGCAGGGCTGGCTGCCCTTCGCCGGCTTCCATGCCCCGATCCTGATGCTGATCCTCGACCACAGCCCTTCCGCGCACGGCCGTCCCGGCCAGATCATCAGCTTCACCCACGACCCGGATGCGATGGACCATGTCTGCGACGGGTTCGCCGCGCTGTTGCCGCTCTCGCTCACGCAGATTGCCGACGCACCCGAGGACCTCCTCCTCGAATGAGTGGCAGCGACATGCCCACCCATCCACCTAGGCTCCGGGACGCCAGGCCATCGTCCGCGAGCGCCTGGACTTCGGCCATTCTCGGCGCCTCCTGCCCGCGCATTCGGCGCCGCAGGCCCACTCGATCTGCGGGTGTTTGATCGAGGCACTTTTGCCGCGCCTGCCCGAATGCTCTCCCCATGCGGTGTACCGACACCGCACATCGCTCACAACCCGACAGCCCCCTGCCGGCCTGTGTGAAGCACGGTGATGGAATGGCAGGCGTAGCGGATGAAATCGGCAACCGCATCTGGCTGGCCTGAGAGCGTGTCCGGTGCATGTCCCAGATACGCCGCCCGCGCAGCGGCCAGGACGCGTTGATACCGCTCGTCCAGCAGCGGGAGCAGCCAATCGGCGGCACCATCCTTGGCGGCGATCCGACCGGTGACCGTCGTGTACCAGATGCGCGCCAGCGCCAGAACGATATTGCGCTCGTCCCCTGCCCAATCTTCCGGCACCTGCCACTGCGCGACGGTGTCCTGCAATGCGCGGCCAACATCCGCATCGGGGACCGGCTCAAACAGCGCTTCCGGCGAGGGCCCGAACAGCGCCACGCCGTGCGCCTGCACCTGCCTGAGCAGAATGGCCAGGTCGTGATCGAGTACGGGCGCCTCGAACCGGCCCGCGACGATGTCCGACCGCAACCATTCCCCGAACTGCAGCTCCCGGCGCGCGGGATACCGCCATGGCACCACACCGTCGTACGCGACCACCGTCAGCTCCAGAGGACGCAACACCGCATCGACAGATGGCGGCGCCGATACCGTCAGCAGATCCACCAGCAATGCATTCCGCACACCCTCATCCGGTGCCACGGCCACGGTGACGAGCAGGTCGACGTCACTCGACAGCTTGAGCCCGCCCAACAGGGCCGAGCCAAACAAATGGACCGCCATGATCGTGTCACCGAGATGGCGTTCAACCACGCGGTGAACAGCGGCCAGCTGCAGATTGATCGAAGGAACCGGAGAGTCATGCATGCCGGGAGTGTAGCGTCGCCTCCCCTTCGATGCAGGCAATCGCACATCTGCGGCGGCACGGGGATCCGCAGCTCAACGGGCCAGGCGGCCCATGCCGCGCCTGGCCCCAACTGCATGCTGACGACGTGGATGGCCGATCAATCCCAGAAATCGATCCTGGTGTAGGAGGTGATGTCCTCGCATGCCATCCCCACCAAGCCCGCCTGCTGACAGGTGACGCGTAATGCTTCATTGCAGACCAGGGCATGACCCAGATCCATGCACAGGAAGGCCGCGGCCTCGGGCACCTTGCCTCCGTCGACTACAAACGCCTCAACCTAATTCAGCACTGGGACCGCTGGGAAATACTTCTGATGCAGCACATCGCCGGTCGTCAGGTCCCGCTCCAAAGTACAACGTGAACGCTGCAGATCAATCACCGAAGCCCATGCCGACCAGCACAGGTAGAAGTACTGTGTCCCCGGCGCTGCCCCGTTTGCGAGCACGACATCCAGCGGAATCGCGTCAACGCCGATGTTGAAATGGCGGCACACCGCCAAGAACCGATCGGACGCCATCCAGTTCACGTCCCAATAATCGACGTCCGGTCGCGCGTGTCCAGCCTGGTACATGTAGCCCGATCCTGATCTTCCCTGCGATGGGTCATGATTGAATGCCCTCCACTCCCACGCCCTGTTCAATCGACCCTTGAGCACGGCCGGGAAATCATCGTCATTGGAGACATACTTGACCCGATAGAGCGGCGCGACCTTGCGGCCGGAATGTCAACTTCGTGACGAGATTTTTTCCGGCCACACCTGTGAAGCACACGCCAGCGCATCCGATGCGCTCTCAATCGACAAAGATTCTGGCGAGATACCCGCAGTAGAGGCACAGGCCAAACGACGATTGCCCTGCACGTTGCAATGCCTCGATGTCTGATCTCCTACCACGCCTACAACTCAAGCAATGTCCGGGAACTACTTTTTGATCACCTCGCATGGCACGTTACTCTCATCGCCCAACAAGAACTCCCTCAAAGCGAGATCAACCGCCTGAAGGGGCACCACATAGGTTGACGGGTAGTCGACGGCCTGCCCTCCAACTGTCACCTCGGTGAAGTCGTCAACGTCACGCCCAGGGTCAACAATGTTCACGACTTTATCCAGGAAATCCATCGTAACGACATATCCATCACATCCGCCGCCCACAAGAATGTTCCCATCGGAAACAACGATGCACACGAGCGTTCTATCCAACCCATTCAGACGTCCAATCGCATTCATTGCACCATCAAAACTAAGATCATCAATGCGAACAGATTCCGCATACGCGCCGCGGCGCACCTCTTCAGTAAGTTCATTTATTGTGCGCATGGTGCCTTGAAAACTCGGGAGCCAGAGGGAGAGTGAACAAGTATCTCATCAAGCCCCAGTGCTTTGGCAAGCGAACCCACCCCATTTGAGGGGCCGCAGGCATGACACAGATCTCTATCGACCCACATTTCGGCAACCCTGGCCTTACCTACCATTCCAGCATCTACAGCCTGTTGAGCCGCATTTCCCTCAGCATGAAACTTCGTAATGTTGTTTATTGGCCCCGCCGTAAAAGGATTTTTTGGATTTTGAATTCGGCTATTCATACCAATAAACTCACGATCACCAACCTTCAACAATGCGATGGTGTTCTGGGAGTTCTTAACCCCTCCCAAAGCAAGCATGTCCTCATCCGCAACCGACAGGAGACCATTCTGGTCTCTAAAGAATGCGATCGATTCCCACGCACTGCCAGCAGATAACCCCAAAGGATCCACCCAAGCCAAGGAGTTTTTTCCATACCCATACAAATTGATGCTGGTAAGCAACCCCAACGGATCTTGCACCAAGAACGCATCCAAATCGGGGTCGTAGTATCTATACCTATTATATGCGAGCCCCGTCTCTTCATCAGCATATTGCCCTTGCAGGGCGATATTATTACCACCCACGCAATCGGCCGCACCCGAATCACCACTATCAGCCGCAGCACGTTGCCAGACCACATCACCGACAGCATTCAGCAGGCGAAGCGCACTTCCATTCGCGTCAACCTGAAAGATCGATACACCTGCTACTCCCGAGTTTTCGCCACACACCACATACGCCACATCATTGGCATTATTCGACTCTTCATAGAAAGCCGAATTCTCACCTTGTCTGGGCACCAATGAAGGCTCACAACCGGTTGCCACATCACTTTTACTTGGAGCAGAGCCCGTGCAGCCCCCTCCCCTATTTCCACTCTCCCGCCCCAATCTCGACCCAGCACCCAGGATTCCAAGCGGGCTATCAGACTTGCCACTTGCGACCATGGGAGGCGCTACCACCCGTTGGACAATAGAGCCTCGACCGTCGTCCACTGGGCTCGCTCCCCTCCCCACTAGATGAGATCTCTCCTTTGATTGCAAAGGAGAAGTGACCAACGCCAACGGCACAAACGTCCCCGGGTAGTACACATACTCCCGCACCCGCTCATGCAACATCTCCAGCCGCCGCTGCCTGCGCTTCACTTCCACCAGGCTGGCCACGTTCCCTACCCAGACCGGCACCGCATCCTCGGCGTCATTGGCCTGCTGCACCTCGCCCAGCAACGCATCGCCATCCCAGAAGAACCACGTCGTCTGCGTCGGATTGCGCTTGAACACCCGACGTCCCAGCGGGTCGTAGCCGTAGTACGTTGATTGCCCGTTGCGGCGGCTCTCCGCCAACCGATGGTTGGCATCCCAGATCAGCGTCAGGTCATCCGGCGCGTCGCCATGCGGTGCGCCCTTGTGCACCAGGTCGCCGGAGCGGTCGAACACGTAGTGCACGCCCTGGTAGGTGCCTTCGCGCGTCCAGGTAGTCTGCTCGTCTTCGTCGCCGCCCACCACCTTGCGCGCCTGCACCTGCTTCACTTCGGTGCGCAGCCGGTCGCCCGCCGGGTCGTTGAAGTAGCGCTCCACTTTCTGCTTCGGATCAATATGCTCCAGCAGGCGACCAATGGCGTCGTAACGGTACTCATCCATGCCCTGCACGCTGTCGCTGCGCCGGGTCAGGTTGCCACTGCGGTCGTAGTCGTAACGCGTCTCGAACAGCGGTGCGGCATCCTTCAGCACCGACTGCGAGGTCAACAGGTTGCGGCTGTCATAGGTGAACTCGCGCTGCAGATGCGGGCTCAGCTGCTCCCGGGTAGTGCGCCCCAGTGCATCGCGCTCCATCGCGATCGGCGGCTCATCGTTGATGGTCACCGACACCGCCTGATCACGCAGGTCGAAGCCGAACGCCACCCGGTTGCCGGCCGAGGTCTCGCGCAGGACGCGGTTGCCGACCGCATCGTAGGCATAGCCCACGCGGAAGCCATCCTGCAGCTCTTCCAGCAACTGTCCTACTTGATCGTGCTGCCGCCTGACCGTTCGCGCCGGATTGCGCAGCTCAACGAGCTGCCCCAGCTTGTCGTAGATGAAGTGCTCCTGCACCTGCTGGCCCGGATGACGGACATCGGGCAGCGTCTTGCGGATGATGCGTCCGAGCTTGTCGGTGGTGAAGGCGATCCGCTGGCCCAGCGGGTCCACCGTGGCGGTCAGTCGCCCCGCAGCGTCATAGGTGTACCGGCGGGCCTGTCCCCAGTAGTCGACCTCCTCGACAATGCGGCCCAAGGCGTCGCGCACCAACTGGTAGGTTTCACCGCGCTGGTTGATGACCGCGACGAGCTGTTCCTCGGAGTCATACCGATACTCCACGCTGTGGCCATCGGCCTGCAGCCGCTTGCCGATCTGACCGATACCAACGTACTGCAGGCGCGTTTGACCACCAGCTTCATCGGTGTAGCGCACCAGCTGGTCCTCGGCGTCGTACTCGCAGCGCACGCCATTGCCGTCCGGTCCGACCGTGCCCAGCAGGCGTCCCTTGATGTCGTACTCGTAACGACTGACCTGACCGAGTGGGTCCGTCTGCTCCTGCACGTGGCCCATCGGGTCATGCACGTAGCGGCTCTCGTGGCCCAGTGCATCGATCACCGCGGCCACCAGCCCGTGGCGGTCATAGCGCAGTCGCGTCACCGCCTGACGGGCATTGGTCTGCGCGAGCAACTGGCCCTGCCGGTCGTAGTCGAAGCAGGTGGTGGCGCCCAATGGATCCACCTGCGCGACCAACAGGCCCTGCAGGTCGTACGTCTGGCGCCAATCGGCGCCATCGGGTGTCCGCAACGACACCATATGGTCGTCCTGGTCGTACTCCATCTGGACCGAGGTGCCGTCGGCACGCGTCAGGCAGGTCAGGTTTCCGTGGGCGTCATAGGCAAAGCCGGTGCGCAGCCCCTCCGGGTCGGTCACCGCTACCGTGCGGCCGAAGTCGTCGTACTCGAACAGCGTGACGCCATCGAGCGGGTCGATCTCGCACAGTGGCAACTGGTTTTCATCGAACTTAACCACCGTCAGGTGGCCCAACGAGTCGGTGACGCGCGTTTCCCTCAGCAACGCGTCGTATTCGAAGCGATAGTCGTACAGGCCGCCATCACCCCAGGAGTGCACCACCCTGCCCTGTGCGTCGAACGCATAGTGGAAGGACAGGCCGACGCGATCAGTATGGCGCACCATCCGCTGCTGCTCGTAGCCGAACGTGCGCGGCGCACCCAGTGCATCGACGGCGGCGAGCAGGTCGCCGGCATCGCCATGCCGGTAGCTCACCAGCGGGTGAAGCCGGCCGGTGGCCGGATCGTGCAGGGCCATCCGCTCGATGCGGCCATGGCGCGCATCCACCTCGATGAAGCGCCCCTGCAGGTCATCCACCCCGCTTTCGACGATGCGGACGAGATGGCCATCGCGTCGCTCGAACCGCCAATGATTGCCGTGCGCGTCCTCGATGCGCTCGATGACCAACGCGCCCCTCGCCGGCAACGTGCTCACCCCGCCGGGTCGCAGCACGCCGAATACATACTGCAACCCACCCTTGAAGCGCACCCGCCACTGCCCCTGACCCCGCAGCAACCGGGCACCATCGACAAAGTCCAGGATCGCACCCACCTCGCCGTCCACCGCCGGCAGCTCAGGAAAGAACGCCACCTGGTCCGGCGCGGACAGCCAGGCGCTGCCATCGTCCAGGAGTTCCAGGCGTATATCGGCCGGCGTCAGCCAGCCGTTGCCGCACAGGCCCGGCTCTGACCCACGGCGCGAGCCGTAGCTGCGCGTCCACGCCAATGGCAGGCGGCCGGGAACATGGAAGTCCTGGTGGTTGACCACCACGCTGCCGTCACGGATATCCACCGGCTCGGCACGCAGCACCTTGCACTTGAGGAATCCCGGTGGCAGGTTGCCCCACCGCGCTCGCCGCCAGTTCGCGAATGCGTCCATCTTCTTGCGGAAGAACGCACTCTTGCGCAGCTTGCCCAGCCCCGCGAACGCCGCACGGAATGCCAGTGCCGTCCACGACACCGTCGGCGGACCGCCCACGGTGACGCTGGTGGGAATGGCCACGTTCAACCCGGTGGGCAACGACATCGCGCGCAGCGGCTTCTTGGGCTTCTTCACCCGGAACGGGTTGATCATGCCGGCCAGGTTGCAGTCCAGCACCGGCATGGCGAGCCGCGAGAACGGCTCCCCGTCGGCAGACACGGTACGGCTGCCCATGAAGATTTCTTCACCGTCGAACTGCGGCCCCATCGGCGCTGACAACGGCGGCGCCCACACCCCCATCGGGATGTGGATGTCCAGGCCCCCGGTACCGGCGGTGGCGCGATGCACGCCGTTGACCTTGATGGTCGAGCCGATGAACGGGATGTAGTCGAACGGATCCAGCACCAGGCCGATATGCGGCGTCGGCAGCGGGCTCGGCGGCACCGCGTACATATGGATGTCGATGCCCAACTGGGGGTCGAAATGCTTGGCGGCGATGCTCATGGCAACACTCCCTGTCCGCTATAGCGCGCGCGCCAGAGCGCGCAGGAAAGCCTTTACCTCGTCCCGGTAATCGGCACTGATCCACGCCACGACGGCGATGCCGACGACGATGGCCACGCTCATCCAGAGGATCTTGTTCGACTTCATGCCAGGGCCACTCCCGTGGTCGTTGCGGGTGTGACCGGGCTGGCAGGTGCCGGCTGCAACAACGCGGCCGGGTCCGGCAGCGGCTGCATGGCCGGCGGCTCGCTCCACACCGGAATGTCGTGGTCCAGCGGGTGCTCGATGGCCGGCAGGCCATTCCAGCCCGGGTCAAGGAAGTCGCGGCCCACCGCCACGATCTTGCGGAAGAATTCGTCGCCTCCCTGGATCACCCGCTCGCGCTCCTGCTGGGCACGGTGGAAGCTCTGCTCCAACGCGCCATCCAACTGCGCGTCGATCCGGTCCAGCGCCGCCCGAGGCGGCAGCGGCCCCAACGCTCGTGCCTGCGCATCGGCTTTTTCAAGCAGGAGCATACTTGCCTGCAGGTAGTGGGCCGACACCTCCTGGAGCTTTTCGCAACGACGCGTGTCCTGCAGCAACAGCAGGTCCCACAGCGCCTGCGGCAAGGTGGTGGCCTTGCGGTCGGCCGGTGACAGGGGCTTGGCGGTCCGCACCGCCTCCAGCAGGTGCGTGCGCGCCGCCTCGCGCTGGCCGGCCTGGAGTTGGCACCAGCCGGCCATGCGTTGCCCTTCCAGCGTGAACATCGGGTGCGGGATGCTGGCGGCCGAGGTGGAGGCCTGAAGGTAGGTCTGGGCGGCACGCTCGTGCTGTTTGGCCGCCAACCAGCAGCCGGCCTCGCCGAACCAGCTCTGCATCACCAGTTCCGGTGCGGCGGCATTGCCGGCCACGCGCGCCCCTTCGGCCGCGCTACGTGCCTGTCGATAGGCGTTGATGGCCTGCGCGTGGTCACCGTACTTGAGCCATGAACCGGCGAGCATCATCTGCACCACCGACTGTTGCTCCTGCCAGCCCTGGCGCAACGCCAGGCCCTGGGCCCGCTCGGCGCGGGCGGCGACCTGCGCCGGCGTGCCACGCTCGATCAGCAACATCATGTCGGCCATCAGTTGCCGGTACAGCACTTCCGGGCCGCGCCCGCCCGATTGCGCAGCGGTGTCGCGGGCGATGGAGAACAGGTCCACCTCCGCCGTGATCAAGCCGGCCTTGTCGCCCAGGCGATCCAGCAGGCTCTGCCAACGCGGCTGCTCCTGGCTGTCGATCAGTACCAGCCGCAGCCGCGGCCCCGGGCCGGCCGCCAGGGCGGCCTCCACCCAGCGCTCGAAACCCTCGCCCGGCACGCAGCGCTCCGGCTCCAGCACGGCCGCGAGCAACCGCATCTGTTCGCGGTGGTGTTCGACGAAGCTCTCCAGCACGTCCACCACGCCCTTGGCGCTGTCCGCGTGCGCCTCGTGCGGGCCGCGCCAACCCAGCGGCACCTGCTGCTCGCGCAGCTCGTCCTGGCTGGCCAGGTAGCGCTCCAGCAGATCGCACTTGATCTGCCGGCTGTAGCGGAAGCCGAGCTCATAGGCGGTGTCGATGCGCAGGAAGTAGTCCGGCGTATCGCGCCCCTCGTCGTGCCGCTGCATTTCGAAGAACGCAGCCAACAGGCGGCTGGCGTTGGCCGGCAGGCGCCACACCAGCAACCGGTGGGCCGGCTCCGCACTGGCCTGCAGCCAGGCATCTCGCAACGCGCTCAAGCCGCGCAGCATCGGGTTGTCCTGCATGCATTGCCTCCCGGGCCGGCTCAGCAGTTGAGCTTGATTTCGCTGCCATTGACCGAGACACCGCTGGCATCGATCACCACCACCGAACCCCCGGCGCTGATCGTGATCGCACTGTCGGTGATCTCGATGGATGAACCACCCACCTTCGCGGTGAGCTTGGTCGCCGACTCCAGGCTCATGTCGCCATCGGACCCCTGGGTGAAGGTACCGGAGGCGTCCTGCGAGTAGTTGCCGGTCACATCGACCACGCGCGCCCCGACATTGCTGTCGTCCACCTTGCCCTGCACCGCGCGCTTGTCCTCGCCGGTGATGGTGGTCTTGCGCCCCGCATCGAACGTCTCGGTGACCAGGCCGACCACGTTGCGCGTGGACGTTGATGTCACCGTCTCCAGCCAGGTGCCGGTGCGCTGGCTGGTGTAGTCGCCGGTCAGGGTGGTCTTGAACGGGCCGGTGATGGTCTCGGTGTAGCCGGCAGCGGTGATGGTCTTGGTTTCGCCGGCTTCGTACTTCTCGGTGACCGCGCCGGTGACGTTCGTGGTGCGCGTTGCCTTTGCCGTCAACGTGTCCGCGCCGGTCACGGTGATGCCGCGGGTGCCGCCCACGCTGATGTCCTGGTTGGCGCCCACGTCCATGCTGTGGTTCACCGTCACCGACGTGGACTTGTTGTTCTTGACCGTGGCGTTCTGGTCATTGAGCACGGTGGTGACCATGTCGCGCTGGGCGCGCATGTTCAGCAGCTCGCCGCCGGCGCTGTCGTGCATGGTGATCTCGTTCCAGCCCGCGCCCTTGACGGTCTTGGACTTCAGGCCGCTGACCTCCATGCCGAAGGGTGGCATGTTCTGCTCGTTGTATACGCGGCCGGTGATGATCGGCCGGTCCGGGTCGCCATCGAGGAAGTCGACGATGACCTCCTGCCCCACGCGCGGCGGCGAGACACCGCCCATGTCTGCACCAGCCCAAGGGCTGGCGCTGCGGATCCAGCACGAGGCGTTCTCGCGGCGATCCAGCTGGCGGTCCCAATGGAACTGCACCTTCACCCGCCCATAGGCATCGGCATGCAGCTCTTCGCCCGGCGGCCCGACCACCGTCGCGGTCTGCGGCCCGGGCATGCGCGGCCACGGCGTGGTGCGCAGCGGCCGGAACGGGATGCGACGGCGCAGGACTTCAGCGCGCATCTCCACACTCGGCGCTTCGGCGCTGCCGAAGTCACTGGCGAAGTTGTTCCGCCCTTCCCGCTGCAACGCCACCACGAAGAACTCGCGGTCAGCACCGTCACGTCCGTGGAAGTCCGGGTGACGCTCCAGGCTGAAGCAACCGCCCGCGTCCAGCTCGCCGGCATTGCCGGCACATTCGAACAACTTGGTCGGCCACACCACCTCTTCGTTGCGCACCGCTGCCAACGCCTGTCCGACACGGCTGTTGGAGAACCGTGCCGCACCGTCGTAGCGGTACTGCTCCAGCGGCGGCAGCAGGCCCAGTGGCACCTCGTTGCCCCGATCGCCATCCAGCTGCTGGCTGGGCTGCTTGAAATCAAAGCTGCGCAACGTCTGCATGCTGGGGCCAACACGGCGACGTGCGCCCCAATGATGCAGGCCGGTCCGTGCCAACGTGCCCTGGTCCGAGACGAAGGAAACCGCCAGCGGGTCACCGTGCACGGTGCTGAGCGTGGAGTCATCGCTGATCACCAGCGTATGCCCGTCCTCGTCATGCACGAAGCTGTAGTAGAGGCCGGCGTCTTCGAGCAGGCGGCTGACAAAGGCAAAGTCCGACTCGTTGTACTGCACGCAGTAGGAGAGCGCCGGCAGCTTGCCGGCATTGAGGTCGTAGCGGTACCGCGCCAGGGCGGAATACCCGTCGAACACCTCCTCGATGATCTGCAGGACGTTCTTGTCCTGGAAGATGCGGCAGTTGCAGGTGTAGTCCAGGAAAGCGAACCAGGGAGCCACCTCCGCGCGATAGCTGCTGAACTGTGCCTGCTGGCCAGTGCTGGCGAACTCACGCACGTAGCCGTGCACGCTGCGGTTCCCGAACTCGTCACCAAGCTGCAGGCGCAGCGGCTGGCCCACCAGTTGCTTGAGCTCCAGCCGGGGCTGGGTGGAAAGCAACTCGATGCGGTAACTGAAGGGCCGCGACGCGCCTTCGGAGCCATCGAACTGCTTGACCAGGAATGTCTCCGGCTCCAGTGCCGTCTCCACGCGGATCAGGCGTCGGTCCTGATGCAGGCGTTGCACATCCAGGGCGGTAAGCAATGATGCAGCGGACATTGGGCGCTCCGTCGTCCCATGTAGGTCGAGCCCGACTTTGCCATCAGCACCGGGAAAGCGCCATCATTTTGACGCTTCAAAATTCAATCACAAAGCTAAACAAGACGGTTCTGCAGCCCCGCTTCGGAATGCTCCCAATTCAGGCCTTGCATGTGCCCAACGTCGACGCACCACAAACCGTGATGCAGGCATGAAAACGGAGTCGGGCCCGCCAAAACGAAGGGCGGCCATTGGCCGCCCTTCGTTTCATTTCCGCTTGCCTTGCGCTCAGTACCCGGACCGGTACACCGGAACGACCGGCACCAGCGGTACGTACTGCACTTCGCGGCAGCCGTCATAGCGGCTGCAGCTGCCGAAGTACCCCGGCCCCCAGTAGCGCTGGCGCGCATCGCGGTTGTACGGGCTGTTGTAGAAATCCGGCCGGTACATGCCCGAGCCATGGTAGGTGTAGGGCGTGCTGCCGAGCGAGCTGGTCTGGCGCGCCGTGTAGGCTTCCGACGGCGCACCGTCATTGGCGACATAACCGAACTCGTTGTCGTAACGCACGAGCCGGTAGTAGACGGTTTCCCCACCCTGCTTGCGGCTGTGCAGGCGCTCGAGCTGGCCACCGCCGGCGTCGGCATAGGCCTGCCCATTCTCGAACACCACCTCGCTGGGGTTGACCTGTTCTTCCTCCATCGGCGGTGCGGCGTTCGCGCCACATGCGGCGGCAACCAACACCAGTGCCGCGCTCATCCTGATCAATGCCGTGTGACTACGCATGACTATCCTCCGTGATACCGCCCCGGGCCTGCCGGAGCCGATGATTGAGCCTTTGCCGATCCCCTTGGTTGGCCCGAGGGAGCGCGTCCATCACGGGCGTCCCGGCCTTCCCCACGCTCGGCACAAGGGCCGAGTATATGCCAGCCTCCACTGGCACATCGTGAAGCCGCGCACGCGCGGCTCAGCGAGCGGGCGAGGTCTGCCCGAATCGCTGCATCGCGGCGCGGATCAGCTGCCGCGCCTCCCCGGCATCGCCCCAGCCATGCAACTCGATCCGGGCACCGGCCGGGAGCTGCTTGTAGACGCGGAAGAATGCCTCGATGCGCTCGCGCTCCATCGCCGGCAGGTCCTGCAGGGTGCGCAGCGCGCTGTAGCTCGGGTCAACCGCATCGCTGGGCACGCCGACGATCTTCTCATCGGCCTGGCCGCGGTCGACCATGCGCAGCACGCCCAAGGGACGGAACCGGACCACGGCCCCTGGCTGGATCGGGAAGCGGGTCAGTACCAGGGCGTCCAAGGGGTCGCCATCGCCGGCCAGCGTGCGCGGCATCGAGCCGTAGTTCGCCGGATAGGCCACGGGCATCGACAGGAACCGATCCACCCGCAACTCACCGTCCTCGCCAAGCTCGTACTTGATCGCGCCACCGGCGGGGATCTCGACCACCAGCAGCACGTCGTCGGGGGCCGTCTCCGGCTGTTCCAACCGGATCGGATGCAGCACGACATCGCCCGCCCAGGCGCCCGGCGGCGTCAACGCCAGCAACAGGACCATTGATCGCAGCACTCGCATCCTCTACTCCCAGCAGCGGTCGTCGCGCCCCTTGGGCGAATGCGGGCGCGGGCAATCACGTTGCGCAATGCGCCCCTTGGTCACTTCGGTGAACCGCCGTGCCTCGCCCCTGCCACGACGAATCTCGAAGGCGTCGTACAGGCGCCCGGTCGCGGTCCGCGCCTCGTAGCGCAGGGTGCGTCCTTCGATCCGCAGCACCTGGAACAACTGGGTGTCCTCGGCCACCGGTCGCATCGTCGCGCGCGCCTGTTCGGACAGGCGGTACTGCTTGGGGCCCGCCACAGAGGAGATGTACTGCGGCAGGTCGCCTGCCTCGTCGGCACGGCGTCCGTAGGTGTGGTCGTGCCCCTGCAACACTAGGTCGACGCGGTGGCGGCGCAGCACCGGACGCAGCTGCTCGGCCAGCACCGTGTTGTCACGCTCGGCCCGCAGTGGATACAGCGGCTGGTGTACGACGACGATGGTCCAGTGCGGTCGCTCACCGGTGAGCACGCCGTCCAGCCATTGCGCCTGCTGCGCGGCCGTGCCCAGGTCCAGCGCCGAGGTGCCGTCGAGCACCACCACGCGCAGGTCCTGGTAGTCGAACCAGTACGTGGTGCTGCGGGCCACGCCCGCACCATTGCCCGGCAACGCGAAGCTCACCGGCCAATGCCGGCCCAGTACGCGTCGTTCCTGCGGGGTGTCTTCGAACTCCTCGAAGTACTCATGGTTGCCCGCCGCCGGTGCCACGGCCATTCCCGGCAGCAGCCAGCCGCCCGCGGCGAACCATTCGCCCCATTCGCTGTCGTCCTGCCCGTCGCCGCCGCTGACCAGGTCACCGGCGAACACGGCCAGCCGCGCGTCCGGTGCCGTTTGCCATCCCTGCCGGATCACCCGGCTGACGTGGCTGAGGTTCTTGTTCTGGGTGTCGCCGAAGTACAGCACTGTCAACGACTGGTCGGCGGTACCTGCGGTGCGGAAGTGGTTCCACGCACTCCAGCTGCCCTGCCCCTGCACGCGGTAGGCATACAGCGTGTCCGGCTGCAGGCCACCGACATCGGCGTGGTGGAACTGGGCCGCGCCGTTTTCTGTCTGCAACGCCTGGCTGCGGGCGGTGATGCGCCGCACCTGCCCCATGTCCGGCGAGTCACCGGCCAGGGTCACCTCCAGTACCGCCGCCGCATCCAGCGGCACGCTTCGCCAGGACACCGCAAAACCGGTGGCGGCATCCTGCGCCGGGGAAGCGACGATGCGGTCGGGCATGGCGGTCGCCGCATAGTGCCGGCTCCCCACCGGCACCTGTGTGTTCGGCTCTGCGGCCGGAGCGGCCCCCACCGCCCCGGCCGCGACCCACAAGGCTGCCAGCAGCAGCCACTGCCTCCCGCCCCCGGAACTCACAGCGCGCAGTCCTGCGGCAACGACAAGGCCTTGGCGATGTCACGCCAATCGAACGCGACCACCCCCTGATCGTCATGCACGGCGTACAGCGCTCCCTGCGGGAAGCGCGCCGATGCCTGCTGGCCGTTCCAGATGCCGTCGGTATTGGCCACCACGTCGCCGTGGAATGCCCCCACCGGTGCCAGCGTCCGGCGGTCGAACAGGTGGAACACGCTGCGATCCTTGCCCTGCTCGGTGGTGATCCACCAGCCACCGTCGCCGCAGGTACGCAGCATCACGCCCTCGGCTTGCGCCTTGAACTGCCCGTTGCCGAACGTGTTGCCGGTGAAGTCACCGGCCAACGTGTAGACCTTGAACTCGCTGGCATAGGTTTCGTCTTCCTCGGCCACCAGCAGGCGGTCATTGGCCGGGTCACCCCAGATCGACTCGACCACGCGCAGCGCGCCCTTCGCCGAGGTGTCGCCGATGCTGCGGACCAACCGCGCCTGCACCGTGCCGTCCCCGACTTCGACGTGGTAGCGACGCACGCGTTCGTTCAATCGCTCCAGCGCCGGCAGGATGTCATTGCCGGCCGCGTCCTCGCCGTCGTCGTAGGAATCGGTGACGTACACGTCGTAGCCGCCCTGCGCCGGGTTCACCCAGAGCCCGTAGGGCTTGCGCAGGTCACCTGCGGCGAACACGCCCAACGGCTTGAAATCAGGCAACTGCAGGACCTGCACGCGATGGTTGTCGCGCTCGACGATGAACACCAGGTCGCCGCTGACGGCGATGCCGTTGGGGCGATCAAACTGCCCCGGGGCGGTACCGGTGCTACCCACGTCACGCAGGTGCTCGCCGCTCTGGCCGTCGTAGACGACCAGCTTGTCGGTGGCCTTGGCGGTGGCGATCAGCCACAGCGCGCCGTCGGCGGCCCGCCAACTGGCGGGCGAGTCGATGTTGTCGGCCGGCGTCATCGGGGTCAGGAAGGCCTCGGTGACGCGGACCGACGGCGCCGCGCCCTCGGCGACGTCCTCGGCACTGGGCGGTTGCGTCGACTTGGCGGTCGGTTGGCAGGCACTCAGTGCCAGCACCAGCGCGGTGCCCAGCAGGGCGGCCCTCACAGTGCCACCTTCAGGCCGATGGCGTAGGTGCGGCCGTACTCTTCGTTCTGCAGGGTGCGCGAGCGCACGCCCTGGTAGAGCTCCAGCGGTTCGTCGAGCAGGTTGGAGGCCTCCAGGTACAGGCTCACGTTCTTGCTGAACTTGTAGTCCAGGCTGAAGTCCAGCTGCGTATGCGGCGCAACGTAGATATCGAACGCTTGGCTATCGCCGATGCTGTCCAGGTACTCGCTGCGGTAGACACCGGCAAGGCGCGTGCTGAAACCGCCCCACTCATAGCCCACATGCGCGCTGTAGACGTTCTTCGAGGCACGCGGCAGGGTGAAGTCGTCGCGCGCGCGGTCGGCCATGCCCGGGTCGAAGTCGGTATCCAGCCAAGTACCACTGGCGCCGACCAGCAGGCCCGACCATGCACCCGGCAGGAACGACAACTGCTGCTGCCAGTTGAACTCCGCGCCGAACACCTTGGCCTTGTCGCCGTTGAGCGAACGGGTGACATCCATGCCCGGGTATTCACTGTCGTTCTTGCTGGTCACTTCGACGATGTAGCCGTCGATGGACTTGTGGAATAGGCCGAGCGAGACGATGCCGCTGTCGCCCAGGTAGCGCTCCACCGAGAAATCCAGGTTGGTGGACTCATACGGATCCAGCTGCGGGTTGCCGACGCGCACTTCCTCGTCCTGCACGTTGACGGAAAGGCGCGGCGAGATGTCCCCGAACGACGGACGCGCCACCGTCTTGTTGACCGAACCGCGCAGCACCCAGTTGTTGTCGGTGTCATAGCGCAGGTGCAGGCCCGGCAGTACGTTGGTGTAGCTGCTGCTGGCCAGTCGCGGCGACACCAGGAGATCGCCATCCTCGTCGACATCGACCTGGTTGCCGGTCGCGTCGAACTGGGTGTTCTCCACGCGCACGCCGCCGATCACGCGCAGTGCGCCGATGTCCCAGGTGCCCATGGCGTAGGCGGCGAGGATGTCCTCGTTGGCGGTGTAGTCCTCTTCCAGCGACGCCATCGTGTTGCCCAGCGCCTCCTTGGAGCGCTCGCTGTACAGGCTGCCATTCTCGGCCCACCAGCGCCGCATCGCCGCCGAACGCATGCCCTGTCCCAACGGACCACCGCGGTGGTCGAGCGTCTCGCCGTTCCACTCGGTCAGGTCGACCGCCGGCCCCTTGCGCAGGTCGGTTTCATCGACGTTGACCGCGCGCTCGCGCCAGCGGCCGAGCAGGCCGAACTTGTAGCTGGCGTGGTCACCGTCGAAGCGGATGTTGACCTGCGCGCTGCGCTCGCTGTCATCCACCTGCTTGGGCGAAAGCACCACGCGGTTGAACGCATAGTTGCTGCTGTCCATCCAGCCGGCATCGCTCAGCGACAAGCCGGGGATGCCGCTGTTCTGGTCGATGACCGCGGACAGGTCGTCGCCGTCGTAGTCGAAGCGCGCCTCCATTTCATCGTTCACGCGCTCGCGGGTCTTGGTATAGCCCACGCGGTAGTCCAGCACCGCGCCGCTCAGGCGGTTCTCGCCGCCGAGGCTGGCGGCAAAGGTGTTCTCTTCCTTGGTGCGGTAGCGCATGCGCTTGCTGATCGCATCGGCGGGCAGCTCGTCCACCTGGTAGCGCCCATTGCCCAGCGCGCTGATCTGGCCGTCCTCCAGCGCGAAAACGGTACGCTGGCGGGTTTCGGCATCATCGAAGCGGCTGTACAGGGTCCGCAGGTAGTAGCGGTTGTCCTCGTCCGGGCGCCAGTCGAAGTTGAGGTTGGCACCGGTGCGCTCACGCTCGATGGTGTACTTGCGGCGCTGCAGCTCGGTGGCGACCAGGTCGTCCTGCCGGTCGTCGTCATACGTGTCATACGCCACTTCGGTGTTGTCCGATTCGAAGGTGCGCTTCTGGTAGTTCACGCCCAGCGCCACGCCGAAGGTGTCGTTGAACACTTCGCTGTAGTTGAACGCCGCCTTCGGGCTGGTCTCGCCGGACAGCTGCTGGTGGCTGGCCTCCACCTTGCCCTTGAGCGAACGGCCGTCGCGGTCGAAGGCCGACGCCGATTCCACCACCACGCTGCCGCCGATGGCGTCACCGGGCATGTCCGGGGTGGCCGACTTGACCACGCGCAGGCGCTCGGTCGAATCGGTGGGAATCACGTCCAGCGGGGCCGCACGCGAGGAGTCTTCCGGCGTACCCACGGCAATGCCGTCGATGCTCACGCTGTTCAGCGCGGCGTCCAGGCCACGCACCACCACGAAGCGGCCCTCGCCCTGGTCGCGGGTGACGCTCACGCCGGGCAGCCGCTGCAACGACTCGGCCACGTTCATGTCCGGGTAGTCGCCCATCGAATCGGAGGCCACCGCGTCCTGGATGCCGTTGGCATCCCGCTTGAGCTCCACCGCGCGGGTCTGCGCCTCCAATTGCGGACGCACCTCGACCCGGTCCAGGTCGATTGCCGCCGCAGCGGCAGCCGCGGTCGCCGAGCCATCCGGCCCCACCTGCTCGGCCCTTGCCGGAGCCGATGCCATGCAGGCCACCGCCGTTGCGACCGCCACCACCAGAACACCCTTGCGCACTATTGCCCCCAAACCATGTAAAGGATGGGTGGGCAAGGTATTTCCGAAAGTTTGCATGGGGGTTACAGCCACGCGGCTGCAATGTTTCAGTCACACTGGCCGAGCCGGGATGCAGGCGTCAAACTGTGGCATCTCCCTACCGCGTAGTACCCCAATGAAAATCGTCGAAGTCCGTCATCCGTTGGTCCAGCACAAGATCGGCCTGCTCCGCGATCCGGCCATGAGCACCAAGGATTTCCGCGAGGTCGTCAATGAGCTGGGTACCCTGCTGGCCTACGAGGCCACCGCCGACCTGGAAACCGAGAACCATACCCGCGACGGCTGGGCCGGCCCGGTGCAGGTCCAGCGCATCGCCGGCGCCAAGATCACCGTGGTGCCGATCCTGCGCGCCGGCCTGGGCATGCTGACCGGCGTGCTGTCGCTGATCCCGGCCGCCCGCGTCAGCGTGGTCGGCCTGCAGCGCGACGAGGAAACCCTGCAACCGGTGCCCTACTTCGAGCGCCTGACCGGCCGCCTGGAAGAGCGCGATGCGCTGATCCTGGACCCGATGCTCGCCACCGGCGGCACCCTGATCGCCACCATCGACATGCTCAAGCGCGCCGGCGCCCGCCGCATCAAGGGCATTTTCCTGGTGGCCGCGCCGGAAGGCATCGAGGCGGTCAAGGCGGTCCACCCCGACGTGGAGATCTTCACCGCGGCCATCGATGAGCGCCTCAACGAGAAGGGCTACATCCTGCCGGGCCTGGGCGACGCCGGCGACCGCATCTTCGGTACCCGGGTCGGCTGATCCGGCTTCCTGCCCCCGGGACATCCGGGGGCAGCGCTGTTCTCCCCTTCAGCGACGCAGCCACTGCTCTCCGTCCGCAGCCGGCGCTGCCAACGCGGCCCGTGCCTGCGGATCATCCAGCAGCTCGGCCTGCAGGAATGCCGTCCCCAGCTGCCGGGCGCGATCGAACAACGCCTCCGGCTCGCCGCCGATCAGGTTGTGGTCGCCGCCGGCCAGCACCACGCCGGTCTTGTCCCCGGCCGGTGCCGTTTCCACCGCGTACAGATGATCGGCGGGGTTGCTCACGAAGCCCGGCACCACGTCCTTGTCACCGGTGACTTCCAGCAGCGGGACCGCGAGCGAGGCATAGCTATCCGGCCCGATCAGGCCGGGAATCTTGCCCGGCGAGGAAAAGCCCAGCACCGCGACCACGGACGGATCACGCAGCGGCCCCAGCGTGGCCAGCGCACCGCCCAGCGCGGTCGATATCAGCGTACCCAGGCTGTGCCCGGCAGCGGCCACCGGCTTGCCCGGCCAATGCGCGGCAGCGTAGGCGCTGGTGGCGCGCATGTCGCTGAAGCGCTCGCCCAGGCTCTGCTGCAGGGTGAACTTGTCGCGCTCCGGGTACTTCATCGAATCCACGTGGACTGGCGCCAGCACTGCGAAGCCGGCGTCCACCCACGTCTGGAACAGCCGCTCGTAACGCTCCGGCCACGCGCCATGGCCGGATGAGAACAGCACCACGCCACGCACCTGCGCCGGCTCCCATACCGCCATCGTGGTGGAACGCTGCGCGCTTACCTGCAGCGGCTCCACCCGGGACGGGGCCGCCAGCGCCGCGACGGATGGCACCAGCAGCAGCGCGCAGAAGGCAGCACGACGGATCAGGCGGGAAATATTCATGGCATCGACTCCGCATCAAAGGATGGGGTCAATGTCCTCTCCGGCGCCCTCGCGATTCAGTGCCGGAAGTCAGTTTTTTTCGTGCTGTTGGTCAGCTCAGGCCGCCAGCGTGCGTGCCTTCAACTCGCCGACCTCGTGCGCGGTGGCGAAACGGCCCTTCTCGTCACGCACCACCTGTGCCATTGCGCACTGCGGGTCGTGGGTGAAGAACAGGTGCACGTTGCGGGCCAGCTTGTCCTCCAGGAAGGCGCGCTTCTCGTCGATCAGCAGCTCCGCATTGCGGTCGTAGCCCATGGTGATCGGGACATGTACCCAGGAGCGCCCGGGAATGAGGTCGGCGCAGAACACCACGCCGCCGCGCGGCTGGCCGTTGACCTGTTCCGGGCCGACGATCTCGGCCAGCATCAGCCCTGGCGTATGCCCGTCGCTGAAGCTGAAGCGCACCGATTCGCCCAGTGCCTTCGAGTGGGCACCCGACACCACTTCCAGCCGGCCACTGGCTTCCAGCAACCCCGGCAGTTCCGGGATGAAACTGGCCCGGTCGCGCGGATGCGGATGGCGGGCACGCTCCCAATGGGCCGCACCGACGACGAAGGTGGCATTGGGGAACAGCAGCTCCGGCTCACGCCCCTCCGACCACGGTGCCAGCAGGCCGCCGGCATGATCGAAATGCAGGTGGCTGAGCACCACCACATCGATGTCCTCGTGCTCGAAACCTGCCTCGCGCAGCGAATCAATCAGGATGTGGCGCGGCTCCATCACCCCGTAGCGCTCGCGCAGCTTGGGTTCGAAGAACGCACCGATGCCGGTTTCGAACAGCACCGTCTTGCCGCCCAGCGGGCTGGCCAGCAGCGCCCGGCAAGCCAGTTCGATGCGATTGAGTTCATCCGACGGCGACCACTTTTCCCACAACGCCTTGGGCGCGTTGCCGAACATGGCACCACCATCGAGCTTCTGCGAATTACCGCGGATCGACCAAAGTTTCATGTGAAAAATTCTAACCGGCGCACGTTAAATATTCGCAAGTTGTGAGTGGCGAATTATTGACGCGATGGGCCACCGGCACGCCGTGTCCGCCACCCCGCCGGGACGTGTGGCCTCGCTGGCCCCAGCCTCCCGCGACAGGGCCGGCTCGGGTCCACGCCCTGCCCGGCTACCTGCCATGCAGCGGCAAGCACCCGAAGCCCGTCAAAGAAAAACCCCGCTCGAAAGCGGGGTTCCCATCACCACGTCGGTAGCGCCGGATCAGTCGGCCTTGGCCGGCTTCTCGACCCGTGCACTGCCCACCGGGTTACGCGGATCGCTACCGCCGTACAGCGTGTTGGTGCTGCGGTCCCATTCCACCGTCTGCAGGTTGCCCCATACATGGCTGGAGCCACGCCCGCCTGCGGCGCTGTCGCCGGGCAGGTCGATCTTGTGGCCCATCGCCTGCAACTGCTTCACGGTCTCCGCGTCGAAGGTACCGTCCTCGGCTTCGATCAGGTCCGGCAGCCACTGGTGGTGGTAGCGCGGCAGCGCGGCGACCTGCTGCGCGGTCAGGCCATCGTCGTAGCCCAGGATGCCCAGCAGCACCATGGTGATGATGCGGCTGCCACCCGGCGTGCCGATCACCACCACCTTGTCGTCCTTCTCCATGAAGGTGGGCGTCATCGAGCTGAGCATGCGCTTGCCCTTCTTCGGCGCATTGGCCTCGTAACCCATCACGCCAAACGCGTTCGGGGTACCCGGCTTGAGCGCGAAGTCATCCATCTCGTTGTTGAGCAGCACGCCGGTGCCGGCCGGGATCAACCCCGAGCCGTACAGCAGGTTCACCGTCTGGGTGCCGCCGACGCGGTTGCCTTCGGCGTCGATGATGGAGAAGTGCGTGGTCTCCTCGTCTTCCAGCGGCGTCGGGTTGCCCGACAGCAGGTCGCTCGGCGTGGCCTTCTCCGGATGGATGGTCGCGCGCAGGCCCTGCGCGTAGTCGCGGCTGGTCAACACCTTCTGCGGGATGTCGACGAAGTCCGGGTCGCCCAGGAAGAAGGTGCGGTCGCGATAGGCGCGGCGCATCGCTTCCACCACCAGGTGGGTACGGTGGGCGGCGTCCATCTTGCCCAGGTCCCAGCCTTCCAGGATCTGCAGCATCGATGCCAGCGCGATGCCACCGGAAGACGGCGGCGGCGCGGTGGTGATCTTCCAGTCGCCATAGTTGAAGACGATCGGCTCACGGGTCTTGACCGTGTAGCCGGCCAGTTCCTCGGCGGTCCAGCGACCACCGGCCTGCTTCACGCCGGCCAGCAGCCTGCGCCCGGTCTCGCCGCGGTAGAAGCCGTCAAAACCACGGTCGGCCAGCAGCTGCAGCGTATGCGCCAGCTCGGGCTGCTTGAACACGTCGCCTTCGGCGATCGGGCGACCATTGCGCAGGTACACCTCGCGCGTCCCGGGATAGCGTTCCATCACCTCCGCACGCGAGGCATAGCCCCGTGCCATGCGTGCGTACACCGGGAAGCCGTCGGTGGCGACGCGGATGGCCGGCGCCAACGAATCCTTCAACGGCAGGCGGCCATGCTCGCGGGCAATCTGCACCAGCGCCGCCGGCAGGCCGGGGATACCGGCCGACCACGCACCGTTGACCGAGCGGTCGCGGTCCAGGTCACCGTTCTTGTCCAGGAACTGGTCCGGCGTGGCGGATTCGGGCGCGGTCTCGCGCGCATCCAGCATCACGTCCTTGCCGGTCCTGGCGTCGTGCAACAGGAAGAAACCGCCGCCGCCCAGACCCGAGCTGATCGGCTCGACCACGGCCAATGTCGAGGACACGGCCACCGCCGCGTCGAATGCGTTGCCGCCCTTGGCCAGGATTTCCATGCCGGCATCGGTGGCCAGCGAATGACCGCTGGCGATCACCGCACCATCTGGATGGGCCGCGCGCGCCGGCGCGGCCTCCGACGCCCACACGCTCGGGCTCAACAGCAACGCACACAACAACAGGGAACGGGCGATGGGTTTCATGCCTGCGGGTTCTCCGGTTCGTAAAGTTCGGGATGATCACGCTGCAGCCCGTGCAACTTGGCCAGCAACTGATCCTGTGTCTCGGGGATGTCCGGGTCCGGGTCGATGCATTCGACCGGGCAGACCACCACGCACTGCGGCTCGTCGAAATGGCCGACACATTCGGTGCAACGGGCCGGATCGATCACGTAGATCGTCTCGCCCATTGAAATGGCCTGGTTCGGGCAGGCGGGCTCACAGACGTCGCAGTTGACGCAGAGCTCATTGATTTTCAGGGACATGCCACTTCCTGCCTTCCCGTTGCGACGGGACGTTCAACCAACCACGCCGCTCCCGGTGCAGGAGCGGCCTCAGCCGCGAGGCTGACAAGGCTTCCACGAAGGAACGCCTGCAATCACATCACCGCCGGTGTTGCCTGCGTCGCCTCCAACGCCTGCCACCCGCGCCTTGAAGCAAGGCAGGGCCGCATCGCGGCCCTGCCCCATGGCATTACTTGGCTTCGACGAAGATGTAGTCGGCGCCGGTCGGCTTGACGATGGTCTGCACGCGGGCGTTGTCGGCGGCATCGCCGATGAACACCACGCGCACGTTCTTCATCGAATCAGCCTGCACGCCCTTGAAGGCGGCTTCGATCATGTCGGCCATCTTGGCCGAGGCCGAGGAACCGAAGGCCAGCATGTTGCCCGGCTGGATGCCACGGCCGATGGCGGTGGTGGCGCTCTCGACCTGGCGGTCGTACTTGGCGGCGAATTCCGGGTCCGATTCCGGCGGGAGGTAGTACAGGAACGGGCTGGCGGTGATGTTGCCCATGTTCTGCACGGCCACGGCCTGCAGGTACTTCTTCCAGCCCGCATCGTCGTCCTTGGCCGGGGCAACCAGCGCCTGCTGGGCTTCCGCCACCGGAGCGGCCTCTTCCTTCTTGCAGGCGGTGAAAGCCAGCACCATCGAAGCGGCCAGCATCACGCGCATCGTGTTCTTCATGTTTCTTCTCCCTTTTGAGGTTCTGTACGGCTGTTCGGATGTTTCACTTGCCCGCGCGGGCTTCGCGGGCCTTACGCAACGCTTCCAGCACGGTGGCCGGCACGAAGCCGGACACATCGCCCCCCAGCCGGGCGATTTCGCGCACCAGCGAGGAGGAGATGAAGCTGTGCTGCTCCGACGGGGTCAGGAACAGGGTCTCGACCTCGGGGATCAGGTGGCGGTTCATGCTCGCCATCTGGAACTCGTATTCAAAATCGGACACCGCGCGCAGGCCACGCAGCAGCACGCCGCCATGGCAGGCGCGCACGAAATGGGCCAGCAGGGTGTCAAAGCCCACGACTTCCACGTTGTCGTGGTGCTGCAGGGCTTCCACCGCCAGCGACACACGCAGCTCCAGCGGCAGCGTGGGGCCCTTGGACGGGCTCTGCGCCACGCCGACCACGATCTTCTCGAACAGCGGCGCAGCGCGGTTCACCAGGTCGATGTGACCGTTGGTGATCGGGTCGAACGTACCCGGGTAAACGGCAATGCGGCGGTTGGGCGTGGTCATACGGGTTCAGTCGCGTTCATGTCGCCGCGAAGTGTAACAGTGGCTTGCCGATACAGGGCATAGGCCACATCGCGAGTCCCCCCTTCGCGGTGCAGGCTCCAGCCTGCCGGCAGTGCCGGCATCGATCCGGCCGGGGCCTCCATGTACAACCAGGCATCGTCGGCCAGGTGCCGTGGCAGGCGCGCGATCACCTGTTCCCACAGACCTGCCGCGAACGGAGGGTCCAGGAACACGATGTCGGCCCGCACCGGCGATGCACTTTCCAGCCAGCGCAGGGCGTCGCCGCTGACCACCTCCACCTGCGCGGCCGCATCCAGCCGGGACACCATGCCCCGCAATGCCGCCACCAGGCCCGGGTCGCGTTCGACCAACTGCGCCGAGGCCGCGCCGCGCGACACCGCTTCCAGCCCCAGCGCACCGCTGCCGGCGAACAGGTCCAGGACCCGCGCACCGGGCAACTTGGGCATCAACCAGTTGAACAGGGTCTCGCGGACCCGGTCGCTGGTGGGACGCAGCCCCTGGACCTGCGGCACCTGCAGGCGGGTATTGCGCCATCGGCCACCGATGATGCGCACCTGCCCGGTACCCGTCGGCGGCGCACCGCCAGCGCGCCCACGGCTCATGCGGCCCCTCCCGGCAGGGCCAATGGCAACGGTCGGAGAAGGGAAGGCATCGGCAGGCACCCACAGGACAGCTGAATCAGGCCGCAGATGATAGACCAGCCCCCGTCCCGGGTGCCGACCTTGAAAATCGCCCATTCACCCCTACCCCTGTGTCAGCCGCCGCGCCGGGCGCGGCACCTCAGCCACGGAGCATCCCCGACCGATGAACGCACAGAACCACAAGGAAACCCGCGGGTTCCAGACCGAGGTGAAGCAGCTGCTGCACCTGATGATCCACTCGCTGTACTCGAACAAGGAGATCTTCCTGCGCGAGCTGGTGTCCAACGCCGCCGATGCCAGCGACAAGCTGCGCTTCGAGGCGCTGACCCGGCCGGAGCTGCTGGAAGGCAACGGCGAGCTGCGCATCCGCATCGAGGCCGACCCGGCCGCCCGCACCCTGACCATCGACGACAACGGCATCGGCCTGAGCCGCGATGAAGCCATCGCCCACCTGGGCACCATCGCCAAGTCCGGCACAGCCGAGTTCCTGAAGAACCTGTCCGGCGACCAGAAGAAGGACTCCAACCTGATCGGCCAGTTCGGCGTGGGCTTCTACTCGGCCTTCATCGTCGCCGACCAGGTCGACGTGTACAGCCGTCGCGCCGGCCTGCCGGCCAGCGAGGGCGTGCACTGGTCCTCGCGCGGCGAAGGCGAGTTCGAGGTGGAAACCATCGACAAGCCCGAGCGCGGCACCCGCATCGTGCTGCAACTGAAGGAAGGCGAGGAAGGCTTCACCGACGGCTGGCAGCTGCGCAGCCTGATCAAGAAGTACTCCGACCACATCGGCCTGCCGATCGAGCTGCAGAAGGAACACCACGGCGAGGAAGCCGACACGCCGGCCACGCCGGAGTGGGAAACCGTCAACCGCGCCAATGCGCTGTGGACCCGTTCCAAGTCCGAGATCTCCGACGAGGAGTACAAGGAGTTCTACAAGCACATCGCGCATGACCCGACCGACCCGCTGGCGTGGAGCCACAACAAGGTCGAGGGCAAGCTCGAGTACACCTCGCTGCTGTACACCCCGGGTCGTGCGCCGTTCGACCTGTACCACCGCGATGCGCCGAAGGGCTTGAAGCTCTACGTGCAGCGCGTCTTCATCATGGACCAGGCCGAGCAGTTCCTGCCGCTGTACCTGCGCTTCATCAAGGGCGTGGTCGATTCCAACGACCTGCCGCTGAACGTCTCGCGCGAGATCCTGCAGTCCGGCCCGGTGATCGACTCGATGAAGTCCGCGCTGACCAAGCGTTCGCTGGACATGCTGGAAAAGCTGGCCAAGGACCAGCCCGAAGCCTACGCCGGTTTCTGGAAGAACTTCGGCCAGGTGCTGAAGGAAGGCCCGGCCGAAGACTTCAACAACCGCGAGAAGGTCGCCGGCCTGCTGCGCTTTGCCTCCACGCATGACGCCAGCGGCGAGCAGAGCGTGGCGCTGGCCGACTACATCGGCCGCATGATCGAAGGCCAGGACAAGATCTATTTCCTGACCGGCGAGAGCTTCCAGCAGGTCAAGGACAGCCCGCACCTGGAAGTGTTCCGCAAGAAGGGCATCGAAGTGCTGCTGATGACCGACCGCATCGACGAGTGGCTGATGAGCTACCTGCACGAGTTCGATGGCAAGTCGTTCGTGGACATCGCGCGTGGCGACCTGGACCTGGGGAAACTCGAAACCGAGGAAGACAAGAAGGCGCAGGAAGAAGTCGCCAAGACCAAGGAAGCCCTCGTCACGCGCCTGAAATCAGCATTGGGCGAGGACGTGGCGGAAGTGCGCGTCTCGCACCGCCTGACCGACTCCCCGGCCATCCTGGCCATCGGCGAGCAGGACCTGGGCCTGCAGATGCGCCAGATCCTGGAAGCCAGCGGCCAGAAGGTGCCGGACAGCAAGCCGGTGTTCGAGTTCAACCCGGCCCACCCACTGATCGAGAAGCTGGATGCCGAGGCCGACACGGACCGCTTCAACGACCTGGCCCACGTGCTGTTCGACCAGGCCGCGCTGGCCGCGGGCGATAGCCTGAAGGACCCGGCCGGCTACGTCCGCCGCCTCAACAAGCTGCTGTTGGAGCTGTCGGTCTGATTGACCGGGAGCGGGCCTTTGGCCCCCTCCCTTTCGCGCAGCGAAGGGGTGGGTTGGGCAGGGGTAAGCTTTTCATCCCACCCCAGCAATACAACAGCCGCCGCCCCGCGCGCCGGCCGTTGCGCTGACGCAAGGGGCGTTCATCGGGGCGCGAACCCGTGGTTCGCAAGCGCCCCTCTTCGTCCCTTGAACGGGAGAGCGGCTTGAGCCCCCACCCTTTCGCGCAGCGAAGGGGTGGGTTGGCGAGGGGCAAGCTTTTCACCCCACCCCGGCGACACAACCGCCGGTGGTAGCATATGCATCTGATTTCAGGCCTTTTTCCTCCATGTTCAGCTTTTTCCGCCGCAAGAAGACCGACGACGCCCAACCGCCTGCAAAGCCGTCCACGCTGAGCGCGGAAGACCTGGCCGCCGCGTTCCCGAAGGCACCGGCCGAAGCCTCGGCAGAAGCCGACCTCGCCGAGGCGTTCGTCCAGCCTCCGGTTGAAGCGCCTCCCGCAGAAGTCGTCATCGCCGAAACCCCGGTCCAGGCCGAGCCGGCCACCGAAGCCGCGCCGGAGCCCATCGTCGTTGCCGAACCCGCGCCGGTCGCAAGCGCACCAGCGCCCCAGGCGAAGGTGGTACCCGCTCCCGCCCCCCTCGCCTATGAAGACGTCGCCGCATCGAGCGCGACCGAAACCGATGACGCCCTGATCCCCGCCAACGCCGCCCCCGCCGCACCGGCCGGCAAAGTCGGCTGGCGCGACCGCCTGCGCAACAGCGTGTTCGCCCGCAGCTTCGGCGGCCTGTTCTCGCGCAACCCCAAGCTCGACGACGACCTGCTGGAAGAGATCGAGACCGCGCTGATCACCGCCGACGTCGGCGTACCGGCCACCACCGCGCTGGTGGAAAGCCTGCGCAAGCGCATGAAGTCGCGTGAATTCGCCGATGCCAACGCCCTGCTGGCTGCACTGCGCGCCGACCTGATCGCGCTGCTGCAGCCGGTGTCCCAGCCGTTGGTCATCGACACCCAGGCCAAACCGTTCGTGATCCTCACCGTTGGCGTCAACGGCGTGGGCAAGACCACCACCATCGGCAAGCTGGCCAAGCGCTTCAAGGACCAGGGTCACAGCCTGATGCTGGCCGCCGGTGACACCTTCCGCGCCGCTGCCGTGGCCCAGCTGCAGATCTGGGGCGAGCGCAATGGCGTGGCCGTGGTCGCGCAGGGCCAGAATGCCGACGCCGCCTCGGTCGCCTTCGACGCATTGCAGGCCGGCAAGGCCCGCGGCACCAGCGTGCTGATCGCCGACACCGCCGGCCGCCTGCACACGCAGACCGGCCTGATGAACGAGCTGAGCAAGATCCGCCGCGTGCTCGGCAAGATCGACGACACCGCACCGCACGAAGTGCTGATGGTCATCGACGGCACCACCGGCCAGAACGCGCTGTCACAGGTGCGCCAGTTCCATGCCGCCGCCGGCGTCACCGGCCTGGTGGTGACCAAGCTGGACGGCACCGCCAAGGGCGGCGTGGTATTCGCGCTGGCCCGCGAGTTCGGCATCCCGATCCGCTTCGCCGGCATCGGCGAGCGCCCGGAAGACCTGCGCGTGTTCGACCCGGAAGCCTTCGTCGACGCCCTGCTGCCGCAGGCGCTGGGCAGCAACTGACCTGAAGCCCCTCTCCCGCGTGCCGGAGAGGGGGTGAGGGCCCATGGGAGCGAAGCCCCCACGCAGCACCAGCGCCCCCCCTGCCCTCATCCGCCCCTTCGGGACACCTTCTCCCGCAGGGAGAAGGGCTTCAAAGTCGCCATCGCCTGCGAGTCCATGTCCAGCTTCCCCAGCCAACTACTGACCTGGTTCGACCAGCACGGACGCCATGACCTGCCGTGGCAGCATCCGCGTTCGCCGTATCGGGTGTGGCTGTCGGAGATCATGCTGCAGCAGACCCAGGTGGCCACGGTCATCCCGTACTTCCACCGCTTCATGGAGGCATTCCCCACCCTTCCTGATCTGGCCAGGGCCGACAACGACACGGTGATGGCCAACTGGGCCGGCCTGGGCTACTACGCCCGCGCCCGCAACCTGCATGCCGCGGCGAAGCAATGCCTCGAACGGCATGACGGTGACCTGCCACGTGACTTCGATGCCCTGCTCGCCCTGCCCGGCATCGGTCGCAGCACTGCCGGCGCCATCCTCAGCCAGGCCTGGAACGACTCGTTCCCGATCCTTGATGGCAACGTGAAGCGCGTGCTGACCCGTTACCACGGCATCGTCGGCTTCCCCGGCCAGCCGGCCATCGAGAAGCAGCTGTGGGGGCTGGCCGCAGCGCATGTCGCCCAGGTGCCCGCCGGCCGCATGGCTGACTACACCCAGGCCCAGATGGATTTCGGTGCCACGCTGTGCACCCGCGCCAAACCGGCCTGCATCCTGTGCCCGCTGCAAGGCAACTGCGTTGCCCATGCCGAAGGACTGGTCGATGCACTGCCCACGCCCAAGCCGAGCAAGACCCTGCCCGAGCGCGAGGCCACGGCCTTGCTGCTGGAGGATGCCCAGGGGCGGATCCTGCTGCTCAAGCGCCCGCCGACCGGCATCTGGGCCTCGCTATGGACGCTGCCGCAGGCCGATACCGACGCACTGATGCGCGAATGGTTCGCTACCCACATCCAGGGTGATTACGACAATGCCGAAGAATTGCCGTTGATCGTGCACGCCTTCAGCCATTACCGGCTGCACCTGCAGCCCTTGAACGCCCGCAAGGTCGCCCTGCGTGCCCGGGTTGGCGACAATGCCGACCTGCGCTGGGTATCCCGCACGGAGCTGGCCAACCTCGGCCTGCCCGCTCCCATCCGCAAACTGCTTGAGCGCCATCGCGCGCACTGACACCACAGGACCACGCCATGCCCCGTTCCGTCTTCTGCCAGTACGAACAACGCGAAACCGAAGGTCTGGACTTCGTGCCCTACCCCGGCGATCTGGGCCAGCGCATCTTCGCCAACATCGGCAAGCAGGCGTGGGCCAGCTGGCTGGCGCACCAGACCATGCTGATCAACGAAAACCGGCTGTCGCCGCGCGACCCGAAGCACCGCGCATTCCTGGAAGAAGAACTGGTGAAGTACCTGTTCTCCGGCGGTGCCGAGAAGCCTGCCGGCTACGTCGCCCCCGAGGCCTGACACCGGGCAGGACGAGAGGTGCCGGGCCATGCCCGGCACCTGACGCTGCCAGCAACACCCCGCGGCGCCTGGCGCCGCGCTACCGTGTTGGTTACTTGTCTTCGGCCGTCTGGTCGGCGGCACGCTCGGCGACCTTGGCCTCGCGCAGTTCCTTCTCCGACGCCCGCAACGCCTTCACGTCCAGCGGCTGGATGCTCTCGATGCGGCATGGCACACGACCGACCGGCCCGCTGCCCAACACCACCACGCGGTCAAAGCGCGCCGACACCTGGCCCATCATGTTGGTGATGCTGATGGCCGGCGCGTAGGACAGGTCCATGCATGGCCCACTCAGGCTCAGCAGCCACGCCTCGCTCGGCTTGGTCCATACCGCCAACGCACTGTCACCCAGTTCGGTCCAGCCGTTGAACGAACCGAAGTACCGGAAGCTGTTCACCGGCGCGCCGGCGTGGGCGCGGTACAACTCCAGCCGCTCGCTGCTGCTCAGCTTCCCTGCCGTGGCACAGCCGGCCAAGGCTGCGGCAGCCATCAATGCGACAAGCACCTTCTTCATGGCACGACTCCTCTTACCGGGAAAGAAAACCACGCAACATCCAGGCAGGATCATCCTCCCGTCCGGGTGAATTGGCGAGAAACATCCCCGGCCTCAGACCTCGCTGCGCTCCAGCTGGTGCAGGCGGCCCTCGCGCAGCTCCAGCACCCGATCCAACTTGCGGGCCAGGCTGCGGTCATGGGTGACCAGCACCAGGCTGGTCTGGTACCTGCGGTTCAATGCCAGCATCAGCTCGAACACGGTGCCCGCGGTCTTGTCATCCAGGTTGCCGGTGGGTTCGTCACCCAGGATGCAGGCAGGATTGTTGACCAGCGCCCGCGCCACCGCAGCACGCTGGCGCTCGCCACCGGACAGCTCGCCCGGCTTGTGGTGCACGCGATGTCCCAGCCCCACGGCCTCCAGTATTTCGGTCGCCCGTTGACGGGCGGCAACAACCTTCTTCCGTCCACTCCAGTACGAGATGACACCCACCCCGAGCAGCCCTGCAAGCCACAACCCCAAGGCAAGCCACAGGAAGATCCAGTGCCCGGTCCTGACCGAGGCCAGCGTGGCGAAACAGACCGTCGCAATGCTCGTGGCCACCCAGCGGCGTCCGGGGACAGGGCTCTTCTCATCCAGCATCACCGGCATCATCACGTTTTCCAGCGCGGTGAACTCCGGCAGCAGGTGATGGAACTGGTAGACGAAGCCCAGCGAGCGGTTGCGCAGGCGACCGCGCTCGGTGTCGGACAACGCCGACATCCGGTGCCCGGCCACGTAGACCTCGCCCGCGGTGGGAATATCCAGGCCACCCAGCAGGTGCAGCAGCGTGCTCTTCCCGGCACCGGACGCACCGACGATGGCGACCGTCTCGCCGGGCTTCACGTCCAGGTCCAGCCCATCGAACACCGGCGTGTGCATCTTGCCCTCGGCGTAGGTCTTGCCCAGGCCCTCGGCGCGGATCACGGATTCCATCGGGTTCTTACTCATAACGCAGCGCCTCGGCCGGTTGGGTGCGGGCGGCGCGCCACGCGGGGTACAGGGTGGCGACAAAGCTCATCAGCAACGCCACGGCGGTGATGATGACGATGTCACTGGTCTGCATGTCGGTCGGCAGGCCGGTGATGTAGTACACGTCTTCCGGCAGCAGCTTGATGTTGAAGGCCGACTCGATCAGGCCGAGGATGCGCTCCAGGTTGAGCGTCAGGGTGATGCCACCGAGCACGCCGGCGATCGTGCCGAACACGCCGATCAGCGTGCCCTGCACCATGAACACCTGCATCACCCCGCCCGGGGTCAGGCCCAGCGTACGCAGGATCGCGATGTCGGCCTGCTTGTCGGTGACCAGCATCACCTGCGAGGACACCAGGTTGAACGCGCCCATGGCGATGATCAGCGACAGCAGAATGCCCATCACCGTCTTTTCCATGCGCAGCGAGTGGTACAGGTTGGCGTTCTCCTGGGTCCAGTCGCTGACCCGGTAGTAGCCGTTGAGGTTGATCGCCAGGTCGCGGGCCACGGTGTAGGCCTGGTCCATGTCATGCATCTTCAGGCGTACGCCGGTGACGCCGTCCATGCGCAGCACGCGCTGCATGTCCTGCATGTTGACGAAGGCCAGGCCGCGGTCGACCTCGTTGGAACCGGCCTCGAAGATGCCGCTGACGGTGAAGCGCTTGACCCGCGGCATCGCACCCATCGGCGTGCCCTGCACCTCGGCCAGCGTGGCGACCACGTTGTCGCCCACGTCCACGCCCAGCCACAAGGCCAGTTCCTTGCCCAGCACGATGTTGAACTCGCCCGGCTTCAGATCATCCAGCGAGCCCTTCTGCATCTTGTCGGCCAGCACCGACACCTTGGGCTCCTGCGCGGGATCCACGCCCTGCACGATGGCACCCTGCACGCGCGGGCCGGCCAGCATGCCCTGGATCTCGATGTAGGGTGCGGCACCGGCCACGCGCGGGTCCTTGATCGCCACATCGATGGCGTGCTGCCAGTTCGTCATCGGCTCGCCATCGGCGCTGACGGTGGCGTGCGCCGACATCTGCAGCAGGCGATCGCGGATTTCCTTCTGGAAGCCGCTCATGACCGCCAGCGTGGTGATCAGCACGGTCACGCCCAGCGCGATGCCGAGGATCGAGGCCATGGAGATGAAGGAGATGAAGCCGTTGCGGCGCTTGGCTCGCAGGTAACGCAATCCGATTGCGACGGGTAAGGGTTTGAACATGCGCGTGTGCCCGGGAAGTGCCGCTATGGTGCCATTGTCCCTGCTTGGCGGGAAACGGCATGGGCGCGCACGGCCAGACGCAGTTCACGTCGTCGTGCCTGCGGCAGGTTGTCCGGCCCGAACAGCAGGCAGCCGCGCCGCCCGTCGGATTGCCAGCGCAGCAGCACCAATGGCCCGCGTTCGAGCAATTCCAGCCGGTCCAGCGGCCGGTCGTCCAGCCGGGCCGGCTGCGCGCTGGCGGGGATCAGCAGTTGCACCACCGGCCGCTGCCATTCGCGGCGCACCAGCCGCCACGACCCTGCCAGCCCGAGCACAGCCAACGGCCAGGCCACGGGGGCCTGCAGGTCACACGTCAATGCCGCCAATGCGGCCAGCCCTCCCAGCAGCGTCAGCGCGGCCAGCAGCCAGCGTGAAGGCCGGCACTCATACCGGAAGGGAGCGGATATAGGAGAGCAGCTCTGCCTGCGGCGCATCCGGACAGGCCTCGTAGCCCATGGACCAACGCCACAACTTATCGTCTTCGGTTTCCAGCAACTGCAGGAAAACCGCGCGTTCTTCGGCAGGCGCCTGCAGCCAGCGACGGTCAAGGTACCGGCCGAACAACTGGTCCAGCTCGCGCATGCCGCGCCGGCAACGCCAACGCAGCTTCTTCAACAGGATTTCGTCTTCGGTCTGCATGGCTTCGGATACCTCGGATACCAAAGCCCCTCTCCCGCCGGGAAAGGGGTTGGGGTGAGGGTTGGAGCGAAGCTCCCGCGAAATCGATGGCAGCAGGCGTCGCCCCTACCCTCTTCCGCCCCTTCGGGGCACCTTCTCCCCAAGGGGGAAGGCATAACGCATCAGGCGCGGCGCGCCATCATCAGCTTCTTGATCTCGGCAATCGCCAGCGCCGGGTTCAGGCCCTTCGGGCAGGTGCGGGCGCAGTTCATGATCGTGTGGCAGCGGTACAGCTTGAACGGATCTTCCAGATCGTCCAGGCGCGAACCGGTGTCCTCGTCACGCGAGTCGATGATCCAGCGGTAGGCCTGCAGCAGGATCGCCGGGCCCAGGTAACGCTCGCCGTTCCACCAGTAGCTCGGGCAGCTGGTCGAGCAGCACGCGCACAGGATGCACTCGTACAGGCCGTCCAGCTTCTCGCGGTCTTCCGGCGACTGCAGGCGCTCGCGGTCCGGCGGCGCCGGGGTCTGGGTGCGGATCCACGGCTTGATCGAGGCGTACTGCGCGTAGAAGTGGGTCAGGTCCGGAACCAGGTCCTTGACCACGTCCATGTGCGGCAGCGGGTAGATCGGCACCTCGGCCTTGCCGCAATCGGCGATGGCGCGGGTGCAGGCCAGCGTGTTGGTGCCGTCGATGTTCATCGCGCACGAACCACAGATACCTTCACGGCAGGAGCGACGGAAGGTCAGGGTCGGGTCGATCTCGTTCTTGATCTTGATCAGCGCGTCCAGGACCATCGGGCCGCACGCATCGAGGTCGATCTCGTAGGTGTCGGTACGCGGATTCTGGTCGTCGTCGGGACTCCAGCGGTAGATCTTGAAGGTGCGCGTGTTCTTCGCGCCGCCCTTGGCGGGGAAGTGCTTGCCCTTGGTGATCCGGGAGTTCTTCGGAAGTGCAAATTCAGCCATGTTCGTAGGTTCCCCGGATCAGTAGACGCGCGGCTTCGGCGGCACGACGGACACGTCATCGCTGAGCGTGTACATGTGCACCGGACGGTAGTCGAAGCTGCACTTGCCCTTGTCGTCGACGGTGACCAGCGTGTGCTTCTGCCAGTTGACGTCGTCGCGGTCCGGGAAGTCCTCGTGCGCGTGGGCGCCGCGGCTTTCCTTGCGCTGTTCGGCCGAGTTGATGGTCGCAACGGCGTTGAGCAGCAGGTTGTTCAGTTCGTAGGTCTCGATCAGGTCCGAATTCCAGACCAGCGAACGGTCGGAAACCTTGACGTCCTGGAACGAGTCGAACACCTCGGCCATCTTCTTGCAGCCTTCCTCCAGCGTCTTGCTGGTGCGGAACACGGCAGCGTCGGCCTGCATCGTGCGCTGCATGCGGTCACGGATGACGGCGGTCGGCGTATCGCCATTGGCGTGGCGCAGCTTGTCCAGCAGGCCCAGCGCCTTGTCGCAGGCATCGGACGGCAGGGTCTTGTGCGAGGCACCCGGCTTGATCGTCTCGGCGCAGCGGTTGGCCACGGCGCGACCGAACACCACCAGGTCGAGCAGCGAGTTCGAACCCAGGCGGTTGGCGCCGTGCACCGACACGCAGGCCGCTTCGCCGATGGCGTACAGGCCCGGCACCACGGCATCCGGGTTGTCGCCGACCTTGCGCACCACTTCGCCGTGGTAGTTGGTCGGGATGCCACCCATGTTGTAGTGGACGGTCGGGATCACCGGGATCGGCTGCTTGTGCACGTCGACGCCGGCGAAGATGCGGGCGCTCTCGGCGATGCCCGGCAGCTTCTTGTCGATCACGCCCGGGCCCAGGTGGGTCAGGTCGAGCAGGATGTGGTCCTTGTGCTCGCCGACGCCGCGGCCTTCGCGGATTTCGATGGTCATCGAACGCGACACCACGTCGCGCGATGCCAGGTCCTTGTAATGCGGTGCGTAGCGTTCCATGAAACGCTCGCCGCTGCTGTTGCGCAGGATGCCACCCTCGCCTCGCACGCCTTCGGTGATCAAGCAGCCGGCACCGTAGATGCCGGTCGGGTGGAACTGCACGAATTCCATGTCCTGCAGCGGCAGGCCGGCACGGGCCACCAGGCCACCGCCGTCACCGGTACAGGTGTGCGCCGAGGTAGCGCTGAAGTAGGCACGGCCATAGCCGCCGGTGGCCAGCACCACGCCCTGCGAACGGAACAGGTGCAGGGTGCCTTCGGCCATGTCCAGGGCGAGCACGCCACGGCAGACGCCTTCGTCGTCGAAGATCAGGTCGAGTGCGAAGTACTCGATCATGAACTGCGCGTTGTGCGCCAGCGACTGCTGGTACAGGGTGTGCAGGATGGCGTGGCCGGTACGGTCGGCGGCGGCGCAGGTACGCTGCGCGGACGGGCCTTCACCGTACTTGGTGGTCATGCCACCGAACGGACGCTGGTAGATCTTGCCTTCTTCGGTGCGCGAGAACGGAACGCCGTAGTGTTCCAGCTCGATGATGGCCGGGATGGCCTCGCGGCACATGTACTCGATGGCGTCCTGGTCACCCAGCCAATCCGAGCCCTTGATGGTGTCGTAGAAGTGGTAGCGCCAGTCGTCCTCGCCCATGTTGGCCAGCGCGGCGGAGATGCCACCCTGCGCTGCAACGGTGTGCGAGCGGGTCGGGAAGACCTTGGTGATGCAGACGGTCTGCAGGCCCTTCTGGGCCAGGCCGAAGGTCGCACGCAGGCCAGCGCCACCAGCGCCGACGACCACCATGTCGACCTTGTGTTCAGTGATGTTGTAAGCGGACATGTATCAGTTCCCAAGCGCGATGCGGGCGACCGCGAAGATGCTGACGATCGCGCCGAGCACGGCGACGAACTTGACCATGGTCTGCAGGGCCAGGGCCATCAGCGAGTTGTGGATGTAATCCTCGAGCACCACCTGCAGGCCAAGCTGGGCGTGCCAGAACATGGCGACCAGGAAGCCGACCAGCAGGATTGCATTCCACGGCTTGGAAACAGTTTCCACGGCGGTGACGTAGTCGGCGCCGAGCAGGCTCAGCACCAGGCACAGGAACCAGATAGTCAGCGCGACCAGCGCGGTGGCGGTCAGGCGCTGGTGGATGAAGTGCTCGGTGCCGGACTTGGAGCTGCCCAGGCCGCGTGCATTCTTGAGCGGGGTACGGAACTTGCTCATGCGGCGGCTCCCATGCAGACGTAGGCCCAGATCGCGGCGGTGATGACCAGCGAGGCGATCACCGAGATCCAGCTGCTGCGGATGAAGGTGGGCTTGGCATAGCCGATGGCGAAGTCCTGCACGATGTGGCGGATGCCATTGCACAGGTGGTAGGCGAAGCACCAGCTCCAGCCAAACAGGATCACCTTGCCGTACCAGGCGCTGGCGTGGGTGGTGAAGCAGCTCCAGGACTCAGGGCCCATCATCAGGGCGAGCAAACCGCCTGCGATGATCAGGGCGCCGACAGCCAGAATGATGCCGGTGGCTCGATGCAGGATCGAGGTGGCCATCTGGATCTGCCAGCGATACACCTGCAGGTGCGGAGAAAGGGGGCGGGGTCTGTTCGCCATTCGCTGACTCGTTATCTCGGCTGGGCGGCACAATGCCGCGTTGGCTCAACGCTGCTCAGAAATCGATGCAGCGCCCGTTTTTTTCCCAATCGCCATATCGCACCGGATCAAGTCCGCCGCGACCACCGATTTCCTGCGGCACCGGCGTGGCCTCGGGAAGCGGCTGCTTCTCGGGGGTCGACGGGGCTTCAGCTTCGGTCTCGGGAGTGGGGGTTGTTTGGCCTATCATGGTCGGTCTCGCAACGCACAAATTTTAGTCCCCAGTCACGTGTCTGACAACCTCGCCCCCGCTTTCAACGGTTTCCGCACATTGGCCATGGCGCAGATCGTGCGCCTTTCCGGCCCGGATGCGGTCGCTTTCGCCCAAGCCCAGTTCGCCAACGACATCCCTTCGCTGGCCGATGGCCATTGGCAATGGAGCGCCTGGCTGACCGCCAAGGGCCGCGTGATCGCCATCTTCCAGCTGCTGCGGCTGGATGCGCAGGAGCTGCTGCTGGTCTGCCACGACGGCGGCGCGGCGGCCATCGCCGAGCAACTGCGCCGCTTCGTGTTCCGTCGCAAGGTGGTGGTCAGCCATGCCGACACGCTGAGCGTGAATGCGGCGCTGCAGGCCCCGACCGAGGCCGATGGTGCGCGGATCGCGCGGCGCGACGGTGACGTGGTCGAGCTGGATGTCGGCAGCCTGGCCCTGCCCCGCACCCTGCTGCTCGGGCCGGCAACCGCGGCCGCCACCCCCGGCGAGGAGCTGGCCTGGCGGCAGAGCGACCTGCGCTTCGGGCTGCCGCGATTGGTGGATGCCCAGCGCGAGCAATGGACGCCCCAGCAACTGGGACTGGACCGGCTGGCCGCCTACAGCGTGAAGAAGGGCTGCTATCCCGGCCAGGAAATCGTGGCCCGCACCCATTTCCTGGGCAAGGCCAAGCGCTCGCTGGCCCTGCTGCACACCGTGGCCACGCCCGAAGCCGGTACCGCGGTCAGCCAGAACGGCGCCACCATCGGCAGCGTGGCCAGTAGCGCTGGCGTGCTGGCGCTGGCCGTCCTGCCACTGGAGATGGCCGAGGGCCCGCTGCAGGTCCTCGACGCGGACGCCCACATCATGCCGCTGCTGGACGGCCTGGCGCGCTGAACCGGGTACCGGGGCTCAACCAGCCCCGTGGGCCTCGATGCGATTGCCGCTGGCGGCATCGAAGAAGTGCAGCGCCGACGGCCTCACCGCCACCTGCAGTTCCTGCCCGACCTGCGGCAGGGCCTGCGGCGCCACCCGGATGACCAGCGCCTGCGCGCCGAGGCGCAGATTCACGAACATCTCGTTGCCCACCGGCTCGATACCCTCGATCCGCGCGGCGAACGCCCCCTCCCCGGTGGCAGGCTGCAGGTGCTCCGGCCGCACGCCCACCGCCAGGTCGCGGCCCACCCATTCCGGCGCGACCATCGCCGCTCCCAGCGGCACCTCGGTGCCATCGCCCAGCCTCAACCAGGCCGCCCCCTGCGCGTCCTGGTGCAGCACGCCGCGCAGCACGTTCATCGCCGGACTGCCGAGGAAGCCGGCCACGAACAGGTTGGCCGGGCGGTCGTAGAGCGCCATCGGCGTGTCGATCTGCTGGATCACGCCTTCGTTCAACACCACGATCCGCTGTCCGAGCGTCATCGCTTCGACCTGGTCGTGGGTGACGTAGATCATCGTGCTGCCCAGCTTGCGATGCAGCTGGGCGATCTCGGTGCGCACGGTATGGCGCAGCTTGGCATCCAGATTGGACAGCGGCTCGTCGAGCAGGAACACCTCCGGCTCGCGCACCAGCGCACGCCCCAGCGCCACGCGCTGGCGCTGGCCGCCGGACATCGCGCGCGGCAGCTTGTCCAGCATCGTCGTCAGGCCCAGCGCGTCGGCGGCGCCCTGCACGCGGCGCTGCACCTCGGCCTTGTCATGGCCGCGCAGCTTCAGGCCGAAGGCCAGGTTCTCGGCGACGGTCATGTGCGGGTACAGCGCGTAGTTCTGGAACACCATGGCGATGTCGCGGTCCTTCGGAGCCACGTCGTTGACGACACGATCCCCGATGCGCAGCGTGCCGGCGCTGATGTCCTCCAGCCCGGCCACCATCCGCAACAGTGTGGACTTGCCACAACCCGATGGCCCGACCAGCACCATCAACTCGCCGTCGGCGATCTCGAAACTGGCCCCGTGCACGGCCACCTGGCCGTTGTCGTAGACCTTGCGCACACCCTCGAAGCTCACCTTGGCCATCACCACCTCGTTGACATCGCCACATCCGGCACTGTGCCCGCAAACGGGCAAATCACTTCATGCCAATGCCCGCATTGGCACAGTGCAATCGTATACATCCGAAACCGTGTGCACAGTAAGCATATTCATATGGCAACATCCCGGTTCCGTTTTTCCATTTGCCAGCCCAGATGAACATGCGGCTCCGCCCTGCGGACCGCGGCGTTCGCGGCACTGGCATTGACTGCAATGCCCCCTCCCCCGGCCCCGGCAGACGCAAGCAGCCCAAGGCTCCAGTTCCTTGAATACAAACAATTGACAACGATGTCATCCGCACACGAAACTCGAGAAATGCACGATACCCTCTTCCTGTTCGGTGCCACAGGCGATCTGGCCCAGCGCTACCTGTTCCCCTCCCTGTTGCGCCTGCTTGGCGATGGCCTGCTGCCGGAAGACTTCAAGGTTCGTGCCCTGGCGCTGTCGCCGCACGACACCGCCAAGTTCCACGACATCCTGCGCCCGCGCCTGGAGCAGGCCATGCCGCAGGCCCGCCAGGAAGACATCAACGACCTGCTGCGCCGCATCGACTACCGTTCGGTGGACCTGCGCAACGCCGAGTCGGTGGCCGAGGCCGTCAAGGACCTGGTCGACCGCAGGTGCGTGAGCTACCTGGCGATCCCGCCGGGCCTGTACATCTCCACCTGCGAAGGGCTCGCCCTGGGGGGCGCGCTGGCGGCACCGCACCGGCTGATGCTGGAAAAGCCGATCGGCTCGGACAGCGCCAGCGCCGAGGAGATCCTGCAGACCATCGGCAAGTGGATCGACGAAGACCGCGTGTTCCGCCTGGACCACTACCTGGGCAAGGCCGCGGTGCAGAACCTGATGGCCCTGCGCTTCGGCAACACGCTGCTGGAGGCGGTGTGGAACCGCAACTACATCGAGTCCGTGCACATCATGGTCGCCGAGAGCGACGGCGTGGATGGCCGTGACTCCTATTACTCGCGCTCCGGCGCGCTGCGCGACATGGTCCAGAGCCACATCCTGCAGCTGCTGTGCCTGGTGGCGATGGAGCCGCCGGCCTCGCTGGAAGCCGACCGCATCCGCGACGAGAAGGTGAAGGTACTGCGTGCCCTGCGCCCGTTCGATGCCCGCCATGCGGCCAAGGATTCGGTGCGTGGCCGCTACACCGCCGGCACCATCAACGACCAGCCGGTGCAGGCCTACCAGCCGCCGGAAGGCAGCGAAGCGGAAACCTTCGTCGGCGTCACCGCGCACATCGACAACTGGCGCTGGGCCGGCGTGCCGTTCCACATGGTCACCGGCAAGCGACTGCCCGAGCGCACCACCCGCATCGAGGTCAACCTCAAGCCGGTCACGCATTGGCTGTTCGAGCGCCCGACCCGCCACCACGCCAGCGCCAACCGCCTGACCTTCCAGCTGCAGCCCCAGGAGAACATCCAGCTCGGCCTGATGAGCTCGCTGGCCGGCCCGGAATGGGGCGCGCTGGAACTGCAGCCGCTTGAACTGGAACTGTCGGTCCCGACCGGCCTGCACCGTCGCATCGCCTACGAGCGCCTGTTCCTGGACGCCTTCAACGGCAACCACGCCCTGTTCGTGCGCGACGACGAAGTGCGCGCGGCCTGGGCCTGGATCGACAGCATCAGCGACGCCTGGAAGGCTTCCGACCAGGCGATGGAACCGTACGCCGCCGGCAGCTGGGGCCCGCGTGACGCGGCCCACTTCCTGCCGGGCGACATCGTCGCCGAGGCTAGGGCCGAAGACGGGGACGCGCCGTGAGCGCGTCGACGACGGTCCTGGTCGCCGACATCGGCGGCACCAACGCCCGCTTCGCGCTGGCCGACCTCTCCCTCGCCGCTCCGTTGAACCAGGGCAGCATCGTCGAGTACCCGGTCGCACAGTTCGGCTCGCTCGGCGATGCCGCCGCGCACTACCTGCAAGAGCAGGGCGCCACTGCCAGCAGCGGCGTGTTCGCCGTGGCCGGGCGCGTGGATGGCGACGAAGCACGCATCACCAACCATCCGTGGGTGATCTCGCGCTCGCGTACCGCCGCCCAGCTGGGTTTCGAGCAGTTGCACCTCATCAACGACTTCGTCGCCCAGGCCATGTCGATCGCGCTGCTGGGGCCGGCCGACGTGGTGCAGATCGGCGGCGCCAGCTGGGAGCCGGCACCGGCCGGCGAACCCCGCAACTACTGCGTGATCGGCCCGGGCACCGGGCTGGGCGTGGGCGGCCTGGTGGTGCGCGACGGGCGCAACTACCCGCTCGCCACCGAAGGCGGCCATACCAGCTTCGCACCGGCCAACCCGGAGCAGATCCGCATCCTGGAGATCCTCTCGGCGCAGTTCGGCCGGGTTTCCAATGAACGGCTGGTCTGTGGCCCGGGCCTGGTCAACATCCACCGCGCCTTGAGCGAGATCACCGGCGTCGACCCCGGCCAGCTGGCACCGTCGGACGTGACGGCCCGCGCCGCCGCAGGCGACGCGATCGCGACCCGTGCGGTGGAAGTGTTCCTGGAGATCTTCGGTGCCGTGGCTGGCGATGCCGTGCTGGTGCAGGGCGCCTGGGATGGCGTGTTCCTGACCGGCGGGCTGGTGCCGCGCTTGCTGCAGCAACTGCAGCTGTCCGGCTTCCGCCCCCGTTTCGAAAGCAAGGGCCGTTTCACTGCGACGATGTCGCAGATTCCGTCGATGGCCATCGTCCACCCCTGCCCCGGCCTGCTCGGCGCCACCGCCTACGCGCTGGACCTGCAGCACGCTACACGAGGAACCCCCGCATGAACGCCGCTGTTTCCGACCGCATCACGCTTGTCCGCCACGGCAACGACGAGGACTGGACCGAAAGCGTAGCCAAGGAAATGGCGGGCTTCCTGCAACAGGACATCAAGCAGCACGGCCGCGCCCGCATGCTCCTGTCCGGCGGCACCACGCCGGCACCGGTGTACGAGATGCTGTCCGAGCAGCCGCTGGAATGGGCGCGCGTGGACGTGGGCCTGGCCGACGAGCGCTGGCTCTCGCCGCAGGACCATGACAGCAATGCATGGCTGGTGCGCAACAGCTTCCTCAAGCTCGCCGAGGGCGCGCATTTCGACCCGCTGGTGCGGGTCGGCCGGCCGATCGCCGAGTGCGTGCACACCGCCAACCTGCTGGCCGAGCATGCGCTGCCGGCCACGCTGGTGGTGCTGGGCATGGGCAACGACGGGCATACCGCTTCGCTGTTCCCCGGCTCGAAGGACCTGGACCGCGCGCTGCAGAGCCGCCAGGCCTATGCCGCGCTGGACGCCACCGGCTGCCCGGTGGCCAAGGACTGGCACCTGCGCATCACCCTCACCCCGCAGGGCCTGGCCCCCATCCGCCATCGCCTGCTGCTGCTGCGCGGCAAGCAGAAGCTGGAGGTGCTCGAGGCCGCGCTGGCCTCGGGCGACGTGCACACCTACCCGATCCTGGCCGCGATCAACGCACCGGGAAACAAACTGCGCGTCCACTGGGCACCGTAATCGCGGGCGCCGGCCTTGCCGGCATCCGTCCCCCTTCCTTCAAGGCCGGCACACCGTCCGACCTCAACTCATAGCCGGTAGCCAATGAGCCTGCACCCGACCATCCACGCCATCACCGAACGCATCCGCCAGCGCAGCGCCCCGTCGCGCGCGGCCTACCTGGCCGGCATCGACGCCGCCCTGCGTGAAGGCCCGTTCCGTTCGCGCCTGAGCTGCGGCAACCTGGCCCACGCCTTCGCCGCCTGTGGCCCGACCGACAAGGGCCGGCTGCGCGGCGACGTCACCCCGAACCTGGGCATCATCACTGCCTACAACGACATGCTCTCGGCGCACCAGCCGTTCGAGCACTACCCCGAGCTGATCCGCAGCGCCGCCCGTGAACTCGGCGCGACCGCGCAGGTGGCCGGCGGCGTGCCGGCGATGTGCGACGGCGTCACCCAGGGCCGCGGCGGCATGGAGCTGTCGCTGTTCTCGCGCGACGTGATCGCCCAGTCCACCGCCATCGGGCTGAGCCATGACATGTTCGACAGCACGATCTACCTGGGCGTGTGCGACAAGATCGTGCCCGGCCTGCTGATCGGCGCGCTGGCCTTCGGCCACCTGCCGGCGGTGTTCGTGCCGGCCGGCCCGATGACCCCGGGCATCCCGAACAAGAAGAAGGCCGAGGTCCGCGAGCGCTACGCCGCCGGCGAAGCCACCCGCGAGGAACTGCTGGAAGCCGAATCGGACTCCTACCATGCCCCGGGCACCTGCACCTTCTATGGCACCGCCAACTCCAACCAGGTTTTGCTGGAAGCGATGGGCGTGCAGCTGCCGGGCGCCTCGTTCGTCAACCCGGAACTGCCGCTGCGCGATGCGCTGACCCGCGAAGCCACCGCGCGCGCGCTGGAGATCAGCGCGCTGGGCCAGGACTTCCGCCCGCTCGGCCACCTGATCGACGAGCGCGCCATCGTCAATGCCGTCGTCGCGCTGATGGCCACCGGCGGCTCGACCAACCACACCATCCACTGGATCGCGGTGGCCCGTGCCGCCGGCATCGTGCTGAGCTGGGACGACATGGACCAGCTCTCGCAGATCGTGCCGCTGCTGGCCCGCGTGTACCCCAACGGCGAAGCCGACGTGAACCGCTTCGCCGCGGCCGGCGGCCCGGCCTTCGTGTTCCGTGAACTGATGGACGCGGGCCTGATGCACGATGACCTGGCCACGGTCGCCGCTGGCGGCATGCGCGCCTTCGCGCAGGAACCGCGCCTGATCGATGGCCAGGTCGTCTACGCACCGACCGTAACCGAGAGCGCGGACCTGGAAGTGGTACGCCCGGCGGCCGATCCGTTCGAAGCACAGGGCGGCCTGCGCCTGCTCAAGGGCAATCTCGGCAAGTCGCTGATCAAGCTGTCGGCGGTGAAGCCGCAGTACCGCACCATCGAGGCCCCGGCCGTGGTCGTCGATGCACCGCAGGCATTGAACAAGCTGCACGCCGCCGGTGCGCTGCCGCACGACTTCGTCGCCGTGGTCCGCTTCCAGGGCCCGCGCGCCAACGGCATGCCGGAACTGCATTCGCTGGCGCCGCTGCTGGGCCTGCTGCAGAACCAGGGACGCCGCGTTGCGCTGGTCACCGATGGCCGCCTGTCCGGTGCCTCGGGCAAGATCCCCGCCGCGATCCATGTCACCCCGGAAGCCGCGCGCGGTGGCCCGATCGCCCGCGTGCGCGAGGGCGACATCATCCGCCTGGACGGCGAGGCCGGCACGCTGGAAGTGCTGGTGGACGCCGCCGAATGGGCCGCGCGCGGCATCGCCGCCAACACCGCGCCGGCCGGCAATGACATGGGACGCAATCTGTTCGCGATGAACCGCCGCATCGTCGGCCCCGCCGACCAGGGCGCGGTGTCGATCTCCTGCGGCCCGGCTCACCCCGATGGCAGCACCTGGGACTACGACGCCGAATACGAGCTTGGCCACGACGCCGCGGCCGCCGCTGCGCCGCACGAAGCCAAGGACGCCTGATTCCGCGTGCCGCCCGCGGCACGCTTCCGCTGCATTGAGAGGAACACGATGAGCATTGCCCAGTACCAGGATCGCGCCGAGCAGCTGCTGAGCGCCGCCGGCATCCTGCCGGTGGTTACCGTCCATACCCTGGACCAGGCACGCGCGGTCAGCACCGCGCTGCTGGAAGGTGGCCTGCCGGCCATCGAACTGACCCTGCGCACCCCGGTGGCGATGGACGCGCTGGCCATGCTCAAGCGCGAGCTGCCCGACGTGGTCGTCGGTGCCGGCACCGTGCTGACGGTCGAGCAGATGCGCCAGGCCATCGACGTCGGCGCCGACTTCCTGGTCACCCCGGGCACCCCGGCGCACATGGCCGATGCGCTGGCCACCGCCCCGCTGCCAGTGGTGCCGGGCGCGGCGTCGCCGACCGAGCTGTTGGCCCTGCTTGCCCGTGGTTTCCGCATCTGCAAGCTGTTCCCGGCCACCGCCGTGGGCGGGCTGGCGATGATCAAGGGCGTGGCCGGCCCGATCCCCGAGCTGAAGCTGTGCCCGACCGGTGGCATCACCGAAGCCACCGCCGCCGATTACCTCGCGCAGAAGAACGTGGTGTGCATCGGTGGCTCGTGGATGGTGGCCGACAGCTGGATCCGCGCTGGCCAGTGGGACGAAGTGAAGCGGTCCGCCGCCGCCGCCGCGGCGATCGTCAGGCAGGCACGCGCAGGCTGAGTTTTCCAAGTACGACGGCAGATCTCCCTCTCCCTCCGTCTACTTCACTGCGCCCCGGTGTTCGGGGCGCAGTTTTTCTTTGTGCAGGGCGGTGCGCGTATCGGGGCAATCCCTGCCAGTTGTTTCAGCGGCGCGCACGCTCGCCGCGACGCTGGTCGGCGGGCACGTCGATCTCCACCTTGGCCGGCAATTGGGTGATGCGCAGTTCGCGCCCTTCCCAGGCGGCCGGCTCCCCATTGATGCTGGCCTCGCCCGGCGCACCCTCATACGGCCACGGCAGCACCAGGCCGCCGGCCGGCAAGCGCAGCCCCTCCGGCACCTGCAGGGTCAGCTTGCGGTCACTGCGCGCGAGGGCGTACTTCACCGTGCCATGCGAGGTCCGCAGACCGTCGATGGCGATGCCCTTCCCCGCCAGCCAGTCCGCGGGCACGCCGGCCGCCAGCACGATCGCATCGTCCACCTCGCGCTTGTAGGCGAACATGTCCAACGCCGAGCGCACGAAATCCGAGGCCACCCAGGCGTGCGGCAGGTCGCCGACGAAGAACGGCTTGCGGGGCGTCGAGGACACCACTTCGGCCCATTGGTTCCAGCCCTGCGGCGCGCGGTCCTTGAAGAAGAACTCGGTCGCCGCCCAGGCGCGGGTACGCCAACCCAGGCGCACGAAGGCCGCGACATTGCGCCATTCGTAGGGCGTGTAGTCCTTCCACTGCCGCTTGCCGTCACGACGCGCCTCGAACTCGCTCCAGTAGCGTTCGAAGGTGTTGTCCAGCGCGGGCTGCGGCAGGCGGCCCTGCTCGCCGCCCGGTGCCAGCGCGATGGTGGTCGAGGTGGCATCGAAGTCCCCCAGCTCCACCGACCCGGGCAGGAAGTCGATGCCATGTGCCTGCATGCTGGCCCGCAACGACTGGTCCAGGTCCTGGCGGAACGCGTCGCGGGAGGCCGCCATCATCGCCGCGTCCTCTTCCAGCCCCAGCGCAACGGCGATGTCCGCCGCATCCTTGTAGCCGCGCAACGCCCAGAAGTCGTCCCAGTACGAGTGCACCGGCTTGGCCGAATAGCCTTCGTGGCTGATCGAGGCCGGCATCATCCCGTAGAAGCCCGGATTGCGGGCCCGGTTGTCCTCGGTGCGCTCGCTCAGGCGCAGCTGCTCCATGTACTTCCAGGCGCCCTGCACGTGCGGCCACATCCGCTGCAGGAACTGCAGGTCGCCGGTATGCCGCCAGTACTCGGCGATGGTGTAGATCAGTTCGCCGTGACTGTCGTTCTCCGGCACCGGGTCACTGCCACGGGCATCCACGCAGCACGGCACCATGCCGCTCTCGAACTGGTACGGCGCGTACCAGTCCACGTACTGCCGCACCGCGTCGTCGCGGCCCATGCGCAGCAGGCCTTCGGAAATCATCGCGCCATCGCGGATCCAGCTGCGTGCGTAGGAGCGCGTGCCGGGCTGCAGGCTCGGCCCGACCCGCGAGATCAGCATGTGCGCCAGGGCGGTGCGCACGGTGTCGGCCAGCGGCTGGCCCGCCGCCGGCACCTGCAACCGCACCTGGTCCAGCTTCTGCCGCCACTGTGCAGCCACCTGCTGCTGCGCCTTGTCCACGTCGAACCCGGCCGGTGGCCGCCAGTCACCGACCTGCGGCAACACCAGCGCCACCTCGCGGCTCTCGCCGGGCTCCAGCTTGAAGGTGTAGAGCAACGCACCGGAGGCCAGCCCGGTGGCATCGCGCACCTCGGTATCGGCGGGCAGGGTCTTGTCTGCCAGATGCGTGACGTCCAGCTTGCCGTCGAAGGTACTGGCGAAGGCCTTGTCCGGGGCGGTCATCGCGAACACGCGCGGCACGCCGTTGACCTCGACCTGGTTGCCCTTGACCGCCAGGCGCTCGATCCGGCTCACCCCGCCCACCGTGTTGAGGAACTGCGTGGGCGGATTGACCTGGAACGGACGCACCGCCAACGCCAGGGTGTACTCCCGACCCGTCTTGCCCGGGTTGTGCAGCCGGTAGCGCGTGACCAGCTGCGCCTGCTCCGGCCGTCCCTGCACGAAACTGCTGACCTGCAGCCCGAAGTCCGCATGCTGCCACTGCACCGTTGGCATCGGCAGATAGCCATCCTGCAGGCTCTGGCTGCCAGTCACGTCCGCCCAGCTGACCACCTTGCCGTCGCTCAGCACGAAGGGCTCGACGCTGAAGCCGGACTTCACCGCCTCCACCGCGCCGTCCTCGCCCATCAACGCCTGCTCGCGGCCACCGTCCAGCCCCAGCAGCGTCCAGTAAGGCTGCTCACCGGTGAAGCCGCGCGGCAGGAAACCGCGCGGCAGGTCGGCCGCCACCGAGCGGATGAAATCATTCGGAGTCGCCGCGAAGGCCAGCGGCTTGAGCGAGATGTCACGGATGCCATAACGCCAGTTCGGGCCATCCTGCAGGTCGAAGCGCAGGTAGCGCGCCTCGGTGTCCGGCAGGGCCAGCCAGTCGCGACCGCCTCCGCCGGTGGTCACCTCGCGCACCGGATGCCAGTCGCGGCCATCGCGCGAGGCCTGAACCACGTAGCGCGAGGCCTGCAGGCCGGGCACCCATTGCACCACCGCGCCGCCGAACTCGCGCACCTTGCCCAGGTCCAGGCTGATGGTCTGCTGCTTGACGCCGCCGCTGATCCACATCGTGTCCGGCTTGCCGTCGGCGATGCGCTGCTGCAGCGCGGTCGCGGTGTCGGCCAGCACCACCGGTTGCAGCGGCGAGGTGTCCTCCTTGGGCAGCGGCTGCAGCGTCAGGCGGTCGAAGCAGACCGTGCCGCGTCCACCGACCTTGCTGTAGATGGTGAACTCCACCGCGGCGCTGCGCCGCAGCGTGCGGTCCGGGTCCGGGCCCCAGGCCTTGTCGATGTGACGCTTGCGGTATTCCACGCGCGTCCAGTTCTTCGGGAACGCATAGCCGGTCCTGTTCACCCACCAGACGTTGTCGCCGCTGGCGTCGATGAGCTTGAACTGCAGGTCGTTGGCCGGCGAATCGCCGCGCAGGTCGAACGAGACCTGGTAATTCTCCGGCCAGCTGACATCGAGCTTGCGGCGGATGCCTGCATAACCGGACACCTCGTGGAAGTCGTAGTCCAGGCACAGGGCGCGGCCGTTGCCACCGGCCACCGGCCGCAACGAACCACTCACCTGCGGCGAGGTGATCAGCTGCCACGCCCCGATGTCATCGAAGCTGGCCAGCACCGTCGTGCTGCCGGGTGAGGCTGCCCCCAGCAGCAAGGTGGCCAACAGGCCCACGGCATAACGCTTGTTCATCACCAGAATCCCGAATCACGATCGACGGCAGGCGTCGGATTTTCGCAAAGTTCCCTGTTCCGAACGACGCTGGTTGCAGACGGAAGTACCACCGCCGGCGCTCAGCCCTTGACGCTGCCCAGCAACAAGCCCTGGATGTAATACCGCTGCAACACCAGGAACAGCAGCAACACCGGCAGCACCGTGACCACCGCGCCGGCCATCATCATCTCCACGTCCTGGATGTGCTCGCGCGACAGGCTGGCCAGCGCCACCGGCAGCGTGTAGTGCTCCTGGTCGGTGAGCACGATCAACGGCCACATGAAGTCGTTCCACGCGCCCATGAAGGTGAAGATGGCCAACGTCACCAGCACCGGCTTGAGCATCGGCAACACGATCTGGAAGAAGATCCGTGCCTCGCTGGCCCCATCGATGCGCGCCGCCTCCAGCAGTTCATCGGGGATCGAGCGCGCGTACTGGCGCACCAGGAAGATGCCGAACACGCTGGCCAGCGCCGGGATCACCACGCCGCCGAACGTATTGACCAACCCCATCTGCTTCATCAGCAGGAACAGCGGCAGCATCGCCACCTGCGCCGGGATCACCAGCGCCGCCAGCAGCATCTGGAACACCCGTTCGCGCCCGGCAAAGCGCAGCTTGGCGAAGGCGTAGCCGGCCAGGGTGTTGAACAGCAGCGACCCCAGCGTGATGCCCAGCGACACGACCAGGCTGTTGAGGAAGTTGCCGCCCATGCCGGTGCGGCTGGCCAGCGCGTGGTAGTTGGCCAGCGTGGCGTGCGCGGGCAGCAACGGTGGCGGGAACTGCGAGGCCTGCCCGCTGGGCATGAACGACACCGACAGCATCCAGGCCAGCGGCGCCAAGCTGATCACCGCCAGCACCGCCAGCGCGCCGTTGATCCACCACGCATGCCAACGCGATTGCCCGATCTCCCGGCTCATACCAGCTCCTTGCGCTTGCCGAAGCGCAGCATCAGCGTGGTCACCGCCAGGATGATCAGGAACAGCAGGAACGCCACGGCCGAAGCGCGCCCCAGGTTCCACCACTTGAAGCCTTCCTCGAACATGAAATACAGCACGCTGACCGTGCTCTGCAGCGGGTCGCCGCGGGTCATCACGTAGGGCTCGGCGAACAGCTGGAAATAGCCGGACACGGTGATCACGCCCACCACCAGCAACACCGGCCCCAACATCGGCAGGGTGATGTGCAGGAACTGCTGCCAGCGCGTGGCCCCGTCGATGCGCGCGGCCTCGTACAGGTCCCTGGGGATCGCCTGCAGGCCGGCCAGGAAGATCACCATGTTGTAGCCGAAGTTCTTCCAGACCGCGAACAGGATGATGGTCGGCATCGCCCAGCGCGGGTCACCCAGCCAATCCACCGGATTGATGCCGACCTGGCCCAGGCCCCAGTTCACCAGCCCGTAGCGGGTGTGGAACAGGTAACGCCAGATCACCGCCACCGCCACCAGCGTGGTCACCACCGGGGCGAACAGGGCGGTGCGGAACAACGCCTTGAAACGGCTCGCCGGCGCATTGAGCAGCATCGCCGCGCCCAGCGACACCGCGATGGAGAGCGGCACGCCCAGCACCACGAAGTACGCGGTGTTGCCCAGCGACTTCCAGAACATCGGTGTCTGCAGCAGGTCGATGTAGTTGCCCAGCCCGTTGAAACGCAGGTTGTGCGGGTCGGCCAGTGCATACAGGTCGAAGTCGGTCAGGCTCAGCGCCAGTGCCGACAGCACCGGCAACCCGAAGAACACGCCGATCACGATCAGCGCCGGCGCGGCGAATACCCAGCCAACGAGCGAACGCTGCTTCATTGCCCTGCCCCCGCCGCGTTGGCGCCGGCCTGCTGTTCAACGATCCAGCGGCGCTTGGCCAGGATCTCGTCGACCTGCTGGTCCAGCTGTTCCACCGCCTTGTCCTGCGGCAGGCCACCGCGCACCACCTGCTCGGTGACCACCCGCATCTGCTGTGCGATGCGTTCCCACTCCAGCACCTTGGGCGTCGGTTTGACCCGCTCCAACTGGTCGGCGAATGCCGCGGTGAGTGGATCGTCGGTCAGCTCCGGCGACTGCCACGCACTGCGCCGTGGCGGCAGGTCACCGATGACGGTGTAGAAGCGCTGCTGGATGTCCGGGCGCGACAGGAACTCGATCAGCTTCCACGCCGCCTCCTTTTTCTGCGAGGCGCGGAACACCACCAGGCTGGTGCCGCCGGCGATACCGGCACCGGGGCCGTCCGGGCCGGGCAACGGGGTGGTTCCCCACTCCCCGTCCAGGCCAGGGGGCTGGCGCTGGCGGAACTCGCGGATGTTCCAGGGCCCGGACAGGTAGAACGCGGTGAAGCCACGGAAGAACTCGTCCCAGACGTTGGAGATCTGCGTCTCGGACATCTTCGGCGCCCAGCCCTGCTCGAACATGTTGTCGTAGAAGGCCAGCGTGCGCCGGAAGCCAGAACTGCGGAAATTGCCGCGCGTGTCGTGGTCACGCAGCAGCCCATCGTCCTGCTGCAGGGCGAAGGACAGCTGCGGCTCGAACTCGTTGAGCGGCATCAACACCGGGTAACCCTTGTCGCCCATCAGCTTCTTCAGCGCGGCGTTGGCCTGCTCCCACTCGGCCCAGGTGCGCGGCGGGTGGTCGTAGCCGGCCTGGCGCAGCAGGTCCTTGCGGTAGAACAGCAGGCGCGTGTCCACGTACCACGGGATGCCGACCAGTTGCCCGTCGACCACATTGGTGTCCCAGATACCGGGGAAGTAATCAGCCTGATCCACCACGGACGAGGCGTCCGCCCGGGCCTGCAGCGGCTCCAGCGCCTGCAGCGTGGCGAACTCGGCGATCCAGGTGTTGCCGAGCTGGCAGACATCGGGCAGCCCTTCGGCGGCATAGGCGGTCAACAGCTTTTCATGCGCCGCCGTCCACGGGATGTTCTGCACCTCGACGTGGATGCCCGGGTTCTCCACCTCGAACTCGCGCAGCAGCTCGCCCACCACTTCCGCTTCGCGGCCCATCGCCCAGAAGCGCAGCGTGGTGCCGTCCTGCGGCGTGCCGCCGCAGCCAACCAGCACGCCGGACAGGCACAACAGCAGCAGCGCGCGGATCATCGACGGCATGTCACTGCTGCGGCTTGGAGGCCGGCGGGTTGCCCGCCGCGGCCTTCTGTTCGGCCGCGGCGGCAGCGCGCGATTCGGCGATGCCGGTGGCGCGGGCCGACGCCGCGCGGTCGTCCTTCTGCAGGGGCTGGAAGCTGTCCTCCGGCGCCAGCCAGCCACCGGTGAAGCCCGCCCGCTCCAATCCCTTGCGGACATACGGGTTCTTCTTCATCACGTCCCACACGAACTCGTCGCGGTAGTTGGCGATGCCCAGCAGGATCGGCCCCTGGTCGATGGCGATGTAATCGCTGGCCACCCAGCCACGCTCGGGGATGGTGCGCCCGGTCTTGAGCGGGATGTCGTAGTTGAAGCTCGGGTTGAACGAATCCAGGAACCCGTAGCTGGAGTACAGGTAGTCGCCGTAGCGCTTGTGCATCTCCACGGTGGCCGGGATCACCACCTCCGGCGCATACGGCAACGAGGAGATCGCCGCCGACGGCACGATGGTGCCGTCATCGAAGTTCTCGCGCAGGCCCGCGCCGCGCGAGGAGTAATGGCGGAACTGGCGCTGCTCGCCCTTGTACTCCTGGGTGGTGTTCTGCGGCCCGTCGCCGGCGGTCAGGCCCCAGACGTTGTCGCCGTAGTCCTTCCACTGCATCGGGTTCTCGATGGCGTACTCGCGCTGGGCCAGCGTCGCGCGCCGGGTGTTGAGGAAATAGTCGATGCCGCGCTCGCGCATGTACGCGTCCTGGATGTCGCGGAAGTCGATCCAGACGTGGCTGTACTGGTGGCCGAACAGCGGCCCGAAGGACAGGTATTCCTGGCCCTGGTAGACGCCCCAGTCGTTGTCGTAGGTACGGGTCCACACGGTCCAGGCGTCCGGCTCGACCGGATGGGTGGGCGAGCCCAGCGCCAGCACGTACAGCATCATCGCCTCGTTGTAGCCCATCCAGTCATGCTGGATGAAGCCGCTCTCCGGGAACCAGCCCATCGAGACCAGCGGCTTGTTGCGTTGCAGCCACTGCCAGTCCACGCGCTTGTACAGCGTGTCGGCGATCTGGCGGATCTCCTTCTCGCGCGGGTCCTCGCCGTCGTAGTAGGACTGCGCGAACAGCACGCCCATCATCAGCAGCGCGGTATCCACGCTGGAAAGCTCGACCCAGCTGTCGTAGCGGCGACCTTCCTGCATGTCCAGGAAGTGGTAGAAGAACCCCTTGTACCCGGCCTTGCCGGTACGCTGCGGCCCGGAAGGCAGGTCACGGAAGAACTTCAGCGTCAGCAGGGTGCGGTCGACCGCCTGGTTGCGGCTGACCCAACCGTTCTTGATGCCCACCGGATAGGCGGTCAGCGCAAAGCCCACCGACGCCACGCTGGCGAACGGCCGCGACGGATAGCGGTCCGGGGTCAGCCCGTTCTGCTCGTTGGTCGTATCCCAGAAGAACTGGAACGTGCGCCGCTCGATGTCATCGAACAACGGCGGCAGTTCCGGCTTCATCGGCCGTGGCGGCAGGTCCGCCTCGACCAGGATCACCTGCGGCAACACCTTCGGCATCGGCGGCTCCGGCGCCTTGCCACACCCCGCCAGCACCGCCAGCGCGAAACCAGTGGCCAAGCCAGCGAACAACCGGGGGCTACGTGACATGCTCAAGACGACATCCGTTGTAGAGGAATCAGGTCGCCACCTGCCCTTGATGGTCAATGTGGCGCGTGTGGAGGCCCCGGCCGCCACGCGGGCGGCCGGGGATGCGACTTACCAGTCCAGGCCGAAGGACAGCTTGAAGGTCCGGGTCTGGTACTGGTCCCAGCTGTTGATCACGCCGGTATCCCAGTTGATGCCGTAACCGCCCCAGTTGGTCCAGTTGAAGGCGTTGAGCAGGTCGGCGCGCATCTTCAGCTTCAGGTCGGTGCCGGTGTCCCAAGTCTTGGTCAGCGACAGGTCGAACTGCTTGAAGCCCAGCGTGCCGTCCGGTTCCCAGCTGTGCGGACGCTCGTAGCCACCGTAGGCCGCCGTGCCGTCGATGTCCCAGCGCTTGATCTTGCTGGCCAGGGTCAGCTTGCCGGACACGCTCATGCCCCACGGCAGGTCGGTGAAGCCGCTGATCACCAGGCGATGGCGCGGCGTCCAGGCACCGTCGTACCAGCCACCCTGGGTGAAGTACCAGCCATAGACCGGGTCCTTCTCGTGGATGTTCTGCTTGGCATCGGTCAGCGTGTAGGCCACGTTGACGTTCCACGGGCTCTCGGACGTGTACGGCTTGTCCAGGCTCAGCAGCAGGGCGGTGCTCTTGGACTCGAAGCCGTTGGTGGCCACGATCAGGCTGCCCATGCCCGGCAGGCCGGGCGCGGACCACGGGCTGCCGTTCGGCGCGAACACGCCACCGTCGGGGTAGCGGTTGCCGCGCATGATCAGCAGGCCGTCCTTGTAGCGGGTGTGCTGCACGGTGGCCGAGCTGTTCCAGTCCAGCCCGCCCAGGTTGAAGCTGTCGCGGATGCCCAGGCTGATCTGGTCGGAGTACGGCGTCTTCAGGTCGTTGTCGAACATCCACACTTCGCGACCGGCGTCGGTGGAATTGACCAGCGACATCAGGTAGTCGCGATCCAGCAGCTGCGGGCTCCAGTCCAGGCAGTCCGAGGCACTCAGGTCGCAGGCGTGGCCGGGCGAGTTGATCTTGAAGCGCCGGGTCGGGAAGGTCGCCTTGCTGCGCTCCAGCTGCAGGTAGTCGAACAGGTTGCGGTCGTAGGAACGGCCGATGCCGCCGAAGATCACATGGCGTTCGTCACCGGTCAGGTCATAGGAGAAGCCCAGGCGCGGCTGGATCGCATCCTTGAACGGCTTGCGGTTGTTGCCGGTGCTGATGTAGCGGTTGACGTCGATGCCGCCCAGCGCCAGCGACTGCGCGTAGGTCTGGCCCGGTGCGTTTCCTGCGCGCGTGTCCACCGCCGACAGCGCGGCCAGCACGTCGCCGCTGGTCACGTAGTCCAGGTAGGACGGGGTCTTCTCGTAGTCCCAGCGCAGGCCCAGGTTCAGGGTCAGGCGCTCGGTGACATCCCAGTCATCCTGGATGTACAGGCCGAACTGCTTGTTCTTGGAGGTCACCGAGCCACCGTCGGTGCCCATCGCGGCACTGCCGAAGCGCACGAAGTACGGCACCGCGCCACCTTGGTGGATGTCGTAGTAGAACTGCGGGTTGTAGGGCTGCTGCTCGATGGTGTCCAGGTCGACCTGCTTGTACTTCACGCCGAACTTGACGGTGTGGCCTTCCCAGCCGAAGAAGGTGGTGTCGTTCTGGAACGACCAGCCCTTCTGGCCCTTGTCCTGCAGGCCACCTTCGCCGCCACCGATGCGGTAGATCTGCTTGCCGTCATCGCCGGAGCCATCGGTCAGCACCATGCCGTTGGCCATGTTGACCGGCGCCTTGGTCCAGAACGCCTTCTCGTAGGTCAGGTGGGCGTCGTTGAGCCAGTTGGCGTTGGAGAACTGCCAACGCAGGTCGTAGCGGTCCTCGTTGACGCCGGTATCGGTGCCGTAGCTGCGCGCGCTCTGCCCGCCGACGTTGCCGATCTCGCTCTCCTCGCGGCGCTTGTAGGTCAGCTCGACGAGGTTCTCCTCGTTGATCGACCAGTCCAGCTTGCCGAAGTACAGGTCTTCCTTGAACGGCGTCGAGGTTGCACCGAGCTGGTCGCGCCAGGCCTGTGGCAGGTCACCGGCAATACGCCCCTCGCCCGGGCTCAGGTCCTGCGGCGCGTTGTACTCCTTGGCCTCGTAGGTCACGAAGAAGTGCGCCTTGTCTTTGACGATCGGGCCACCGAAGGCAGCGCCGTACTGCTTCTCGCCCGAGCGGGTCTTGCCGGCGTCCTTCTCGCTCTCGCGCGGCTCGCGCCAATCCTGGTTGGTGTAGTCCCAGAAGAACGAGCCCTTGAACTCATTGGTGCCCGACTTGGTCACCGCCGTCACCGCTGCCGAGCTGATCTGGTCGTACTCGGCCTTGTAGTTGGAGGTGATGACCTTGTACTCGCCGATCGCCAGCTGCGGGAACGGGTTGCCGCGGCTGGCGTCCTGCCCGGTGATGCCACCCTGGGTGACGTAGTTCTTCTGGCCGATGCCGTCGATGTACACATTGACGTTGTTGGCGTTCTGCACGCCACCGCGCAGCTTGGTCGAGCCATTGGCCGGGTTCTGTTCGAACGCCATGCCCGGCACGGTGTCGGCGAAGGCCAGGAAGTTGCGGGTGCCCTGCGGCAGCGCCTCGATCTGGCGCGGCGTGATGTAGGTGGCGATCTCCGAGGTCTTGGTTTCGATCGGCGCCTGCGCGACCACCTGCACCGCGTCCAGCGTGGTCGCTGCGCCGCCGGCCGTGGTTTCACCGACGCCGCCGACGCCCAGGTTCACCGTGGCGGTCTGGCCGACCTGCACGGTGATGTTCTGCGTGCTGGTCTTGCCGCCGGCATTGACCTCCACGCGGTAGGTGCCTGGCGGCAGGCCGGCCAGCGAGTAGCTGCCGCTCGCCGTGCTCTGCACACTGCGGCTCAGGCCGGTGGCGATGTTGGTGGCCGTAACCTGCGCCTGTGCAGCCGGGCTGGAATCAGCCATCACCTGGCCACGGATGGTGGCCGCGGTGCTCTGGGCGAAGGCCGGGGCAGCGCCGAGCAACAGGCAACTGGCCAGCGCGCAGCTCAGCAGCTTGCGTGTGGGGGTGGACTTCCGAGCAATCCTGTACATGTTTTACCTCTCCCAAGGTAGCGGCATGACCCGCGGTAAGTGTTATGAGTGGCTCAACCCCGGTCTCTTGCCGGGTCAAGTGGCGCCGTGCGTGCCGTGGAGTCGCGCACGACAAGGCTTGGAACCAACATCAGGCCGGGCGTCTGTTGCGACCCCGGTTCCCGAATCCGCTGCAGCAGGTGGGACATCGCCTGCTCTCCAAGCCCGGCGATGCTCACCTGCATCGTCGTCAAGGACGGGTGAACAAAGCGCGCCAGGGGAATGTCGTCATAGCCGGCAAGCGCCACCTGCTCAGGCACGCGCACGCCGGCCTGCTGGAAGGCATACAGGCAGCCCAGCGCCATCATGTCGTTGGCGGCGAACACCGCTTCAGGCAGGCGCGGCCGCGCCAGCAGGGCGCGGCCGGCCTCGTAGCCGGAGGCTTCGTCGAAGGCCCCGGGCAGCTCGATGGATTCAATCGCCTGGGGGGCGGTGGCCAGCGCATCGCGGAACCCGCGCAGGCGTTCGCGCGCATCGTGGTTGCGCTCGGGGCCGCCGATGAAGGCGATGCTGCGGTAGCCCTGCGCCAGCAGGTGCCCGGTCATGGCCAGCGCGCCGGCATGGTCGTCGATGCTGAAGACCGGATGGCTGCCGTCGGTGATCGGGGTATTGATCAGCACCGTCGGGATGTCCGCCGGCAACTGGTCCAGCAGTGCCGAGGCATCCCCCGCATAGGGCGACAGCACCAGCAGGCCATCCACGCGACCACGCATGGCCTGCAGCACCGAACCCTGCTGCTGCGGCTCACCGTGGAAACTGGACACCAGCAGGTGCCGGCGATGCGCGCTGGCAACGCCGTCGATGCCACGCATCAGCTCGGAGAAGAATTCGCCGTACAGGTCCGGCAGTACCACGCCGACGGTCTGGGTGCTGCGGCTGCTCAGGCTGCGGGCGGCGGCATGCGGGGTGTAGCGCAGGCGACGGGCCACTTCCAGCACCAGCTGGCGGACCGGCTCGGCGACGTTGTCATGGCCATTGAGCGCACGCGACACCGTGGCGACGGAGACGTTCGCCTCTCGGGCAACATCCTTGATGGTGATTGCCGACTTCGCCACCGTCACGCCCTCCGCACCGGGGTTGTGCGGAATGTAAACGTTTTCACTGGCGTTTGTAAACCTTTTGTAATGCCGCCCGGAATGAACCGGGACATCGGCTGTCCCGGCCAGGTACCGATCGCGACGTTCAGCCGCCCGCGGCCTCGGCCGGCGTCAGCGCCTTGATCGACAGCGCATGGATATCGGTCTGCATCATCTCGCCCACGGCCGCGTAGACCGCGCGGTGACGCGCCAACGGGCCCTTGCCGGCGAAGGCGGCACTGACCACGGTCACGTTGAAATGGCCCCGCCCGTCCCGGGCGCCGGCGTGGCCGGCATGGCGATGGCTGTCATCCTCCACCTCCAGCAGGTCCGGGTGGAAGGCGGCCTGCAGGGCCGAGCGGATCTGCTCGACCCGGTTCATGGCAGCACCTTGCGGAACGGGCGGACGTCCACCCGGGTATACACGCCTGCCGCCACGTACGGGTCGGCGTCGGCCCAGGCCCGCGCCGCGGCCTGGTCCTCGAAACTGGCGATCACCACGCTGCCGCTGAAGCCGGCCGGGCCGGGGTCCTCGGCGTCAATGGCAGGACAAGGACCGGCCAAAAGCAGTCTCCCCTGGTCAAGCAAGGCCTTGAGCCGCTCCAGATGGGCACCGCGTGCGGCCATCCGCTGGGCCAGCACCTGCTCGCCGTCATACCCTTCGATTACGTACCACACCGGGCCATCACTCCTTGTCCGCTGAATGGATCGACCACAAGTCTAGCGCCAGAACGCTGGACATCGGCCGGTTCCGGCGATTACTCTTTAGTCCATTGCACGCAGACGGCCTGTAGCGGCTCGGTGCAGCGGAAGGCTCCCGGCCCCGCTCGTTGACCGAAGCACATCACTCCCGGACCGCGTAGACGACCTCCTCGTAATGACGTTGCCGCACCTTCTGCGGCGCGCCTTGTTGTTGATGTGTGGAATCGCGCCAGGCAAGCGCGCATGGCTCGCAATACCAGGGCAGGAACCTAGCCGGGCGCGAACCCGGCATGCGTACGGCTCGCTATACCCCGATGTCGACCTGATGACTTCCGAACTCGCGCACGACGCGAACCCGCCAGCGCCGCCTCACGCCCCGCAGCAGCAGGAAATGCCGCTGGCGATGGTGCATGGCCAGCCGGTATTGCAGATCCCGCAGGACCTGTACATCCCGCCGGACGCGCTGGAAGTCATCCTGGACGCCTTCGAAGGCCCGCTCGACCTGTTGCTGTACCTGATCCGCCGCCAGAACCTGGACATCCTGGACATCCCGGTGGCCGAGATCACCCGGCAATACGTTGATTACATCAACGTGATGCAGGAACTGCGCTTCGAGCTGGCCGCCGAGTACCTGGTGATGGCCGCGATCCTGGCCGAGGTGAAATCGCGCATGCTGCTGCCGCGCCCGCCCAGCGTGGAAGGCGAGGAAGCCGACCCGCGCGCCGAGCTGGTCCGCCGCCTGCAGGAGTACGAGCGCTTCAAGCAGGCCGCCGAGGACATCGATGCCCTGCCCCGCCAGGACCGCGACACCAGCCTGGCCCATGCCTTCGTGCCGGAGCGCGCCGCCGTCAAGCTGCCGCCGCCGGTGGAGCTGAAGGAGATGCTGCTGGCGCTGCACGAGGTCCTCAAGCGCGCCGAGCTGTTCAGCGGCCACGCCATCAAGCGCGAGGCACTGAGCGTACGCCAGCGCATGGGCGACATGCTCGCGCGCCTGGAGGATGGCCGGTTCTACCGTTTCGAAACGCTGTTCACCGCCGAGGAAGGCAAGCTCGGCGTACTGGTCACCTTCCTGGCGATGCTGGAACTGGCCAAGGAGCAGCTGCTGGACATCGTGCAGGAAGCACCGCTCGCCCCGATCTACGTCAAGTCCCTGGCCGCCGGCAACACCAACGCACCGCTGGCGTTCTCCAGCGAGTTCGATGACGCCGACAACGACCCCGCCTGAGCCTACAAGCCAACGCATGGATCAACCGCTGATCAACCGTATCGTCGAAGGTGCGCTGCTGGCCTCCAGCCAGCCGCTGACCCTGGCACAGTTGCAGGGCCTGTTTCCGGAGGACGAGCCGGCCCCGCCGGGCAGCGTCGAGCGCGCGCTGGAACTGCTGCGCGAAGGCTGCGCCGGCCGTGGCGTCGAACTGGTCGAGGTGGCCTCCGGCTTCCGCTTCCAGATCACCAACGAGGTGCACGGCTGGGTGTCCCGGCTATGGACCGAGCGCAAGACCCGCTACACCCGCGCCACCCTGGAAACCCTGGCGCTGATCGCCTACCGCCAGCCCATCACCCGCGGCGAGATCGAGCAGGTGCGTGGCGTGGCGGTCAGCAGCAACATCATCCAGGCGCTGGAAGAACGCGAATGGATCCGCGTGGTCGGCCACCGTGATGTCCCGGGCAAGCCAGCCCTGTTCGGCACCACCAAGGGCTTCCTGGACTACTTCGGGCTCAAGCGCCTGGACGAACTGCCGCCGCTGTCCGAACTGCGTGACATCGGCGAGCTGGAACCGCAACTCCCGCTGGATGGCGACGGCCAGCCAGCGGCACCGCTGACCGCAGGCGCCGCCACCCCGGATGGCGCCGAGGCCGGCGAACGCAACACCCCTGATACCGCTGCGGCGCAGGCATCCCCGGATGCCGGCGCCACGGCAGGCACCACCGCCCTCACGGGCGAACCCGACGCCGCGCCGGGAGAGCGCGCGGCGGAAGTGGAACAAACCGAAGACAACGCCGTCGCGACGACGACCGTGGCTGTTGACGTAGCCGATTCCGACCCAGAGGCCGACGCGGAAAACGCCGGCCGGAGCAAAACTGATGAGTGACACCCCTCGCAAGCTGTCGTTGAACAAGCTCTCGCTCAAGCGCGAAGCCAGCACCGAACAGCCCAAGCTCGAAGAGCGCCTGCACAAGGTCCTGGCCCAGGCCGGGCTGGGCTCGCGCCGTGCGCTGGAACAGCGCATCGCCGATGGCCTGGTCAAGGTCAACGGTGAAACCGCCCAGACCGGCATGTCGGTCAAGAGCGGCGACAAGATCGACCTGGACGGCCGCAGCTTCGTGGCCAGCGCGCTGACCGACCCGTCGCGCGTACTGGTCTACAACAAGCCCGAAGGCGAAGTGACCACCCGCGAAGACCCCGAAGGCCGCCCGACCGTGTTCGAGTCGCTGCCGCCGCTCAAGGGCGCGCGCTGGATCGCCATCGGCCGCCTGGACATCAACACCACCGGCCTGCTGCTGCTCACCACCGACGGCGAGCTGGCCAACGCCATGATGCATCCCTCCTTCGAGGTCGAGCGCGAGTACGTGGTGCGCGTGCGCGCCCCGGAAGGCGAGGAGAAGGTACCCGACAACATCGTCGACCGCCTCGCCCGCGGCGTGGCGCTGGAAGACGGCCCGGCCAAGTTCGACGAGATCGAACGCATCGGCGGCACCGATTCGCACGACTGGTTCCGCGTGGTCGTCAAGGAAGGCCGCAACCGCGAAGTGCGCCGCCTGTGGGAATCGCAGGGCTGCCAGGTCAGCCGCCTCAAGCGCACCCGCTACGGCAAGATCGAACTGCCGCGCGAACTGCTGCGCGGCCAGTCGGTGGAACTGCCCAGCCCGCAGGTTGAAGCCCTGCGCAGCCAGTTGAAGCTGGAGGAAGGCACCCCGTCGGCGCTGACGCTGCAGCCGGTGATCGGCCAGCGCAAGGCCGCCAAGACCACCGTGCGCGTCGCGCGCGACGGCGGCCGCGGCAATGCCTACGTCAACGGCCACAACACCGCCGACGAAGGCCGCGAACTGCGCCGCTTCGACACCCTGCGCGAAGACCGCGGCCGTGGCCGTGGTGGCAAGGGCGGCGGCTTCAAGGGCGGCCTGACCGTCAGCGGCGAAGCGGCGGCCAAGCAGTCGCAGAAGCCGTTCAAGCAGCGCAAGGCCCCCAAGGGCGACCGCGGCCTGCCGGAAGGCAACCCGGCCGCGTTCCGCACCTGGTACGTGCCCGATGGCGTGAGCACCGGTCCGACCGGCCACCGCAATGCCGGTCCCGGTGGCAACCGGGGTCCGGGCCGTGGCGCGGATGGCCAGGCACGGCCGTACGGCAACAAGCCGCGTCCGGGCGCCGGTGGCGCCGGCCGTGGTGCCGCCGGTGGCCAGGGCCGCCCGCAGGGTGGTGGTGCCGGCCAGGGTGCCGGCCAGGGCCAGCGCAAGCACCCCTATGGCCACCCGGGCAACGCCCCGAGCTTCCCGTCCGACCACGCCAACCCGGGCTTCAACCCGTATGGCGCACGTCCGGCCGGCAACCGCCCTGCCGGCGGTCCGCGCCCGGGTGGCAACCGTCCCGGCGGCGCAGGCCGTCCGGCCGGCGGCCCGCGTCCGGGTGGCAATCGCCCCGGCGGCGCCGGTCGCCCGGGTGGCGGCCGTCCCGGTGGCGGTGGCCGCGGCCCGCGTGGCGGCTGATTCCGCAAGGAATATCCCCCAGGCATGACCCGAACGCCCGGCCCCGCGCCGGGCGTTCTGCGTTCAGCCGCCCCTCGCCCGCCTGAACACTGGCACTGGGAAAGTACCCAAAATGGCAATTTTGGGATATTTTCCCCTTACTCCCCTGCCGGATGCCGCCATGGACCTCTCCCTGAATCTGCTGGATCTGGAAAAGACGCCCGCCAGCGACGTCAAGGCCAAGGGTTGGCCGGACCTGATGCGCAAGGTGCTCCGCAGCGGTGCGGTGGTGATCACCAACCACAATCATCCGCAGGCGGTGGTGGTCTCCGCCGAGGAGTACCAGCGTCTGGTGGATCAGGCCAACGGCCATTCCGCCGGCGCCCAGCGCGCGCAGTCACTGCAGGCGCTGCAGGCCGAGTTCGATGCGCACCTGTCCTCCCTGCAGGACGGCAGCCTGGCCAGGGCGTTGGCGCGACCGGCCCGTCGTGGCCGCAGGATCCCGCTGGGCAAGTCGCTCTGACCGATGGCACGGATCCTTGTCCTGGCCGGCGTCAATGGCGCCGGCAAGAGTTCGCTGCTGGGCATGATGCTGGCCAAGGACGGCGCCACCTGGTTCAACCCCGATGCGTTCACCCGGCAACTGGTCGAACGTGGATGGCCATTGGATGAAGCCAATGCCACCGCCTGGCAGGAGGGCACCCGCCGCCTGCGCGCGGCCATGGCCGATGACGTCGACTACGCCTTCGAAACCACGCTGGGCGCGAACACCATCCCTGCCCTGCTGCGTGAAGCCAGCGCGCGGCATGAAGTCAGCATCTGGTTCTGCGGACTGGAGAGCGTCGAGCTGCACCTGCAGCGCGTGGCCGAGCGCGTGGCCAATGGTGGCCATGACATCCCCGAAGGCAAGATCCGCCAGCGCTTCGACAGCTCACGGATGAACCTGGTCGAGCTGCTCCCGCACCTGACTGCACTGCACGTCTATGACAACAGCCGCCCCGCCGACGCCGATGGCCAGGTCGAGCCGTTGTTGGTGCTGGAAGTGGAACGCGGCCAGATCCTCTGCCCCGCCACGCAGGAGGAGTTCGCGCAGGTACCCGAATGGGCCAAGCCCATCGTGTGGGCAGCGTTGAAGGCGTTCCCGGTCGTCGTCGACGAATGATGTCGATGCCCGGCCGCAGGGCCGGGCATCGTGGCTCCAGGACTCAGCGGCGCTCGATCACGAACTTGCCGAAACCGATACCCAGGCTCCAGCCACGACCGGTACCGGCCAGCGCCAGCGAGATGTCCCCCTTGGTCATCACCTGCGCATCGCTGGCACGCGACGCACTGGCATGCACTTCGGCCGCTGCGTAGGTGCCAAGCAGGTCATTCAATGCATAGGCGCCGGTGAACCTGCCGCGCCCGTCGGTGATGGTGGTGCGTCCCACGGTCAGGCCGCCGCCCTTGGCGGAGATCTTCACCGGGATGCTGGCACCGTTGTCGCAGGTGATGGTGCCGGCGCCCTGCGAAGTCTTGTAGAACGCCGACCACCCCGTGAGGTTGTAGTGCAGCTCGCAATCGATGTTGCCGGCGGCCTGCGCGGCCGGGGCCAGCCCGACGGCGGCCAACAGCAACAGCGCAGCGGTCATCTTCTTCATGGTTGCTCCTTCGGTTGCGTGAACCCGGGCCGAGCCTAGCAGCCGGCCCGAGGCGTGCGCATGGTGGCCGCGATCGTGGCCGTGCGTGCGTTCAGCGAGCCACGACCGGCCCGGCCAGGGTGAAGTCGTCCGCGTCCAGCATCGCCGGGAAGCGTTCGCGATGGGCCGCCAGTGCCTGCGCCGAGATCGTCGTGGTCACCACCTGCTCGCGCTCGCGGATTTCCAGCTGCGGCTGGCCGAGGAAGTCGATCACCGCGCTGTCACCCGAATAGTGCAGGCCATTGCCGTCCACGCCGACACGGTTGACCACGGCCACGTAGCACAGGTTCTCGATCGCCCGCGCGCGCGCCAGCGTCTGCCACGCATAGGCGCGTGCCGAGGGCCAGTTGGCGACGAAGATCTGCAGGTCGAAGTCCATCTGCCCGGCGCGCTCCACGTCGTAGCGGTTGCGGCAGAACACCGGGAAGCGCAGGTCGTAGCAGATCTGCGGATTGATCCGCCATCCCTTCAGTTCGACGCTCAGGCGCTCGTTGCCCGCCGCATAGCGCTTGTGCTCGCCGGCATAGCGGAACAGGTGGCGCTTGTCGTAGTACTGCAGCTGGCCATCGGGCGTGGCCCACAGCAGGCGGTTGTAGACGGCGCCACCCTCACGCAGCTGCACGCTGCCGGTGACCGCCGCGCCCAGCGCGCACGCCTGCTCCACGATCCACGCCACCGTCGGCCCGTCCATGCCCTCGGCCTTGTCGATGGCGTCGTTGGAGAAGCCGCTGGTGAAGGTTTCCGGCAGGATCACCAGGTCGGTGCTGCCGGCCAGCGGCGCCAGCAGCGCGGCGTAGTGCGCGCGGTTGCCGGCCGGGTCGTGCCAGCGGGTGTCGCCCTGCACGAGCGAGATACGGAGGTCCTGCATGATCGTCATTGTCCTGTAAGCGAAGAAGCGAGAATCGCGCCAAGCGCCATGCCGGCGCCCAGCAGCGGCACCAGCCACTGCAGCCGGGCGACCCATCGATTGCGCGGCTGGCGCCGCTCCTGGGCATCGAGCAGCGCCAGGTAGGTCCGGGTGTAGCGGCTGAAGCTGCCGCGCACGGCCAACCAGCCGTCATCCACCGCCACCCCGCGCGCGCGCAGCCCGTCCTGCACGACCGAGAAGAACAGCCAGCCGCGCAGGGCCACGGCGGCCAGGAAGCCGCCGAACAGCACGCAGAACAGCCACTGGCCCACACCCACGCCGGCCGCCTCAGAGCGCCTGCAGGCGCGCGATGGCCGCGTCCAGGGTGGCGTCGTTCTTGGCGAAGCACAGCCGCACCAGGCGCTGACCGGCCGGCGGGGTTTCGTAGAACGGCGACAGCGGGATCGCGGTGACGCCCTTCTCGATGGTCAGCCACTTCACGAACTCATGGTCCGGCAGGTCACTGATGGCCGAGTAATCGACCAGCTGGAAGTAGCCTCCCGGCACCGGCAGCGGCTTCAGGCGCGTGGTCAGCAACTGCGCGCGGAAGCGGTCGCGCTTGGCCTGGTAGAACGCGCCCAGCTCCTGGTGGTGCTCGGGCTCGTCGCGGATCATCGCGGCAAAGCCGTACTGCGCCGGGCTGTAGGTGGTGAAGGTGTTGTACTGGTGCACCTTGCGGAACTCGGCGGTCAACGCCGGCGGTGCGATCGCATAGCCGATCTTCCAGCCGGTGCAGTGGTAGGTCTTGCCGAAGCTGGAAATGACGAAGGCGCGTTCGCGCAGCTCCGGGTAGCGCAGCGCCGATTCGTGGCGGGCGCCGTCATAGATGATGTGCTCGTAGACCTCGTCGGAGACCAGGTAGATGTCGGTGCCGCGCAGCACTTCGATCAACGCCTGCATGTCCTGCGCCGACAGCATCGCGCCGGACGGGTTGTGCGGGGTGTTGACCATCAGCATGCGGGTCCTGGGCGTGATCGCCGCGCGCACCTTGTCCCAGTCCACCGCGAAGGTCTGCGGATCCAGCGCGACGTGCACGGCCCGCGCGCCGGCCAGGTCGATGGCCGGCTCGTAGCAGTCGTAGGCCGGGTCGAGCACGATCACTTCCTCGCCGGCCCGCACCACCGCATGGATGGCATTGAAGATGGCCTCGGTGCCGCCGGAGGTGACGGTGATCTCGCTGTCCGGGTCGACCTGCGCGCCATAGCAGTCCAGTGCCTTCTGCGCGATGGCCTGGCGCAGCGGCGCCACGCCGGTCATCGGCGCGTACTGGTTGAACCCCTCGCGCATGGCCTTGGCGGTCTCGTCGATCAGGCGCTGCGGTGCCGGGAAATCGGGAAAGCCCTGGCCCAGGTTGACGGCGCCGTGCTCTGCGGCCATCTGCGACATCACGGTGAAGATGGTGGTGCCCACCTTGGGCAGCTTGGTCTGCGGTTGCATCAGTACGTACACACCAGGGGGAAAACCGCGAGTTTACGCAATGCCGATGGCAACGGTGCCGTTCCGGCCATGACCCAACCGCATGAGGGGCCGGGTCTATAATGCCCGGCCCCGATGCGCCAGCCTGCCTGCGCTCCCACCCAAGGACGGAAGCGCCCGATCCAATGACCGACTCGCCGAACACACCGCCACTGCTCGCCGCACGTGGCCTGCGTTTCACCCGCAATGACGACCCGGTGTTCGGCCCCCTGGATCTGCACGTGGATGCCGGCGAAGCCCTGCTCGTGCAGGGCAGCAACGGCGCCGGCAAGACCACCCTGCTGCGGGTGCTGGCGGGCCTGCTGCACCCGGACGCCGGCCAGATCGACATCGATGGCCGCCCGGCCAAGGCCCAGGACCGCTCGCGCTACATCGCCTACCTGAGCCACCTCACCGCGCTCAAGCAGGACCTGGGCACGCTGGAGAACCTGCATTTCCTGTGCGGGCTGCAGGGCCGCCGCGCCCGTCAGATGCCCGGCAACGCGCTGGCCATTGTCGGCCTGGCCGGTTACGAGGACACCCTGGTACGCCAGCTTTCCGCCGGCCAGAAGAAGCGGCTGGCACTGGCCCGCATCTGGCTGTCGCCGGCACCGCTATGGCTGCTCGACGAGCCCTACGCCAACCTCGACCTGGATGGCATCAACCTGGTCAACCGCATGATTTCCGCCCACCTGCGCAGCGGCGGCGCCGCCCTGGTCACCACCCACGGCGCCTACGCCGCCCCGCCGGTGCGCAACCGCATCCTGGTGCTGGGCCGCGCGCCCGGGACCGAGGACGCCGCATGAGCCTGCCCGGCCCCCAGCCCACCCTGTTCACCGCCGCCCGTGCCTTGCTGGCGCGCGACCTGCGGCTGCTGTGGCGGCGCCGCGGCGATGCCGCGCAACCGGTGCTGTTCGCCCTGCTGGTGGTGGCCTTGTTCGCGCTGGCCATGGGCGGGGAGGAAAGGCAGTTGCAGGGCGTGGCCTCCGCGGTGCTGTGGCTGGCGATCCTGCTGGCCGGCCTGCTGTCGCTGGATACCCTGTTCCGCAGCGACGCCGAGGACGGCTCGCTGGAGCAATGGCTGCTTGCACCGGTGCCGCTGGCCTGGCTGGTGGCCGTGCGGGTGTTCTCGCACTGGCTGACCACGGCCTTCCCGCTGGTGCTGGTCAGCCCGCTGCTGGCCGAATTGATGCACTTGCCCGCTGCCCAATTGCCAGTGCTCGTGACCTCCCTGGCACTGGGCACCCCACTGCTGAGCCTGCTCGGCGCGGTGGTCGCGGCACTGACCGTGGGCATGCGCCGGGCCGGCATCCTGCTGGCCCTGCTGGTCCTGCCGCTGTACGTGCCGGTACTGGTATTCGGGGCCGGCGCGGTATCGGCCGCGGCCCAGGGACTGGACCCGGGCGGCGCGCTGCTGATGCTCGGCGCCGGGCTGGTCGCCGCCGCGTTCCTGGCCCCGCTGACCGCCGCGGCTGCGATCCGGATCGCGAACTCGTAACCGCAAACGGCGCTATCCTTTCGCTCGTTCTCACTGAATAGCAGCGATCACATGACCGACCGGCTGTCTCCAGAGTCTTCCCCCACCGCCAAACCCAGCCTGCCTCCGCGCCCTGCGGTCGAGCTGCAACGTCGCGGTGAACTGCGGGTGGAGAAATTCCTGGACGCCGCCACCGAGGTGTTCAACGAGAAGGGCTACCAGGCCGCGCGGTTGTCGGACATCGTCAAGCGCGCCGGCGGCTCGATGGCCACCCTGTACCGCGCCTTCGGCGACAAGGTCGGGCTGGTGCATGCGCTGATGGAGCGCAGCATCGACAACTTCGGCCGCAGCCTGGACGAGTTGGCGCAATCCACGTTGCCGCCTGAGCAGGCACTGGAAGAAGCCGCGTACCTGATGGTCGAGGAGATCCTCACCCCTTCGCGGATCGCCTGCCACCGCGTGGTGATCTCCGAAGGCATGCGCCTGCCGGAACTGCGCGACTGGTTCCAGGCCCATGGCATCGAGCCCATGGAGGCGCGCCTGAGCCGCTACTTCCGGCGCGAGACCGACGCCGGCCGCTTGTACCTGGAAGACCCCGAGCGTTCGGCGCACCTGTTCTACATGATGGTCATCGGCGGGGTGATCCTGCGCTCCACCAACGGCCGCATGAGCCCGGACGACATCCCGCGCGCCAAACAGCAGGCCCGCCTGGCCGTCCGCCTGTTCGTCGCAGGCGCCCTGCCCCGAAGCTGAACCCCAGCTTGCTGCGTTGCAGCTTGACCGCAGCGAACCCCGTCACGAAATTAGGGCGTAACCGAAATTACGCTGCACTCACCAGCGTTGCCACCCACCCGTCGGCAGGGGCAACACAAGGAGGGGAACGTGCGGGTCTATCTGGCATTGTTGATGCTCGTCGCGACCGCGGTGTTGGTATCGGTTGCATGGCTCGCGCCGGTCAAGGCGGACGCATCCGGGCAGGCGGTCAAGCTGCCTGAAACCCATTTCGCCTCCACCCAGTCCGGCCACGGTTTCAGTGCCCCGCCCGGTTTCGCCGACGCGGTACCCGCGCGCAACCTGGCCCACCCCGATGCCAAGGCGGTCGGCCAGCAGGTCTGCACCGCCTGCCACAGCCAGGAGAGCGGCAACTTCGCCCACACCGCGCATGCGGCCGGCATGCAGGTCGCCCTGGCCGCCAATCCGGCCACCGCCACCTGCGAGGCCTGCCATGGCCCGGGCTCTGTGCATGCCGCCAACCCCACCCGGAAGGGGGCGATCATCGCCTTCAGCCACGAGGGCGGCACACCGGTGGCCAACCAGACCGAAAGCTGCCTGGGGTGCCATGCCGGTGGCCCGCGCGACGCCTGGCTGGGCTCGATCCATCAGCGCAACGACCTGTCGTGCAGCGATTGCCACAACCCGATGCAGAAGTTCTCGGCCGAAGGGCTGACCGCCAAGCAATCGGTCAGCGAAACCTGCGCCACCTGCCACAAGGACATCCGCCAACAGTTCAACCGCCGCTCGCACATGCCGCTGCCGGAAGGCGCGATCAGCTGCGTGGACTGCCACAACCCGCACGGCACGCTCAACGCCACCCTGCTCAAGACCGACACCGTCAACGAGACCTGCTACCAGTGCCACGCCGAGAAGCGCGGCCCCTTCCTGTTCGAACACGCGCCGGTGCGCGAAAGCTGCCTGAACTGCCATCAGGTCCATGGCTCCAACCAGCATGCCCTGCTGGTCGCGCCGATCCCGATGCTGTGCCAGCAATGCCATTCGCACACCCGTCACCCCAACGACCTGCAGACCGAAATCTCGCTCGGCGGCGCGATGACGCCGGACGAGCGCCTGATGGGACGCGGCTGCATCACCTGCCACGCCCAGGTACACGGCTCCAACCACCCCTCCGGCCCACGTCTGCACAAGTAACGGGAGAAGGACATGTGCACACGGAAACGTTCGCGCACCTGCCGCTGGTCCTTGCTGTCGCTGGCGTTGCTCGGTGGCCTGGCGCAGGCCCAGGACAGTGGCGCCGGCATCGACCTGCAGTTCGGCAACTGGCTGGACCCCAGCGGCCGCATCGGCTGGGACGGCTGCGATCCGGATGGCGCCAGTTGGCTGAGCGCCGAGCCCAAGCGCACCCCGACCGGGTTCCTGTACGGCTGTGCCCCGCACATGCCCGCCGAAAAGCCGCTCGGCGACAATGGCTGGACCTACAGCGGCAACGTCGGGCTGGGCTACCTGCACGTCAGCGGTGACGAGGCCAATACCCACTGGCGACGCTTCCGGGACCCGGACGACGGCCTGATCCTGCAGGCCAACTTCAGCCTCAAGCGCGCGGCCGACGGCAGCTATGCCGACGTCCGGCTGAGCCGGCTGGAGCGCGACAACCAGTACTACCGCGCGGTGTTCGGCCAGGCCGGCCGCTACAAGGTGCAGGCCTTCGTGCGCAGCACCCCCAACGTGCTCAGTGGCAATGCGCGTTCGATCTGGGACGGTGTTGGCAGTGCCCACCTGACCTTGAAACACGGCTTGACCGCCGCCGGCAGTACGCCCGCGCAGGTGGCAGCCCTGTCGGCGGCACAGCCCTTCACCACCCTCAGCGTGGTGCGCGACAAGCAAGGCGTGAGCATCAACTACCTGCTCAACCCGCGCTGGACCGGCTATGCCAGCCTGACCCACGAGGAACGCAAGGGCGCGCGGCCGTTCGGCGGCCCGTTCTTCTTCAACTACCCGTTCCCGGCCAATGGCGGCATCTACGAGATCCCACGCCCGATCGACGACAGCACGATGAACGTGACGGGAGGCTTCCGCTTCGTCGGCAACGTCTGGCGCAGCGACTTCAACTACACCGGCTCGTTCTTCCGCAATGCGCACAGCGCCTACGACTACCAGGTGCCGTATGGCCTGTACTCGGTGGCCGGCGCGTCCACCCCGGCGCTGTACTCCGGCTCCTTCGCCTACGAGCCGGAGAACGACTACCACCGCCTCGGCGTCACCGTCAGCCGCAAGCTGCCGGCATGGAACGGCGACTTCTCGCTGGCGATGGCGCTGACCACCATGCGCCAGAACGACCGGCTGCAGGCGCCCATGGACTGCCAGGGCCAGTTCGGCCAGAACCTGGCGCCGCCCTTCATCTTTGACTGCGCCAACTGGAACACCACCGACGCGCTGTCGCGCAAGCGCGCCGACCTGGCGATCAACAACCAGAAGCTGGACGCGCGCCTGGTGCTGCTGCCCAGCGACAAGCTGACCTGGCGCAGCACCGGCCGCTACCTGCGCGAGGACTATGCCGGCACCTATTGGGCCTACAACCCGCTGACCGGGCAGTACGGCTACATCGCCGAGAACGGCGCGCAGGGCAGCGTGGTCCCCGGCGAGATGGGGGTCTGGGACCCCGGCGCGAACGCCTCGGTGCTCACCCGCATCCGCAACCTGCCGCTGGACAAGGAAACCCACGAGCTCTCCAGCGGCGTGGACTACCGGCTGGACAACAGGAACACGCTCTCGGCCACCTACACCTTCACCCGCATCGAGCGCGCGCACCGCGAGATCGCCACCACCCGCGACAACATGATCAAGCTGGGCTGGAACAACCGCACGCTGGACTGGCTGACCCTGCGCGCCAACTACACCTACCTGGACCGCAGCGGCAGCCAGTACTACTACGACCCCTACGCGTTCACCTTCTCCTCGTCCCTGCCCGGCTTCACCGGCGAGGACGCGTTGAGCCCGCACACCGTTTCGGCCTTGCGCAAGTACGACATCGCCTCACGCACCCAGCAGAAGCTGGACCTGATGGCCACCTTCATCCTGCCGCGCGACATGACCGTCTATGCCTCGTTCCGCGGTGACCGCAACCACTACGACGCGCAGATCGGCCGCCAGCGCTTGGACACCTATGCCAGCAGCCTGCAGTGGGAGTGGCAGCCCAATCCGGCCACGACCACCAGCGCATGGATCGGGCACGACCGCTCCACGCTGGACGTGGCCAACGTCAACGACGCCACCGGCACCGATCCGGCCCTGGGCGGCGTCACCTACCCCGACGCCAACCGCTGGTGGATGAGTGACACCCAACGCAACCACTACGCCGGGCTGAACCTCACCCGCCGCATCGGCCGCGCCACGCTCGAGCTGGCCTGGAACTGGACCTACTCCAAGGGCCGCACGCGCTACCGCATGGCCTCCCCCGACGCGCTGACCGTGCCGGCCAATGCCGCCCAGGCCAGCGGCGGCTATCCGTTGATGGTCTACCGGGTCAATTCGCTGACCGCCGGCCTGTCGGTCCCGTTGAACGAACGCATGCGCCTGCGCTTCTTCGATACCTGGGAGCGCGGCAATCTCTCCGACTGGCACTACTTCGGCTTCGAGGACACGCTGGTGTATGACCACCGCGTCTATACCGATGGTGGCCCCTCCAGTTACAAGGTCAACCAGGTCGGCATGTTGTTCGAGGTGGCCCTATGAAGGCGCTCTGGCTGCTCACCGCACTGGCCGTTGCCGGCACCCAGGCCGTGCTCATGGCCGCCCCGCAGGACGCGGGGACACCTCCACCGGCACCGGTCGCCGAACCCGGCACGCCGGTGCAGCCGCCGACCCGCTACGACCTGCGCCGCGCCCATGCGCCGGCCGGCGACGCGCAGGCCGGCAAGGCCAAGGCCGAGGTCTGCGCGGCCTGCCATGGCGCCGAAGGCATCGCCATCGCACCTATGTTCCCCAACCTGGCCGGACAGCGCGCCGACTACCTGTACTGGAGCCTGCACGCCTACAAGAGCGGACGCATGCCCGAGTCACCGATGACCGCGATGGCGGCATCGCTGGAGGAACAGGACATCCGCGACCTGTCGGCCTACTACGCGCACCTGCCCGTGCCGCCCCCGCCTGCCGACGCGCCGCCGCTCGAGATCGACCCGGCCTTGGCCGCATCCGGACAGGCCATCTACATGAACGGCGAGCCGGCCAAGGGCATCCCACCCTGCCAGGGCTGTCACGGCAGCGATGCACGCGGCAATCCGTTGGCCGACCAGCGCGACCGCAGCGGCCGTGCCCCGTATGCGGCCTACCCGCGCCTGCGCGGACAGCAGAACGACTATCTGCAGGCCCGCCTGCAGCAGTTCCATGACGACGCCATCGATGCCTCGACCAACAGCCGGGTCATGCATGGCATCGGGCGCCAGTTGGATGCCGACAGCATCAAGGCGGTTTCCACCTGGCTGTCATCGCTCAAGGAGTAACACCCGCCCCACGCGCCGGGTTCCGGCGCTCCACCCCTGTCCGAGGAGTTGCAGATGAAGTCCCGTATTTTCCTTGCCCTGCTGGCCGTGGGCGGCGCGTTCTCCGCCCATGCCGCCGACACCTGTTCCGTGAACCTGGAGGGCAACGATGCGATGAAGTACAACCTCGCCAACATCGACGTGCCCAGGAGCTGTGCCAACTTCACCATCAACCTCAGCCACACCGGCAAGATGGCCAAGAACATCATGGGCCACAACGTGGTGGTGGCCAAAACCTCGGACATGGCGGGCATCGACACCGACGGCATGCGCGCCGGCCTGGCCGCCGATTACCTCAAGGCCGGCGACAGCCGCATCATCGGCCACAGCAAGGTGGTCGGAGGGGGGGAGTCCACCACGGTATCGATCCCGGTCGCACGCCTGGTCGCCGCCGGTGCGCCGCTGTCGTTCTTCTGCAGCTTCCCCGGCCACTCGGCGATGATGAAGGGCACGGTCACCCTCAGGTGAGGGGCCGGGCCTCGGCCAGATCGCCCGAATTCGGGTATCTTGCGCTGGCATGACTTCAGCAACGGCATCGTGATCGCTACGGTGCCCAGCCGGCCGGGCGCCGCAACGTGACCCGGCCATCGTCTTCCTCAGCGAGCGCGCGGATGTTCAAGGGTTTGATCGGTTGGTTCCACAAGCTGGGTTCCCCGGCGTACTTCGATACCTTTGCCGCCCGCTGGTCGCCGTGGTGCTACATCGCTTCGCTGCCGTTGTTCGCCTGGGGCCTGTGGCAGGCGCTGGCGGTGGTCCCGGCCGACTACCAGCAGGGCGACAGCTTCCGCATCCTCTACATTCACGTGCCGTCGGCCTGGATGAGCTTGTTCGTGTTCGGCCTGATGGCCTTCTATAGCGCCATCGCGCTGATCTGGCGCATCAAGCTGTGCGAGATCCTGGCCATGGCCTGCGCGCCCATCGGCGCCGCCTTCACCCTGATCACCCTGCTCACCGGCAGCATCTGGGGCAAGCCGATGTGGGGCACCTGGTGGGACTGGGACCCGCGCCTGACCACCGAGCTGATCCTGTTGTTCCTGTACCTGGGCGTGATGGGCCTGTATGGCGCCATCGATGACCGCCGCGCCGCCGCACGCGCCGCCGGCCTGCTGTCCATCGTCGGGGTGGTGCTGCTGCCGGTGATCCGTTACTCGGTGGTGTGGTGGAACTCGCTGCACCAAGGCCAGACCATCCGCGTGTTCGGCGAATCGAGCATGGACGGCAGCATGATCCTGCCGCTGTGGCTGATGGTGCTGGCCACCAAGTTCTGGTTCGCCGGTTCGCTGCTGTCGCGGGCACGCGCCGACAACCTGCGCCGGGAGGCCGGCAAGGCGTGGCTGCGCGAGCGCGTGGAGAAATCGGCATGACCTATTTCAAGTACGTGGCCATGGCCTACGCGGTGTTCTTCATCGTGCTGGCATGGGACTTCATCGTGCCGCGGCTGCAGATCCGCCGGCAGCTGCGCCAGGCGCGCAGCCGGGTCGCGCGCGCGCGCCAGGCCACGCAGGTACCGGTGGACGAGGAGTTGAGCCGATGACGCCCACTCAACGCCGTCGCCTGCTGCTGGTGGTGCTTGTGCTGGCCGTTGCCGGCGTCGCCGTCGCACTGGTCACCGCCGCACTGCAGCGCAACATCGCCTACCTGTACACGCCGGCCGAAGTGCAGTCCGGCCAGGTTCCGGCCGATGCCCGCTTCCGGCTCGGCGGCATGGTTGCCAAGGGCTCGTTCAAGCGCGAACCCGGCGCGTTGCTGGCCCGCTTCGACGTCACCGACGGCGATGCGGTCCTGCCGGTCACCTACGACCGCATCCTGCCGGACCTGTTCCGCGAAGGGCAGGCGGTGGTCGCCACCGGGCGCATGGCCAACGGCGTGTTCGTCGCCGAGGACGTGCTGGCCAAGCACGACGAGACCTACATGCCCAAGGAACTGGCCGACAAGATGGGCCAGGCCCACACCAAGCACCAGGTCCCCGCTACCCCGCCTGCCACGGGAACGCCCTGAGTGCTTGCCGAGATTGGACAGGTCCTGCTGATCCTCGCCCTGCTGGCTGCATTGCTGCAGAGCGTGCTGCCACTGATCGGCGCGCAGCGCCAGGCGCCGGCCTTGATCGCCACCGCCCGCCCGGCCGCGATGCTGCAGCTGACCATGCTGCTGGGTGCGTTCGTGGTGCTGACCATCGCCTTCGTGCGCCAGGACTTCTCGCTGCGCTACGTGGCCGAGAACTCCAACTCGCTGCTGCCGATGATCTACCGCTATTCGGCGGTGTGGGGCGCGCACGAAGGCTCGCTGCTGCTGTGGGCGCTGGTGCTGGCACTGTGGACGGCGGCCGTGGCCGAGTTCTCGCGCAAGCTGCCGGCCGACGTGGTGGCACGCGTGCTGGCGGTGATGGGCATCATCAGCGTGGGCTTCATCGCCTTCCTGCTGTTCACCTCCAACCCGTTCGCGCGGTTGCTGCCGGCCCCGGCCGAAGGCCACGACCTCAACCCGCTGCTGCAGGACCCGGGCCTGATCATCCACCCGCCGATGCTCTACCTGGGCTATGTCGGCTTCGTGGTGCCGTTCGCCTTCGCCATCGCCGCCCTGCTCGACGGCCGCATCGACGTGCGCTGGCTGCGCTGGACCCGGCCGTGGACCAACGTGGCCTGGGCCTTCCTGACCATCGGCATCGCGCTGGGCAGCTGGTGGGCGTACTACGAACTGGGCTGGGGCGGCTGGTGGTTCTGGGACCCGGTCGAGAACGCCAGCTTCATGCCGTGGCTGGTCGGCGCGGCGTTGATCCATTCCCAGGCCGCCACCGAGAAGCGCGGCGTGTTCATCGGCTGGACCCTGCTGCTGGCCATCGCCGCCTTCGCGTTGTCGCTGCTGGGCACGTTCCTGGTCCGCTCCGGCGTGCTGACCAGCGTGCATTCGTTTGCCGCCGACCCGGCACGCGGCCTGTTCATCCTGGTGTTCCTGGCGCTGGTGGTCGGCGGCTCGCTGCTGTTGTACGCGCTGCGCGCGCCCACCGTCGGCGGCAACAGCCGCGATCCCAGCCGTGCCTTCGCGCTGAACTCGCGCGAGGGCCTGCTGCTGGCCAACAACCTGCTGCTCGCCTGCGCCTGCGCGATGGTGCTGCTGGGCACGCTGTACCCGCTGCTGGCCGACGCGCTGGACCTGGGCAAGGTCTCGGTCGGCCCGCCCTACTTCGGCACCCTGTTCCTGCTGCTGATGGCGCCGCTGGTGCTGCTGGTGCCGGTCGGGCCGCTGACCCGCTGGCAACGTGAGCAGGGTCTGCGCCCGCTGGCGCTGCTGGCACCGTGGGCCGGGCTGGCGCTGCTGCTGGGCGTGATCGGCTGGTACATGGCACCGCAGGGCAAGCTCAAGACCGCCGCCGGCCTCGCCGCCGCCGTCTGGGTGGGCCTGGGCACGCTGTATTACCTGTGGACGCGCCTGCGCAACAGCGGACGCCTCAATGCAGAGACGCTGGGCATGCTGGTCGCCCACCTGGGCATCGCCGTGTTCCTGGTCGGCGCGCTGCTGGTGGAAGCGCTGAACGTGCAGCACGAGGTCGCCCTGGCCCCCGGGCAATCGGTTCAGGCCGGCCGCTACCAGCTGGTGTTCGAGGGCGTGGATGCCACCGACGGCCCCAACTACCACTCCGACCGTGGTCACCTGAAGGTGCTGCGCGATGACCGCCAGGTCGCCCTGTTGCACCCGGAAAAACGCATGTATGCCAGCGGCGGCCAGGCCATGACCGAAGCCGGCATCCATCCGGCGCTGGGTGGCGATGTATACGTCGCACTGGGAGAATCACTGGGTAATGGCGCCTGGGCCGTCCGGGTGCAGATCAAACCCTTTGTCCGCTGGATCTGGTTGGGCGCGGCGCTGATGGCGCTGGGCGGTTTCATCACCGCCGTCGACCGCAGGTTCCGCAGGCTCCCGGAGAAGTCCCGATGAACACCCCCGCCCCCGAATCCAACAAGCCGCACCGCCTGCCGCCCGTCGCCATCGCGCTGGGCGCGCTGTTCTTCCTCGGCCTGCTCGGCCTGATGCTGTACGGCGTCAGCCGCTCCGGTGCACCGGACCGCGACAGCCTGCCTTCGGCGCTGATCGGCAAGCCCGCGCCGGCGTTCTCGCTGCCGGTCCTGCACGACCCCAACGTGCACGTCACCGACGAACAGCTGCGCGGCGCACCGTACATCCTCAACGTCTGGGGCAGTTGGTGCCCGACCTGCCGCGACGAGCATCCGATCCTGACCCGCTTCGCCGAGACAAAGCGCGTGCGCATGATCGGCTACAACTGGAAGGACAACCGCGACGACGCCCTGCGCTGGCTCGAACAGCTGGGCAACCCGTACATGGTCGTGCTGGCCGATGAGGAAGGCCGCACCGCGCTGGACTGGGGCATCGCCGCCGCACCGGAAACCTTCCTGGTCGATGGCAGCGGCATCGTGCGCTGGAAGTACAGCGGTGCGATCAGCCAGGACGTGCTGGACCAGCAACTGATACCGGCGCTGGAAAAGGTCGAGGCCGAAAGTGGCGGCCGCCATGTCGCGCCGGACTTCGGGGTCAGCCGATGAAGGCAGTGGCCGGCCTGCTGGTGTGGCTGTGCCTGGCCATTGCCGCCCAGGCGCAACCGGCCGGCGACCCGACGCCGCTGCAGTACCGCGACCGCGTCGAGGAAACCCGTTTCCACGCCCTCACCGCCGAACTGCGCTGCGTGCAGTGCCAGAACCAGTCATTGGCCGACTCCAACGCGCAGATCGCCCATGACCTGCGCCGCGAGGTGCTCACCCTGATGCAACAGGGCCGCAGCGACGCGGAGATCAAGCAGTTCCTGGTCGATCGCTATGGCCCGTTCGTGCTGTACCGCCCGCAGCTGGAAGGCAGCACCCTGCTGCTGTGGTTCGGCCCGGGCCTGCTGCTGCTGGCCGGGGCGTTGGTGCTGGTGCTGTACGTGCGCCGTCGCGCGCGTGCCGTCCCTCTCGCGCCGGACGCCGGCCGCGACACCAGCCAGGATGATCGCCAATGGTGAGCACCACGTTCCTGATCGGCGCCGGGCTGCTGGCGGCCATCGCCACCGGCATCGTGCTGTGGCCGCTGTGGCGGGATGGCAAGCGGCGGATCTGGGGCACGCTGGTCGCCGCCGCCATCATCGCCACCGTGGGCCTGTACCAATGGCTCGGCACGCCGGCCGCCCTGCAGCTGCCCGATGGCCAGAGCGCCGACGCCCCGCGCACCCTGGAGGAAGGCATCACCCAGCTGCAGGCAGCCCTGGAGAAAAACCCCGCACGCGCCGACGGCTGGCTCCTGCTGGCGCGCTCGCAACTGGAGCTGGGCCGCACCACCGAGGCCGCGGCCGCCTACGAACGCGCGGTGCAGCTGGCACCGGACGAAGCCCCCTTGCTGGTCGAGGCCGCGCAGGCGCGGGCACGGGCCAACCCACAGTCCCTGTTCGACGACACCGCCGTGCAATGGCTGCAGCATGCGCGGCAAGTGGCACCGGACAACGAACGCGCGATCTGGCTGACCGGCATCGTGCAGCGCCAGCGCGGCCAGGACGAAGCCGCCGCGGCCACCTGGGAGAGCCTGCTCAGCCGCCTGGAGCCGGCCGCTGCCGCCGCGCTGCAGGAGCAGATCGACATCGCCCGCGGCAAGCCACCGACCCCTGCGCAGGCACCGGCCACCCCGACCGCCAGCACCTCACCGTCACCGGGCCTCAGCGTCACCGTCACCCTTGCCCCGGCACTGGCCGCACGCGCCGCGGCAGGCCAGGACACGGTATTCGTCATCGCGCGCGTGCCCGGTGGCCCACCGATGCCGGTCGCCGTGCAGCGCCATCCGGTCCAGGCCAACCCGTTGACCGTCACCCTCAGTGACGCGGATAGCCCCATGCCTACCCAGAAGCTGTCCGAACTCACGCGGGTGGAGGTTTTCGCGCGCCTGTCGGCCAGCGGCACCGCCATGCGCCAGGAAGGCGACGTGGAATCGGCGCCGATCACGCTCGATCTACCCACCGACAAGGTCGTGCAGATCACGCTCGGCCAACCCTGAGCGCGACATGTTCAAATAGCCGCCGGTTATCTGGATGGGCATCGCCCATTTCCCCTGCCCCGTTAAAATTGGCCGATGACTGAATTCATCCCCGAAGGCAGCCGCTTTCACGCCCTCGCCTCGCCTTTCCCGATGAAGCGCGGCGGCGTGTTGCATGGCGCCCGCGTCGCTTACGAAACCTGGGGCACGCTCGATGCCCAGGCCAGCAATGCCATCCTGATCGTCACCGGGCTGTCGCCCGATGCCCATGCCGCCAGCCATGCCGGCAACCCGGCGCCGGGCTGGTGGGAACCCATGCTTGGCCCCGGCAAGCCGATCGATACCAACCGCTGGTTCGTGGTCTGCGTCAATTCGCTGGGCAGCTGCAAGGGCTCCACTGGCCCCGCATCGCCGGACCCGGCGACCGGACAGCCGTACCGGCTGAGCTTCCCGGAGCTGTCCATCGAGGATGTGGCCAATGCCGCCGCCGACGTGGTCAAGGCCCTGGGCATCACGCAGCTGGCCTGCCTGATCGGCAACTCCATGGGCGGCATGACCGCGCTGGCGCTGCTGTACCAGCACCCGGGCATCGCCCGCAGCCACATCAACATTTCCGGCAGCGCGCAGGCCCTTCCGTTCTCCATCGCCATTCGCTCGCTGCAGCGCGAGGCCATCCGCCTGGACCCGGCCTGGAACAACGGCGACTACGACGAGGAGCACTACCCCGAGTCAGGCATGCGCATGGCCCGCAAGCTGGGCGTGATCACCTACCGCTCGGCCTTGGAATGGGATGGCCGCTTTGGTCGCGTGCGACTGGATTCGGAGCTGGCCGACGAAGACCCGTTCGGCATGGAGTTCCAGGTCGAAAGCTACCTGGAAGGCCATGCGCGCCGCTTCGTGCGCCGCTTCGACCCCAACTGCTACCTCTACCTGGGCCGCTCGATGGACTGGTTCGACCTGGCCGAATACGCCGGCGGCGACGTGCTGGCCGGGCTGGCGAAGATCCACGTCGAGCGTGCGCTGGCCATCGGTGCCAACACCGACATCCTGTTCCCGGTCGAACAGCAGCAGCAGGTTGCCGACGGACTGCGTGCCGGCGGCGCCGACGCCCGCTTCATCGGCATGGACTCGCCCCAGGGCCACGATGCCTTCCTGGTCGACTACGACCGCTTCGGCCCCGCGGTAGGCGACTTCCTGCAGTCCCTGCCGACAACCGCCTGATCCCCGGGCCTACGCCACGCCCCGGGCGCGGCCGATGGCCTGATCACGGTGCGCCGAACACGCTGGCGACTCTTCCCCGAACGAGAGTCGCCACCATGGTGTCGCGCCTGTTGCTGTGCCTCCTGCTGTTGACCTGCGGCCCGCTGCACGCCGCCTCATCCCCCTTGATGTCCGCCAGCACCTGGCAGGACGGTCCCGACGTCACCCGCTTCTGGGTCAGCGAGAAACTCGACGGTGTCCGCGCCCGCTGGGATGGTCGGCAACTCCGCACCCGCACCGGCAGCGTGATACCCGCGCCCGTCTGGTTCACCCGCGGTTGGCCGGTGCAGGTGATGGACGGCGAACTCTGGATCGCGCGCGAACGCTTCGATGCCACCAGCGCCATCGTCCGCAGCAATCCCGCCCGCGACGACGCATGGCGACAACTGCGTTTCATGGCCTTCGACCTTCCGGTGCAGCCAGGCACGTTCAGCCAGCGCCTGGCTGCATTACAGGGTGTTGTCGAACAAAGCGGCAACCCGCACCTGGCCCTGGTCGAGCAACGTCGCCTCGCCGACACGGACAGCCTGCACCGTCACCTGCGCAGCGTGGCGGCAGGCGGTGGCGAGGGATTGATGCTCCACCATGAAGACAATCCCTACCGCGACGGTCGCAGCAATGGGCTGTTCAAGCTCAAGTTGTTCGAGGATGCCGAAGCACGCGTGATCGGCTACGTTCCCGGCAAGGGCAAGTACACCGGCATGGTCGGCGCACTGTTGATGGAGACGCCGCAGGGGCTGCACTTCCGCCTGGGCAGCGGATTGAGTGACGCGCTGCGCCGCACCCCGCCACCGGTCGGCAGCCAGGTCACCTACCGCTACAACGGGCTGACACCCAACGGCCTGCCGCGCTTCCCCCGCTTCCTGCGGGTACGGCATGCCAACCAGTGACACCCCGGCCTGGAACAGGCGATGCCGGTTCCAGGCGGGATGCGCCCAATGCGCGCCCCTGCCCCACCGGTCACTATCGCCGGCCGCGTGATTGGGCTCCAATACACCCCTCCGAACCACCACGCCGACGATGCGCTACCAGGGACGACTGCAGGACTGGAACGACGACAAGGGCTTCGGCTTCGTCACCCCCAACGGTGGCGGCGAACGCGCCTTCGTCCACATCAAGGCGTTCGACCAACGCGGGCAGCGCCCCTCCAACGGCGCGCTGATCAGCTACGCGGTGCGCAAGGATGAACGCAACCGCCTCAATGCCACCGCCGTGCGCCTGGCCGACACGGCGGGCGCCCGCGGCCGCAAAACGCCCGCATCCAGGGGACGATCCGCCACACCCGGCCGCCACGCACGCCACCTGCCACGTATCGCGCTGGGTCTTTCGGCCCTGCTGTCGCTCGCAGCGTGCGGGTGGCTGGAATGGATACCGGCATGGTCCGCGCTGGTCATCGTCAGCCTCAGCCTGGTCGCCCTGCTGCTGTACGCGCTGGACAAGGCCGCCGCGCAGCAGGGCCGCCGGCGCACCCCTGAAAACACCCTGCACCTGGTGTCGCTGCTGGGTGGCTGGCCCGGTGCGCTGATGGCGCAGGGGTTGTTCCACCACAAGCACCGCAAGCGGTCCTTCCAGGTCGCGTTCTGGCTGACCGTGCTCATCCATTGCGCGGTGCTCTACCTGCTGGCGTCCGGCCGCTTCACGCGCGTCCACTGAGTCGGCTCCCCGGCGCCATGCCATCGGAACGGGACCTCTTCACGGTGCCGTCGTATCATGGCCGCCGTTTGCCGCGTTCCACCGGACTCATGGACAGAGCCTTGCGCCCCCTTCTTCCCCGCCTGCGTGCCGGTCTGTTTGGCCTGGCCACGCTCACCGTGCTGTGCATTGCACCGGCGTCCGCGCAGACGGCACGCAAGCCGTCGTCCTACGAACATGCCCCGCAGGCTCCCAGCGCCGCCTCACGGCAGGCACCGGACTTCCTGTCACGCATTGATGGCCGCGAGGACTTCATGCGCCTGGCCCGTGTCTACAACGTCGGCACGCCACTCGAGATTCCGCACCTGATCTTCGCGATCGATCGCCAGCAGGGCGATCGCATGTACTACATCAACACGCCGCGTTTCCCGCTGCACGAGACCTTCGTACGCCACGAGAAGCTCATGCCCCAGCTGGACAAGGCCACGCTGGCGGCGCAGTACCGCGATCCGCAGCGGCGGTTCCTGTTCGGCACCCTCAGCTGGCAACGCGCCCTGCCCGGCTACGTACATGAATTCTGGGAAGGCGACCAGCTCACGCCGGAACTGCTGCGGCTGGCCGACGCCCGTGTCCGTACCACGTTCCAGGACGCGATCCGGTTCAAGAGCAACTCCACCCAGCAGGAACAGGCCGCCCGTGCCGCGGGCGTCGCGTTCATCACCCAGGAAGCACTGCTGCGTGAGCAGGTCTTCCTGCCATTGAACACCGGTCGCGCGCAGGGCCGCCTGCGCATCGTGCGTTCGGTGGAGCAGGCCGGCGAGCTGTCGCCGCAGGACATCGTGGTACTGGATGAGGTCCCCATCGCGCTGCCACCGGTAGCCGGGCTGATCACCCAACGTCCTTCCACCCTGCTCTCGCACGTCAACCTGCTGGCCAAGGGGTGGCGGATTCCCAATGCGTATGTCCGCGACGCACAGGCCGAGCTGCGCCGCCATGACGGCCAATGGGTGGAGCTGGAGGTCAGCAACACCAACTACAGCGTGCGCCCGGCCACGCGTCCGGCACGCGTACCCGTCAGCACCGCGCAGCGTCCAACCGCCAGCCTGCCGCGACCGGACCTGTCGGTCAGTGCGCTCAAGCCATTGGCCGAACTGCGCCGGGGCGACAGCCGCCATTGCGGCGTGAAGGCCGCCAATCTCGGCACGCTCCGCGCCGCGCTGCCGCCCGATGCGCGTGTGCCGGACGGCTTCTGCATTCCGTTCTCGCGCTACCAGGCCTTCATGCAACGCCTGCGCATTCCCGAACGACTGGCCGCGTTGGAGCAAAGCCCGGGCTTCGCCGGCGACGCCTCACGCCGTCGCCAGGCGTTGACCGAGCTGCGCGAGGCCATCGTCAATGCGCCTGCGGACCCTGCGCTGGTCCAGCTCGTGCAGAGCCAATGGCAAGGCCAGTTGCGGAGCGCCGGCGTGTTCGTGCGCAGCTCGTCCAACTCCGAGGACCTGCCCGGCTTCAGCGGTGCCGGCCTGTACACGACCGTTCCCAACGTCGTGCGCGCCGATGCGCTGGTCAAGGCGGTGCAGACGGTGTGGGCATCGGTCTACAACTTCGAAGCCTACGAAGCCCGGCGCGTGGCAGGGCTGGGGCAGGACGCGTTGGTCATGGCGGTACTGGTGCAGCAGGCCGTGCCTTCGGACAGCTCGGGCGTGATGATCACCCGCGATCCGTTCGATGCTGGCCGTCGCAACATCACCTATATCTCGGCCAAGCGCGGACTGGGCATCCGTGTGGTGGAAGGCAAGCGCCAGGCCGAACAGGTGATGTATTCCAGCCGCTCGCGGGCGGTGCAGGTGCTCAGCCGTTCGGCCGAAGACACCCAGCTGGTCGCCGATCGCAATGGCGGCGTACGCGAGGTTGCCCTGCCCGCTTCACGCCAGGTGTTGAACGACGCATTGGTCGCGCGGCTTGCCGCCGTTGGCCGCAGAACCCGGCAAGCCCTGGGCGGCACCGAGCAGGACATCGAGTGGGCGGTGGTCGGCAACGACATCCTGATCCTGCAGTCGCGCCCTTACGTGGACGGTAGCCGGTAACCCAGGAGGGGTTGCCCTTTCGACGACCTGCCACAGCGCCAGCTTCGCCGCTGAAGTCGTTCCTACGGCGCGGGGTCCAACTCCAGCAACTGCCCCTGCTGCAGGCGGTACTCCCGGTGCACGACGCCTGGCGGCAGGCGGTCGTGCGTGATCATCAGCAGGCTGCGCGAACCCAGGGCCGCGGCCAGGTCCGTCAACAGCGCGTGCGCGGTGTCCACGTCCAGGCCTTCGGTGGGTTCATCGAGCACCATCAGCGGTGCATCGCGCAACAACGCGCGGGCCAGCGCCAGGCGTCGCGCCTGCCCGGCCGACATCGTCGCACCGTTCTCGCCGACCCATGCCAGCAACCCGCCCTGCTGGCGCGCCCATTCGCCCAAGCGGACCTGTTCCAGCACCTGCCACAGCGCGTCGTCGCTGGCATCCGGGCGGCCAAGGCGCAGGTTCTCGGCAATGCTGCCGGCGAACACCGGCGCGCCCTGCGGCAACCATGCGATCTGGCGATGCCAGTCGTCCTGCGCGAACCGGCGCAGGTCCACGCCGCCGTAGCGCACACTGCCCTGCCCCGGGTCCCACAGCCGCAGCAGCAACGCCGACAACGTGGTCTTGCCGCTGCCGCTGTCGCCACGGATCGCCACGCGGTCTCCCGCTGCAAGGTGCAGGTCCACGCCGTCCAGCAGGCGCCGGCGCTCGCCAGGCCAAGCGAACACCACTTGCTCGAACACGACCGATGCATCACCGGCCGGCACCGGCGCCGGCGTCGCGGCCTCGGGCACCGACGGTGGCTGCTCGATGATCTGCTGCAGGCGTCCTCCGGCCACGCGTGCGGACTGCCACGCCTGCCAGGCGATGCCGCTGCCTGCAGCCACCTCCAGCAACGCCACGGTCATGAACACCAGCGCCGCCGCATGGGGCGCTTCTATCCGCCCGGCCTCGAAGGCGGACAGCGCCAGCCACAACATCGCCAGCAGGCCCAGCCCCGACAAGACGGCATGCAGGACGTTGCCGCCGATCAGGCGGCGACGGCGCCGCCGGTCACGACCGGCCACTTCGCGTGCGGCCGCATCGACACGTGCGATCCAGGCATCGCGCGCGTGCAGCGCGGTGAGGTCGGCAACACCTTCCAACCCTTCATAGGCGAGCGTGCGCAGGGTCGCACGGCTCTGCGCACGTTGCGCCTCGCCGGCATCCCCGCGTCGCACCGCCAGCAACGGCACGCCCACGCCCACCAGTACCGCCAGCACCAGCAACAACAATGCCGCCGGCCAGTAGATCAACGCGGCGGCGATGATCGTGGCCACGCACATGCCGGCCAGCGCCAGCAACGGCCCCAGCGCGCGCACCACCCAACCGTCCATCTCGCCGATATCGGACATCAGCCGCGCCAGCAGTTCGCCGGTACGGCTGCTGCCCAGGCGTGCCGGCGCGAGCGGCAAGGCGCGCCGGAAGAACCACACGCGCAAGTCCCGGGCAATGCGCAGGGTAGCCTCGTGCCCGACCAGCTTCTCGAAGTAGCGCGACACGATCCGCGCCATCGTCAGCCCGCGGATCCCCGCCGATGGCGAGAAGAAGTTGAAGGTCGCGCCCATGCCCAGCGCACCGGCCAGCGCCGCCCCGGTCAGGAAGCCGCCGGACAGCCCCAACAGGCTCACCCCGGCCAGCATCGTGGTGAACAGCAGCACGATCGACAGCAACAACCACCCGCGCTGCCGGCCGAACACGCTTCGCATGTCATCGCCACTCATGCACGCACCTCCGGCTGCTGCAGGTCGATGATCGCGTCGGCCCAGCGCATCGCCGCCTCGCTGTGGGTCGCCATCAACACAGTGCGCCCCCGCGTATGTGCGGCCAGGGCCTGCAGCAGGTCGGCCTCGGTCTGCGGATCAAGGAACGCGGTGGGCTCATCGAGCAGGAGCAGGTCCGGCTCTCGCAACAGCAGCCGGGCCAGGCCGATGCGACGCGCCTCGCCGCCGGACAGGCCAAAGCCGCGCTCGCCGATCACCGTGTCCAGGCCCTGCGGCAGGTCCCGGGCAAACCGCATCACCTGCGCCACCTCCGCCACGGCCTGCAGCCGCGCGTCACTGACCGACGGGTCGGCCAGCCGCAGGTTGTCGGCGATCGAACCGTGGAACAGGTACGGGCGCTGCCCGGCGTAACCGACCCTGACCCCCTCACGCAGCACGATCCGGCCCTGGCGGGGCGGCAACCAGCCCGCCAGCGCTTCCAGCACGGTGCTTTTGCCGCTGCCGCTGGGACCGACCAGCGCCACGCGCTGGCCATCGGTGAGGGAGAGAGAGAAACCACGCAGCACATTCTGCGCACTGCCCTGCGGGCGCAGTGTCGCGCCCTGCACCCGCAACAAGGGCGCATGCCGCTGGGCCGGTTCCTGCCCGGTGGACGCGGTGTCGGCCGGCCCCGGGGCAAGGCGGGTGTCCTCGGCCAGCAGCCGCTCCACTTCGGCCGCCGCCGCCAGCGCGTTGGCCCGGTCGTGGTAATGCGCGGCCAGCCGCCGCAACGGGGCGTAGAACTCCGGCGCCAGCAGCAGGCAGAACATGCCGGTACCCAGGGTCGGCACGCTGGCATGCAGCGACATCATCCCCAGGTAGCTCAGGCCCAGGTACAGGGCCACCATCGCCACGCTGACCGAGGCGAAGAACTCCAGCACGGTGGAGGACAGGAAGGCGATCCGCAGTACCTTCATGGTCCGCACGCGCACCCCGTCGGCGGCCTGCGCGATGCCCTGCAACTCGGCATCCCCGCGCCCGTACAGGCGCAGCAGGCCCAGCCCCTTGATGCGATCGGCGAAATGTCCGCTCATGCGCGCCAGCTCGCCGAGCTGGGCCCGGCCGGCGGCCTCGGCCCCCCAGCCCACCAGCATCATGAAGAACGGCACCAGCGGTGCGGTGAACAGGAAGATCACCGCCACCACCCAGTCCACCCAGGCCACCGCGACGGCGATCAGCAGCGGCACCACCACCACTTCCACCCGTACCGGCTGGAAGCCGGCGTAGTAGCCCTCGATGGCGTCACCGTGGGCCAGCAGCAGCTCGCCCAGCTCGCCGCTGCGCTGGCGTCGCTGCCACAGCGGGCCGCGTGCCATCAGCCGCCGGTAGACCTGCTCGCGCAGCGCCAGCCGCGCACTGTCGGCCACGTCTCCGGCGGCGGACTGGGTCAGGCCGCCCAGCAGGCTGCGCGCCACCAGCACCGCGGCCAGCAGGCCGAAAACGTGAACTGCCTGCACGATGGGCAAGCCCTCCACTACTATGCTCTGGATCAACCAGGCAATGGCCCCGGCCTGCACGATCAGCAACGCACCCGAAGCACACACGGACAGGGCCGCCAGCCGCTGCCGTGGGCGGGCCCCGGCGGCGAGGGAGGCCAGCCATTGCTGATGCTGGCGACGCTGCTGGCGCAACGCTTCGCCCGGATGTGGAACTTCGCTCAAGATTGGCAACTCTGGTGAAGGAAATCTGCCTGATTGTAAGCAAGCAGCACCCCGTCCGCCGGCAACCGCACCTTCGCGGTTGCGCACGACCGTCACATTGATCCAGATCAAGGCACGGCAATGCATGAACCCGGAGCATTCTGTCCATAGAACCCCCTCCAGCCCCATGACGCCCACCCACGAGGTAGATAGGCCATGATTGATCCAACAGTCGTAGAACTGTCGCGGTTGCAGTTCGCGCTGACCGCGATGTACCACTTCCTTTTCGTCCCGCTCACCCTGGGCCTGTCCTTCATGATCGCGATCATGGAGAGCGTCTATGTCATGACCGGCAAGGACGTCTGGCGCCGCATGACCCTGTTCTGGGGCGTGCTGTTCGGTATCAACTTCGCCATGGGCGTGGGTACCGGCATCGTCATGGAGTTCCAGTTCGGCATGAACTGGTCCTACTACAGCCATTACGTCGGCGACATCTTCGGCGCGCCGCTGGCCATCGAAGGCCTGATGGCGTTCTTCCTGGAAGCCACCTTCATCGGCCTGTTCTTCTTCGGCTGGGGCCGCCTGTCCAAGGTGCAGCACCTGACCGTGACCTGGCTGATGGCGCTGGGCACCAACCTGTCGGCGCTGTGGATCCTGATCGCCAACGGCTGGATGCAGCACCCGGTGGGTGCCGTGTTCAACCCGGAAACGATGCGCATGGAAGTCGTGGACTTCATGGCCGTGCTGTTCAACCCGGTGGCACAGGCCAAGTTCGTGCACACCGTGTCGGCCGGCTACGTGACCGGCGCGGTGTTCGTGATGTCGATCAGCGCCTTCTTCCTGCTGCGCAACAAGCACCATGACGTCGCCCGCCGCTCGTTCGCGGTGGCGGCGGCCTTCGGCCTGCTGTCCTCGCTGTCGGTGGTGGTGCTGGGTGACGAAAGCGGCTACGCCGCCAACGAGCACCAGAAGATGAAGCTGGCCGCGATCGAAGCCATGTGGGAGACCGAGCGTGCCCCGGCCGACTTCACCGCCTTCGGCATCCCGAACCAGCAGACCCACCAGAACGACTACGCGGTCAAGATCCCGTACCTGATGGGCCTGATCGCCACCCGTTCGCTGGACAAGCCGATCCCGGGCATCCTGGAACTGGTCGAGCGCGCCGAGCACCGCATCCGCGGCGGCCAGCTGGCCTACGGTGCACTGGAGCGCATCCGCGCCAACAAGAACGACGTCGAAGCCCGTGAAATGTTCGACCGCCATTGGCAGGACCTGGGCCACGGCCTGCTGCTCAAGCGTTACCGCGCGGACATCCTCAACGCCACGCCGCAGGAGATCTCGCAGGCCGCGATGGACACGGTGCCGACGGTGGCCCCGCTGTTCTGGACCTTCCGCATCATGGCCGGCCTGGGTTTCTACCTGATCGCCTTCTTCGCGGTGGCCTTCTACTACTCCTGCCGCCACAACTTCCAGGACAAGCGCACCTTCCTGAAGATCGCGCTGTGGACGCTGCCGGCCCCGTGGATCGCCATCGAATGCGGTTGGTTCATCGCCGAGTACGGCCGCCAGCCGTGGGCCGTGGATGGCGTGCTGCCGACCTTCTACGCCGCCTCGGGCCTGGCCCTGCACCAGATCGTCATGACCCTGGCCGGCTTCACCGCGCTGTACACGGTGCTGATGATCATCGAGATCAAGCTGATGCTGAAGGCCATCCGCAAGGGCCCGGACGACATCCTGCCCTCGCTGCAGCCCTCGGCTGCTTCCAACAACGCCGCCTCGCCGGCCACGCGCCAGGCATAAGGCAGGAGAACACTCATGGATTTCATTCTTCTGGACTACACGACGCTACGCGTGATCTGGTGGCTGCTGCTGGGCGTGCTGCTGATCGGCTTCGCGGTGATGGATGGTTTTGACCTGGGCGTCGGCGCGCTGCTGCCGTTCGTGGCCAGGACCGACGAGGAACGCCGCCTGGTGATCAACACCATCGGCCCGGTATGGGAAGGCAACCAGGTGTGGCTGGTGCTCGGTGGCGGCGCGATCTTCGCCGCCTGGCCGCCGCTGTACGCGGTGAGCTTCTCCGGCTTCTACCTGGCGATGTTCGTCATCCTGTTCGCCCTGATCCTGCGCCCGGTCGGCTTCAAGTACCGCGGCAAGATGCCCAGCCAGCGCTGGCGCAACAACTGGGACTGGGCACTGTTCATCGGTGGCTTCGTCCCGGCGCTGATCATGGGCGTGGCCGTGGGCAACGTGCTGCTGGGCGTCCCCTACCACTTCGATGACAGCCAGCGCGTCTGGTACACGGGCACGTTCTTCGGCCTGCTGACCCCGTTCGCCCTGCTGGCCGGCCTGCTCAGCGTCGCCATGCTGGTCTCGCACGGTGCCGCCATGCTGGTGCTCAAGACCGACGGCCCGGTGGCCGATCGTTCGGCCCGCTTCGGCAGCATCGCCGCCATCGTCAGCTTCGTGCTGTTCGCCGCCGGCGGTGCCTGGGTCGCACTGGGCCTGCCGGGCTATGCGGTCACCTCGCAGGTGATCAGCGATGGGGCCAGCAACCCGCTGTTGAAGAGTGCCGAACTGACCGCCGCCGGTGGCTGGATGCACAACTACAGCGCCATGCCGGCCACGATCCTGGCGCCGGTGGTGGGCCTGATCGGCGCGCTGGCCAGTGCTGTGCTGCTGCGCAAGCGCCGTGGCGGCCTGGCCTTCATCGCCTCGGGCCTGTCGATCGCCGGCATCATCTTCACCGTCGGCTTCGCCATCTTCCCGTTCCTGCTGCCCTCCTCCAGCCAGCCGGGCTCCAGCCTGACGCTGTGGGACGCATCGTCCAGCCATCTGACGCTGTGGATCATGCTGCTGGCCACGGTGGTCTTCCTGCCGATCATCATCGGCTACACCACCTGGGTGTACCGCGTGCTGAAGGGCAAGACCACGCTGACGGAAATGGGTGAAAACCCGAACGCCTACTGATCCACATCCACGCTTTAGGAAGGAGACATCACATGTGGTATTTCGCCTGGATTCTGGGTGCTGGTCTTGCTTCGACCGTTGCGATCCTCAACGGCATGTGGTTCGAAGCACGCGAAGCGCGCAAGAGTGAAACAAAACGTTAAAAAAATGCGCTGAGGTATTGTCAGGAGCCCGGACTGAGCGTATCTTTCCGGGCTCCTTCACGGGGTGTAGCTCAGTCTGGTAGAGCGCTACGTTCGGGACGTAGAGGTCGCAGGTTCGAATCCTGTCTCCCCGACCAGAAGGTCGCATCGAAGCCTGGAAAACGGCGACGTTTTCCAGGCTTTTTTGTGGATGTACAAGCCGCCTTCGGGCGCACTGGAAGCAACCCTCCCGCGCGGTTGGCTTCCGGGGAAAACCACTTGCAAGACTGCGGGAACGCCGTTATCATAGGCGGCTCCTTCGGGGTGTAGCTCAGTCTGGTAGAGCGCTACGTTCGGGACGTAGAGGTCGCAGGTTCGAATCCTGTCTCCCCGACCAATTCAACAAAAGCCGGCCTCTGGCCGGCTTTTGTTTTAGGCGGGTTCCACACGGTGCCGGACCCGCCATGCCGGAGTTCGACATGTCTTCGCCCACCACCTCCCCCACCCCGGCCCCGCTGCTGCATGGCCGTCTGCTGGCGTTCGTCGCCATCGTGCTGGTTTCGGCCAACCTGCGCAGCGCGGTGACCTCGCTGACGCCGTTGCTGGACCGGCTGGGCCACGTCTTCGACTTCGGCAGCACCATGACCGGCGTGCTCGGCATGATGCCGACGGCCGCCTTCGCCGCCTTCGGCCTGGCGACGCCCCGCATCACCCGCGCCATCGGCCTGGAACGCACCGCCGTGCTGACCATGGTGCTGGCCACGCTGGGTCTGCTGCTGCGCGCGGCCTCCGGCAATGTCGGCATGCTGATGCTGGGCTCGGCGATCGCGCTGGCCGGCATGGGCATGGGCAACGTGGTGGTCCCGCCGCTGGTCAAGCGCTACTTCGCCGACCGCGTTGGTACGTTGAGCACGATCTACATCACCGTGCTGCAGGCCGGCACCATGATCCCCGCGCTGCTGGCGGTGCCGATGGCCGATGCCTTCGATTGGCGCATCTCGCTGGGCATGTGGTCGCTGCTGTCGCTGGCCGCCCTGCTGCCATGGATCCTGCTCGCCCGGCAGGCGCCCCGCGAAGCCGCCTCGGCAGCCACCGGCCACGCGCCGGGGCGTGTCTGGAAGACATCGCTGGGCTGGGGCATGGCACTGATGTTCGGCATGACCTCGCTGGGTACCTATTCCCTGTTCACCTGGCTGCCGAAGGTGATGGTGGAAGCCGGCGCCAGCGAAGCCTTCGGTGGCGTGATGGTGGCGGTGTACTCGGCGATCGGCCTGGCCCCTTCGCTGCTGGTGCCCGCGCTGGCGGTGCGCCTGCGCAACCCGTTCCCGATCGCGGTGATGGTGTTCGTGCTGAACATGATCGCCTTCGCCGGCCTGCTCTGGGCCCCGATGAAGGCCCCGTGGCTGTGGGCAATCATCGCCGGCCTGGGCCCTTCCACGTTCCCGCTGGGCCTGACCCTGATCAACCTGCGCACCCGCACCCAGGCCGGCTCGGCCGCCCTGTCCGGCTTCATGCAGGGGGTGGGCTACAGCCTGGCCAGCCTTGGCCCGCTGCTGTTCGGCTGGCTGCACGGCGTCAGCGGTGGCTGGACCTGGTCGTTCGCCTTCCTCGCGCTGTGCTCGGTGGTGCTGACGACCGCCGCCTGGTTCGCCTGCAAGCCGCAGCAACTGGAAGACCGCTGGTAAGGCGCCCCCTCGGCGGGTATCAACCCAACGGGTGCCGCACCTGGCCCTCGCCCTGCACCACGAAACGCTCCACCGTGAGTGCTTCCAGGCCCATCGGGCCATAGGAATGCAGGCGCGTGGTGGAAATGCCGATTTCCGCGCCCAGCCCCAGCTCACCGCCGTCGGAGAAGCGTGAGGAGGCGTTGACCATCACCACCGCCGAGCGCAATGCCTGCACGAATGCCTGGCCGTGTGCGGGCGTACCGGTGGCGATCACCTCGGTATGGTCGGAGGTGTACTGCTGGATATGCGCGATGGCAGCCTGCAGGTCCGGCACGATGCGGATGGCCAGGATCAGGTCCAGGTACTCGGCGGCGTAGTCGTCTTCCGTGGCGGCCAGCACGTCCGGCAGCACCGCGCGGGTGGCCACATCCCCCCGCAGCTCCACCCCGCGCTCGCGCAACGCCTGCGCCGCCGCCGGCAGGAAGCGCGCAGCGATGGCTTCATGCACCAGCAGTGTTTCCAGCGAATTGCAGGCCGCCGGACGCGAGACCTTGCCATCGACCAGCAGGCCGATCGCCAGATCGATATCGGCACTGTCATCGACGAACAGATGGCACACGCCCTTGTAGTGCTTGATCACCGGCACCCGCGCATGCTCGGCGACGAAGCGGATCAGGCCCTCGCCACCGCGCGGGATGGCCAGGTCGATGACGTCGTTGAGCTGCAGCAGTTCCAGCATGGTTTCGCGGCGCAGGTCCTCGACCAGGGTCAGCGCCGCTTCCGCCAAGCCGGCCTCGCGCAGGGCGCGCCGGAGGCTGGCGGCGATGGCGGTGTTGGAATGGATCGCCTCCGAACCGCCACGCAGGATCACGCCGTTGCCGGCCTTGATGCACAGCGCCGCCGCATCAGCGGTCACGTTCGGGCGCGCCTCGTAGATCATCGCGATCACCCCCAGCGGCACGCGCACCTTCTGCACGCGGATGCCATTGGGCCGCACATAGTCGCGGGTGACCTCGCCCACCGGGTCCGGCAGCGCCGCCACCTCGCGCAGCGCATTGGCCACACCGGCCAGGCGTGACGGGTTCAACGCCAACCGATCGAGCATCGCAGTGCCCACGCCCTTGTCGCGCGCGGCCTGCAGGTCCTTGTCATTGGCCGCCAGGATGGCCGGGGCATCGGCCTCCAGTGCCGCCGCCATCGCCTGCAGCAGGTCGCCACGGGCCTGCGTGGAGAGACGGCCCAGTTGCAGGGCGGCATCACGGCATTGCAGGGCCAGGGTGCGGATATCACTCATGACGGTTCCCGTGGTTGCGGGGCGAACTCACAGCACCACCATGTCATCACGGTGGACCACGTTGTCGCCGTAGTTGTAGCCAAGGATGGATTCGATCTCGCGCGTGTGGTGCTGGCTGATGCGGCGGATGTCCACCGCCGAATACTGGCTGACGCCGCGCGCGACCTTCTGCTGGCCCTGTACGTCGAACAGGCGTACCTCCACCATGTCGCCGCGCCGGAACTCACCTTCGGCGCCGAGCACGCCGCCGGGCAGCAGCGATGCACCTTTCTCGCGCAACGCACGCGCGGCACCGGCGTCGATCAGGATCGCACCCGGTTCCAGTGGCGCATGCCGCAGCCAGTACTTGCGTGCGGCGATGCGCGACTGCCCGGCGTGCAGGCGGGTACCGCGCAGCCGCCCCTGGGCCAGCCCACGCACCACGTCGCCATCCCGGCCGTTGAACAGGAAGGTATCGATCCCCGCCGCACCGGCCTTGGCCGCGGCCTGCAACTTGGTCTGCATGCCACCGGTCCCCACCGCGCTGCCGCTGCCACCGGCCATCGCCAGCACCTCCGGCGTCAGTTCCAGGACCTCGTTGATCGGCCGCGCATCGGGATTGCCGCGCGGGTCGGCGGTGTACAGGCCATCGATGTCGGTGGCGATGAACAAGGCATCGGCGTCCACCAGCGCGGCCACGATCGCGGCCAGATTGTCGTTGTCGCCCAGCTTCAGTTCATCCACCGAAACGGTGTCGTTCTCGTTGACCACCGGCAGCGCACCCAGCGCCAGCAACTCGGTGAGTGCGGCGCGCGCGTTGAGATAGCGCCGGCGGTTGCGCAGGTCGTCGTGGGTCAGCAGCACCTGTGCCACCGGCCGTTCGAAGAAGCGCTGCCACAGCGCGATCAGCTGCGCCTGGCCCAACGCGGCCAGCGCCTGCCGTGCCGCCATCGCCGCACCGGCCTCGGCCGCCTTCGGCACGATGGCGCGACCGGCCGCCACCGCGCCGGAGGACACGATCACCACCTCGCGCCCGGCCAGCACATTGGCCGAAACGAACTGCGCCAAGCCCAGCGCGAAGCGTGGCGTCAGCCCGCCGCCGTCGGCGGCGAGCAGGCTGCTGCCGACCTTGAGCACGGCCCGGCGCCACTGCGGCAGTGCTTGTTCGGTGAACGGCGAAAGTGAAGTCTGGATCATGGGATCAACGTGTATTCCACTCGTGAATGATCAGCTCGGAACTGCCGTGGAGGGCCAACGGATCGGCGGCGACGACGGCCTTGGCAGCTTCCAGTGTTTCGACGTTCTTCAAGACATAGGCGCCGCCGGTGCCATCGCTGAAGCCGCCGGTCAAGTACAGCTGGTCTTTCGCGTCGAGTGCGTTGAGGAAAGCGATGTGGGGGGCAATCACTGCATCGTCAAATGACGGCTTGCGCATTGCCAGTACGAGGTAGAGCTTCATTGCGTTCTCCTTTAGCTGCGCATGACACCACGACGAAAGCGAAGATGACACGATTGCTTTCGCTTGGAACTTGCTTTGGCTGTTGCTTTGGCTGTTGCTTTGGCTGTCCCTTCTCCCGCCTGCGGGAGAAGGTGCCCGGAGGGCGGATGAGGGAGGCTTTGGACGTTGCCCAGCCAGGAGCTTCCCCTCACCCCAACCCCTCTTCCGCAGGCGGGAGAGGGGCTTAAGCCGCAACCGGAGCGAGGACCAAACCAACACGGGCGCCCTTCGACGCCCGTGTCCACCTCAGCCCAGCAGCGCCGCCAGGCGTGCGTTGAGCTCGTCCAGACGCAGGTCCGCCGCCGCGCCGGGCGACACGCGCGCGGCCAGGCTGCCTTCGGGGGTACGCCCCTGCCCCGCCGTTTCCGACGCCGCCGCCGCCGCCTTGTAGGCATCGCGGAACGGCACGCCGGCCACGGCCGCTTCCACTGCCACGTCGGTGGCATACATGCCCGAATCAATGGCCGCACGGATGTGATCGTCCCGCCAGTCCAGGTTGGACAACAACGCCGGCAGCAGTTCCAGCGCCGCCAGGCCACGACCAAAGCCGTGCACGATCGCGCCCTTGGAGTTCTGCAGGTCGCGCTGGTAACCGGACGGCAGCGACAGCAACTGCTCGATCTCGGTGCGCGCAGCGGCGACGCTGGCGTGGGTGGCGCGCATCAGCTCGATCACGTCCGGGTTGCGCTTGTTCGGCATGATCGAGCTGCCGGTGGTGTACTGCGCCGGCAGCGCCACGAAGGCGAACTCGCCGGTGGTGAACAGCGACAGGTCCCAGGCGATGCGGCGCAGGTCCAGCGTGGCCCCACCCAAGGCTTCCAGTGCAGCCAGCTCGAATTTGCCGCGCGAGAGCTGGGCGTAGATCGGGCTGATCTGCATGCGTGCGAACTGCAGCGCCTGCGTGGTGTGGGCACGGTCCAGCGGCAGGTTGACGCCGTAGCCGGCCGCGGTACCCAGCGGGTTGGTGTCGATCAATGCGCGGGTATCGCGGGCGCGCACCGCGTTGTCGATGAACGCCTCGGCCCAGCCGGCCCACCACATGCCCGCCGAGGACACCACGGCGCGCTGGATGTGGGTGTAGCCCGGCAGCGGCTGCTGCTGTTCGGCGGCAGCGCGGTCCAGCGCCACCCGCGCGACCTCGATGCTGATCTGCGCCACGCGCGCCAGCTTCTCCTTCAACCACAGGCGCGTGGCCACCAGGATCTGGTCGTTGCGGCTGCGGCCGGTGTGGATCTTGCGGCCGGCATCACCCAGGCGTTCGGTCAGGCGGGCCTCGATCGCCGAGTGGCAATCCTCGTACTGCTCGTCGAGCACGAACGCGCCGCTGCGGAAGTCCTCGGCCAGCGTCGTCAGTTCGCGCGTGAGCGCGGCCAGCTCGTCGGCGCTGAGGATGCCGATGTGCTGCAGGCCTTCGGCATGCGCCGCGCTGGCCTGGATATCGTGCAGGAAGAACTCGCGATCGAGGATGACGTCGTCGCCGGCCAGAAAAGTCTGGATCTTCGCGTCGACCGCGACGCCGGGTTTCTGCCAGAGCAGGTTGGTCATGGTGGTTTCTCGGAATCGAAAAGGCTTGCTATGGCTGTCTGTAGGAGCGGCCTTGGCCGCGCGTGCGAAACTCGTCACTGCGGGATGGCGGTCAGCTCGTCCAGGCCCAGCGCGCGGTTGAGATTCTGCAGCGCCTGGGTCGCGGCACCCTTGAGCAGGTTGTCGATGGTCGCCACCACCACCACGCGCTTGTTGCCCGGCGCCATCGTGAAGCCGCCGATCTGCACCCCATGGGTGCCGGCGATGCGGCTCACCCACGGCGCCTCGTCCACCACCTCCACCAACGGCTCGCCGGCGTAGCGCTGCGTGTACAGGGCGACGATCTCCTCGCGCTTGAGCGGCTGTTGCAGCCACAGGTTCACGGTCATGGTGATGCCACGGAAATGCGGCGCCACATGCGGCATGAACTCCACCGGCACGCCGAGCTGGGTGGACACCTCGCGCTCGTGCACGTGGTTGGTCAACGCATACGGCATCAGGTTGTCGCGCAACAGCTCGGGGTTGTTCTTGTCCGAAGGCGTGGTGCCAGCACCGGACCAACCCGAGACGCCGAAGCATGTCGGCGGCCCGGCCAGCTGCGACAGCAGCGGCGCGATCGCCAGCTGCATCGCGGTGGCATAGCAGCCCGGGTTGCTGATCCGCTTCTGCCCGTCGTAACGGTTGCGGGTCAGCTCCGGCAGGCCGTAGTACCAGTGGTTGTCGAAGCGATAGTCCGCCGACAGGTCAACGATCACCGTGTCCGGCCTGGCTGCATCCAACGCCGCCACGAACGGTTCGGCCTTGCCGTTCGGCAGCGCCAGCACCACCGCGTCCACGCCCTTGGCCGCGACTGCGTCGGCGTCCAGGCTCTCGTAGCGCAGTTCACCGGTGTAGGCATCGTTGTGGTCGGCCACGCGCTGCCCGGCCAGCTCGCGCGAGGACACGAACGCCAGTTCGATGTCCGGGTGCCCGGCCACCAGCTTGATCAGCTCGGTACCGGTGTAGCCGCGCGCGCCGACGATGCCCAGCGAGAATTTCTTGTCAGTCATGAATGCGAATCCAGCAGGAACTGCAGGTGGGCTTTCACCGCCGGCCATTCCGTATCGATGATGGAAAACACCACGGTATCGCGGCGCGACCCGTCCGAATGGCGCTTGTGGCTGCGCAGCACGCCGTCCTGCTTCGCGCCCAGGCGGGCGATGGCCCGACGCGAGTTCTGGTTGAACCAGCTGGTCTCGAAGCCCACGCTGATGCAGCCCATCACCTGGAAGGCATGCTGCAGCAACAGCAGCTTGGCCTCGCTGTTGAGGCCGGTGCGCTGCACGCGCGGGTTGTACCAGGTGTAGCCGATGTTCAGGCGCGGCACGTCCGCTTCCAGCGCGTAGAAGCGGGTGCTGCCCACCACCTCACCGGCGGCGTCCTTGACCACGAAGGCCAGCACCTTGCCCTGCGCCTGCACGTCCAGGGCGGCATCGACGTAGCCCTGCACCGCTTCGGGTGCCGGCACATTGGTGTACCAGCAGCGCGACAGTTCACCGTCGCCCAGGGCAAGCTCCAATGCCGGCACGTGCGCCCGCTGCAACGGCTGCAGCCATGCATGCCGGCCCTTCAGTTCCGGTGGCGTATTCCAGAGCGTGTCCGAACCGATCCGCATCGCATCAATCCTGCAGGCTCGCCTTGCGCTCACCGCAATGCTTCACGTAGCCCTTGATGGCCTCGAAGTCATCGGCGCCGAACCAGAACACCTTCCAATGCCCCTGCTTGTAGCAGCCGTCGGATTCGGCGTAGTAGAAATGGTTGACCGGATTGCCGTTGCGCGAGCGCCAGAACAGCTGCGGGGTTTCCTCCAGCATCACGTTCCAGACCGCGCGGCCCAGGCCTTCGCCCTGTGCGTCGTCCAGCACCGCGAACTTGTCCAGGTACACGCCTTCGGCCTCATCGGTGAGGATCACCGCGGTGCGGTAGTTCTCGCTGACATAGGCGCGCAACAGCCGGGTCTTCTCGAAGTAGTCCGGCACCAGCCTGCGACCGAAGCTGGATTCGATCAGCGTCTTCAAACGCGCCGTATCCAGCTCGCTCCACGACGTTGCCTTGAGCACCTTCTCGCCCCGACGCACCAGCGTGCCCGAGCCCTTGTGCGTGAACAGCTCCTTGGCCAGGTCGGCCGGGCGCGTGATCGACACCGACGACTCCTCCGGCAACTTGTCCAGCAGATCCTTGATCTGCTCGATCTTGACCCGCATGCCGCCATGGATCCACGGCTGTGCCATCAGCTGGTCGTACTCGGTGGACAGGTTGATCGAGGAGATCAGCGTGCCCTCCTCGTCCAGCAGCCCCCCGGTGCCGGTCAGGAAGATGATCTTGTACGGCTGCAATTCCTGCACCAGCTCATTGGCGGCGAAGTCGGCGTTGACGTTGAGGATCTGCCCGCTCGGGGTTTCGCCGAGGCTGGTGATCACCGGGATCGAACCGGCGCGCAGGCTGGCTTCGATCGGCGCCAGGTTGACCTTCTTCACCTCGCCGACCAGGCCGTAGGTGTCCGGATCCAGGTACTGCGCCTCGAATACGCCACCGGTGATCGAGGTGGCACGCGCACCGTTCTGCTGCAGCGCCTCGACCAGCTTGAGGTTGGACTGCTGGAACACCTTGCGCACGATCGCCAGCGCTTCGGGCGTGGTCACGCGCAGGCCGTTGATGGTCTGCTTCTCGATGCCGGCCGCCGACAGTTCGGCGTCCAGCTGCGGGCCGGCGCCGTGCAGCACGATCGGGGTCAGGCCCACTTCCTGCAGGAACGACAGCGAGGAGGTCAGCGCCTCAAGGTCGTCGCGCAGCACCGCGCCGCCGACCTTGACCACGGCGAAGCGCTTGGCGTCCAGCTGCGAGAAACGCTTCAGGTACTGGCTGATCTCCTTCGCGCTGGCCATGCTCGAAAGCAGGCGGACGATGGTCTGGCGGGTCTGGCGATGGGGTTGCATGGCAGGGGACATTGCTTGCGTCTACAAGGCGACCACGACGGTCGCGGGGGAGGAAGCCGGCGGCACGCCGCCGGGCCACTGCGGCTCAGGCGCCGCGTTGCAGGATGCTGTGCACCGATTCGACGTAACGCTGCAGCTGCTCCAGCGTGACGAACTCATCGGCGGTGTGGGCCTGGGCGATGTCACCCGGGCCGTACACCATCGTGGTGTAACCGCCGGCCGAGAACAGCGAGGCCTCGGTCCAGAAATCAACGGCGTTGCCGATCGGCAGGCCCAGCTCGTCGGCGATGTCGCGCGCGGCCAGGCGGCGTTCCTCGGCCCGGGCGATGTCGCCGGAGGGCAGGCTCGGGCCACGGAAGGTTTCCTCGAAATGCGCGGCCTGCGGCTCGGCGAAGCCGGCGAAGGTGGCCAGCAGCGCATCGATGTCCATCGACGGCAGTGGGCGGAAGCCGAAACGCAGCTCGGCTTCCGGCGCGATCATGTTGGCCTTGATGCCGCCTTCGACGCGGCCGATGTTGAAACGCAGGCCGGTCAGGCCGCCGAAGCGCGCATGTGCCAGCGACTCGATGTGGTCCAGCGCCTTGCCGCCCCAACGCATGGCCTGGTGCAGTGCACTGGCCGACGGGTCCTGCTTGCCGGAGGCATGCCCGGCGCGGCCGGCGAACTTCATCAACACCGAGCTGATGCCGCGGTGCGCCAGCACCGCCTCGCTCATGGTCGGCTCGGCCACGAGCACCGCTTCATAAGGGATGCCGCGTGCCAGGAAGGCGGCGATGCAACGCGGGTCGTTGGCTTCCTCGTCGCTGGAGAACAGAAACGCGGCGTCGCCCTGGCTGGCATTGGCGGCGGCCACCAGTGCGGCGGCGGCCCCCTTGATGTCGCACACGCCCAGGCCGACCACGCGGTCGTCGAGGCGGCGCATCACGTGCGGGTTGGCACTCCAGTGCGGGGAATCCGGCACCGTGTCCAGATGCACGTTGAACAGGAAACGGGGAGTGCCACGCACCGCGTACAGGCTGACCGCACCGGCACCGTGGTCGATCACCTCGACGTTGAAGCCCGGCAGGTGGTCGCGCAGGTAATCGAAGATGCCACCGGTGGTGATCGCACGCGGCGGGTTGCGGGTGTCGTAGGACACCAGCGCTTCGAGGTGCTGCAGGGTGGATTCGAGCAAGGTCGTCATGGTGGGCAGCGGCAGGTCATCAGGTCAGTGATCGAAGGCATCCCTTCCACCGCGTGCGGGGGAAGGTGCCCGGAGGGCGGATGGGGGCGCTTTGTGCTTCTGAATCTCATCAAGCCAAAGCCCCTCACCCCAACCCCTCTCCCGCATGCGGGAGAGGGGCTTCAACGGCTCAGCGATTGACCTGCGCGTACAGCGTCGAGCTCATGCCGAACAGCTTGATGAAGCCTTCGGCTTCCTCCACGCCCCAGTCCGCCGACTGCGCGTAGGTCGCGCCCTTGGCGTTGAGGATGTATGGCGAACGCACCGCCACCGCGTCGACGCGGCCACCGCGGGTTTCCAGCACCACTTCGCCGGTCACCTTGGCCTGGGAGGACTTCAGGAACGCCTGGATGTCGTACTTGAGCGGGTCGTGGTAGAAGCCTTCGTACACCAGCTCCACCCACTTGCGCGCCACTTCCGGCTTGAAGCGGTTCTGCTGCTTGGTCAGCACGGTGTCTTCCAGCGCGCGGTGCGCGGCCAGCAGCGAGACCAGGCCCGGTGCTTCGTACACGATGCGGCCCTTCAGGCCGATCACGGTGTCGCCGGTGTAGACACCACGGCCCACGCCATAGGGCGCGAACAGCTTGTTGAGCTTGGCCAGGATCTGCTCACCCGGCAGCGCCTTGCCGTCCAGCTCAACAGCCACGCCTTCGACGAACTTCAAGGTCACGGTCAGCGGCTCGATCGGCCACGCGCTGCGCGGTGCGCACCAGCCGCGTGCGCCCTCGCCCGGGGCCTCCCACTTGTCGATCTCGCCGCCGGACATGGTCAGGCCCAGCAGGTTCTCGTTGATGGTGTAGGCCTGCTGCTTGGCACGCACGCCAAAGCCGCGCTCCTCCAGGTACTTCTGCTCGTAGGCGCGGGTCTGGGTGTGCTCCTTCTGGATCTCGCGGATCGGCGCGACGATCACATAGTCGCCCTGCGCCTTCACCGCCAGGTCGAAGCGCACCTGGTCGTTGCCCATGCCGGTGCAGCCGTGGGCGATGATGTTGGTACCCAGTTCGGCGGCGCGCTTGAGCGCGGCGTCCACGATCAGGTAGCGGTCGGACACCAGCAGCGGGTACTGGCCCTGGTAGGCCTCGCCGGCCCACACGAACGGCTTGACGAAGCCTTCCCAGATCGCCGGGCCACCGTCGACGGTGACATGGCTGGTGACGCCCAGTTCGGCGGCACGCTTCTCGATGAAGTCACGCTCCTCGGCATCCACGCCGCCGGTGTCGGCGAACACGGTGTGCACGTTGTAGCCGCGCTCCTGCAGGTAGGGCACGCAGAAGCTGGTGTCGAGGCCGCCGGAGAAGGCGAGGACGATGTCTTTGCTCATGGGGAAGAAGTCTCTGCTGTTGATCTTTAAGCCCCTCTCCCTCCGGGGGAGGGGTTGGAGAGGGGGCGAACGAATGAAGGTGTATCTGGAGCAAGGCGTTACCCTCGCCCCAACCCCTCTCCCCCAGGGAGAGGGGCTCAAGCGTTACTTGCCGGCCAACGCCGCCATGATCGCCTTCTGCACATGCAGGCGATTCTCGGCTTCATTGATGGCGATACATTGCGGCGAATCCATGACAGCGTCGGTCGCCTTCACGTTGCGGCGCAGCGGCAGGCAATGGCTGAACACACCGTTGTTGGTCAGCGCCATCTTGGCTTCGTCGACGATGAAGTGCTTGTACTGGTCGCGGATCGGCTTCTCCGGCTCCCAGTTGCCGAAGAACGGCAGCGCGCCCCAGCTCTTGGCGTAGACCACGTCGGCGCCGGCGTAGGCGCTGCGGATGTCATGGCTGACCTGCAGCGAACCGCCGCTCTCGGCCACGTTCTGCTCGGCCCAGCCCATGTAGCGCTCGTCCAGCACGTAATCCGGGGTCGGGCACAGCAGGGTCACGTCCATGCCCATGCGGGTGGCGATGGTCAGCGCCGAGTTGGCGACCGCCGTGTTCAGCGGCTTGGGGTGGTAGGTCCAGGTCAACACGTACTTCTTGCCGCGCAGGTCGGTGGTGCCGAAATGCTCCTGCAGCGCCAGGATGTGGGCCAGCTCCTGGCACGGGTGGGTGATGGTCTCCATATTGATGACCGGCACCGGCGAGTACTTGGCGAAGCTCCTGAGCACGATGTCCTGGCGGTCGTAGGCCCAGTCCACGAACTTCGGGAACGCGCGCACGCCGATCAGGTCGACGTAGCGGCCCAGCACCTTGGCCACCTCGGCGATGTGCTCCTCGGTGTCACCGTCCATCACCGTGCCCAGGTTGAACTCGATCGGCCACGCGTCCTTGCCCGGCTGCAGCACCACGGCATGCCCGCCCAGCTGGAAGGCACCCAGCTCGAAGCTGGTGCGGGTACGCATGGAGGGGTTGAAGAACACCAGGGCGATCGACTTGCCCTTCAGCTCGTCACCCAGCTTGTTCTGCTTGAACCGCGTCGCCTGGGCGAGCAGTGCATCAAGGTCGGCCCGGCTCCAGTCCTGGGTGTTCAAGAAGTGCTTCAGAGACATCAATCCATCCTTTGCTGCGGGAAGTTGCCGTTGCCGGCGGTTGGATGCGCCGGGGCGCGACTCATTGCGTTTGAAACTTTTGGTGGCGCGAAAACGAAAAAACCCAGCCTAGGCTGGGTTTTCCGAACAAACAGCACGAAGCTCCGGCTTACCCAGCGAATATGTGGGATTCCGGTCGGCGGGCACGCGAAGTCATGCCGGAGGCCATCCGGGCGGTGCTGGTTTCGTGCTGGAAGCTGTTCGCCTTCATAGCGCCGAATACTCGCATGCGGCCCTGCGGCACGCAAGTGCCGCGGCGCAGCATCAGGGGATGCTCGGGGTGGTTTCGAACGACTGGCCGATATCCGGGGTGATCGACACCCGCAGTTTCAGGCGGTTGCCCGGATCTTCCGGCAGGCGCGAGCGGAACTTGATGCCCTTGTAGACGTAGTCCACATCGTAGGCGATGGGACGGCGGAACTCGCGGCCGACCTCGACGATCCTGCATTCGGGCGTCAGCAGCGCGCTGGCGCCAGGGTGATGGACCTGGCTGCTGTCCTCAACCGCCTCCTCGCCTTCCCCGCGCGTGAAGATGCCGCGCACCGAATCCCAGAAACGGCGGAAACCGCCCTTCTCCTCCTCGCCCTTGACCTGCACCGGGGCCAGCGTGCGGGTGGATACCGGCTCGCAGTGCTCTTCGGTACGGGTGGCGCGCAGGGTCTGGAAGACCGGCTCGACATTGAGCACCTGCGCATAGTCGTAGCGCACGTTCTCCATGATCACCACGCGATTGCGCTGGTCACCGTCCTGCGCCTGGGCCGCAACGGGACCGGCGGCGAACAGGCTGGCAAACAACAGAAACGGAGCGGATTTCATCAATGAATTCGATCAAGGCCCGGGATGGGGGGCAACAATAGTGTAGGCAGGCGAACTGCCCCGGGCCTGAACATTACCCATCCGCAGGCGTTCTGCCCAGCCCAGCTGTGCCCCGCCCGGCCCGGACCGCTAGAATTGGGCGATTCGTTCCTCCCCCGGAAGACCATGACCCTGCGCCTGCACAACAACCTGACGCGGCAGCTGGAGCCGTTCGCTCCGCTCGATCCCTCCGCCCCGACCATGTATGTGTGCGGCCCCACCGTCTACAACTACGTCCACATCGGAAATGCCCGTGGCCCGGTCGTCTTCGGGGTACTGGCCGACCTGCTGCGGCGCCGCCATGGTGCGCTGCGCTACGCCCGCAACATCACCGACGTGGATGACAAGATCAACGCCGCGGCCAAGGAACAGGGGGTGCCGATCTCGGCCATCACCGACCGCTTCGCCGCCGCCTACCGACAGGACATGGCCGCACTGGGCGTGGTCCCGCCGGACATCGAGCCGGAGGCCACCGCGCACATCCCGCACATCATCGCGATGATCCAGGACCTGATCGACAGCGGCCACGCCTACGCGGCCGAAGGCCATGTGCTGTTCTCGGTGGGCAGCTTCAAGGACTACGGCAAGCTCTCGCGGCGTGACCCGGAGGAAATGCTGGCCGGCGCCCGCGTCGAGGTGGCCCCATACAAGCGTGATGCCGGTGATTTCGTGCTGTGGAAGCCCTCCAGCGACGACCTGCCGGGCTGGGACTCGCCCTGGGGCCGTGGCCGCCCGGGCTGGCACATCGAGTGCTCGGCCATGGCTGCCGCCCACCTGGGCCCGACCATCGACATCCACGCCGGTGGCGTGGACCTGCAGTTCCCGCACCACGAGAACGAGATCGCGCAGAGCGAATGTGCCCATGGCGGGCAGACCTTCGCCCGCTTCTGGCTGCACAACGGCATGCTCAACTTCGGCGGCGCCAAGATGAGCAAGTCGCTGGGCAACATCGAGCGCGTCCACGATCTGGTCCGCCAGCACCCGCCGGAGGCCCTGCGCTATGCGCTGCTGTCGGCGCACTACCGGCAGCCGCTGGACTGGTCGGACAACCTGATCGAGCAGTCGGTCCGCACCCTGGACCGGCTGTACGGCACCCTGCGTGACCTGGCCGATGTCGAGGCGACCGCCCAGATCCCGGCCGCGGTCGAGGCGGCGCTGGACGATGACCTCAACACGCCGCTGGCACTGGCCGAAGTGGCGCGACTGGCCGCCGAGGCCCGCAAGGCCGAAAGCGCCCAGGACAAGGCCCGCCTGAAGCGCGAGCTGCTCGGTGCCGGGCTGGCGCTGGGCCTGCTGCAGCAGGCGCCGGCGGCGTGGTTCAGCCGCGGCGCCGAAGCCGGCGACGATGCCCGTATCCAGGCCTTGATCGACGAGCGCATCGCCGCCAAGAAGGCCCGTGACTTCGCCCGTGCCGATGCCATCCGCGACCAGCTGGCGGCGGAGAACATCGTGCTGGAAGACACCCCGCAGGGCGTGCGGTGGAAGCGGGGCTGAGGCCTCTGTCCCCCCTCACCCCAACCCCTCTCCCGCGGGCGGGAGAGGGGCTTCAAACGCTGCAGTCGCTCAGTTTCGCCTCAACATGCGCTGAGCTGAGCCCCTCTCCCGCACGCGGGAGAGGGGTTGGGGTGAGGGCAGAACCGCCCGCCCCACCGGCCCGCCCATCAACTGGAGCGGGCAAGAACAGGAACCCCCATGACCGACACGATTTTCCCGCTCGAACCCACCCCCGCCGACGCCCAGGCCGCCATTGCCGACGAGTTCTCCTTCTTCGGTGACTGGTCCGAGCGCTACCAATACCTGATCGACCTCGGCCGCAAGTTGCCGACCTTCCCGGAAGAATGGAAGACCGAGGAGCACCGCCTGCTCGGCTGCCAGTCGATGGTCTGGATCGTGCCGGAAGGCAACGCCGACAAGCTGGTCTTCCATGCCATCAGTGATTCGGCCATCGTCTCGGGCTTGATCTACCTGGCCCTGCGCGTCTACTCCGGTCGCTCGGCCGCCGACATCCTGGCCACCGAGCCGGACTACGTGGCCGCCATCGGTCTGGCCAAGCACCTCTCGCCGACCCGCAGCAACGGCCTGGCCGCGATGCTGGCCTTCATCCGCGAAACCGCCCAAGCGCAGTCGCGGTGAGCGCCCCCGCCGGCGACGCCAGCGCCCTGGCCCTGCTGCGCCAGCCGGGCTTCGCGTCACTGCTGCTGTACCGCATCGCCGCGATGCTGTCCTACCAGATCGTCGCGGTCACGGTCGGCTGGCACATCTACGAGATCACCCGCAATCCGTTCTCGCTGGGCCTGATCGGCCTGGCCGAGGTGCTCCCGTTCTTCTGCGTGGCCCCGTTCGCCGGCTATCTGGTTGACCACCTGCCCCGCCGCAGGCTGGGCATGGCGGCCAGCCTCGGCCTGATCGCCACCGCGGTGGTGCTGGCAGCGGTGGCGATGGGCTGGCTACCGTTCAAGGGCGTCTGGCCGATCTACCTGGCCATCGCGCTGACCGGCATGGTCCGCGCCTTCCTGTCACCGATCTACAACGCGCTGTTCGCGCGGGTGTTGGCACGCGAGCAGTTCGCGCGCGGGGCCGGCTTCGGCAGTGTGGTGTTCCAGACCGGCATGGTGGTCGGCCCGGCACTGGGCGGCGTGCTGGTCGGCTGGGGCGGCAAGAGCCTGTCCTATGGCGTGGCCGCGGTGATGGCGACGCTGGCGCTGCTGGCGCTGGCCTCGCTCCGGGTCAGCGAACCGCCCCCGCCGCAGACGCGCGCACCGATCTTCGCCAGCATCGCCGAAGGCGCGCGCTTCGTGCTGGGCAACCAGATCATGCTCGGCGCAATGGCGCTGGACATGTTCTCGGTGCTGCTGGGTGGCGTGGTGGCGATGCTGCCGGCCTTCATCCAGGAGATCCTGCACTACGGCCCGGAGGGCCTTGGCATCCTGCGCGCGGCGCCGGCGCTGGGCTCGATCTGCGTGGGACTGTGGTTGGCGCGCCGGCCGTTGCAACGCAATGCCGGGCGCGTGCTGCTGTTCGCGGTGGCCGGCTTCGGCCTGTGCGTGATCGCCTTCGGGCTGTCCCAGCACTTCTGGCTGTCTGCGGCGATCCTGCTGTTCTATGGTGCCTGCGATGGTGTGTCGGTGGTGGTGCGCTCGACCATCCTGCAGTTGGCCACGCCGGATGAGATGCGCGGCCGGGTGTCCTCGATCAACGGCATCTTCATCAGTTCGTCCAATGAGCTGGGCGCGTTCTACGCCGGCACCATGGCCCGTTGGCTGGGGCTGGTCCCGGCGGTGGTCATCGGCGGCTGCGCGGTGCTTGGCGTGGCCGGGGTCACTGCCTGGAAGGCGCCGCAGCTGCGCCGGTTGAACCTGCGCGACCTGCAGTAAAGGCCTGCCCTCATCCGCCCTGCGGGCACCTTCTCCGCAGGGCGGATGAGGGCGCCGCTTGCCCGCTACGACTTCATTCCCCACTCCGCATACAGCCCCTGCTCGTCCGCCGGCTTCCATTGGCGCAGGCCGGAGGCCGGTGCCGCCGGTCCTTCGGCCAGGCGTGCGTACACCGCGCCGGTCGACAGGCCGAACGGCTCTGCGTCCTCATTCGAATAGGCGAACCAGGCCTGCTGAATCCCGCACAGGTACATCGCAGCCAGGCACATCGGGCACGGATGGCCGCTGGCATACACGCTGCAGCCATCCAGCCGCGGGCTCCTGAGCACGGCACTGGCAAGGCGGATGGCGCGCATCTCCGCGTGATCGGTCGGGTCGTGGCTGGCATGGATACCATTGGCCGCTTCGGCCAGCACCTTGCCGTCCTTCACCAGGACCGCACCGAATGGGCGCCCACCGGCGGCGATGTTCGCGCGCGCCAGTTCCAGCGCGCGGCGCATGAAAACGTCCTGCTCTGCCATCTTCTCCCACCTCCAGAAAGACAGAACCCCGCCAGGGCGGGGTTCTGCAGGGTGCATCACGCCGGGACGATCAGTCGCCCTGCTGCTTCTGCAGGTGCTCCCAACGCTCCTGCGCATCAATCGTGCGCTCGGCGGTGAGACGGGCTTCCAGGCGGTCCAGGCCGATCTCTTCGCCGGTGTCCACGCAGTAGCCGTAATCTCCGGCTTCCAGGCGCTTGAGCGTGCTGTCGATCTTGCCGATCAGCTTGCGGTAGCGGTCGCGGGTACGCAGTTCCAGCGAGTTCTCGGTCTCACGGGTGGCGCGCTCGGCTTCATCGCCGATGTCACGCACTTCTTCGCGCAGGTTCTCGATGGTCTGCTTCGATTCCTCGACCAGGTCGGCGCGCCACTGCAGCAGGCGCTGGCGGAAGTACTCCTGCTGCAGCGTGCTCATGTACTCCTCGTCGGCGCTGGGCTTGTAGCCGGCCGGCAGGATCGGACGACCGGACGCTTCGTCGGTCTTGTATTCGACAACCTTGTACTTGCTGCGCGGTGCCGGGGCCGCCGAACGGGCGGTTACGGCAACCGCCACCTTGCCGACCGGACGGACGGCTGCAGGCGCTGCGGACTTGACGACGGTGGTTTTGACGGGGGATTTCGAAACAGGCACGGGATTCTTGATTTGCGGGGCCTTGGGCGCGGGCGTCGGCTTGGCGGCCGGCTTGGGGGCCGGTGCTGCAACCTTCTTGGCGACTTCGGCCGGGACAGGCTTGGCCGTCACCGGCTTGGCGGCCGGCTTCGGTACGGACTTGACCACGGGCGGGGTGGCTGGCGTCTTTGCGGGCTTGGCAGCGGGCTTGTCCGCCACCTTCTTTGCCGCGGGCTTGGCCACCGGCTTGGCGGGCACCTTCTTCGCAGGTGCTGCCGGCTTGGCAGCCGTTTTCTTGGCAACGGCGGGCTTGGGCGCCGCCTTCTTGGCCGGAGCCACCGGTTTGGCCACCGCCTTCTTGGCAACAGCCGCCTTCTTGGCGGGCGCTGCAGCCTTCTTGGCGGCCGGCTTGGCAGCCTTGGCGACCGGCTTCTTTTCAACCGGCTTGGACGCCGCCTTTTTGACTACAGGTTTGGCGGTTTTCTTGGCGACCTTGACGGCCTTCTTTGCAGGTTTTTTAGCAGCCACGAAACGCTCTTCCTTGTTTCCCCCGGGGCCCGGGAAAGCGGGCCTTTATAGCCTACCCGACCAGCAGCAGCAACCGCGCCGGGCCCCGTTGCCTGAACGGATGCCCGACCCGTGCAATACAGGTCCGGTGGCGTCACCGGACCGTTTCGCGCAGTTCGGAACGTAACCAGGAGCCATCCGCCCCTGGCTGGCTCGGCAAAACCCGCAGGCATTGCCGCAGCCGTCCGCGCATCGTGCGACAAATCCAATGGCAATGCCAACTGGCATATCATTCGGGGGTGATCGGCCGCCTACTCATCGCCGTACTGCGCTTGTACAAGCGCTTCATCAGCCCCCTGCTCGGGCCGCGCTGCCGTTTTGTCCCCAGTTGCTCTGAATACGGGATGGAAGCCATCCGCGTACACGGGCCATTGCGTGGCTGCTGGCTGACGCTGCTGCGGCTGGGCCGCTGCCAGCCCTTCCATCCCGGCGGTTTCGACCCGGTACCGGGGCGGCCCGATTCCCCCTCTTGCCGCTGTACAGGAAAACACTGACATGTCCTCCACGCTCATCACCAACGCCCGCATGGTCAACGAAGGCCGCACTTTCGATGGCGACCTGCGCATCGAGAACGGCCGCATCGCGCAGATCGGTACCGGACTGTCCCCGCGTGATGGCGAACAGGTGGTGGACGCCGCCGGACGCTGGCTGCTGCCGGGCATGATCGACGACCAGGTGCATTTCCGCGAACCGGGCCTGACCCACAAGGGTGACATCGCCACCGAATCGGCCGCGGCCGTGGCCGGTGGCCTGACCAGCTTCATGGACATGCCCAACACCAACCCGCCGACGCTGGATTCGACCATCCTCGAAGCCAAGTACGAACTGGCCAAGGGCCGCGCCTGGGCCAACTACGGCTTCTACCACGGCGCCAGCAACGACAACCTCGAGGCCATCCGCGTACTCGACCCGAAGAAGGCGCCGGGCGTGAAGGTATTCATGGGCGCGTCCACCGGCAACATGCTGGTCGACAACCCGGAAACCCTGGACGCGATCTTCCGCGAGTGCCCGACCCCGATCATCACGCACTGCGAAGACACGCCGATGATCGACGCCAACCTGAAGGCGTTCCAAGACAAATACGGCGACGCACTGACCCCGGAGATGCACCCGGATATCCGTTCGCGCGAGGCCTGCATCAAGTCGACCCGGCTGGCGATGTCGCTGGCACGCAAGCACGGCACCCGCCTGCACGTGCTGCACATCTCCACCGCCGATGAGCTGGCGTTGTTCGAGAAGGGCCCGTTGATCCGCGCCGATGGCAGCCGCAAGCAGATCACCGCCGAAACCTGCGTGCACTTCCTGCACTTCGCCCGCCCGGATTACGCCACCAAGGGCAACCTGATCAAGTGCAACCCGGCGATCAAGGACGTGGCCGACCGCGAGGCGATCACCGCCGCGCTGGCCGACGACGTGCTCGACGTGCTCGCCACCGACCACGCCCCGCATACCTGGGAAGAGAAGCAGAAGCCCTACGCCCAGGCGCCGTCCGGCCTGCCGCTGGTGCAGTACGCGCTGGTCGCCGCGCTGGAGCGCGTGCACGAAGGCAAGCTGACCCGCGAGCAGGTGGTGCAGAAGTTCGCCCATGCGCCGGCGCAGCTGTTCGACGTGGAGGAGCGCGGTTTCCTGCGCGAGGGCTACTTCGCCGACCTGGTGCTGGTGGAAGACGTGCCGTTCACCGTCAAGCGTGAGGACGTGCTGTCCAAGTGCGGCTGGTCGCCGTTCGAAGGCACCACCTTCCGCTCGCGCATCGCCTCCACCTGGGTCAATGGCCAACTGGTGTGGGACGGCAGCAAGCTGGTGGGCGCCCCGGCCGGCCAGCGCATGACCTACGACCGCTGATGCGTTCGTCCTTCCTGTTCGGGGCGCTGCTGCTGGCCGCGCCCCTGTTCCCCGCCCCGTCCGTGCAGGCACAGGACGGCATCGGCAAGCTGGTCGACAACCGCGTGGTGTTCCCGGCCAGTGCCTCGCAGGGCGCGATGGTGATTGGCAAGGTGCCTGCGGGCAGCAGCGTGCGCTATGCCGGCCGTGACCTGCGGGTCAGCAGCTACGGCAGCGTGGTGTTCGGCATCGGTCGCGACGAAAAGGGACCGCTGCAGGTGCAGGTGCGGCGCCCGGATGGCAGCAGCGAAACCGCCAGCATCGTGGTGACCCCGCGCGACTGGCCGACCGAACGGGTCAACGGCGTGCCGCCGAAAACAGTGAACCCGCCGCCAGCCATCGCCGAGCGCATTGCCCGCGAGCAGGCACTGGTGACCGAATCACGCCGGCGCGACGACAACCGCACCGACTTCACCCAGACCTTCGCGTGGCCGGTGCAGGGCCGCATCAGTGGCCGCTTCGGCAACGCCCGTGTCTACAACGGGCAACCGGGCAGCGGCCATTCCGGCATGGACATCGCGGTGCCGACCGGCACGCCGGTGAAGGCCCCGGCGGCCGGCATCGTCACCTTCGCCAACCCGGACCTGTACCTGACCGGCGGCACGCTGGTGCTCGACCATGGCTTCGGCATCAGTTCCAACTTCCTGCACCTCTCGCGCATCGACGTGAAGGTCGGCGACCGCATCGAGCAGGGCCAGACCATCGCCGCGGTCGGCGCCACCGGGCGCGCGACCGGGCCGCACCTGCATTGGGGCATGAACTGGTTCGACACCCGGATCGACCCGCTGCTGGTGCTGGAGCGCGCAAGGTAGGCGCCCCTTCAGGCGCGAAGCCGGCGACATCGGCAACCGGGCCTTGCGAATGGCGGAACATCTTCCAGCTTCGCGGCCAAGGCCGCTCCTGCGGTTTGCAGGAGCGCCTTCAGGTGCGAAGCGGGCGACGGCCTTACCCGCGTGCGGCCCACCAGCTGCGCCACAGCAACGCGGCTGGGCTGGGCTGGTACTGCCCGCCCTTCAGCACGGCCTGCAGGCGGGCGCGGGCCAACGACGCGTACAGACGACGCGGGCGCGGGCCGGCCACCCGCGACGGCCATGCGGCCAGCAACTGCCGCTGCCACTGCGCCTCGTCGCCGGCGGCGAGCGGCACCACCGCTGCACCCAGCTCCTGCACCCGGTGCGCCAGGGTCTGGGTCAGCACGGCCTCTCCGGCCGCCTTCGCCGGCGTCTGCTTGAACATCGCCGCCTCCACCGCGGCTACCGCAGCGGCATAGCCCGCCAATCCGGCGCGCGCCTGGGCCCCATCGGCAACGCGCTCGCGCGCGTCGACCAGGCCCGGCAGGGCATCGGCCAGCTGCGCCCACGGCGCACGCACCGGCTCCAGTACGCGACCCAACGGATGCCGCGAGCGCTGGCTGTCCCAACTGCGCAGTTCCTCACCCCACCATGCCAGCTTGGCATCCGATGGTGTGGGGTCACCACTGACGTTGAGCATGTCATCGAACTCCTGCAGCAGCGCGAACCACGCCACCGCGCGTTCGCGCATGCCCTCCTCGACGAAGCGCTCGACGAAGACCCATTCCGGCCACCGCTCACGCCACTTGTCCAGGAAGCTGTCCAGCGCACTGCTCACGTCATTACCTCGATGTTCGTTGGTTCAGGCCGAAGCCCGTCGGGTCAGCGGCCATGCGTCCGCCTGCCAGAGCTGCTGCGGCAGCTCGCAATACTGGTCGGCCAGCCAGGTGGCCGGATCGTCGTGGTCCAGCCGGTAGCCCCACAGCGCGGCCACCGACGGCATGCCCGCCGCGCGCGCGGCGACGATGTCGCGCTCGTCGTCGCCGACGTACACGCAGGCCGCCGCTGCCACCTGGATCTGCTGGGCAGCCACCTGCAGCGGCAACGGGTGCGGCTTGCGTTCGGCCAGCGTGTCGCCGCCGATGAGCACCGCGCAGCGCTGCTCCCAACCCAGCTGGGGCAGGATCTGCCGGGCCAGGTACTCCGGCTTGTTGGTGACGATGCCCCACACGCAACCGGCCTGCTCCAGCGTGCGCAGCAGCGATTCGACGCCGTCGAACACCTGCGCGTGCCGGCCGATCAGTGATTCGTACAGGTCAAGGAATTCCGGCACCAGCGCATGCCGCTCGCTCTCGGCCATGTGCGGGAAAGCCACCGCCAGCATCGCCCGCGACCCCTTGGAAACCACCGGCCGCAGCTGTTCCAGTGCGACCCCGTCCATGTTGCGCGCCTGGCGCATGGCATTGACGGTGGCGACGAAGTCCGGGGCGCTGTCCAGCAAGGTGCCGTCCAGGTCGAACAGCACCGCCGCCGGGAACCGGGGCGCGATCATGCCTGGTCCGGCTTGACCGCGTAGGCCAGGTAGTTGATGTCGGTGCGGCTGCTCAGGCGCGCGCGGTTGCGCCACGGCTCGTAGGCCATGCCGCTGACGTCCTGCAGTTGCAGGTCGGCCTGGCGCAACCAGGCGCCCAGCTCGGCCGGCTTGATGAATTCCTGGTAGTGATGCGTGCCCTTGGGCAGCAGGCGGGCGATGTACTCCGCGCCCACCACCGCCACCGCGAACGCGGCCGGGGTGCGGTTGATGGTGGACAGGAACAGCTTGCCGCCGGGACGCAGCAGGCGCTGGCAGGCGGCGATGATCGCCCCCGGGTCCGGCACGTGCTCCAGCATCTCCATGCAGGTCACCACGTCGAAGCCGCCCGGCTGCTCGGCGGCCAGGTCCTCGGCGGCCTGCACGCGGTAGTCCACCTGCACGCCCGACTCCAGGCCATGCAGGCGCGCCACCTTGACCAGCTCCGGCGCCAGGTCGATCGCGGTCACCTGTGCCCCTTCCTTGGCCAGGGCCTCGCTGAGCAGGCCGCCACCGCAGCCGATGTCCAGCACCTTGGCGCCGCGCAGCGTCGCGCGGTCGGCCACGTACTGCAGGCGCACCGGGTTCAGGGCGTGCAACGGCTTCTGCGGGCCGTCGGCGTCCCACCAGCGGTTGGCCAGCGCGGCGAACTTGTCCAGTTCGGCCTGATCGAAATTGGTGGAGGCGGTAGATGCACTCATTGCGGTGTCCTCATGGGGCCGCCTGCGCGGCCCGGTGGCGCCATCAGGCGCGGATGTTACGGATGCGGTCGCGCCACTGGCGGGCGTTGGCGTTGATCGCCTGCACGTCCATGCCGACCAGCTCGCGCTGGACCAGCTTGGGCTTGCCGGCGATCCACACGTCGCTGACCTGATGACGGCCAACGGCATAGACCAGCTGCGACAGCACGTGGTGCAGCGGCTGGGTTTCCAGCGCCGACAGGTCCACGCAGACCAGGTCGGCCTGCTTGCCGACTTCGATCGAGCCGATCTGCTCGCCGAAGCCCAGCGCGCGTGCGCCGCCCAGGGTGGCCGCACGCAGCGTGGTCGCCGCGTCCAGCGCGGTGGCGTCGTTGGCCACGGCCTTGGCCAGGATGGCCGCGGTGCGGTTCTCGCTGAACATGTCCAGGTCGTTGTTGCTGGCGCAGCCGTCGGTACCGATGGCCAGGTTGACCCCGGCCCGCACCAGCGCGCAGGCCGGGCAGAAACCGGAGGCCAGCTTCAGGTTCGATTCCGGGCAATGCACCACGCTCACGCCGCGCTCGGCACACAGGTGGATCTCGGCGTCGGTGAGCTGGGTCATGTGCACCGCGATCAGGCGCTCGTTGACCAGCCCCAGCCGGTCCAGGCGCGCCAGCGGGCGCTGGCCGTGCAGCTGGATCGAGTCGGTGATCTCCTGCGCGGTCTCGTGCGTGTGCAGGTGCACGCGCACGTCCAGCTGGTCGGACAGCATCCGCACCCGCTCGAAGTTGGCGTCACTGACCGTGTACGGCGCGTGCGGCGCGAAGGCGGTGCCGATCAGCGGGTCGTCGCGCCACTGGTCGTGCAGCTCGGTGGCACGGGCGAAGTACTCATCGTCGGTCCTGGCCCAGGCACTGGGGAAGTCGATGATCACCGAGCCCACCAGCGCGCGGAAGCCATGCTTCTTGTAGACCGCGGCCTGCACGTCGGCGAAGAAGTAGTTCTCGTTGGCGCAGGTGGTGCCGCCACGCAGCATCTCGGCGATCGCCAGGGTGGTGCCGTCGGCGACGAATTCCGGGCCGATCACCGCCGCTTCCACCGGCCAGATGTGCTCGCGCAGCCAGGTCATCAGTGGCAGGTCGTCGGCCACGCCTCGCAGCAGCGTCATCGGGTTGTGGGTGTGCGCGTTGACCAGGCCCGGGATCAGCACCGCGTCCGGACGCGAAACCACCTGCTTCGCGGCAAAACGGGCCCGTGCCTGCGCACGCGGCAGGATCGCCACGATCCGGCCGTCGCTCACCGCGACCGCGTGGTCTTCCAGCACCACCGCGTGCGGCTCGACCGGGACCACATGGCCGGCTTCGATCAGGAGGTCACATTGCTGGGGTTGGGCGTCACTCACGGGGGTCACCATCTGTTGCCATGACAAACCGGCACAGCGGCCGGATGCGAACAGGCGCCGCATCCCCGCCACCGGCAGCGCGAGGCTGTGCGGCAACGGGTGGCGGCGCCTGCATCGTGTTGCTTACTTGACGCGGGCCGAATATTCGCCGGAGCGGGTATCGACGCGGATCACTTCATCCTGGCTGACGAACAGCGGCACGCGGACCACGGCACCGGTTTCCAGGGTGGCCGGCTTGCCGCCGCCGCCGGAGGTGTCACCGCGCACGCCTGGGTCGGTCTCGGTGATCTTCAGCTCGACGAAGTTCGGCGGCTGCACCGCGATCGGCTCACCGTTCCACAGGGTGACCACGCAGGATTCCTCGCCCTTGAGCCACTTTTCGGCGCCGCCCATGCCGGCCTTGGTCGCCTGCACCTGCTCGAAGGTTTCCGGGTCCATGAAGTGCCAGAACTCGCCGTCGCTGTACATGTAGTTCATGTCGGTGTCCACGACGTCGGCCGCATCCAGCGAGTCGGTCGACTTCATGGTGATTTCCTGCGTGCGGCCGTCCTTGATCAGGCGGTACTTCACGCGGGTGAATGCCTGGCCCTTGCCCGGCTTGACGTACTCGGTGTCGATGATGACCGCCGGTTGGTTGTTGACCAGGATCTTCATCCCGTTCTTGACGTCATTCATGCCGTAAGCGGCCATGCAAAAACTCCTGAGGTAGCAAAACCGGCGCGTTCATTGGCCGGCCGGATTAGAATGGAAGGCCCGCCAGCAGGCGGGGTATCTGTTTTTCTGACCGCCAATGATAACCGCAGCCCCCGCCCGCACTCCAGAAAAAGCCGTCCTGCCCCTGCCCGCCGACCGGTGGCAGGCCCACTGGCGGCAGGCCATCCGCGACCCGGCGGAGCTGCTGGCCCTGCTCGGCCTGGGGGCCGAGGACCTGGGCGTTTCAGCGCAGGCGCTGGCGCAGTTCCCGTTGCGGGTGCCGCGCGGTTTCGTGGCCCGGATGCGCCCGGCCGACCCGGCCGACCCGCTGCTGCGGCAGGTGCTGCCCATCGATGCCGAAATGCAGGTGGTGCCCGGGTTCAGTTTCGACGCGGTGGGCGACGGCGATGCCCGCAAGGCCACCGGGGTGATCCAGAAGTACCGTGGCCGTGCCCTGCTGGTGGCCACCGGCAGCTGCGCGATCCACTGCCGTTACTGCTTCCGCCGCCATTTCGACTACGCCGGCGAGAACGCGGCGAAGGGCGGCTGGCAGGAGGCCATCGATGCCATCGCCGCCGATGCCGGCATCGACGAGGTCATCCTCAGCGGCGGTGACCCGCTGTCACTGGCCACCTCCAAGCTGGCCGAGCTGACCGACGCATTGGCCGCGATCCCGCACCTCAAGCGCCTGCGCATCCACAGCCGCCTGCCGGTGGTGCTGCCCGAACGCGTGGACGACAGCCTGGTGCAATGGCTGGCGGCCCTGCCCTGGCCGGTGGCCTTCGTCATCCATGCCAACCATGCCAACGAATTCGATGCCAGCGTGGACACCGCGCTGGCCCGCCTGCGCGGCACCGGCGCCCAGTTGCTGAACCAGGCCGTGCTGCTGCGTGGGATCAACGACGACCTGGACAGCCTGGCGGCGCTGAGCGAGCGCAGTTTCGCCGCCGGCGTGCTGCCCTATTACCTGCACCAGCTCGACCGCGTGCAGGGCGTGGCCCACTTCGAGGTCAGCGACGAACAGGCCCTGGCCCTGCATGCCGGGCTGATGGCGCGGCTGTCCGGGTACCTGGTGCCCAAGCTGGTGCGCGAGATCGCCGGCGACACCAGCAAGCGACCGCTCTGAGCCAGCCGCCGCCGGTCAGTCGGCGGCCAGCGCCTGCGGCCCCGGGCGCAGCATCCGCACCAGCTCGCCGGCTTCCACCGGCCGGCCCAGCCAGTACCCCTGGACCAGGTCGCAGCCGCGCTGGCTGAGCAGTTCGAACTGCGCCTCCTGCTCCACGCCCTCGGCCACCACGGTGATGCCCAGTGCATGCGCCATGGCGATGATCGCCGTGGTCAGCGCCAGGTCGTCCGGGTCGCGTTCCATCTCGGCGACGAAGCTGCGGTCGATCTTGACCCCGTCCACCGGCACCTGGCGCAGGTGGCTCAGGCCCGAGAAGCCGGTGCCGAAGTCGTCCAGCCAGACCTTGACCCCGGCCCGGTGCAGCTTCTCCAGCAGCGACACGGCCAGCATCTCGTCGCCGATCACCGCGGTTTCGGTCAGCTCCAGGTGCAGGCGCGAGGCAGACAGACCCGAGGCATGCAGGCTGTTCTCCACCTCCGACACCAGGTCGCCGTTGCGCAGCTGCCGCGGCGAGACGTTGACCGAGATGAACAACTCCTCGCCCAGGTGGTTGCGCGGCCACTGCGTGGCCTGCTCGCAGGCCAGGCGCAGCACCTTGGGGCCGAGCGCCTGGATCAGGCCGCTCTGTTCGGCCACATCGATGAACACCGACGGCGCGATCGCGCCCAGCGTCGGGTGGTCCCAACGCAGCAGCACCTCCACGCCCGCCAGCACCCGGTCGCGGGTACGGAAGATCGGCTGGTACACCAGCCGCAGCTCGTCCCGGCCCCAGGCGCCGCGCAGTTCCTGCTCCAGGTGCAGGCGCCGCTCGACCGCATGGTCCATCGCCCGGTTGTAGTAGCGGAAGCAGTTCTTGCCGGCCAGCTTGGCCTGGTACATGGCGATGTCGCCGTTCTTCAACAGCGCCGTGGCATCCACCGCATCCTCGGGGAACAGGGTGATGCCGATCGAGCTGCCCAGGAAGATCTCGCGGCGCTGCACCTGCAGCGGACGCCCCAGTTCCAGCACCAGCCGCTCGGCCAGCCGGGTGGCGGTCTCGGCCACGATGCGCTCGCCGCTGTCGATCAGGATGACGAACTCATCTCCACCGAACCGGGCCAACAGGGCATCCTCGCCGCCCTCCTGGTCCACCGCCGCGGCGATGCGCTGGGCGAACTGCAGCAGCGCGTCGTCGCCGGCCTCGTGGCCAAGCGTGTCGTTGACCCGCTTGAACTCGTCGATGTCGATGAACAGCAACGCCAGCCCATGGTTGGCCGACTTGGCCTTGGCCAGCCGGTGGTCCAGCGCCTCGCGGAACGCCAGGCGGTTGGTCAGCCCGGTCAACGCGTCGGTATAGGCCATCTGCCGGACTTCGCGATCATGCCGGGCGATGCTCTGGCTCATCCGGTCGAAGGTGCGCAGCAGCTCACCCACCTCGTCACGCCGCGCGGTGGCCTGCACGTTGATCCGGTAGTCACCACGCTCGATCCGCTGCGCGGCATCGCCCAGCCAGCGGATCGGCTGCACCAGCGTGCGCTGCACGTAGATCATCATCACCACGGCGAAACCGACCAGCAGCGCCATCAGCGCATAGATCCAGCCCATCTGCCGGCTGCGTGCGTCCTCCATGCGCGCGGCCAGCGCCTGCATCGCCATCGCCTCCTGCACGCGCACCGGCGCCAGTTCCATGCCGACCCGCACCCCACCCAGCCGCTGGTCGCCGATATGGATCGGCAAATCCACCTCCAGGATCGACGGCGAGCTTTGCACCAACATCCGGTCGGCCTGCACCGCAGCCTCCGCCAACGGGTCGGACATGGCCTGGCCGTAGCCGGCCACGTCGAACGAGCCGTCGTGGATCAACCGCCCCTCGTGGTCGTGCACCAGCACATAGCTGACCGACTTCTGGCCAGCGGTGTTGCGCACCAGCGTGCCGATCGCCGACAGGTCGGAGTAGTACAACGGGTTGACCAGGGCCTCGGCCAGCGCATTGGCCAGCGCGGTGCCGCGCTCGCGCACGCTCTGGTCGAACACCTGGCTGACCACCTCGCCACTGCTGCGCAGCACTTCCTTCTGCACCGCCGCCTGCCGGGTCAGCATCAGCACCACCAGCAGCAGCACGACCAGCAATGCACCGCCCGCAGCCAGCATGAAGCGCGCGCGCAGGCCAAAACGGGGAGTGTTCATTCGACTTCCATCCTGACCCGTGCCAGGCCGTTGCGCAGCCGGTCCAGGGCGCGCTGACTGTCCGCGTCCACCGGGTGGAACCCGGTGGTGCCGAAAAACTTGGCCAGCGCCGGACCGGCCAACGGGTCGCCACTGGCCTCGAGCAGGACCGCCCGCAGGCGTTCGCGGACTGCCGGCTCCAGGTCGCCCCGCACCATCTCCACCGCGCGCGGGATCGGCTCGCTGCGGTAGATCACCCGCAGGTCCTGGCGGAAGGCCACCGGCATGGCATGGTCGTCGGCCCAGTCAATGCTGCTGAACGCACCTGCATCGACCACCCGCTTGTGCACATAGGTGGAGATGTTCAGCTCCGACCGGGCGAACACGTAGCCCACCGCGTCGGCGGCGGGCGCGTCCTGCGGAGTGAGCAGGATTTCCGGTGGCACGCCGTGCTGCAGCAGCTCCATCGCCGGCACCAGGTAGGCGCTGGTTGAAAGCGTGCTCTGCAGTGCCAGGGTCCGGCCCTTGAGGTCGTCCAGCGTCTGGATGGGGCTGTCGCGGCGCACGAAGAAGACACAGTGGTAGGCGCTCACGCCGTTGCGCTCGGTCAACAGCAGTGGCTGCGCCTGGGCGCGCTGCTGCAGCGCCATGGCCGTCCCAGAGGTCTCGGTGACCCAGTCCACCCGCCCGCGACGCAGGTAGCTGCTCATCTGCTGCGCGTCCCGGGCCATCAGGATGCGTCCTTCGACGATCCCGACCTCGCGCATCCGTGGCACGACGTAGTCCAGCAACGGCTTGAGCTGGTCGTAGTGGGCCTTCGGATCATCACTGATCCGCCCCAGTACCAGCACCGAACGCTCCACCGCGCTTCCTTCCAGCGGCTGCAAGACAGCAGCCACCAGCACGGCTCCCCAAAGCCATCGAAACACACGCAAAACGGCAACTCCCCTGTTGATCCGTCAAGCGTACCGGAAATATTGCAACGTGATGTACTTCTCAGTTACGCCCTTCGGACGCCAAGCGCGCCATCCGCTGCGCGTCGGCCAGGATTCCCCGCAGCAGGCGTACCTCCTGCTCGGACAGATCGGCCTTCATGAACAGGCGGCGCAGCTTGCGCAGGGCCGATTCCGGCGCACGGCCCTTGTGGAAATCGATCGCATCGAGGGTTTCGCCGAACTGCCCGAACAGCCCTTCGAGCTGGGCATGGCTGGCCGGCGCCTCGCCGTAGCCGGGCTCCCTTTCCGGCTGCGCCTGACCTTCCAGCACGGCCATGCGCACCTCGTAGGCCAGCACCTGCACCGCGGCGGCCAGATTCAGCGAGCTGAACTCCGGATTGGAGGGGATGTGCACGGCCAGGTGGCACAGCTGCAGTTCCTCGTTGGTCAGGCCGGTCCGCTCGCGGCCGAACACAAAAGCCACCTCCCCGCCCTCCTCGCTGGCCTTGGCCACGGCGCGCTGCCCGGCCACTTCCGGCAGCAGCTCTTCCAGCTGGACCCGGCGCGAGCGCGCCGTGCAGCCCAGCACCAACCGGCAGTCGGCCACGGCCTCGGCCAGGGTCGCGAACACCGGGGCGTCACCGAGCAGGTCCTCGGCACCGGCCGAGCGGCGCAACGCCACCTCGTCCAATGGCTTTTCCGGGGCCACCAGCACCAGCCGGGCCAGCCCCATCGTCTTCATCGCGCGGGCGGCAGCACCGATGTTCCCAGGGTGCTGGGTACCAACAAGGACGAAACGGATACGGGTGGAAGCAGGCATGGTTTATAAAAAATCAGGAACGGGACAGCTGCGAATGGTAAACTGCGCGGCCGGCCAGTGCGCCGGACCTGCTCTTTTCCCCCGCCAATCCGATCTCTGCCTTCACGGGAGCCTTACGCCATGCAGAAACCCGCCGTCACCGTCATGGTCAAGGCCGCCCGCCTCGCCGGCAACGTCCTGCTCCGCAACATCAACAAGCTCGAAGCGCTCAACGTGGTGCAGAAGGGTCGGATGGATTACGCCAGCGAAGTCGATGGCGATGCGGAAAAGGTGATCATCAAGGAACTCAAGCGCGCCTACCCCAGCTACGGCATCCTCGGTGAAGAGGGCGGCGTGCAGGGCAGCGGCCGCCAGATGTGGGTGATCGACCCGCTCGACGGCACCAGCAACTACCTGCACGGCTTCCCGCATTACTGCGTTTCCATCGCGCTGGTGGAGAACGGCGAGCCGACCGACGCGGTCATCTTCGACCCGCTGCGCAACGAGCTGTTCACCGCCTCCAAGGGGGCCGGCGCCGTGCTCAACGACCGCCGCATCCGCGTCAGCGACCGCAAGGACCTGGGCGGCGCGATGGTCCACACCGGCTTTGCCCCGCGCGAGCGCGCCCGTGCCAGCGCCCAGCTCAAGACCGTCGACGCCCTGCTGGTACAGGCCGAAGACGTGCGTCGCGTGGGTTCGGCGGCACTGGACCTGGCCTACGTGGCCTGCGGCCGCGCCGATGCCTATTTCGAGGCCGGCGTGAAGGCCTGGGACATCGCCGCCGGCGTGCTGCTGGTCCGCGAAGCCGGCGGCAAGGTCTGCAACTACCGCGGCGCCACCCTGGCACGCATGGACGACAAGGGCCCGGAAACCCAGCAGGTGGTCGCCGGCAACATCAAGGTCTGCGAAGCCCTGCAGCAGGTGATCGTCAACACCGGCTATGCCGCCGAGTTCGATCCGAAGTTCTGATCGCCCTGGAGCTGCACACCGCAAACGGCACCCACAAGGGTGCCGTTTCTGTTTGCGCGGCCGGTAAAGCGCGCCAGAGCACTGCCGGGAACGTCGCGCCGAGCAGGGCCCTGCGCTCCCCCTTCCTGCCACGCAGCGTCGGGGTACCGGAACACGCGAGGTTCTGGCTACGATACCGACGTGCCGCCGTGAAACAGGCATCGTTCAAGATCAGGGAGGAGCCATGAAACGATCGTTCATCTGCATCATTGCCAGCCTGGCGGCGCTGAACAGCGCATGTGGGCAGGAACCGGCGGACCCGCCGGCACCCTTTCCCCCGCAGGCCATCCCCATGTGCAAGGAACAGATCGATTCGGCCCGGCGGACCGGCCTGCTCGATCTCCGGCACACCACCGCCCGTGGTGGCACCGTGCTGACCGTGGATACCTGGAACCAGCTCCCGCCCGAGTTCCAGCAACTGCTTGCTCACTGCACCGCCTATATCCTGACCGGCAGCACCGACGCCCCCTCCGGCAAGCTCCTGTTCGTCGATGAGGACACTGACGAGGTGCTCGCGGTGCTGGATGCGAACGGCCTGCGCAATGTGAGGCGCTCGCCCGCCGGGCCATGACCGGTGGCGATGCCGGGCCCGGCCTCGGCGCAACAAGACAGAACGCCCGGCGTTGGCCGGGCGTTCTGCTTCACAATGCTTGTTTCAAATACTCAGGCGACCGTGGATGCCTTCAGCGCGGCGATGCGCTCTTCCAGCGGCGGGTGGCTCATGAACAGCTTCCTGGCGGTGGCACCGGCGATGCCGAAGGCCGCGATCTGCGTCGGCAGCGTGCTCTGGCCATGGTTGAGCTTCAGGCGCTCCAGCGCGGCGATCATCTTCTGGCGGCCAGCCAGCGAGGCACCGCCATGGTCGGCACGGAACTCGCGGTGGCGCGAGAACCACATCGCGATGACCGTCGCGCCCAGGCCAAACACCATCTCCAGCACGAACACGATGATGTAGTAGGCAAAACCACGCCCACCGCCCTCGCGGTTGCCCGACAGCGCGCTGTCGATCACGCCGCCGACCACGCGGGCCAGCACGATCACGAAGGTGTTCAGCACGCCCTGCAGCAGGGCCATGGTGATCATGTCGCCGTTGGCCACGTGCGCGATCTCGTGGCCCAGCACGGCTTCGGCCTCGTCCTCGCTCATGTTGTGCAGCAGGCCGGTGGACACCGCCACCAGCGCGTTGTTGCGGTTGGCGCCGGTGGCGAAGGCGTTGATCTCCGGGGCGTCGTACACCGCCACTTCCGGCATGCCGATGCCCGCGGCCTTGGCCTGGCGGGCCACGGTGTCCAGCAGCCAGCGCTCGGTGGCGTTGCGCGGCTCGGTGATGACCACCGCGCCGGTGCCGCGCTTGGCCATGAACTTGGACAGCAGCAGCGAAATGATGGAACCACCAAAGCCGAAGATCGCGGCCATGACCAGCAGGCCGCTCATCTGCGCCGAGTTCACGCCCAGCAGCGACATCACGATGCTGGCCAGGATCAGCACCGCGAAGTTGGTCATCAGGAACAGCCCGATTCGGGTAAACATGGGAAACAATCCGTGAGGATGAAAAAGTGAGTTAAATCTGCGGGGGCCAACGCTTGAATTCAAGCGTGAATCTGACCGACGATTCAGCTTCGATGTCCTCCATTCCCTACCGCGGGCGCTTCGCCCCTTCCCCGACCGGCCCGCTCCATCTTGGCTCGCTGCTGGCTGCGTTCGGCAGTTGGCTGCTGGCCCGCCATGCGGGGGGTGAATGGCGGGTACGCATCGAGGACGTGGACCCGCCACGCGAGGTCGCCGGCGCCGCTGATGCCCAGCTGGCCACGCTCGCCGCATTCGGCCTGCACGCCGATGGCCCCATCCAGTACCAGAGCCGTCGCCATCGGCTGTACCAGGCCGCCCTCGACCGCCTGCTGGCCGAGGGCAAGGCCTTTGCCTGCCATTGCAGCCGTAGCGACCTGGCCGGCCAGCAGGGCATTCACCGGCATTGCGCGGCCCACCAGCTACGCCCCCACCCGGCCGTCCGGCTGCGGGTAGCCGACGGCAGCCGGGTGATGTTCCAGGATGGCCTGCAGGGGTCATTCACCCAGCAGGTGGACCGGGAGGTCGGTGACTTCGTCCTGCTGCGCGCCGACGGTTGCTGGGCCTACCAGCTGGCGGTGGTGGTGGACGATGCCGAGCAGGGCATCACCGACGTGGTGCGCGGCCTCGACCTGATCGATTCCACCCCGCGCCAGATCCTGCTGCAACGGGCGCTGGGTGTGGCGACCCCGCGCTACCTGCACCTGCCGCTGCTGCTCGATGCCAGTGGCCACAAGCTGTCCAAGTCGCTGGCCGCAAGGCCGGTCGATGCCGCCGACCCGCTGCCCACCCTGCGCTGGCTGTGGTCTGCACTGGGCCAGGCCGATGCTGCACTGGATGCTGCAGGCAGCGTCGGCGAGCTGCTGCAGCATGCCGCCGCCGGGTTCAACCCCGCGCTCCTGCAGAAAGCCTCGTTCATCGTCCCGGAATCGCCCCCGGGCTGACCGCAGTTTCATTAGAATCATCGGCTCCCCGCGCTTTCGCCCTGGAGCACTTGCCCATGACATCCCGCGTCGCACTGGTCACCGGTGGTACCGGCGGCATTGGTACCGCCATCTGCCAACGCCTGGCCGACCAGGGCCATCGAGTCGCCACCAATTTCCGCAACGCCGAGAAGGCGCAACAGTGGCAACGGCAGATGCGCGAGCGGGGCTACGACATCGCCCTGTTCGAGGGCGACGTGGCCGACCCCACCAGCGGCCGGACGCTGGTCGAAGCGGTGGAAGCCAGCCTCGGCCCGGTCGAGATCCTGGTCAACAACGCCGGCATCACCCGCGATACCACCTTCCACCGCATGAGTGCCGAGCAGTGGCACGAGGTGATCAACACCAACCTCAACTCGGTGTTCAACATCACCCGCCCGGTGATCGAGGGCATGCGCAAGCGTGGCTGGGGCCGGGTCATCCAGATCAGTTCGATCAATGGCCTGAAGGGCCAGTACGGGCAGGCCAACTACGCCGCGGCCAAGGCCGGCATGCACGGCTTCACCATTTCCCTGGCGCGCGAGAACGCCGGCTTCGGCATCACCGTCAACACCATTTCGCCCGGCTACGTGGCCACCGACATGGTGATGGCCGTGCCGGAGGAGGTGCGCGCCAAGATCGTGGCCGACATCCCGACCGGACGCCTCGGCAAGCCGGAGGAAATCGCCTATGCGGTGGCCTTCCTGGTCGCCGAGGAAGCGGCCTGGATCACCGGCTCCAACCTGGACGTCAACGGCGGCCACCACATGGGCTGGTAAGCGCGACCGCCATGTTGCGGGACGTGGCGGTTCATGTTGCGCAACAAGAAATCATCCTTCCGCGCCTTGCAACCTGTACTTTTGGCGGTTGCAAGCCCTGTTGCACTGCGCCATGCTGCGCACCTAACCGTGACGAGTGACTGCTTAATGGCTGCGACCCGCATCATCAAGAAGTATCCGAATCGCCGGCTCTACGACACCGAGATCTCCAGCTACATCACCATCGAGGACGTCCGCCAGCTGATCCTCGACGGCGAGGAGTTCGAAGTCCGCGACGCCAAGAGCGGTGAGGACCTGACCCGGTCGGTGCTGTTGCAGATCATTGCCGACAAGGAGCAGGACGGCGAGCCGATGCTGTCCACCCAGCTGCTGAGCCAGCTCATCCGTTTCTACGGCGACTCGCTGCAGGGCTTCATGGGCAACTACCTGGAGCGCAGCATGCAGGTGTTCCTGGACCAGCAGCAGCAGTTCCGCCAGCAGATGGGCAATCTGCTGGGGCAGACGCCGTGGGCGATGATGAACCAGCTCACCGAGCGCAATCTGGAGCTGTGGCAGGAGTTCCAGCGCAACATGGGTGCCGGTTTCGGCCGCCCCTCGGGTACCGGCACCAACAAGCCGGCCGACCCGCCGCCGAGCACCGGCGGCAAGACCCGCACCGGCCGCTGAGCCTTTGCCGGATAAGAAAGGCCGACGCAAGCGTCGGCCTTTTCTGTATCTGGCACACCCGCCGCGCTTACGGGCGGCCCTTGCAGGCCGAGCAGATCCGCTCGACATTGTAGCCCTTGGCACGCAGCTTCTCGACCACGCCGTCACTGCCGAGCAGGTGCAACGCGCCGACCACCACCAGCGTGGTGCCCTGCCCGTCCTGCAGGCGCTGCTGCAGCGGCGCCAGCCAGGCGTCATTGCGATCGACGTTGATGCGCTGGTACAGGCCCGGGTAGGTGCGCTTCATTTCCGACGCCATGTCCCGCCACAGGGTGACGTCGTCACCACGGCGCCACGCATCGTGCAGGCGACGGCTTTGCTGGTCGCCCTTCTCCACCTGCTCCAGCGCCTCGCGCAGCAGCTGGCGCTGCTCATCGGCATTCATGCCGTCGAGCATGCTGATCTGGGAGCTCGCGCTTTCCAGGCCCGCGGCCGGCTTGCCGGCCTTGGCCGCAAGGTTCATCAAATGGCGGTCCAGCCCGGCCTGCGGGTCCAGGCCCTGTCGCGCCATCTGGGTCAGGCTGATGGTCAGGCCGATGAACCACGGCTTGAGGCCTACCAGGCGCTCGACCGGCATGCTGTTGCCCGCGCCCCACGCCTGCAGCCGGCGCCAGGTCTCGGCGTCGAGCTCCTCCTTGAGCTGGCCACCATCACGACGGATCGCGGCCTGCATCATCTGCGTGGCCAGCGCCGGTGACGCCATCTCCTCTGGAGCCAGTTCGAACAACAGGCGGCTGGAGGCAGCGAAGGCCTGGTCCACGTCCGGCGACAAGGGATAGTCATCCGGCTTCAACAGATGGAACGAGCCCAGCAGGTACAGTTCGGCACCCTTGCCGCCACTGACCTTCCACAACAACGGCGTCGGCGGCACATAGGCCGGCGCGGCGGCAGGCGTGGCGGCCGGCCGGGCCGCGTAGGCGACACCGCAGAACAGGCTGAAACCCAGCAACGCGGAGGCCGCGCGCGTCATCCAGTGGCTCATGGTGCGGCCTCCGTCGCCGGCTTGGCGTACGCCTTCTCGCCCGCCTCGACCAGCAGGTCCAGCCGGTTCTCCGGTGGTGGCAGCGGACAGGTGGCGAATGGGGTGAATGCACACGGCGGGTTGTAGGCGCGGTTGAAGTCGACCACCACCTCGCCCTTGGCGTCGGGGGCCTCGGCATCAATGAAGCGGCCGGCCGAGTAACTGCCGCGGCCGTTGGTGCGGTCGGCGAAGATCAGCTGCAAAGGACGCCCCGGTTCACCCAGCGCTTCCAGCCGCCAGGTGCGACCATCGCGCTCGAACTCGACCGCGCCGGCGTTGGGCAGGTCGGTGGTCAGGCCGGTGATGTCGACGATGGGCAACGTCTTGTTGGCGTCATGCGGCACGAAGCGGGCGGTGACACGCCAGGACGGATCCGCCGGCCAGTAGGTCAGCTGACCGAAATGCCGGCGCGCCGGCGCATCGGCATGCTTCAGCCGCAGCGCGTAGCGCGGCCCGCGATGGATCAGGGTCAGCAGGCCCTTGTCGTCGTCGAAGGTGATCGCGGTGGGCTGCTCGGCATCGTCGCTGAGCAGCGGGATGCGTCCGGTGATCGGCGCGCCATTGGCCTTCAGCGAGACGCCCGGCTCGGGGGTGAACCAGAAGGTCTGGCCTTCGCGCTGGAGCAGCCCCATGCGTGGCGGCCCCATCGCCATGCGGATGCCGCTGGTGCTGCCGCTGCCGATGTAATGCGCCTTGAGTTCAAGCCAGTGCAGGCCGACCAGGCTGGTCCAGCCATCCGGGGCGAGCAGCTCGGTGAGGCGGCTTTCGCGCCACAGCTCGTTGTCATGGGCGAAGTTCGCATCCACCGCGACCGGCGGTTTGGCCGCCTCCTGCTTGCCGCACGCGGCCAGCACCATCGCGGCCAGCAGCACGGCACAGCCCCGTAATGTCTTCATCAACGCCCCCGCAGGAACCAGCGATCAATTTCAGCCAGAGAAAAGCGCGCCCAGGTCGGGCGGCCGTGGTTGCATTGCCCCGAGCGCTCGGTGATCTCCATGTCGCGCAGCAGGGCATTCATTTCCGGAATCGTGAGCCGCCGGTTGGCGCGCACCGCGCCGTGGCAGGCCATGGTGGACAGCAGCTCGTCGCGCGCGGTGGCGATGCGCCGGCTCTGCCCATGCTCGCGCAGGTCGCCCAGCACATCGCGCAGCAAGGCTTCCGGCTCGGCGTTGGCCAACAGTGCCGGAATGCTGCGCACGTGCAGCGAACCGGGACCGGAACGGGTGATCTCGAAGCCCAGCGCCGCCAGCGTCGCCGCTTCCTGCTCGGCGGTGTCGGCCTCGCGCTCGCCGACCGCCAGGGTGATCGGCACCAGCAGCGGCTGGGCGTGCAGGCCGATGCCATCGTGTGCGTTCTTCAAGCGTTCGTAGCCGATCCGTTCGTGCGCGGCATGCATGTCCACGACGATCAGGCCTTCGGCGTTCTCGGCCAGGATGTAGATGCCATGCAACTGGGCGATGGCATAACCCAACGGTGGCACGCCACTGTCGCTGGAGGTGGGCGGCAACGCGGGACCGGCGTCGACCGGCGCCTGCACCTGCCCAGCCGGCGGCGCCGAGTACAAGGCCGCGTAGGCGGCCGGCGCTTCGGCCACCGGCAGGCCCAGCGGCGACTGCCGCGCCTGCCAGTTGCCACTGCTGCCGACGCTGCCACCGGGGCGCGACAACACGTAGCCGCCGCCGTAACCGCCACCGCTACTGAGCGGTGCCGCTCCGGCCGGCGCTTCCTGCGCGGCGGTTTGTCCCATCGCCGACGGCTCCAGCCCGGCACGGGTTTCAGCCAACGCGTCCATCAGCGTGCGATAGACGAAGTCGTGGATCAGGCGTGCATCGCGGAAGCGGACTTCATGCTTGGCCGGGTGCACGTTGACGTCCACCCGGGTCGGGTCCAGCTCCAGGAACAACACGTAGGCCGGATGGCGGCCATGGAACAGCACGTCGCCGTACCCCATCTTCACCGCGTGGCTGATGCTGCGGTCGCGCACGGAGCGGCCGTTGACGTACAGGTACTGCTGGTCGGTGCTGGCGCGCGAATACTGCGGCTGCGCGATCCAGCCGTGCAGGCGCAGGCCGGCGGCGCTGTGGTCCACCCGCAGCGCCTGGCGCGCGAAATCCTCGCCCAGCGTTTCGCCCAGGCGTGCATCGGAGTACAGGTCACCGGGCTTGTATCGGCGTGAGGGCTTGCCGTTGTGCGAGACGCGCAACTCGACATCGGGACGGGCCAGCGCCAAGGAGCGCAGCCATTCCTCGATATGCCCCAGCTCGGTGCGCTCGGCCCGCAGGAACTTGCGCCGTGCCGGCACGTTGTAGAACAACTCGCGCACTTCCACCGTGGTGCCCGGCGCATGCGCGCGCGGGGCCACCTCGCCCAGCTTGCCACCTTCGATCTGCAGGGCAGCACCGTGCTCGTCATCGGGGCGGCGCGAGGCCAGCGTGAAGCGGCTGACCGAGGCGATCGACGGCAATGCTTCGCCGCGGAACCCCAGCGTGGCCACCGATTCCAGGTCATCCAGGCTGGCGATCTTGCTGGTGGCATGCCGCGACACCGCCAGCGGCAGCTGTTCGGCGGCGATGCCACCGCCGTTGTCGCGGATGCGGATCAGCCGTACACCGCCTTCTTCAAGGTCGATGTCGACGCGGGTGGCACCGGCGTCCAGTGCGTTCTCCACCAGTTCCTTGACCACCGATGCAGGCCGCTCCACCACCTCGCCCGCGGCGATCTGGTTGATCAGGATCTCGGGCAGCGGACGAATGCTGTTCATGCGGCACCTCCCATCGGTACCGGCAATGACCTACGCAGCGACAAGGAGAAGACGGAGGGAATCAGGAGGACATCATGCATGGGCACGATGATAGCCGAGCCCGGCCGCGTCGCCGTGTCCGGCGACGCCAGCGGCGCGACTTACTTGCTGCCGCCGGCCACGGTACCGGCAGCGGCTTCCATCTCGGCCTGGGCACGGGCCGCGAACAGCGTACCCGGCGGCGGCTGCCGGCTGAAGTAGGTGTGCACGCCGTCGAGCACGGCGCCGGCGATGCGGCGCTGGTAGGCCGGGTCGACCAGCCGGCGCTCTTCGTCCGGGTTGGAGATGAACGCCGTCTCCACCAGCATGGCCGGCATGTCCGAGGTGCGCAGCACCGCGAAGTTGGCCCGTTCCAGATTCGGCTTGTGGTTGTTGCCGATGCGCTTGAGGCCACCGAGCACGTGGCCGGCGGCATCCTCGGAGGCCTTCATGTTGCCGCTCTGGGCCAAGTCCAGCAGGACGTTGGCCAGGGTCCCTTCGGTGCGGCTCAGGCTGACGCCGCCGATCAGGTCGGCCGCGTTTTCCTTGTCCGCCAGCCAGCGGGCACGCTGCGAGGACGCGCCCTTGGTCGAGAGCACGTACACCGACGAGCCGGTCGCCGAACGGTTCTCGGCGGCATCGGCGTGGATCGAGATGAAGATGTCGGCCTTGGCCGCGCGCGCACGCTGGGCACGCATCGGCAGCGGGATGAACACGTCGGTGTCGCGGGTCAGGAACGCGCGCAGGCCCGGGGTGTTGTTGACCTGGCGGGCCAGCTCACGCGCCACGGCCAGCGTCACGTCCTTCTCGCGCTTGCCGGTCGGGCCGATCGCGCCCGGGTCCTGGCCGCCGTGGCCCGGATCGATGGCCACCACCAGATTGCGCATCCCCGGCTGCATGCGGATGCGCGCGGCATCGCTGGGCATGGACGGGCGCGGCGGTTCGGGGACGACGGCAGGCGTCGGTGCCGGCGTGACCGGCGTCGTCGCCTGGGCCACGTTCGGGCCCGTCGCCTGCGGTGCACGCGTCACCGGTGCCTGGGCATTGAGAATGGCCGCCGGTGAGGCCGTCGCCGTGGTCACCGGGGTCGGGGCGCTGGCGACCGGCGCAGGTGCCGGCGGTGGCGTCGCGGCCTGGCGGCTGACTGCTGCGGTCAACGCGGCGGTGGCACGGGCCGCCTCGGCACGTGCCTCGGCGCTGGAAGGCGCGGCCGCGGTAGGCGAAGGCGGAGTCGTCGGCGCGGCGGTTGCCGGTGCGCTCGCCGCAACCGTCACCGGTGCCTCACCCGGCCACTCGATCGACAACTTCGATTCGGCGCCCTGCCCCTGCATCAGCGGCTTGAACGCTGCCACCGATTCGGCCAGGTCGAACACCACGCGGAACGTGCCCGGGGTCGGGCTGCCCGTGCGTACAGCGGTCACCACGCCGGCAGCGGCCGGCAGCCGCAGTCCGCGCACCGCGGAGGAATCAGGGAAATCAATGACCAGCCGGTTCGGGCCAGCCAGGCTCAGGGTCTTGTAGCTGCCACCGCCAGCCAACTGGATCTCGGCGCGGGTGCCGGTGGCACCGGTATGCAGGCTGACCCCGCGGATTTCACCCGCCCACGCGGAGAAGCTCGCGGCCAGACACAGTCCAGCGGCGACGATAGACGATGCGAACAGGCGGTTTCCCGTAGTCATGGGCGGATTCAATCACCGGAATCCCCTAATTGCAACATGTTTTCCCTTAATAATCCGCAACCTGCCCGACTTTCCTATGGTCAGGGGGTAAAAAGGGGCTGCAAGTCGGGGCTTTCACGCAGTCGTAGAAGCCAGTCAGACCCGACATTACTGCGGGCTTGGAGCACCGCCCGACGGCCATTGCCGTCGATGGCCAGCCCGATCACCAGGTCCACCGGCGGCAACCCGCCAGCGCCCCGTTCGGGCCACTCGACCAGCCACAGATCGGCCGCCCCTTCGTCCAGCCCGAGGAAATCGAGTTCGCCGGCACTGCCGATCCGGTACAGATCCAGGTGCCAAGCTTCGCCGTTGGCCAGCGGGTAGCGTTCGATCAGCGTATAGGTGGGGCTGCGGATCGCGCCCTGCACGCCCAGCGCGCGCAGCAGGGCCCGCGCCAACGTGGACTTGCCCGCGCCCAGGTCACCCTGCAGATGGACCACCGCCTGCGACGGACGGGTGCGGGCCAGCTCACGGCCGAGCAGGTCGGTGCTGTCGGCTTCGGGAAGAAACAGTTCGTTCATGCCCGCCATTATGGATTGGCCAACGTCCGAAGATGCGGCAGCAGGTCGCGTGGCAACAGCCCCCGCTCACCCTCGGCCGCCGCTGCATCGCCGGCCAGCCCATGCAGCAGTGCACCGCTGCTGGCGGCATCGAACAGCGCCAGGCCCTGCGCGCACAATGCGGCGATCGCACCGGTCAGCAGGTCGCCCATGCCGCCGACGGCCATGCCGGGGTTGCCGGCGGCAATCACCCGCGGCACCTGCCCGGGCGCCGCCACCACGGTGCCCGCGCCTTTCAGTACGACCACCGCGCCGTAGCGTTCGACCAGGGCCTGTGCGGCGGCAAACCGGTCCCGTTGGATACCGGCCGTGTCGCAGCCCAGCAGGCGCGCGGCCTCGCCGGGGTGCGGGGTGAGGATGGCGTGCGGTACGACGCGCGGCGCGGCCGCCAGCAGGTTGAGCGCGTCGGCATCGATCACCAGCGGCTTGCCTGCATCCACTGCGACCGACCACAACGCCTGTGCCCAATCATCCTGGCCCAGCCCCGGCCCCAGGGCGACCACGCTTGCGCGCGCCAGCAGCGGCGCAAGCGCGGGCGCCGACGTCACGGCATGGACCATCACCTCGGGGCAGCGCGCCAGCAACGGCCCCACGTGCGCTGCCTGCGTGGCCACGCTGACCAGCCCTGCACCACTGCGCAGTGCAGCCTCGGCACTGAGCATCACCGCGCCCCCGCTGCCAAGGTTGCCGCCCACGCACAGCACGTGCCCGGACTCGCCCTTGTGGGTATTGATGCGCCGGCGCGGCAACTGCGAAGCCAGCACGCCACGCGCCCACCGCAGGGCGGCAGGCGGCACCCCTTCGAATGCCACCGCCGGCACGTCCAGATCGGCCAGCAGCCGCTGCCCGGCGCATTCCAGCGCCGCGCCGGTATGCAGGCCACGGTGCGCCACGATGAACTGCAGCACGCGCACCGCGCGCACCGCCGCGCCCGGCACGTCGCCGGACACGGCGTCCACGCCACTGGGAACATCCAGCGCGAACACCGGCACGGGCACTTCGTTGATGGCCTGGATCAGGGCCGCGTCCGCGGCCTGCGGCGCGCGCGGCAGGCCGATGCCGAACAATGCGTCGACGACCAGATCCGCCTGCTGCAGGCAATCGATCGACAGCTCCACCTGCCCGCCCACGGCCAGGTAATCGGTGCAGGCCCGCTGCGCCAGGGCCGTACGCGGCGCGGCGTCCTCCAGGTGCAGCACCCGGACATCGCGCCCCGACTGGCGGGCAAAGCGCGCCAACACGTAGCCGTCGCCGCCGTTGTTGCCCGGCCCGCACACCACCACGATGCGCCGCGCCTGTGGCCAATGCTGCAGCACGCAGTGCCAGCCGGCCTGCCCGGCGCGCTGCATCAGCACGTAGCCATCGCCGCCCAGGGCGGCGGTCGCCTGCGCGTCGATGCGACGGGCGGCGGCGGTATCAAACATCTGCACGGGCTCTGACATGCCACCGATTCTATACTTGCGCCATGTCCGAAGCCGTTTCCACCGCCACCCCGGCGCAGCTGTCGCTGCGCATCCGCCAACTGGCACGAGAAGCAGGCTTCCAGCGTTGCGGTGTCAGTGGCGTGGAGCTGCGTGACGATGAGGCGCACCTGGCCGACTGGCTGGGCAAGGGCCTGTACGGGACGATGGACTGGATGGCCCGCCACGGCACCCTGCGTGCGCGCCCACAGGAACTGCTGCCCGGCACGGTGCGGGTGATCTCGGTCGGGCTGGACTATGGCCACAAGGACGATGCGCAGGCCTGGGCCACCCTTGATGACGCCGACCGCGCCTACGTGGCGCGCTACGCCCTGGGCCGCGATTACCACAAGCTGATGCGCAACCGCCTGCAGAAGCTTGCCGAACGGGTCGCCGCCGAAATCGGCCCCTTCGGCTACCGCGTGTTCGTCGATTCCGCGCCGGTGCTGGAACGTGCCCTGGCGCGCAACGCCGGGCTGGGCTGGATCGGCAAGCACACCTGCCTGATCGACCGCAACGGCGGCTCGTGGTTCTTCATCGGAGAGATCTACGTCGACCTGCCATTGCCGGTGGATGTGCCGGCCACCGCGCACTGCGGCACCTGCACGCGCTGCATCGACGTCTGCCCGACCGCGGCGATCATCGCCCCGCACCGCCTGGATGCGCGGCGCTGCATTTCCTACCTGACCATCGAGCACGACGGCGCCATTCCACTGGAAATGCGCCCGTTGATGGGCAACCGCATCTACGGCTGCGACGACTGCCAACTGGTCTGCCCCTGGAACAAGTTCGCCCGGCGCACCGACGAGCCGGACTTCCGCGCACGCAACAACCTCGACACGGCCACGCTGCCGGAACTGTTCGCCTGGGAAGAGGATGAATTCCTGCGCCGTACCGAGGGCAGCCCGATCCGCCGCAGCGGCCACGAGCGCTGGCTGCGCAACATCGCCGTGGCATTGGGCAATGCCGCGCCCTCGCCCAGTGCGCGGCAGGCATTGGAAACGCGCAGCAACCACGCCTCCGAACTGGTCCGCGAGCACGTGCAGTGGGCGCTGCAGCGCCACCATGACGCCGACCCGCCGGCGGCGTGAGCCCGCCAGCATTCCATGCGACCATGGCCGCCCGCTCCACCGCCGCAACCGCTGAACCATGAACCGCAGTGCCGACGTCCTGACCCCCGCCCAGCTCAACACGCTGGCGCGTGACCTGCTGGAGAGCAGCTTCCCGCTGGTCTGGGTGGAAGGCGAACTGGGCAATGTCAGCCGCCCGTCCTCCGGGCACCTGTACTTCACCCTGAAGGACGCCCGCGCGCAGGTCCGCGCGGCGATGTTCAAGCCCAAGAGCCAGTGGCTCAAGTTCGTGCCACGCGAAGGCATGCGCGTGCTGGTGCGCGGCCGGCTCACCCTGTACGAGGCACGCGGCGACTACCAGTTGATCCTCGACCACATGGAGGAAGCCGGCGAAGGCGCGCTGCGCCGTGCCTACGAGGAGCTGAAGGCACGCCTGGAAGCCGAGGGCCTGTTCGATGCCGGGCGCAAGCGCCCGCTGCCGGCGCACGTGCGCCGCCTGGCGGTGATCACCTCGCCTTCCGGTGCCGCCGTGCGCGACGTGCTGAGCGTGCTTGGCCGGCGTTTCCCGCTGCTTGAAGTGGAACTGCTGCCTTCGCTGGTGCAGGGCGAAACCGCCGCCGCGCAGATCACCTCGCTGTTGCGCCAGGCCGATGCCAGCGGCCGCTACGACGTGATCCTTCTGACCCGCGGCGGCGGTTCACTGGAAGACCTGTGGGCCTTCAACGACGAACGGCTGGCCCGCGCCATCGCCGCCAGCACCACCCCGGTGGTTTCGGCGGTGGGCCATGAGACCGACTTCAGCCTGTCCGATTTCGCCGCCGACCTGCGCGCGCCCACGCCGTCGGTCGCCGCCGAGCTGTTGGTACCCGACCAGCGCGACCTGGCATTGCGTCTGCGCCGGCTCGCGCAGCGGCTGAACCAGTTGCAGGTGCACACCCTGAGCCAGGCCATGCAGCGCGCCGATCGCGCCGCGTTGCGCCTGCAGGCCCAGGGCCCGCAGGCACGGCTGGCGTTGCTGCGGCATCGGCAGGAGGCTGCCTTTGCGCGGCTGCAGTCGCATTGGCGACAGAAGCAGGAGCGTCGCCGGGCACAGTTGGCGCATGCGGCCGCCGTGCTGCGCGGCGCCCAGCCGCAGCGTCGGCTGGCGGCATTGAAGGAACGGCTGGCAGCCCTGGCGCCACGTGCGCAGACCGCCATCAACCGCCAGTTGCAAGCCGATGCACTGCGCCTGCGTGGCATCGCCCGTTCACTGGAGGCGGTGAGCCCATTGGCGACCGTCGCCCGTGGTTACTCGATCCTGACCCGCGCCGACGACGGCGCCCTGGTGCGTTCCAGCGCGCAGGCACAACCCGGTGATCGCCTGCAGGCCCGCCTGGCCGAAGGCACCCTGCAGGTCCGCGTGGAAACCTCCGAGCCGTAGGAGCGCCTTCAGGCGCGAAGCCGGGAATCCTTCCGCCAACGCCGGCTACTGCAATCCCAGAGGCCATCGGCTTCGCGGCCAAGCCCGCTCCTATCGCTGCGGGGCTGCGTCCCAGGCCTGCAGCACGATACTGGTCAACGCCACCGGGTCACGGTCGAAATGGTGCCCACCCGGCCGCTCCACCGTCTGGATGAAAGGCTTGCCGCGCAGGTCGCGGCACAGGCTGTCCTTCTCATCGGTGCCGTAGATGCACTGCAGCGGCATCGCGTGCAGTTGCTCCAGTGCGGGCAGCACGGGCGTCTCGCGCGAACGCCCCCACCCCAGCCAGCCACCTACCCGGACCTCGAACGCGGCCCCATGGGACAGGCCCAGCAACGACATGAAACGCACCGACTGCTGCTGATCGGCCGGTAGCTGCGGGTAAGCGAACGGCAATACATCGGCACCGAACGAGTAACCGATCAACGCGACGTCGTCTGCCCCCCAACGTTGCCGGTAGGTCTGCAGGGCCTGGCCCAGATCGGCACCCAGTTGCTGCTGGCTGCGCTCGGCCCAGAAGTACTTCAGGCTGTTCCAACCCAGCACGGAAATGCCGCGCTGGTTGAGCTCGCGGGCAATGCCCTTGTCCAGGTCACGCCAGCCCCCATCGCCGGAGAGCACCACTGCCAGACGACGGCTGCCGGCGACCGCCATCTCGATCAGGGGAAGCCGCTGCGTGCCGTCCGGGCGCGCCATCGTCTCCAGTGCGCGGGAAACCACCGCCTCGGCCGGCACCGACTCGACCGCGACGGCATCCCCACCGCCCGTGCAGGGCAGGGGTTCCGGAGCGCCCGGTGTCACCAGCACCCCGGCGAACTCGCCCGCCGCGGCACCGGCGGCGGTTGCGCGGGCCAACGCGGCCTCCCTGCCCTGCGCGACCAACAACGGCAGGAAGAACTGCTGCGCCCGTGCCTGCTTGAGCAGCTTCTGGGTCAACAACGCCGCATCGTCGGCCATGTTCCTGCAGGTCGATGGCGCGCCGCCCAGGCGCTGCCGGTACGCCGTCGAATCCACCACCGCCACCCATGCACCACCCTGCGCCAGCGAGGTGAGCAATGGCCGTTCCCGGGCGGACGATTGCGCGCCCTCGGCGAAGTAGATCACCACACCGCGTGGCTCGCCCTGCGGTGCCACCACTTGCACGTCACCGTACCGACCGGCGTTGACCGATGCACGGTGGTTGCTCCGGCTGCATGCACTGGCCATCACCACGCACAGCAGCGCCATCACGACGCGTACGACAAGGCCCTGCATCGGCCACCGCCATCAACCAAAGGGAAAAACACCCCGCATGTGCCGGCGACCCGGTCGCGGGGTGGACCGCCTACCTTGCCGCTTCGGTGCAGAACTGCTGCCGGTACTGCATTGCCTTGGGCATCAGCGCCTGCAGGTTCTGGATGCGGGTGCCGGGGTTGGGGTGCGTCGACGAGAACTCCGGCGGCGACTGGCCACCGCTGTTGGCGCTCATGCGCTCCCACAGCGGCACCGCTTCCTCGGGATTGAAGCAGGCCGCGGCGGCCAGCATCAGGCCCACTTCGTCGGCCTGGGTTTCATGCGAGCGCGCATACGGCAGCAGATAGCCGTAGCCCATGGCCGACATCATCATCTGCTGTTGCTGCGCATCCAGGCCGCCCGCCGCGCCGGCCATCTGCCCGATCTGGGTCAGCTTCTGCTGGGCCATGCGCTGCGCACCATGGCGCAGCAGCGCATGGGCGATTTCGTGACCCATCACGACCGCCACCGCGTCGGCATTCTGCGCCACCGGGATCAGCCCGGTGTACACCGCCATCTTGCCGCCGGGCAGGCAGAACGCATTGGCCTCGTCGGACTGGATGACGTTGACCTCCCAGTCGAAATCACGGGCGAAATGCTGCGGCTCCAGGCCATGCTCGCGGGCCAGCGCGGTCTCGACCACATCCACCTTGGCGATCAGGCGGCGCGCGATTTCCCGCACCTGCTGGGAGATCTGCGAATCGGGGGCCACCGGCCGCTCCTGGGACAGGATCTCCTGGTAGGCCTGCAGGCCCATGGCCTTCTCTTCCTCGGCGTTGAGCGAGCTGTCGATCAGCACCTTCTCGCCGGTGTAGGGATCAACCGAACGGTTGCCGAAGTAATAGCAGCCTCCATAGATGGCGAAACCCAGCAGGATCACCCAGCGCAGGTTGCCGAACAGCCCACCGCCACGACGGCCCTGGCCGCCCGCGCTCTGATTGCCGAAGGGATCTTGTCGCATGGTGGGGTTCCGTCTGGTCCGGGGTGGCCGGAGCCGATGTTAGCGCGCCGGCGTGCATGGGCAAGGTCAAATACCGCGCACCAGGCGGAAGCCGATCCGCGCCGAGGTCACGTCGGAGTCCTGCGACTGCCGCCACGCCGCCCGGGTCTGCTCCGGCGCGTTGGCCCAGTTGCCACCGCGGATCACCCGCTGCCGGCAACCGGGGTTGTACCAGGCCGCGCCGTCGGCCGGGGCGCGCCGGTAGCTGGCATGCCAGCAGTCGGCCACCCATTCGCTGAGGTTGCCGGCCATGTCGTGCAGCCCCCAGGCGTTGGCGTTGTACATGCCAACCGGCGCCGTGCCCCAGAAGCCGTCGCCATACCCGATGAAGGCATTGTTCCAGTGCCGCCCACTGGGCGAGACGTCCAGGCTGCCGGTGAAGTTGCCGGTGTTCGGCGGCGGGATTGCCGCCTTCCCCCACGGATAGCGCCCCTGGTTGCCGGCACGCAGGGCGTACTCGAATTCCGACTCGCTGGGCAGGCGGTAGTAGCGGCCGGTCTGCTCGCTCAGCCATGCCGCGTAGGCCTCGGCATCGCGCACGCTGACATGCATGACCGGACTGTTCGGCGCGGCCCTGACGCCGTTGTAATCCGATTGCCAATCCACGCCACTGCGGCGGATGAAGTTGCCGCTGCGCTCGTCGTAGACCACCGAATGGCCACGCCGGGTCGCACGCGGGCGCGCATGGGTGGCCTCGACGAAGCGACGGAAGTCGGCCACGGTCACTTCGGTGATCGACATGGCGAAGCCCCGCTCGAAGCGCACCTCATGCTGCGGCCGCTCGGCATCACGGCCACCGATCTCCTCCTGGGTCGCGCCCATCAGGAAGGTGCCATGCGGGACCACCACCATCTGCGGCCCGCGCCCACCATCCTGCAGGGCATCGCTGAACACCTGCCGCGGGCGGAAGCTGCCGTAGTGGGTGACCAGCTCGATGCGCGCGCGCAGCAGTTCCACGGTGGCATCGCCGGGCAAGGCGATGCGTTCGGCCTGGGCCAGCTTGTCGCGGGCGTCCTTCAGGCCTTTGGAGGAGGTGAGGTCACGCAGGCCGGCATTGCGCAGGGCATCCAGCTGGGCGGTGCGGATGGCTTCGATGCGGGCCCGCGCATCGATCAGGGTAGGGCCCTCCCCGCGCACGGTGCCAGCCTTGCCCAACCAGCGCTGGGCGGCGGCGAAATCCGAATCCAGCGCCGCCGCCCGCTCGGCACGGCGGATCAGCCCGCTCTCCACGGCCGCCAGTCCCTGCCGGGCGCGGCTGTTGTCCGGATCGGCGGCCAGCACTTCACGGAACGCCGCCTGCGCGCCCCCACCGTCCTCACCGAACTGCCCCTGGCGCAGCGCCTGTTCCCCGGCCCGGTTCAACGCCAGCAGGCGCCGGGCGGTGGCGATGCGTTCCTGCAAGGCCTGCTCGGCCTTGCCTTCCGGTGCCAGGGCGACCGCCACGCTGACCAGCATCGCCGCCTCGGCCAGGGCCAGGCGCTGTCCCTCGGTCTGCGCCATGCGTGCGTTGGCCAGTGCCCGCAGGCGCTGCCGGGCCTTGTCCAGCCCACGCTGCGCGGCACGGTCACCCGGCTTCTGGGCCAGGATGGCCAGGTACAGCGGAATCGCATCGCCGGCCTCACGGAACAGCCGGTCCTCCGCCAGGGCCTTGTCGGCGTCCTTGCGGGCCTGGGCCAATTGTTCCGGCGCCAGCACGACATCGGGCGCCTGCCAGCGCGGCAACGCGGTGTCCTCCACCTGCGGCACCGGGTCCGGCGTGGCGGCCTCGGCATCCCGCTGGCGGGCCGCCGCGCGGGCCTCCAGGCGCTCGACCACCCGCCCGGCCAGCGACTTGCCCTGCCCGTCGGCGGGCGTCGCCGGTGCAGCCGGGGGCGGATCGCCACAGCCGCTCACTGCCAGCGGCAGCAGCAACACCAGGGTCCAGATGTGGCCAAAACTACGCAAAGCGCCTCCAATAGCCTGCCTGCCCCGTCGGGGCCGGCCCGACGTTAGGCTATTCTCGCCTCCCTGAGCAAACCCTGCAGTTAGACGGAACCCACGTGGCTTATTGGATCAAACACCCATCGGAACTGGACGAGCGCCACCAGCGCCGCCCGACCCGGATTGGACTGGACACCGAGTTCATCCGCGAGCGCACCTATTGGCCGCAACTGGCCCTGGTACAGATGGCGGTCGGTGACGAAGTATTGCTGATCGACCCCCTGGTCCCCGGCATGTGCGAAGCACTCAAACCGTGGCTGACCGATACCTCGATCACCAAGATCATGCACAGCGCCAGCGAAGACCTGGTGGCCTTCAAGTGCGCCTGCGACGCCCTGCCGCGCCCGCTGTTCGACACCCAGATCGGTGCCGCGCTGGCCGGCATTGGTGGCGGCATGGGCTACCAGAAGCTGGTGGCCGAGATCACCGGTACCACCCTGCCCAAGGGCGAGACGCGCTCGGACTGGCTCAAGCGCCCGCTCAGCGACGCCCAGCTGGAGTACGCCGCCGACGACGTGGAATACCTGTTCGCCCTGCACGACGCCATCAGCGAGCGCCTGCAGGCCAAGGACCGCATGCAGTGGCTGCTGGATGATGGCGAACGCCTGTTGGCCAGCGTCGAGCGCGACGAAGGCGAGCACTGGCCGCACCTGTCGATGCGCTCCTCGCAGTTCCTCGAGGCCGATGCGCAACGGCGCCTGCTGCGCTTGCTGCGCTGGCGCGACCAGCAGGCACGCCACAGCGACAAGCCGCGCAGCTGGATCCTGGACAACGAGTTGGCCAACCTGCTCGCGCGCACGCCGCCGGCCGACTACGACGCCATGCTCAAGCTGTTCGGCCGCTTTCCCAAGGCACCGCGCAAGCTCGCGCAGCCGCTGTGGCAGGCACTGAGCACCCCGCTGGCCGACGAGGCCGATGCACCGCTCGCCCTGCCCGCCACCGACGGCAACAAGTCCGTGCTGAAGAAGCTGCAGGATGCAGTGAGCAAGCGCACCGCCGAGCTGGAGCTGCCCGAAGGCTTCCTCGCCTCGCGCAAGCATCTGGAAGCCCTGCTGGAGAGCGGCCACTGGCCCAGCGCATTGGCCGGCTGGCGACAGCAGGAACTGGAAGCCCCGCTGCGCGCCCTGTTGCCCGGCAACTGAGCGCGCCGCACGCCACCCGCGACAAGCCCGCCGCAAGGCGGGCTTTTTCTTGCGTGCTGCGTGCACGCCGCGCGATGCGCAGGAAGTGATCGAAGAACATGGACGCCACGTACCCGTGACACTCCAGGCACGACGCTTGCGGGCGCCCCGTGGGCGCACAACGCATGCTGGCAACGCCAGCGCTCGCCCACGTTGGAACGTGGTGCAGAAACGGTGCAGATTCCAGGAACAAAAAAAGGGCTCGCATTGCTGCGAGCCCTTGAAATTCTTGGTGGCCGAGGACGGAATCGAACCGCCGACACGGGGATTTTCAATCCCCTGCTCTACCAACTGAGCTACTCGGCCACTTTGTTCTCGTTGGCGTTGCCGCCGGCGAGGACGCGAATATTACGCATGTGTTTCGGATTCGGCAAGCGCTTTTCACAAAAATTTTCACATCCGCTGAAATCGCCGCGAAATGACCGATCCGGCAAGGTCCGCACGCTTCCTGCAGCCGTCCCATGACACCCGCATCGCCTCCACGCACGGCCCAAACGAAAAGAGCCGCATCTTCCGATGCGGCCCTTCGTAGAATCATTGGTGGAGCGGAGGAGGATCGAACTCCCGACCTTCGCATTGCGAACGCGACGCTCTCCCAGCTGAGCTACCGCCCCACGCGGTGCTCCGGATTCTACGCGCTGCCTGCGCGTTCGCCAAGGGGCCGTCAGCACAGCAGCAAAGCTTCGCCGGTACGCCTGTCGCCCTGCGGGCCACATCACTCCGAGCTCCCAGCAACCCCGTCAAGACCTCCCGTCCACGAAACCCGGTCTGGCAGGCACGGCACTCGGCCCTCCTTGATCCCGACACGAACGATCCGCATCCAATCGCCGCCCGCACCGGCGTCCTACCTTGCCGGTAAGCCAACTTACGGAAGCCGGTTCAATGCGTGTCCAGCTGACAAAGCGCCAAGTCGAGACCTATCAGCCCCGGGAGCGTCCCTATGAAATCCGGGACGCCCAGGTGCGGGGCCTGATCCTGCGCGTGCAGCCATCAGGCCACAAAGCGTGGATCGTCTCGTGGGCGCATGGGAAGCGGCGCACCATCGGGCCGACGACTGCGATCCCGCTTGATCTGGCCCGTGCCCAAGCTACCCACGCCATCGCTGAGTACCTGCAATCGGGTCTGCCACGAATCGGACAGAGCAAACCTCACGCCCCTACCCTGCAAGACTTCATCGATCAGCGGTATCGGGCTTGGGCGACGCTGGAACTCAAGCGTGGCCACATGTACGCCGACCGGCTGGAGCAGGTCTTCGCTGAACATCTGGACGACCCGCTGACCGGCTTCGACGCGGCCTGGGCCGACCAGTGGCTGCAACAGCGCTTGACGACCCCCACCGGCAAGACCCGGTCTCCGCCCACTCGTTCGACTGCGGCACGCGATCTGGCGTGCTTGCGGGCGGCGCTGTCCAAAGCTGTCAGCTGGGGGCTGATCGCTCGCAACCCCTTGCTGGGGATGCGCATAAAAGGCGGGCAGTCCCGCAAGGTCGTTCGATACTTGTCACTGGACGAAGAAACCCGTCTGCGAGCCGTGATGGCTGCTCGGGATCGCCACATGATTGCCGCCCGCGTATCAGGCAACCGTTGGCGCGCGCTGCGGCAAGAAGCCTTGTACCCCGATATCCCAGCCGATACCTATGGCGATCACCTGACGCCGGTCGTGCTGCTGGCGATGAACACCGGCATGCGACGGGGCGAACTGCTTTCGATGACATGGGGTGATGTCGATCTGGAAGCCAAGATGCTCACGATCCGGGCCGAGAACGCCAAATCAGGGCGTCAGCGCCATATCCCGCTAAACGTCGAAGCACTGGACGTGCTGCAACGCTGGTCGATCCGCACTGGCGGTGAACGCATCGGACGGGTGTTCAACGTCAACGACGTAAAAACCGGCTGGACGAAGCTGTTGGCTGATGCCCGCATCGAGCAATTCCGGTTCCACGACCTGCGCCATCACTTTGCGTCGCGACTGATTCGGGCGGGTGTGGACCTGAACACTGTGCGGGAACTGCTGGGCCATGCTGACATCACGATGACGCTGCGGTACGCCCATCTGGCACCCGACACGCTAGCAGCAGCCGTTGCGAAGTTGGCTGCGTGATGCTTGTCCGCAGTGATTACGAACCCTGCTGGCCCGCCAAACGCTCCAACTCCGCTCGCATACGAGCACGTTGCTCCGCAGGCAGCTTGGCAAACGCAAGAATCGCAGCAGCCAGATCGTCGTCCTCAGCGAACAAGAACGCCAACGGAACATCGAGTGCTTGTGCCAGCTCTGCCGCTTTGGTCATGTCCGCTTGGTTGACGCCGCGCTCGTACCGGTTGATGCGCACCGCCCCACGATTCTTGTCGCTGTCCTTATCCACGATACCTCCCAGCGCGCGCTGAGACAGCCCTCGTAGATCGCGAGCTTCTCTCAGACGCTTGGCAAAGATGGCAGGGATTGCTTCGGGCAAGGACACAAGCAGGCAACGGTGACTGAACCTCAAAGAGCATGACCCATATACCTCAGCAGTAGAATACATTACCGTGACGGTATATAGCCTTGCACGGTAAATAGCAGCCCGCAAGGGCCGGCCGTGCAACTGATCTCAACCGCTCCACACCAATCCATAGGGGGACGTATGAAACGCTTGATGTTGTTTTTTGCCATCGCAACGCTTTCGGGGTGTTCCACAAAGCCGGTCGCCTCTGTCGCGTCACAACCGGTACCCGCAGATCGGATCTTTGCCTACCAACCAGCCGGCAACGACCCGATGACCGGCACACTAATAGTCGCCCGGGATGCAGGGGCGATGATGGGCGCGTGTCCCTTCGCTTTCTCGGTCGATGGGAAAGTCACTGCTCATATCCGCAGAGGCGAAAGCGCCACATTAGCGATCCCAGCCGGCAACCGAATCATCAGCGCAGAACCAACCGGCAAGGGCGTGTGCTCGTGGGGGAATGAGGACAAGCAGCGCCGGGAAACGTCGGTAACGATCGAAACTGGCGTTCAAACCAAGGTTCGCGTAGGTGTAACCAACGACGGAATCATTCAGATCACGCCGACGGCCTTCTGATCTGCGCTACCCCTTCGCACCGCCGCTCAGACTGGGCCGGCGGCATCGCCAAAACAAAACACCACATAACAAGCGGGAATATCAATGACCGATACCACCAGCGGCGGAAATCCATATCAGTGCAGCGCATGCGGAGCCGCGATTCCGTCCAGTCGGCAGTCCACCAATTGCCCGAAGTGCTACGCCAAGCTGCCAAAGGAAGTCGTTGCCAAGCTGCAAGGTGAAGCAGCCTCGAATCCGAGCAGGGGCTCAGCCGAAGCATGCATCGGGCTGGGCGTGATTGCGCTATGCGCGGGGTTATACTTCCTGATCAACCCAAGTGCCAACGGCTACAGCAACGTCGCGAACATGCATGCACTTGCGTTGGGACAAACGTTCACCGTTGCGGGCGCCGTGTTGCTGGGCTTTGGTATTCGCCCGCGCTGATCGTTGAACCGTTACGTACAAGGGCGCGTTGGCAGCGATGTCAGCGCGCCTTTTGCGTTATTGGATGATGGGTTTTGATCGGCTGATCACAGCGGGATGCATCCCCAGCATCAGGATGCACACCAGGGCGCTCGTGACGCTCGTAGAGCGCTACCCAGCACCACGTAGATCCACCCCAACCCTGCACTGCACTGCACTGCGTCCCACATGCACGCGGGCGCGCGGGCGCGCTTCAATGCGATGTGTACTTTGCGTTGTTCGAATGCGGACGATCCAGCATTACGTGCGTGTTTTGATCGCGTCGATTGTTATCGCGCATACCCTCGCTTGTCAGTGCACACCAGACTGGCTACGGCGCTCATGGCGCGTCGCCTGACGCATTACAGCTAAGCATGTAGCTGCGCGTTACGTCGCACCCCAGGTGCGCACTGGTGAGCTCTGAGGCGATGCGTTCCCGCAGCGCGCGAACGCGGGTGATCCATGTCCGCGATGGAAGTCCTAGACGGGACACCGGGATCGCTATCCGTTGCAGGCGAAGTGGAGCATCGGGACGGGCAACTCCATACAGGCGTCAGGATTCGTCCAAGGCACGCCTCTGCGCCTGTGATATCTCCCGCTGTTTCTCAAGCGCGGCCTTTGCAGTCTCCTTATGTCGCTTGACGGCGTGGTACTCACCTCGAAAAGTTTTGGCGATCCGCTTTGCTGCAGCCTCCCTCTCGTCGTTCTCATTCACCAGATTTATCTTCGCCACTGCTTTGAGAAGTCGATCCTTCATCGCATCGCCAAGAACCGAACTGGTGACTTGGAAAGCCTTCTTCCAAATCATGGATGCCTCCTTCAGCACAGCCTTCCCTTTCAGCGTCAACGAAAGTTCGAAAGACTGATCATTCCGCGCACGCTCTGCCACCATGCCATTGCGAACTAATCGTGCGATCAGCACTGACATCGACGCTGGCGTGGTTCCAATAGAACGAGCCAGATCACTCCTAATCGGAGGACGCGACAACGGTCGTTGCTTCCGATTGATCGCCTGCAAAGCCAGGTAGCCGGTACTCGACAGCCCTACCTTCCGCAGTCGCGGCTCAAGACCTCTCAGCAGGCGATTGGTCATGATCAATAAAGCCTCGAACTCCGTGCCGTCGCTATTCATCAAATGCATGTCCTCGGCTTTGCCTTGTTGCAATTAAAACAATTCGGTGCAAATAGTCAATGGCAAAGTTCACCTCACCGGAGGCAATCACGCCGACGGGAAACGAGAGAACTAATATGACCATCAATAATGAACGTGCTATCGCACTCTTTGCAGCCGCTAGCAAAAGCACTGCTGAACTGATCACTGCTCAGACCAAGATTGCGACGGCCATCGTCGGTCAGGAGGTGATCGAGAAGGACGAAGAATGCCGCACCACTCGTTCGTTCGAGTACCGCGAATTGTCTGCCTTCGAGGCAACCGCAGAGCTTGGCAACGCCCTCGCTCGCCAGCTCAACGACAAGTCGAGCCGCTACGACTTGCGCGTGTGTGACGAATCGACGCTGCGCGCGCTTTGGGCGCTGCGCCAGATGATCGACAAGACCGGGATTCCTTACCCGATGTATGTCAGTGAAGCAGTCCAGTGGCTGGAGAAGAACGGCAAGAAGCGCATCCGCCCCGCCATGCTGATGACTTCCGAAGTGCTGCTGCATGTCATGGAGCACTACGACGATGAATCTCTGTCTTGGCGCCGTGCTAACGCGCAACTGGATACGGAAGCTGGCGGGGCTGGCAACGACGGATCCATCGAAGACTAAGCAACACCCGTAGTTGGCGTAACGCACGGATTGGGCGCCCTCCGTGTCAAACGCAGTAATACGTCGCAACATCCGACCGGCCACCAGCAGCCAAGCTGCCACGTAACAACAGCCGACACCATCCAATTCAATCGAGAGAATCAGAAACCATGAAAAACAGCATGGCGGGGCTTACTCGTGCCCGAAATTTGGCAGCAGCCAAAAACGCGGGGCCCGACGCTCTGCACATTGAGCAACTCGTACAAGCCCGCGAGCGTCTCACGACAAAGGACTTCAACGAAGATGTCGATCTGGACGATACCACGCTCCTTCGTTATCGCTACATGACGCCATACGAACGGACCGAGGTATTCTATGCCGCATATCGCGTGCACTACCGTCGCCGCTTTCAGAAACGTACTGGGCGGGAGCCGTATAGGAAAGCCGAAAGGATCAGCCAGCTGAGCGCTCGGGACTTCACCAGCATGTGGCGCGCACGCCAGCGCGCCGATGCCATCGGCATGCCGTATGACCAATTCGTCATTGCGCTCTTCGATCATGCTGATACCCATGGCACGGACCATCTGCCTGCGCCTAACCAGCTCTGCGACGACGACAAATTGCCAATGGTCATCAAGAAGTACGATGAACTGAAAGCAGCGGGACGCATTGATCCGTTCGAACACGGATTTGATCCACGCTTTTATGCCGTCAATTACGTCGGCGATTCCCAGCAACGCGCTGCCCTGGACATGATCGAAGCTGAGATCAACGCACTCGGTCCGGCATCGAAGGCCGGTCGGCTGGCCCGTTACATGAATCTGTATGAGGTCGTTTCCGAGGACGAAGCGGAACGCCGGTTTGGGCCTGACTTGGTTGCGATGGCGAAGGATAAGAATGTCGGCTGGACTGCAGCCACCCCGATTCGGCTCGATTCGCCGCAACCGACACCACCCGCATGCTTTGGACTGTACCGCGATGCGTACCCGACCTGCATGCAATGCCCTGCCAAAAGCGCATGTGTCGAACGCGCGGGCTTGGTTGATGCCGAAGTAATGGCTCGGTACGGTGTACTGGATGTTCCGGCGCAGCGCATCCGCGAAGGCAACCGTAAACGCAAGGAGCGCGAGCGTGATCGCAAGCGCACCGGCAAGACTATGACCGATCAAGAGCAAGCGCGGATCCTGCGGGAAGCGGGCGATCCGAAGGCCAAGTCGAAGCGGGAAAAAGCCAAAGAGCGCCGGGATGCCAAGAAGGCAGCGAAGAATTCCGGAGGCAAGAAGCCGTAGCGGCATGCCGGGATGTGGGATGCCCTGGCCCCCCGGGTAAGGGTGTCACGTTTTCCATTTACCTATTACCTATTAGCTTCTAAGAGAATTAAATAAAAAGATGGAAAACGTGACATCCCTCCCAATGCAGCAGGATTGACAGAGCCGACGTCACTTCGGGCCTTCGGCCCTCGTTCCTTGGCTCTGATGCGCGCCCCCTTCGGGGGACGCGCAAGGGTTTTACTCCGGAGGTGTTAGAAGGAAGACCCTCCGGAAACAACCCGCCTGCTAAAAACTCCCCTACGCAGTTCTGGCGCCACCCTGAACCATTCAGATGGAGATGTGGCTGCTTGCGCCTACGGCGCTCGCAGCGCGCTTCTGGTGAGCTTCTAGCGGTATGCAACACACCAACACACGCGGAATATCCCCGCACTTCCTGGATCTGCGTGATTGTTCGCCCAGGTATGAAGTGATCCTGCGGGAACACGTGATACATGCATACTGCCGCGTCCGACGCCATCAAGGTGTTTGCATGCGGCCGCAGCTGCGATTCAGCGATGATCCACCTTGCATGCAAATCCGGCCATCGATGCGGACGCAACCCTTCGCTGTGTTGGCAACTATTGCTTGCGGTGCTCGCGTATGTCTTGAAGGGATCATGCATGGACAGCCGTGGTGCTTCCCGAATGTGGCAATCGATGCATACAAACCACGACACCGGACGAATCCACGACATTGCCAGCCTCGGAATCAATCCCGGCAGGCGGTAGCAAGTCCGCTTTTGCCCATGCAACCCGCAATCCAATCGCATGCTCTGACACTGAAACACGCGATATGTGGGCGGCAGTGGTGTGGCCGATGCCTGCTGTGGCGTGGAATTCGAGCCAGGTATGAAGTGCTGGCATGGGTTTGGCTTTGTACCTGCGGTGAAATTTCCCGCTGTCCAACTCACTGGCGCGACAGCAGCCGTCCCGACTTCCACTGCCGCTACCTTCCGGCGATACTCCGAAGCCAAACGACACCTCGATCAGACTCATGGAAGACCGCATCAGCACCCGCTTCTGGTTTGAGCACTCATCCGGTATCCGCCTGTATCCATATAAGCTGCGCGACAACCGAACTGGCCATTTGGCGTTTCGGGTTGCTGAACCCCGCGCTGGCGCGAATCGCGTAGTCAACCAACTGCAGTTGGACGATGTGGAAGATGTGTACCGGCACGTGATGCAAATGGGCTGGTCGGTGCGAATTCGACCAATAGATCAGAAGTCCGAAATTGTCCGCACTTAAGACACCCCCATCTGCGACTTTATTTAAATGCAGTAGGCTACAACCCCACCTACTACATACCTATAAAATTCAGAGCCAGATCAACCGGATGAAATGATGGCAAATGCGAAGATAGTTCCCGAAAAAATAAACACTCCGATTCAATTAGTGGCCGCTTGGTTTGCAATACTATTTCTATTGGTATCAGCATTCCTTGTTACGGCCATCAATATCGATAAGCCCACTTGGGCACCTGCTTTTCTATTGATATCGTCAGCCATTACAACTCTCTTGGTTCTCGTCTTTGTAGGACTGATGCTGACAATTTTTCGCCCACACCTCCAGGAAGGAAAGGATTATGCGCGCTGGCTTCGAAATAAGAATGCCTACTCCCCCGGACTGATCAATCAATTGCCGACAGCGCCCGTCGCCACTCTGACGGAGGCCATCGCCCCCCATAAGACCGAAGGAGAAAAAACACACAATTTACTGATTAACATAAACGGACATGTCGATGGTTGGCTAGATATCTTTAGGTCTTTGGTTGAAGCAGGTTTTTTTGTGGAGAAGTACACCGATCCGAGTCCGCTGCAAAAAAACGGCATGGAAAAACCCGAGCACCAAGCATGCATCTGGGTCGGGGAGCGGGTAAGTGCGCCTGCCGCCATTAAGGCAATCAAAATTGCTATCAACCACTGGCCTCACCTTAAGTATCTCGAGCTTTCAAATGACGGAGCAGATCCGCCGGATGAAGTGCATGACGAGCTATTCATTGGCGGGGCTACATCAACAGCACTACAGCGCAATCTGCGCCCTTGGACGGTCGATGAGCTATCAAAACTGCCAGAAGATATTAGCCGGCAGCAATTCCATTCAATGATCAGGTCGAGGTACTCATAGTGAACGGAGCCCCCATCTACCAACCGATTCGCCAAATTAGCTTCAATGGTAGGCTTAGGAAAACTCGCTGGAGGTCAGCTTGACTACCTGTTTTGTAATCCAGCCCTTCGATGGTGGGAAGTTCGACAAGCGATTCAACGATTGCCTCAAGCCAGCCATTGTGGAAGCAGGACTCACCCCATATAGGGTGGATGGCGACCCATCTACCGAGGTTCTAATTTCCTCGATTGAAGATGGGATTAGAAATGCCGCCATATGCCTTGCGGAGATAACAGCAGACAACGCCAACGTATGGTACGAGCTTGGATTTGCTTTCGCATTGGGCAAGCCTGTCGTGATGATCTGCGCCAACGACAGACAGAAGTTCCCGTTCGACATCCAACATCGAAGCGTGATCGTGTATCGCACGGAATCAACCAGCGATTTCAACGAACTTCGCAATCGCATCACAGATACGCTGAAGGCGCGATTGTCAAAGACTGAAATGCTCAAGCAAGCAGCCGAAAATGAGTTGATCTCTGAGGTAAGCGGCGTATCGCACCCGGAGATGGTACTCATCGCTGCGATCGCCTCTGAAGCAAGCAAGCCTACGGATGCCACGAGTCTTTGGTCGGTTAAACAGTCAGTGGAACGCCAAGGCATCACTCCTTTGGGCTGCCAATTGGCATTGCGAAGACTCCTCAATCGAGGGTTCGCCGAGATATGCGTAATCGATGGCGAGTACGAGCAACACGATGGGATTCGACTGACCAATCAAGCTTGGGAATGGGTGGATTTTAATGACAGCTTGTTTGTAACCAGCAAGCCAAAGAATAAGCCCGACGCATCGACTGGTTCGCGGACAGCAAATCGCCCTGCATCCACTCCAGATGATTTTACGGACGACGACATTCCGTTCTAGGAAATACCTAAGCAGTAAAGGTTGAAATAAACCAAGGAGGAGCCCTATCTAAGGGGCTCCTCCTTTTTTTTGCACGCGCTCGGAACTAAAAGAAAAATGGGTATAGTCATGCATACGTGAAATCAGGCGAGCAAGGGATGATGACCAAGCTGTCTGTCCATGTACTGACGCCGCCAGCATCCAAAAAGGTCATTGTGCAGGCAGAGTCCAGAGTGCTCCCTAGATTCATATGACATGAAAGAGTACGCCATCATTGCTAAGGATTGCCCGCCGTAATGACTCAATTCGTCTTCTCACGTCGTGATTTGCAGATAAGAATCAAACGCCTGCAGGGCGTTCTCTCTAACGAGCAGATTTTCGGAATAATCAAGAAGCTCAATACACCCAACGAGCAGCGCCTCCCCACGATGTGGGAGCTCGTTGTCCTGGATGCGTTTGCGCAGGTAGCCTCGGTTCGTCATGAGGCTCCTCTTCCGTCGGGGAAGTGCCCTGATCTTCTCGTCGATTACCAGTCAGCAGCGGGGGGGAAGCTTGTGGTCGTCGGCGACGTCCTTGCCGTTTCCGACAGGGGCTTGGACGAAATGAACCCGGTCGACGTGCTTTTTGAGCAAACCCCCGTCATTGCGAGAAAGCATGGCGTCGATCCTGTGAAGCTTGCTTATAGGATCAATGGCGGGCCAACTGGCAAGCGAGGTCAGGTTAAGATCCAGCTTGCCCTTCCGAACAGAGGCCAGATGATTGCGCTATTGCATAGTGAAGTCGTCCCTTGGCTCAAAGCGATCAACTCGAAGCCGCACGAGCACGCCCTATTCAAGCCGTCCAACAAGAAGTGCGATTTCTCAATCACTTACGATCCTGTTCAAACGACAACTATGGGTAGCTATACAAGCTACGATGTCGCACCATCAAAGGAGGTAAATCCGCTCTACAAAGCGCTCAAAGCGAAGACAGGCCAGCTAGAAGGGGCTCATGAGGGCGCATTCAAACTCTTGGTGGCCTGCGATGGTGACTGCGGGCTGTTTCGCAGCAATGTTTCGATGGCATCGATGGGCGGCACCTTCACCGGCCGGCAGGTGGTCGACCATTTCTTGACCAAGCATTCAAGCATTGATGGCGTACTCCTCATTGGCGTTGAGGAGAAGCGCGAGGTCATGTCCATCCATACGACTAGAATGTTGCGCTATGACCTAATCGTGCGTGCCTCTATCGATCCCAGGCGCCTCACATCCCCCCATGCGGAGCTCGATGAACTGGTCAGGCGTGCCTTGATTCATTTTCCCGAGCCACGCCAAGCCCCATACAACGCAGCTCGTCGTTGCCTAGAACAAGAGAACAGCCAAAGAGCCCAAGGTAGATTTCGCTTAGTCAGCAGAGGAGCAGGAAGTATGAGCGTTAGCATTTCTTCTCGGGACCTAATGCAGCTGCTGTCTGGAAATTTGTCACAAGAAGACTTTTGCAGGGCGTATGGGTTCCATAACAAAGACGTCAATCCCTTTGCGCTTGCCCTCTCCCAGGGACGCTTGATCCAACGCGCCTCATTGAGCAAGTTGGATGAAGACGATGACCTGGTGACCTTCGAATTTGGCCAGACTGATCCAGCCATAGCGCCGTTCTTTACACCTATGGACTAGCCGCCTTTGACAATGTCCGCCTTGCAACACGGGTTGTGGCTGATTGGCGGGCGGCTGAGTGACAGGCTCGATGAGCGGAGCAGCTCTCCGGGCAATCTACAGTTTCAGTCCATTTCGTTGAAAAAAAGGCAGCCGGTTGCTCTATAAAGCCATGATTCAACGCGTTTTTTTCAGGCGAGCTTCGCACTTAAGCTCATAATGTGTACACAACCGTTCTAGGCTGCCACATCCCTCCCATCATTCGTCTACCGGCTTACAGGCCATTTATCGCCCCCTGAAAATCGGCTAATTCGTTGTTCCACAAGGCGATCCGCAGGCCATATCTCGCATCTCAGATGCGATGCTCTGAGGCTCAAGCGATCAACGAAACCAGCCCATGCGAATGAGGCTGGTTTCGTTGACATCCGCATTGAATTGCTTCGAACGGTTGAATCAAGATGACCAATTCTAGCCTCAACTATCAACCACCTACGCCTAAAAGCGGTCATGCGACAGGATGAAGCGATGGAACGTTGCGACCTCAGTCCAAACTATTGTCTCTCACCGTCTGTCACTGTGCGTGCTGCAAGATATCTCGTGCAGCAACAAGGACATAACCCGGCTTCGTCCTAAGCGTAGAACGATGCGTAGAGCCGAGGGAATGGACTAAGCCCAAGGTGCCAAGCAAACCGCCGAGTGCAGATCCCGGACCATCGGTGATGAGACACGCAGCACTGACTGCAAGACCTAGTATTCCCGCAGAACTTCGACCGAGGGAAGGTGATCGATTGGTAGCGATTGCCAGCTCAGATTGCACCAGCTCTGCCTGTTCCCGCAGCTCTGCGACGACTTCTCGCCAGCTGGATTCAGACTCATCCCCACTCGCCAGTCCGGACAGCCTACGCGCCATAAATTCACGGAGTTGGGGCAGCGCAGAGCTTGCCGCATCACGCAAATTCAATGTTTGCTCGATTGTGAGATTTGCCACCCAAGGTAGAGTCGCTGTTCTCTCTGCTGCAAAAGCCCTTAGCTCGGGCGAAGTGAAATAGGCGCCATCCGCTGAAAGTAAAGCTGATATTCCGGCTGGAGAATTTGAAAAAACGCTTCCCGATGTCCAAGCTGCACTGCGTGCATCCCAAACCGTCGATCTAACAGCCTCTTGGACGAATCTTGAGCGCATCTCATCATCACTTGCTTGATCTCCAAATTCGCGCGAAAAATGGATGAAGAGTGAGGGGTCATACAGCGCGGAAAGATCTATATGTCCTCCGTCCGCATTGCGCTCAATAATAAGCTGATCGCCAAGCCGAGATACCGCCTGCTCCCCTAGTTCATGAACTCTCCTATTGAACTCGGAGAAACAGGATGCGCAAGCAGGCATGAAGGGGGAGATGAATCGAAATACGCCTGCTTCAATGAGAGGCTGCAGCCGCTTCAATACCGCGACATCAGCGACCAATCCCATCAATTCGGCATTTGTCGGGCGCGATCTAAGGGCATGTATCCGCCCATAGAAGAAATCGTGAGCAGTAACCCTGTCAGACATCAAAGCAATCGTTCTGGCGATTTGATCTGCGTATCGAAGTCGGCACGTGAATGCCTGACACGCTCCCGTTGACGAGAATAGATCAAGACCTCCACTCAGCACCGCTCTGAATTCAGGCTTATTCCGGTCTACGGCCAGTAGCGATTCGAAGCCACCGACATCTGCTTGATCTTTAAGCTCACGAACCATCGCCCTTAGTCTTCGAGCGACCAGTCGAGGGTCCGAGAAATCGAAATCCTCGTTCAAAAGGAGCGCTATGTGGGACGGCAAGCCTGGACCCGGTTCGATCACGCCACTCATTCCTTGATATCCAGTGTGAGCTGAGTGTAGACAATCTAGTCCCACCAGCGCAGCTGTCCTAGCCGCAACTCTATCTCCCCAAGAACACGCATGCAGTTGCGGAAGCCGACAAGGCTGCATAGACGCTGGTTCAACTACCCGACCGCCTTACGCAAAACGCCCGCTGATGAGCGGGCGTTGGTCTAATCATTGATCGGTGAGGTTATTCTGGAGTACGCGCCTCGTCAGCGAACGCGACGCTCTCCCAGCTGAGCTACCGCCCCACGCGGTGCTCCGGATTCTACGCGCTGCCTGCGCGTTCGCCAAGGGGCGCGCCCATGACCACCGCCACCCAATCCGCCCCAAGCCCACCACGCTTGCCTGACGACGCACGCGTCTGTGCTTCAGGGCGCCGCCCGCACCATCGCTCAATGAACACCCAAAACGTGCGACACCACCAAGGCACCGCCATCGCGGTTCGATGAAAATCCGGGCGGCGGCCCGATGGAGGGATCGGGCCGCCGCCCATCGGAGTGACGGGCTACCCAGCAACATCACTCCGGCTGCAGCCTGCCAGCCCGGGAGTGAAGCACATGTCGGCGGCAGCTTACGGCGACAAGTCAGTCGCGCGTCGCGCGCCGGTAGTCCAGTGGCGGGGTGTCCCGCTCCAGCAACGGCAGGTACTGGAACCCGGTACCACGTCGCATATCGAATTCCTCGCGGGCCTTGCGCACGGTCTCCGGTGACTGCAGCAGTTGCACGGCCGCCAGCGCCATCACCTTGGCCGCATTCAATGCGCCCTTGTCACCAATGGACATGCCCGACGCGGCCACTGCCTGCCAGCTATGCGCCGGCGTGCCGGGCACCCAGGTCGCGGTGCTCAACCCGGCCGTGGGAACATTCCAGCTCACGTCACCGACGTCGGTGGAAGCACTGCCAGCCAAGTCGGCGCGGTAGGGCTGCAACTGCTGCGCGGTTTCCAGTGAAGGCTTCTTCTCCAGCGTCTGCTGCAGTTGCAGGGCGAACCGCTGTTCGGCCGCGTCGTAATGGACGCCCCCTACCTGCTGGAGCGCGGCCTGCATCACCTGCCCCAGCGTGTCGTTGGGCAGCAGCGAGAACACGCCGCCGGTCTGCTCGAAACTTACCGTGGTGCCGGTACCCATCGCCGCGCCCGCGGCGGCCTTGCGCAGGCGCGCGATCACATCGCGCACCACCGCCGGATCGGTGTGGCGCACGTAGTAATAGGCTTCGGCAGCGTCCGGCACCACGTTGGGAGCCGCGCCACCGTTGCTGATCACGTAGTGGATGCGCGTGCGGTCCGGCACGTGCTCGCGCATCAGGTTGGCCATGTAGTTGAACGCTTCCACGCCGTCCAGCGCGGAGCGACCACGCTCCGGCGCGATGGCGGCATGCGCGGCAATGCCACTGAAACGGAACTTGCCGCTGATGTTGGCCAAGGTGGTGCCCTGCGCGGCGGAGTTGTCGGCCGACGGGTGCCAATGCAGCACCACATCGACATCATCGAACAGGCCGGCCTTGGTCATGTAGACCTTGCCCGACCCGCCCTCCTCCGCCGGCGTGCCATACAGCCGCACTTCGCCGTCGCGCCCGGTGGCCTCCAGCCACTGCGCGATGGCGCGCGCCGCGCCCACCGACGCCGCACCGAACAGGTTGTGCCCGCAGGCCTGGCCCGCGTCCTGGTCGGCAATGGCGCTGCGCACCGGCTCGGCGGCCTGGGCCATGCCGGGCAAGGCATCCATTTCAGCCAACAGTGCAATCACCGGACCCTTGCCGCGCGTGCCGTAGGACGCCACGAACGCGGTGGGCATGCCGGCGACACCCGCCTTCACCTGGAAACCGGCCTCGCGCAGCTCCTGTTGCAACAATGCCGACGAGGCGGTCTCCAGATACCCCAGCTCCGGCTGCTGCCACAATGCATGCCCCACGTCGGCCTGGCGCTTGGCGTAGGCATCGAGCGTGGCTAGGACATCCGGCGTAACCGCCCACGCCGCAGGTGCGGGCAGCAGGCTGCACAACAGGGCGACACGCAACAGGGAACGCTTCATCGGCAGGCACCGGTGCATCAGTAGAAAGTCACGTTGTCGATCTCGAACCAGACCTTGCTGCCCGGCGCACCACCGGCGGAGAACACCAGTTGCTGCAGGTCGTCCCCTTTCCACTGCGCGATGGGTGCAGTGGCGCGATAGGGTGGCTGGCCCTGCAGGGCACTGAATGGCACCTCGACCGTGCGCCATTGCGATTGGGCCTGCAACGGCGCGATGAAGCGGCGGTTGCCCAGCGCGCGTACTTCCAGCCGCAGCTCCGGCGCCGAACCGCGCAGCTCGAAACGCACCCCCTGGTAGGCGCGCGCATCCACTGGCGCCACCGAACCACGGCTCAATGGCAGGATCGCCGCTGCGAATGCACTGTCCTTGCTAGACAGCTTGGCCTGCGTGGCCAGCGCATTGCCGCCGGTCTCGCGCGCCACCACTTCGGTGACCTGCACGGTGCGGTCGTTGCCGCCATCGGCCTCGTCCACGCGCAGGGTATCCAGCGCGGTACGGCCGTCGGCGCGCTCGAAGTCATCGACCAGTGCCGCCACCGGCTGCGCCGGCAATGCCAACGCCCGGTTGCCAGCCGGCAGAACGGTCCCCTTGCCGTGCACCTGGCGCCCGGCCACGTAGACCTGCTCGGTATTGCGGATGTCGCTGATGCGTTGCCACGGCTGGCCCTTGACCAGCAACAGGTCTGCGCGTTTGCCGACCTCGAGGGTGCCACGATCGGCCACGCCCAGTGCCCGGGCGCTCCGGGCGGTGCCGGCCAGCAGCGCCTCGGCCGGCGTCAGGCCGGCATCCACCAGCAACTCCAGTTCACGCAGCGTGGAGACACCATGTGGCGTGCCGGTCATGCCGGCATCGGTCCCCACCACCACCGGGATGCCGGCGTCATGCAAGGTCTTGACGTTGTGCAGGGCATTGGCGAAGTTCTGCTCGCGCTGGCGCAGCACGTCCGGCTTGGCACCGGTACGGCCGCTGCCATCCACCCGCTCCGGCAGGTACACCGCCAGCGACGGCGCATAGGCGGTGCCATGCGTGCGCATCAGTTCAATCAGTTCCTGGTCGACCGGGCCGTCCTGCACGCTGTGTGCGATCACATCCACGCCGGCGCGTGCGGCGCTCTTGCCGCGCTTGACCATCACCGTATGGGTGAACACCTTCAGGCCGTTCTTGTGCGCCTCGTCGACCAGCGCAGCGAGCGTTTCCTCGTCCATGCTGCTGTTGTCGGCGGCATTGGAGTAGCGCCAGCCATCGGTGAAGGCCTTGATGAAATCTGGCTTGTAAGCGGCCACCGCGCGGACACCGGCGCGCGCGGATTCGGGTGAATTGACCCAGCGCGTGGTGTTCTCGTCGCCCCAGTCGGCACCGTGTCCCAGTGGCGTGCTCATGCGCGCGGCGAACTTCACGTCCGGCGCGGCGATCGAGGACAGCCACTGCCGGCGCGGCGCATACGCCTCCGGCGGTTCGTGGAAATCACTGACCGTGGTCACGCCCGCGGCCATGTACAGGTTGGCCACCTGCGGCAGCTCCGACGGCACCGCGTTCGGCGTCCAGTGCGTATGCAGGTCGAACAGCCCCGGCAACAACGCCTGACCACGCGCATTGACCGTGCGCGCCCCCTTGGGCGCCTGCAGCGCGTCGCCGATGGCGGCAATCCGCCCGTCCTCGACCAGCACGCTGGCCGGATACGCAGCCCGGCCGGTGCCGTCGAACACCATCGCGTCGCGGATCAGCAACGCCTGCGTCTCACTGGCCATGGCCACCACGGTCGCCTGGCCACTGCCCAGCAGCAACGCGGTCGCCAGCGCCAGCAGGCGGGCGCGTCGTTTCTCGTTATGCATGCTCAACCCCATTTCATTGCATGGACCGCGCCATGTGCGGCGCGGCGTCCGGCGAACGCAGGCGGACCTCGTTGCCCTGTTGTTCCACCACCAATCCCAGGCTCAGCGCCACGCTGCGCGCGAAGCCCAGCGGGTCACTGGCCGAGTACAGGCCGACGATGCGGCGGCTGCCCACCAGCGGGTCGTCGATGACGATGCGGGTGTCGCTGTAGCGCAGGAACTGCGCCGCCGCCACCGACAGCGTGTCGCCGTTGAACGACAACATGCCCTCGCGCCAGGCCAGCTGCTGCTGCAGGTCGTCACTGGGCACCGGTTCGATGCGGATCCCATGGCTGCGGTTGGCCAGCGCGCGGTAGTTGGCCACCAGCCGCGTCGGCGCGACCACACCCTGCACGTCGGTGACATCGACGATGCCTTCGCGCACCAGCACCTCCACCCCGCCGCTGCGGCGTTCGGTAAGGCTGACCGCGAAGCTCGTCCCCACCGCGGTCACGTCGGTCTCCTCGGCACGCACCACGAACGGACGCCCGGGGTTCTTGGCCACGTCGAACAACGCTTCGCCCTGCAGCAGGCGGATGTCGCGGCGGGTATCGCTGTAGCTCACCCGCACCTGTGAATCCGAATCCAGCGTGATCGCCGAGCCGTCCTGCAGCGGCACCCGCAGGATTTCGCCCTTGCGCGTGGCGTAGTACTCGGCGCCGTCGTCCTGGCGTTGCACGCCGATGGCCAGCACGCTGACCACCGCGGCCAACCCCACCGCCCAGCGCAGCATCCGCCGCGCCGGCCTGGCCGGCACGTTCGCGGTGAAGGCGCGGTCCATCGCACCGGCCGACAATGCCCGCGCGCGGTCGGTGCGCGCCAGCACCGCCTGTGCCCGCGCATAGGCGCCGAAATGGCGCGCGTCGGCCTCCAGCCAGGCATCAAGGCTGGCCGTCTCCTCCGCCGTCAGCGGCGCGCGGTCTTCCCGCGCCACCCATGCTGCGGCGATGTCATCAATCCCGTTAACGTCTGCGCGCATGCCATGTTTCTCCTGCGGCGGGCTGGTCCGTGCCCGTCTCCGTCCTGTCGCCGTCGCGCTTCATTGCATCCATCAATAGCCGAATGCCTTTGCAGATGTGTTTCTCCACCGTGTTCTCGCTGATCTGCATCCGCTGGGCGATCTCGCGCTGCGAATAGCCTTCCACCCGGCGCAGTACGAACGCCTCGCGGCATTTGGCCGGCAGGCTGTCGATCAACGCGCCGATCCGCGCCAGCTCCTGCCGCGAGGAGGCGGTGCGCTCGGGGCTGGCTTCCTCGGGCAATACCGCCACCCGGTCAATCTCGGCCACCGCTTCGATCGACACCACCTGCGCACGCCGCAGCTGCTGCAGCACCACCGATTGCGCCACCGTGTAGACGTACGCGCGCGGCTGGCGCACGTGCGTCACATCGGCCATCGCCGCCAGGATCGCGTAGGTCTCCTGGATCACGTCGTCCACGTCCTGGCGCACCGACAACCGTCGCTGCAGCCAGTCACGCAGGCCGGGCTCGTGCGGCAGCACGTGCTCGGCCAACCACAAGGCACGCTGTCTTGCCTGCGTTGCGCTCATTGCTTCTCCAGCAGGTCGTCCGGCCACTGCCGGACGCCCGCACCTGCCACGACGGCCTTCATCAGAACGCCTTGCTGACGTTGACGTACCAGTAGCGCGGATACGCCTGGTACACCGCCGAGGAATAGCCGTAGGCATCATCGGACACCGGCGGGCGCTTGTTGGCCAGGTTGTTGGCACCGACCTTCACCGCCAACCCGTTGAGCCAGCCTTCGCGCTCGAACTCGTACTTGACGAAGGCATTGGCCAACGTCTGCGACTTCACCGTCCACGGGGTGCCGTCGGCCAGGGTCAGGCCATTCTCCACGTAGGAACTGGAGTAACGCGCGGTGGCACCCACCGACAGCTGCTGGTAACGCCAGGTCAGCGTGCCGGCCCACTTCCATTCCGGGTTGCCGCCGTTGCCGATCAGGTCGCCACCGCCGGTGATGCGGATCGACGGGTCGACCAGGCCGGTGGCCTTGGCGTCTTCCAGCGCCTGCAACGCCGGCGAACGCTGGCGGTAGAACTCGATCAGGTGGGTGCCGGTGACCGACAGGTCGAAACGACCGATGCGGGTTTCCGGTGAGTTCCAGCTGAAGTTGTAGTCCACGCCACGCAGGGTCTGCGGTTCCAGGTTGACGTACTGGTCGGTGACGTACAGCACCTTGCCCGCGGCAGCCAGGCCGGTACCGGCGAAGCGCGCGATGTCGTCGGCGGTCGGGTCGGCACGCACCACGGCGGCGTTGCTGCCGCCCTGCTGGCGCAGGATGTAGTCCAGGATCAGCGCGTTGCCTTCGCCGAACAGGCCGATGATGCCTTCCTGCTCGTACTTGTAGTAGTCCACCGCGAAGGTGAAGCGGCCGTAGTCCTCCGGGATGAAGCGCGGCTGGAACACGATGCCGGCACTGGTGTTGGTGGAGGTTTCCGGCTTGAGGTCCGGGTTGCCCGAGCGGCGTGCGGTGGTGGAATAGGTGTAGCCGCCGCAGCCGTTGATCGATGCCTGCGCACCGGTGCGCACGTCGGCCTCGCACTGGATGTAGTCGGTGCGGTTGTTCGAACGGCTCACCACCGTGGCATTGATCTGCTCCAGGTTCGGGGCGCGGAAGCCCTTGGCCCAGGAGCCGCGCAGGGTCAGCCCGTCGAACATCTGCCAGCCCAGCGCCAGCTTGGGCTTGGCGACGTTGCCAAAGTCGTTGTAACGCTCGGCGCGGCCGGCAACCTGCAGGTCCAGCGAACGCACCAGCGGCACGTTCATCTCCGGCGAGACCAGCGGCACCGACAGCTCGGCGAACAGGCCGGCCACGGTACGCGAGCCATAGGTGTCCGGGGTCGGGCTGACACCGTACATGTCGCTCGGGTAGGCAACGCCGGTGATCATGTCGGTGAAGGTCACCGAGCCATCGACGCGCGCGTCGCGGTCATCGCGCTGGGTTTCGTGACGGATCTCGAAACCGGCGGCCATGCCGACATCGCCGGCCCAGGTCTTGAACAGGTCCGGGCGCGAGACCTTGAAGTCCCACAGGAACAGCTCGGTCTGGCTCTGCCGCTTGGCCTTGTAGAAGAACTGGTCCAGCTTGTCCCAGTCGTTGCAGCCACCGCAGAACGGGTTGTAGGCCGAGGCGGTCGGGTTGGCCAGCGCCTGCTGGAACAGCGACATGCTCACCGCATCCTGGGTGTCCTTGACCTTGGCCTTGGAGTACAGCGCCGCGCTTTCCCAGTCAAAGCCGTAATGGAAGCCACGCAGGCCGGCCAGCGCGCGCACCTGGGTGTTATTGACCTCGATGCGGGTCGGTCGCTCGAAGCGGTAGCTGGTGATCGTCACCGGCACGCCATCCGGGCCGATGTTCAACCCCTGAAGGCGGTTCGGGTTGAGCGAGCCATCGGGCAGGTACATCGCCCCGAACGGGTTCCAGTAGTTGCTGGCGGCCACGGTCATCGGCAAGGCGGTGATGGTGTTCACGCCGCTCTGCAGGCTGTAGGCACGCGAGTCGTACAGGCCGGCTTCGCTGAAGAACGAAATGCCGTTCTCGAAATCATGCTTGCCGGTGACGAACAGATTCAGCCGGCGCACGTCCGGGGTGATCGACAGCGGGTACTGCGACTGCTGGTTGTCGCGCAGGTTGGCATCGGCGCCGGAGGTCGCCTTGCTGCCGGACTGCACGCACAGCCCGTCGCCGATGGTCGCCGCACAGCCGCTGTTGGCGGTCGGCTGCACGTGGAAGGCACCGGCCGCCGTGGTCAACCAGGTGCCATTGCGCGAGATGCGCGGGCCGCTGGCGGTGAAGTTGCCCCACGGACTGTTGGTGTTGCGGTTGTCCACCCCGGCCAGGCCTTCGAACGGCGTGCCGGCGAAGTCATCGGCCCGGTTGCCGTTCCTGGTCCAGCCCTGGTCCAGCGAGTTCAGGCCGGTGGTGTTGTAGTAGTTGAAGGCGATGGTGATGTTGGAACGCAGGTCCTCGGAGTTCTTGCCCCACATGCCGTTGACGCCGACATCGCTCAGGTTGGTGCCTTCGCCGAAGCCCTTCTGCACGCTGATGGTGCCGCCGTCCATATCGTCGCGCAGCACGTTGTTGACCACGCCGGCCACCGCGTCGGTGCCGTAGATGGCGGCCGCACCGTCCAGCAGCACTTCCACCCGGCGCAGGTTGGACACCGGCACCGCGTTGGCGTTGTAGGTCAGCACCGGCACCAGGTTGCCGTCGGCCTGGCTCATCGGGTGCACCACGGTGCGGCGGCCGTTGATCAGCAGCAGCGTGTTGCCCACGCCCAAGCCGCGCAGGTTGACCGAGGCGATGTCACCACGCGCGTAGTTGGAGCTGTTGCCGCCGTTGGTACCACTGAAGGAGACATCACCCATCTGCGGGATCGAGCGGTACAGGTCGTCACCGGAGACCGCGCCGGTGGCCTCGATCTGTTCGGTCTGCAGCGTGGCCACCGGCAGGATGGCAGCCGACTTGCTGCCCTTGATCTGGCTGCCGACCACGGTGATCTGGTCCAGCGTGTTCACGTTCGCATTGGATTGCGCCGGCTCGGCTTCGGCGGCGACCGGCTCGACCTGGCTCGACTGCGCCATCGACATCGCGCCCAAGCCCCCCAGCGACGCCAGCATCGGCGTGGCCGCGCGCAGGGTGATCGTGCGGCCATCATCGGAGGCCACGGTCAATCCCGTACCGTCGAGCAGGCGGTTCAAGGCCTGCCGGGTATCCATCTGCCCCTTCAGTTCCCCCACCGCGATGCGCCCCTGTTTGCCTGAATGGGCCGGGGCGATGATCTGGATGCCCGCCTGGCGGGCGAATTCGGGCAGTACGTCCTCGATGTTGCCGGCATCGATATCGAATTGCGGTGGCGCGGCGAACGCCGGGGAAGCGGCACACAGCACCGCCAGAGTCAGACCGCCGCGGATTGCGCTGGCCAGCGGCAACAACTTGAATGAACGCATGAATGAACCCCCAGAAAGTGACGCGGAAGACGGCAGCCGTCAGGCCCCTGCATGTGTTGATGCACCAGGAGCCGGGTTCCGCCATCCCCCCGCCGCGATTGTCGCCCGTGTTTGCCACCCCGTGCCCTGCGCACGCTGCCATACGCCGTAGTATCCTTCGGGACATCTTTAGGACTGGAGGACCGCGCGGCATGCGTTTTCGCCCTACATTCGCCCTGATCACCGTGGCCGCGCTGGCGCTTGCCGCCTGCAGCGGCGGCCCGGTCAAGCGCGTTTCCGAACCTGCCGCCAGCATCCAGCAGCTTACCGTCGGCAACGACGGCAACTGGGACGTCGAGCTGCGCCTGCGCAACTACAGCTCCATGCCGATGCGCTTTGACGCGGTGTCGCTGGCGATGAAGGTTGGTGATGAAGCCGCCGGCACGCTCAGCACGCAACCGGGCGTATCGATCGGCCCGGAGTCGGCCGACGTGGTCAAGGTGCGCCTGCAACCGTCTTCGGCGGCACGCATCGTCGTGGCCGATTCGCTGGCCGGCGGTCGCTCCCTGTTCTATGAACTGGAAGGCACCATCAGCGCCACCCCGGAAGAAAAGAAACAGCGCAGCTTCGACGTCAAATCGCGCAACAGCCTCAACCAGGCACCGGGTCTGCCCGGCGTCCTGCGTTGACCCCCACCCGCTTCCTGCATCGTTCGAGACCGTTCTGATGAGCAACTACAAAGCCCCTGTTACCGATCTTCGCTTCGCCCTGCACGACGTGCTCAAGGCCGAATCCCTGTTCGCCGCGATGGGCCTGGAAGACGCCAGCGCCGACGTCATCGACGCCGTGCTGGAGGAGGCCGGCCGCTTCAGCGCCAGCGTGCTGGCCCCGCTCAACGCGGTCGGCGACCAGACCGGCTGCAAGCTGGACAAGGCCACCGGCGAGGTCACCACCGCCCCCGGCTTCAAGGAGGCCTACGCACAGTTCGTCGAGGGCGGCTGGACCGGTCTGACCGCGGCAGCGGAGTTCGGCGGCCAGGGCATGCCGGAGACACTGGGCATGGCATTGAGCGAAATGGTGTCCTCGGCCAACCTGGCGTGGAGCCTGTTCCCGATGCTGTCGCACGGCGCGGTCGAAGCCCTCAAGCATTACGGCGAGGACTGGCAGAAGGAAGCCTTCCTCAAGCCGCTGGTGGCCGGCCACTGGACCGGCACCATGTGCCTGACCGAACCGCACGCCGGCACCGACCTGGGCCTGCTCAAGACCCGCGCCGAGCCCAATGCCGACGGCAGCTACTCGATCACGGGCACCAAGATCTTCATCACCGCCGGCGAGCACGACCTGAGCGAGAACATCGTCCATCTGGTGCTGGCCAAGCTGCCCGACGCCCCTCCGGGCCCGAAGGGTATCTCGCTGTTCGTCACCCCCAAGTACAAGGTCGACCGCGACGGCAACAAGGGCGAGCGCAACGCCCTGCGCTGCGGCGCGCTGGAGCACAAGATGGGCATCCACGGCTCGTCCACCTGCGTGATGAACTTCGACGGCGCCCAGGGCTACCTGGTCGGCCAGCCGCACAAGGGCCTGCAGGCGATGTTCGTGATGATGAACTCCGCCCGCCTCGGCGTCGGCGTGCAGGGCCTGGCGCAGTCCGAGCGCGCCTACCAGGGCGCGCTGGCCTATGCCCGTGAGCGCCTGCAGTCGCGTGCACCCAAGGGCCCGCTGCTGGCCGACAAGCCGGCCGACCCGATCATCGCCCAGCCCGACGTGCGCCGCATGCTGCTCACCACCAAGGCGCTGACTGAAGGTGGCCGCCTGCTCGCCGTGCACGCCTACACCCAGCTCGACGCCGCCCAGAACGGCAGCGACGAGAAGGCGCGTGCCGACGCCGACACGCTGGTCAGCTTCCTCACCCCGATCGTCAAGGCCTGCCTGACCGAGTGGAGCATCGAAGCCACCTACAACGGCCAGCAGGTATTCGGCGGCCACGGCTACATCGCCGAGCACGGCATGGAGCAGTACGCCCGCGACGCCCGCATCACCACGCTGTATGAAGGCACCACCGGCATCCAGGCGCTGGACCTGATCGGCCGCAAGACCGCCGTTTCGCAGGGCGCCGGCCTGAAGCTGTTCCTGGCCGAGGTCGAGCAGTTCATCGCCGACAACGCCAACAACCCGGCCGTGGCCGAATTCCTGCCGGTGCTGGGCGCCAAGGCCAAGGAATGGGGCAAGCTGACCGTCAACGTGCTGCAGCGCGCCGCGGCCAACCCGGAAGAACTGGGCGCGGCCAGCTGGGACTACCTGTTCTACAGCGGCTACGTGGCCCTGGCCTACTGGTGGGCCCGCGCCGTCGCCGCCGCCCAGGTGTCCGGCCATACCGACAGCTTCAAGCAGGCCAAGCTGGAAACCGCGCGTTTCTACTACGCCCGCGTCCTGCCGCGTACCCTGACCCATGCCGCCAGCATGGAAGCCGGCGCCGACCCGTTGATGGCGATGGATTCGGCACGCTTCGGCGACTAAACCCAACGCCCCGACAAACCAAAGCCCCTCTCCCGCAAGCGGGAGAGGGGTTGGGGCGAGGGCCGCTTCTATCGCAGGTTGAAGAAGCACACGCCCCGGAACCGCCCCGTCTTTACACAAACTGTCACGCTTCGTGTATAAGCTGTTTTCCCGATGGAGACAGACACTACACCGCGTAGTCTGATCGATACCGGAGCCGACCTTTCCGCTCCGACAGCCGGGTTTTCACTTCCCCCCTCCTTCCACCGCCTCGGTACCGTGCGATTGCTGTCGCTCGATGCGCACGGACGCGTGCTGGACTGGATCACCTGGCAGGACGCCGCCTGCCTCTACGCCCGCGACGCGGTGGCCTGGACGCTCGGCGACCCCTGCCTGCACGTGCACGGGGCGACCAACCGCGACAGTGGCCAGCGCAGCGGCCTGGACCTGCACCCGATCATCGCCTCGCGCGGCCATGCCCGCTCGCGCGCCATCGACCCGACGCCAAACCTGACCAACCCGGCGCTGTTCGCGCGCGACGCGCACCTGTGCCTGTACTGCGGCCAGCAGTTCAGCCGCCCGCAACTCACCCGCGACCACGTGCTGCCGGTCTCCAAGGGGGGGCTGGACACCTGGGAGAACGTCGTCACCGCCTGCTTCCACTGCAATTCGCGCAAGAGCAACCGCACCCCGCAGCAGGCGAACATGCCGTTGCTGGCCGTGCCCTACCGGCCCAGCTGGATCGAACACCTGATCCTGTCCAACCGCAACATCCTGGCCGACCAGATGGCCTTCCTGAAGGCGCAACTGCCCAAGAAGGCCCTGCAGCGCAGCGCCTGAACCACCCCGGACACCGCATTCGGTATCGACAGTCTGAACAGGTACTTCAGATTGCTGGCAAACCTCGTCATTTCACGCTCACAATTGTTGCGGTTTGCTTGCCCCACCCCCTTTTGGCGGCGAAAATACCGTTTCGATTGAAACGCCACGAAAATGATCGACTCTGCCTCCTATCCGCGCCTGTCGCGCATCCAGACTCCCGATGACCTGCGCAGGTTCGACGAAAGCGAACTGGTCGCGGTCGCCGAAGAACTGCGTGCCTACCTGATCGAGTCGGTAGGCAAGAGCGGGGGTCATTTCGCGGCCGGCCTGGGCGTGATCGAACTGACCGTCGCCCTGCATTACCTGTTCAACACGCCGGTGGACCAGCTGGTGTGGGACGTGGGCCACCAGACCTACCCGCACAAGATCCTCACCGGCCGCCGCGACACCATCCACACGGTCAAGCAGAAGGACGGCGTGGCGCCGTTCCCCAAGCGCGAGGAAAGCGAGTACGACACCTTCGGCGTCGGCCACTCCTCCACCTCCATCTCCGCCGCGCTGGGCATGGCCATCGCGCGCCAGCGCCAGGGCGATACCCGCAAGGCCGTGGCCGTGATCGGAGATGGCGCGATGACCGCCGGCATGGCCTTCGAGGCGCTGGCGCACGCCGGTGGCATGGATGACGAGCCGAACGTGCTGGTCATTCTCAACGACAACAACATGTCCATCTCCGAAGCGGTGGGTGGGCTGACCAAGATGCTCGGCCGCGCCACCGCCAGCCGCACGCTCAACGCGCTGCGCGAAGGGGGCAAGAAGATCCTCGGCGACAAGCGCAACAGCCCGCCGGCGCGCTTCGTCAAGCGCTGGGAGGAGCAGTGGAAGGGCATGTTCGTGCCATCCACCGCCTTCGAGCAGATGGGCTTCCACTACACCGGCCCGATCGACGGCCACGACCTGCCGCTGCTGCTGTCCACCCTGGCCCGCCTGAAGGACGCCAAGGGGCCGCAGCTGCTGCACATCATGACCACCAAGGGCAAGGGCTACGAGCCGGCCGAGGACGACCAGATCGGCTACCACGCCGTCGGCCCGTTCGACCCCAGCAAGGGCCTGCCTGCCAAGGGCGCGCCGAAGAAGCCGACCTACACCGACATCTTCAGCGACTGGCTGTGTGATGCCGCCGCCGCCGAACCGCTGTTGATGGGCATCACCCCGGCGATGCGCGAAGGCTCGGGCCTGGTGCGCTTCAGCAAGGAGTACCCGGAGCGCTACTTCGACGTGGCCATCGCCGAGCAACACGCGGTCACGCTGGCCGCCGGCATGGCGACCCAGGGCGCCAAGCCGGTCGTTGCCATCTACTCCACCTTCCTGCAGCGTGCCTACGACCAGCTGGTCCATGACGTTGCCATCCAGGACCTGGACGTGCTGTTCGCCATTGACCGTGCCGGCGTGGTCGGCCCCGACGGTGCCACGCATGCCGGCAACCTCGACCTGAGCTTCATGCGCTGCGTGCCGAACATGCTGATCATGGCCCCGGGCGACGAAGCCGAATGCCGGCAGATGCTCAGCACCGGCCTGCAGTACAAGGGCCCGGCCGCGGTGCGCTACCCGCGTGGCACCGGCCCCGGCGCCGCCATCGGCAACGACCTGTCGACGCTGGAGATCGGCAAGGCGCAGTTGCGCCACGCCGGCAGCCGCATCGCCCTGCTCGCCTTCGGCGCCACCGTGCCGGCCGCCGAACAGGTCGGCCGCGAGCTGGGCCTGTCCGTGGTCAACATGCGCTTCATCAAGCCGCTGGACAAGGCGATGCTGCTGGAACTGGCCCGCACCCACGACGGCTTCGTCACCATCGAGGACAACGTGGTCGCCGGCGGTGCCGGCTCGGGTGTCTCCGAGCTGCTCAATGCCGAAGCAGTGACGATGCCGATGCTGCACCTGGGCCTGCCCGACGGCTACCAGCACCACGCCAGCCGCGAAGACCTGCTGGCCGAAGCCGGCATTGATGCCAGCGGCATCCGCGCCGCCCTGCTCAAGCGCTGGCCCAAGCTGAAAGACACCGCGGCGCCACTCAGCGCGGCGAGCTGAAAAAAGCCCCGCATCGCGGGGCTTTTCGAGCGGCTTGCGCACGGGCAAACGCCCTTCAGCCGGAATCAGGTCAGCCGCGCCCTGCATTCCCACACCGGGATTTCATCCACGCCGACGAACCGGCTGCGCCGCAGGAAAAAAGCCAGCCGCCCCGCGCAGGCCCGGATGAATTCCCAGCACCCGGCACCGCGGCGCGCCGCCGTCCCACTCAGTCCTTGCCCGCCGGATTGTCCCGCCGGAACAGCTCCCACTCCTCGACCTGGGTGCCGTCCGGCAAATGGCAGATCCCGTACTCGCCGCCTTCGCTGTCCTTCCTGATCTCGACCTTGCCCCCCTTGTCGACGCAATGCACCGAGGCCGGATTGGCCATGCCCACGCGTGGCACCTCCGCCGTACCGCGTGTGCCCTCGCCTGCCGCGCAGGCCGACAGCGCCCCGGCGATGACCAGGATGGCAATGCAATGGATCCCTCGTTTCATGTCAACTCCCCAGAAGGCTGCAGGCCGGACTGCCCGCTCGGCGCAGGCTAGCAAAGCTGGTGTGCACAACGAAAAAAGGCCCGCACCACGTGCGAGCCCTTGATCTTGATTGCAGTAATTGGTCGGGACGGCCGGATTCGAACCGACGACCCTCTGCCCCCCAGGCAGATGCGCTACCAGGCTGCGCTACGCCCCGAACATCTACTGCTTCGCCGTGAGGCGAGCCGGTGATTATACCGGCTTTCACATCGAAAAGTTCAGCGCCGCAGCAATTGCAGCACTTCTTCCAGCTCCATCCGCACCTGCTTGATGATCTGGTTGCTCAGTGCCGATTCTTCCTTGGCACCCTCGCCTTCCAGACGCAGTCGCGCGCCGCCGATGGTGTAGCCCTGTTCGTACAGCAGGCCGCGGATCTGCCGCACCATCAGCACGTCATGGCGCTGGTAGTAACGACGGTTGCCACGGCGCTTGGCCGGCTCAAGGCTGGGGAACTCGGTCTCCCAGTAGCGCAGCACGTGCGGCTTGACGTCGCACAGCTCGCTGACCTCACCAATGGTGAAGTAGCGCTTGGCCGGAATCGGCGGAAGTTCGCGGTTACTGCCCGGATCCAGCATATGCCTCCACCCGCTCCTTGAGCTTCTGGCCCGGACGGAAGGTGACCACCGTACGGGCGGAAATCGGAATTTCCTCGCCGGTCTTGGGGTTGCGGCCCGGGCGCTGGTTCTTGCGCCGCAGGTCGAAGTTACCGAAACCGGACAGCTTTACCTGACGTCCCTGTTCCAACGCATCACGCAACACATCGAAGAACGCGTCGACAAATTCTTTGGCCTCACGCTTGTTCAGACCGACCTCGTCGAACAACCGGTCCGCCATCTCCGCCTTGGTCAATGCCATGCCTGCTCCCTGTATCCCGCCTCAGCCACGGATCTTTGCGCCGTGCCCGTGATCGATCGCCGCCACCACATCGGTGACCACGGCCTCCACGTCACGGTCCGTCAGGGTGCGCGATTTGTCTTGCAGAATCAAGCCCATAGCCAAGCTCTTGAAACCCGGTTCGACGCCCTGCCCGACATACCGGTCAAACAGCACGACATCCCGCAGCAGTTCGCCGCCGGCCTGGCGGATCGTCGCCGCCAAGTCAGTCCAGCTGACCTGTTCAGCCACCAGCACCGCCAGGTCGCGGCGCACCGCCGGGAAGCGCGACAACTCGCCCGAACGCGGCAGGTTGCGCGCGGCCAACGGCGCCAGGTCCAGCTCGAAGCCGATCACGTCGACGTCAATGTCCATCGCCTTGGCCAGGCGCGGGTGCACCTGACCGATCCAACCGATGCACTGGCCGTCGCGCCAGACGTCGGCCGAACGCGCCGGATGGGCGTACGGACGCTGCGAGGCGCGGAACTCCAGCACCGCCCCGGAGGCATGTGCCAGCGACTCCAGGTCGCCCTTCAGGTCATGGAAATCGACCTTGCGCGCCTTCTCGCCCCACTGCAGGGCGGCGGCATCGCCGCACACCGCAGCGGCCACGCGCACGGTTTCCAGCGGTGCGGGCTGGCCGTCGCCCGCCTGCCGGGCGAATACGCGGCCGATCTCGAACAGTCGTACACGCCCCACCTGGCGGGCCACGTTGCGGCCCAGCGTGGCCACCAGGCCCGGCAGCAGCAGCGGGCGCATCACCGCCAGCTCGGCCGACAGCGGGTTGGCCAGCGGCACCAGCCCTTCGTCCTGCCGCCACTGCGACAGCAGCTGCGCATCGACGAAGGCGAAGTTGATGGTTTCCAGCATCTCGCGCGCCACCAGCTGGCGACGCACGCTCAGCTCGTCCAGGCGGGTTTCGCTGGGCATGGCGATGCGCGCGGCGCCTCCGGGCAAGGTGGTCGGGATCGTCTCGTAGCCGTGGATGCGGGCCAGCTCCTCGATCAGGTCCTCCTCGATGGCGATATCGAAGCGGCTGCTCGGGCCGGTCACACGCCAGCCGTCCGCCGCGGCTTCGACCTGCATGCCCAGCGCACGCAGGATGCGCTCGACTTCTGCATCGGCGATCTGGATGCCCAGCACGCGCGGGATGCGCGCACGGCGCAGGCCGATCACGGCCGCCACCGGCAGGTCGGCTTCACGCACGGCCTCGGTGACCGGCGCCGGCGTGCCGCCGGCCAGGTCCAGCACCAGCCGGGTGGCGTATTCGATGGCGGTACGCGGCAACTGCGGGTCCACGCCACGCTCGAAGCGATGGCCGGCATCGGTATGCAGGCCCAGCTTGCGGCCACGGCCCATGATGGCGGCCGGCGCGAAGTGCGCGGCCTCCAGGAACACGTTGGTGGTGTCGTCGGTGACGCGGGTATCGAAGCCGCCCATCAGACCGGCCAGGCCAACCGGACGGTCGGCGTCGGTCACCACCAGGAAGCTGTCATCCAGCGCGGCGTCGCGGCCGTCCAGCAGCTTGATCGACTCACCGGCGCGCGAACGGCGCACGCCGATGCTGCCCTTGAGCGTGTCCAGGTCATAGGCGTGCATCGGCTGGCCCAGCTCCAGCATCACGTACTGGGTGATATCCACCAGCAGCGATACCGGGCGCACGCCACTGCGGCGCAGGCGCTCGGCCATCCACAACGGCGTGGTGGCGCGGGCGTTGACGCCTTCGATCACGCGACCGAGGTAGCGCGGCGCTTCGGCACCGGCGTCGAGTTGGATCGCCAGCTCGCGCGAACCCTGCGCGGCAACGGCATCGGCCGCGAACGGCTTCACTTCACTGCGGGTGGCCGCGGCCACGTCGAAGGCGATGCCGCGCACGCTGAAGCAGTCGGCGCGGTTCGGGGTGAGCTTGATCTCGATGCTGGCGTCCGGCAGGCCGAGGTAATCGACCAGCGACGTACCGACCGGCGCGTCGTCCGGCAACTCCAGCAAGCCGGAGGCGTCGTTATCCAGGCCCAGCTCCTTGGCCGAGCACAGCATGCCGTTGGACTCCACGCCACGCAGCTTGGCCTGCTTGATCTTCAGCTCGCCGATCTGTGCACCCACCATTGCCAGCGGCGCGACCAGGCCCGGGCGCGCGTTCGGCGCACCGCAGACGATCTGCAGCAGCTCGCCCTGCCCCGCATCGACCTTGCACACCTGCAGGCGGTCAGCCTCCGGGTGGCGCACGGCCTCGACGATGCGCGCGACGACCACGTTGTCCAAGCCATCACCCAGCGCCGTGACCTCCTCGACCTCCAGGCCGATGGCGGTCAACACCGCGCTCAGTTCGTCGCGCGAAGCGGTGGTCGGTACGTGGCTGCGCAGCCAGCTTTCGGAGAATTTCATGTTGTCACCCTGATGGGAGGCCGGGCCTCCCGTTGCGGTTTCTTTTGTGCCGGCGCCCAGCGCATTGCGCCCGGGGCGGACCGACGTTCAAGCGTTGCCGGGCATGGCCCGGCACGACGGCCCGTCGCTTACGCGAACTGCTTGAGGAAGCGCACGTCGTTCTCGAAGAACGCGCGCAGATCGTTCACCCCGTAACGCAGCATCGCGAAGCGCTCCACGCCCAGCCCGAAGGCGAAGCCGGTGTAACGCTCCGGATCGATGCCCACGCTGCGCAGCACGTTCGGGTGGACCATGCCGCAGCCCAGCACTTCCAGCCAGCGGGTGCTGCCATCGGGCTGCTGCCAGGCGATGTCCACTTCCGCGCCCGGCTCCACGAACGGGAAATAGCTCGGGCGGAAACGCATCTCGAAGTCGCGCTCGAAGAACGCACGCACGAACTCGGACAGCGTGCCCTTGAGGTCGGCGAAGGTGGAATGCTCGTCCACCAGCAACCCCTCGACCTGGTGGAACATCGGCGAGTGGGTCTGGTCGCTGTCACTGCGGTACACCTTGCCGGCGGCGATCATCCGCAACGGCGGCGCGTGGTCGCCCATGTAGCGCACCTGCACACCGGAGGTATGCGTGCGCAGCAGGCGGCCGTCGCCGAAATAGAAGGTGTCGTGCATAGCACGCGCCGGATGGTGCGGCGGGAAGTTCAGCGCCTCGAAGTTGTGCCAGTCGTCCTCGATCTCCGGGCCTTCGGACAGCTCGTAGCCCAGGCGACCGAAGATCTCGGTGATGCGCTCCAGCGTGCGCGTCACCGGGTGCAGGCCACCGCGCTCGCCATGGCGACCCGGCAGGGTGACGTCGATGTGCTCCGACGCCAGGCGCGCATCCAGGGCAGCATCTTCGAGCAGCACCTTGCGCTCGGCCAGCGCAGTGGACACCGCGTCGCGGGCGACATTGATCGCCTCGCCGGCGGCCTTGCGCGCGTCCGGCGGCAGGGTGCCCAGCTGCTTGAGCTGCGCGGTGATGCTGCCACTCTTGCCCAGCAACGAAACGCGCAGGTTTTCCAGCGTTTCCGGGCTCTGCGCGGCGGCCACGTCGGCCAGCGCCTGGGCGGTCAAGGATTGGATGTCACTCATGGAATCGACGGACCTCGGATCGGTTTGCCTTCAGCGGCCTCGCGCCGGGCCGACCCCGTCGCACCGCAGACCCTCCACCACCCCAACAGCACTGGAAGGCCACAAAAAAGAATGGGGAAGGACTCGCGCCCTTCCCCATGCATTGTCTCACTCAGGCCGCCGTGCGTGAACGCACGATGGCCATGGGAAGAACTTATGCCGCCAGTGCGCCCTTGGCCTTTTCTGCCAGAGCGGCAAAACCGGCTGCGTCGTGCACGGCGATATCGGCCAGGACCTTACGGTCCAGGGTGATGCCAGCCTTCAGCAGGCCGTTCATGAAACGGCTGTAGCTCAGGCCGTTGATGCGGGCAGCCGCATTGATGCGGGTGATCCACAGCGAACGGAAATTGCGCTTCTTCTGCTTACGGCCGATGTAGGCGTACTGCTGTGCCTTGATGACCGCCTGCTTGGCGACGCGGAAAACCTTGCGACGGGCGTTGTAATAGCCCTTGGCGAGATCCAATACTTTCTTGTGGCGGCGGCGCGCCTGCACACCACGCTTAACTCGTGCCATGGTTCAGTTCCTCAGAGGTAGGGCAGCATGCGGTCCAGACGGCCTGCGTCTTCTGCGCGGACGTGGTTCGTCTGACGCAGGTTACGCTTCCGCTTGGTCGCCTTCTTGGTGAGGATGTGGCTACGGTTGGCGTGGCCAGCCTTGTACTTGCCGGAAGCGGTCTTGCGGAAACGCTTGGCCGCCGCCCGGTTGGTCTTGATCTTGGGCATTGCTATGTCCTTGATGGTCTCTTTTCACTGGCTGGGCGGTGGCCGTGGCCACGCTTTCCGTCCTTGCCCTTGCCTGTCTAAAGCCCACACTCCCCAAAGGAGGCAGGCAGGTCCTGTTTTGACGCAAACAACAAACCCGGCGAACCGGGCCGCCCATTATGCCTTTCCTCCCAGCCACTTGCAATCACAGGCAAGCGGAAGCGGATCCTGGCTGAACAGGCACGCCAACGGGGAGATGGTCGAAACCCCTCCCCGTTCAGCAAAGCGAAGGCCCGAAGGCCGCCGGCTTACTTCTTCTTCGGCGCGATCATCATCACCATCTGCCGGCCTTCCAGGCGCGGACGCGATTCGATGACGATGTCTTCGCCCAGATCGGTCTCGATGCGGGTCGCCATCTCGCGACCCAGCTCCTGGTGGCTCATTTCGCGACCACGGAAGCGGATGTTGACCTTGACCTTGTCGCCCTCTTCGAGGAAGCGGCGCATGTTGCGCAGCTTGATCTGGTAGTCGCCCTCGTCCGTGACCGGACGGAACTTCACTTCCTTGATCTCGACCTGCTTGGTCTTCTTCTTGGCCTCATTGGCCTTCTTCTGCATCTCGAACTTGAACTTGCCGAAGTCCATGATCTTGCACACAGGCGGGTCGGCCTGCGGCTGGATTTCGACCAGGTCCAGGCCTTCTTCCTCGGCCATCGACAGCGCTTCGTCGCGCGACAACACGCCAATCATTTCACCGTCACTGCCGATCACGCGGACGCGCGGCACACGGATTTCATGATTACGACGGTTCTGTTTGTTGTCAGGGGTACTGATATTGCAATCTCCGAATGGAATCGAACCGGCCCCGGCGGACGTATCCGCGGGGCCGGGGCTCTTGCTTACTTCAATTCAGCCTGCAGCCGCTCGACGAAGGCTTCCACCGACATCGAACCGAGGTCCTCACCCGAGCGGGTGCGGACAGCCACGGCGCCGTTTTCCTTTTCGCGGTCACCCACGACCAACAGATAGGGCACCCGCTGCAGGGTATGCTCGCGAATCTTATAGCCGATCTTTTCGTTGCGCAAATCGGCGTCAACCCGGAAGCCTTGATTTGCAAGGGTTTTGCGAACCTGCTCGACGTATTCGGCCTGAGCGTCGGTGATATTGGCCACCACCACCTGTACCGGGGCCAGCCAGGTCGGGAAGGCGCCAGCGTGGTGCTCGATCAGGATGCCCAGGAAGCGCTCCATCGAGCCAACGATGGCGCGATGCAGCATGACCGGGTGCTTCTTCTGGCTGTTCTCGTCCACGTACTCGGCGCCGAGGCGGCCGGGCATCATGAAGTCGACCTGCATCGTGCCCAGCTGCCAGGTACGGCCGATGGCGTCCTTCAGGTGGTACTCGATCTTCGGGCCATAGAAGGCACCCTCGCCCGGCAGCTCCTGCCACTCCACGCCACAATGGGTCAGCGCCGAACGCAGCGCGCCTTCGGCCTTGTCCCAGGTCGCGTCATCGCCCAGGCGCGATTCCGGGCGCAGCGCGATCTTGATCTGGATGTCATCGAAGCCGAAGTGCTGGTACACCGCCAGCGCCTGCTGGTGGAACGCGGTCACCTCCGCCTCGATCTGGTTCTCGGTGCAGAAGATATGGCCATCGTCCTGGGTGAAGCCGCGCACGCGCAGGATGCCGTGCAGCGCGCCGGACGGCTCGTTGCGATGGCACGAACCGAACTCGCCGTAGCGGATCGGCAGGTCGCGGTAGCTGTGCAGGCCCTGGTTGAACACCTGCACGTGGCCCGGGCAGTTCATCGGCTTGACCGCGTAAGTGCGCTTCTCCGATTCGGTGAAGAACATGTTGTCCTGGTAGTTGTCCCAGTGGCCGGACTTCTTCCACAGGCTCACGTCCAGGATCTGCGGGCAACGCACTTCACCGTAACCGCTGTCACGGTAGACCTTGCGCATGTACTGCTCGACCACCTGCCAGATCGACCAGCCCTTCGGGTGCCAGAACACCAAGCCCGGGGCCTCTTCCTGCAGGTGGAACAGGTCCTGCTGCTTGCCGATGCGGCGGTGGTCGCGCATCTCGGCTTCCTCGATGCGCTTGATGTACGCCTCGAGCTGCTTCTTGTCGGCCCATGCCGTGCCGTAGATACGCTGCAGCTGCTCGTTCTTGGCATCGCCGCGCCAGTACGCGCCGGAGATGCGCATCAGCTTGAAGGACTTCAGGAAGCGCGTGTTCGGCACGTGCGGGCCACGGCACATGTCCACGTATTCCTGGTGGTAGTACATGCCCATCGCGGTGATGTCCTCGGACATATCCTCGATCAGGCGCAACTTGTAGTCCTCGCCGCGGGCCTTGAAGATCTCCACCACTTCCGCGCGCGGCGTCATCTTCTTGATGACGTCGTAGTCCTGCGCGATCAGCTCGGCCATGCGCTTCTCGATCGCCGCCATGTCGTCCGGCGTGAACGGGCGCTCGTTGTAGATGTCGTAGTAGAAGCCCTCGGCGATGACCGGGCCGATCACCATCTTGGCGTCCGGGTAGAGCTGCTTGACCGCATGACCGACCAGGTGGGCGCAGGAGTGGCGGATGATCTCCACACCCTCCTCGTCCTTGGCAGTGATGATGCGCAGCGAGGCATCGTGGTCGATCACGTCGCTGGCATCGACCTGCACGCCATCCACGGCACCGGCGATGGTGGCCTTGGCCAGGCCGGCACCAATGGATTGGGCCACGTCCATGACGCTGACCGGGTTTTCGAACTGACGGACGCTGCCGTCGGGAAGAGTAATGTTGATCATGGGATTCACCTGGAGTCACGACCCGGCGGACGGGCCTGGAAACAGCCCGACGGGCGGCTTCGATGGGGATTTGCGGGCAATAAAAAAGCGCCACGACGGCGCCTGGAATCAGGGCGGTGGCGGAAGATCAGCGATGGGCAGTGGTAGTGCTCATGTCACACTCTCGGCCGGCGCGTTGGCGCGGGCCACCTGTCAGCCGGGGGAACTGGCCTGATTCTAGCGCAAAACACGCCCGCTGGCCGCCCCTCCCAGCCTCGACAATCCCGAAGACCGGGAAACAAAAAGCCCCGCGTAGCGGGGCTTTTCTTCTACTGGAGCGGGAAACGAGACTCGAACTCGCGACCTCAACCTTGGCAAGGTTGCGCTCTACCAACTGAGCTATTCCCGCATGTTTTTCTACAACGCGTCTCGATTGCTCGGGACGTTGAATGGAGGCCTGGGTCGGAATCGAACCGGCGTACGCGGATTTGCAATCCGCTGCATAACCACTCTGCTACCAGGCCAAACTCTTTACAGGCTGACCAGAAGAACCTTCTGACCATTAAAAAACCCCACCAGGGGTTTTCGGAATTTTGGAGCGGGAAACGAGACTCGAACTCGCGACCTCAACCTTGGCAAGGTTGCGCTCTACCAACTGAGCTATTCCCGCTTGGGATGCCGTGCATTCTACAGACTTCGTAACAATTGCACCAGCTTTTTAACAAATTTCTTCACAGCGGCCGGAGGGCTATCGCACTCCGCAAGGACTCCGGACGGGCTTGCCAGCACCTCCGGAAAACCCCTCACGCACCCCGTCGAAAACAACGTTCTTCTCGACATTGGAGCGGGAAACGAGACTCGAACTCGCGACCTCAACCTTGGCAAGGTTGCGCTCTACCAACTGAGCTATTCCCGCTTGGGAGGCGAAATTCTACATGCATTCGCCTACCTGTCAACCACCTTTTTCCGGGTCTGTTCGCGTGCCACCCGCTCGTCTTCGCGCAGGCTGGGCCAGGCGGCATGCAGGTACTGCACGCCGGAAACCAGCGTCAGCAACGCGGCGATCGCCAGCATCCAATCCCCGATATGGAAAATGGGGGCCCCCATCCAGATCGCGGTGAATGGCGTGTTCGGCGACACCGAATACAGCAGGCACAACAAGGCAATCATCTGCGCGGTGGTCTTGACCTTGCCGATCATCGCCACCCGCACTTTGGCACGCTGGCCAATCTCGGCCATCCACTCGCGCAGCGCAGACACCGCGATCTCCCGGCCGACGATCACCGCCGCCCAGAACGCCATCCACGGCGTGGGATGTCCCTGCACGATCAGGAACAGCGCCACGGCCACCATCAGCTTGTCAGCAACCGGATCCAGGAAGGCGCCGAACGCGGAATGCTGTTCGTAGCGCCGGGCCCACCAGCCATCCAGCCAGTCGGTGATGGCCGCCAGGCCGAAGATCGCCGCCGAGGCGAAATTGGTCCAGGCGTACGGGAGATAGAACACCAGGACCAACACCGGGATCATCAGGATCCGCAGCAGCGTCAGCCAGGTGGGGATGGTCAATTTCATTGAAACGTTACTCCGCTGCCGGGTCAGGCACCGACAGACCATGAAGGTTAGCGTAGATACGCGCGGCCAGGGCGTCGTTGATGCCTTCCACTCGTGCGATCTCGGCCTCACCGGCGGCCTTGAGCCCGGCCATGCCGCCGAAATGCTTGAGCAGGTTGGCGCGACGGCGCGGACCGATGCCGGGGATATCCTCCAGCTTGCTGGTCATGCGCGCCTTTTGCCGCCGTCCGCGATGGCCGGTGATGGCGAAGCGGTGCGCTTCATCGCGCACCTGCTGAATGAACTGCAACGCCGGCGAGGCCGCACCCGGGCGGATCTCGCGCCCGTCCGGCAGCACCAATGCCTCGTGGCCGGCCCGGCGTTCCACGCCCTTCGCCACGCCCACCAGCATCACCCCATCCACGCCGAGGTCGGCCAGGGCGGCCTGCGCCTGCGCCAACTGGCCGGCACCACCATCGATCAGCAGCACGTCGGGCAGCACGCCGCCCTCCTCCACCGCGCGCCGGAAACGGCGATCGATGGCCTGGTGCATGGCGGCGTAGTCGTCACCGGGTTCGATGCCGGTGATGTTGTAGCGCCGGTACTGCGCGCGCACGGGGCCGGCCGCGTCGAACACCACGCACGAGGCCACCGTCGCTTCGCCCATCGTATGGCTGATGTCGAAACACTCCACGCGCTTGACCGGCTCGGCCAGCCCCAGCATGTCCCGCACCGCCTCGCTGCGTGCGTGCTGGGCGCCACGGCTGTCCATCTCCGCGACCAGGGTGATCTGCGCGTTGCGGCTGGCCAGCTCGACGTAGCCGGCACGCTCACCGCGCACATTCCATTTCAATGCCACCTTGCGCTCGGCCGAGGCACTGAGGGCGGCCTCGATCATCTGCGCATCGGGAATCTCACGGTCCAGCAGCACTTCCGGCGGCGGGCCGTGCTCGATGTAGTACTGCGAGACGAATGCCGCCAGCACCTCCTCGGCGCTGTCCTCGCCATTGGTGCGCGGAAAGAACGCGCGTGTCCCCAGGTTGCGGCCATCGCGGAAAGCCAGCAGCATCACGCAGGCACTGGCGCCCTGGGTCGCACAGGCCAGCACGTCCAGGTCCGCCGCACGCCCGTCCACGTACTGGCGGTTCTGCATGCTGCGCAGCGACGCCACCAGGTCACGCAGGCGCGCGGCACGCTCGAACTGCAAGGCATCACTGGCCTGCTGCATGGACTGCACCAGCTCGTCGGCCAACTGGTCGCTCTTGCCCTCCAGGAACATCGCGGCCTGGCGCACCGATTCGTCATAGTCCTGTTGTGGCACCAGTTCCACGCAGGGCGCGCTGCAGCGGCCGATCTGGTACTGCAGGCACGGCCGCGAACGGTTGCGGAACACGCTGTCCTCGCAACTGCGCAGCTTGAACAGCTTGTGCATGAGGTTCAGCGTCTCGCGGACCGCACCCACGCCCGGATAGGGGCCGTAGTAGCGCCCGGGAATCGCCCGTGGGCCACGGTGCAGGGCGATGCGTGGCCACTGCTCGCGCGTCAGCAGCACCTGCGGGTAGGTCTTGTCGTCGCGCAGGGACACGTTGTAGCGCGGCGTCAGCGACTTGATCAGCTGGTTTTCCAGCAGCAGCGCCTCGGCCTCGGTGCGGGTGACGGTGACGTCCATCCGCGCGACCTGCGAGAGCATCATCATGATGCGCGTGCTCTTGGGCGAGCCATTGAAGTAGCTGCCCACGCGCTTGCGCAGCGCGCCGGCCTTGCCGACGTACAGCAGGGTGTCGTCGGCGGCGTACATCCGATACACGCCGGGCGCGGTGCTCAGCGCCGCCGCAAAGGCCTTGCCATCGAACGCCGGGGGGCTTTCCTGCTTCATCCTTCGATCGGCACGTCGCTCAGCTCGCCGCTGAGCGGGTCGAAACGCAGCACCGAATGCGCATCGGTCTCGGCGATCCAGATCGCGCCGGCCGCCAGGCCCAGCGCGCATGGCCCATGCAGGCGCCGTGGCAGGTTGACCGTGGCCAGGTCGCCGCCGCCCAGGCGCAGGGTGCGCAAGGTACCGTTGCCGGAATCGGCGATCCACAGCATTGGCGAGTCCGGGCCCTTGGCGATCGCCATCGGGAACTGCAGGCGGGCGTTCAGGCGCGGGCCGTCGACGTTGCCCGATTCCCAGGGGCCCTGCCCGACCAGGGTCTGCACCAGGTCGTTGCGCAGTTGCACCGAGCGGATCGCCGAGCCCAGCGAATCACACACGTACAGGGTCTGCTGCACCGCCACCACGCTGGTCGGCTGCGCGAACGCGGCCAAGTGACCGCTGCCATCACGCACTTCGACCGGGCCTGCGCCCGAGCGCCAGCGCAGCTCGCGGGTGCCCAGGTCATAACTCCAGATATGGTTGTCGCCGGCCATGGCGATGTGGACCTGGTTGTCGGCAACGGCCACGTCGGCCGGGTGGTTGAGCGGGCTGTCCCATGGCTGCGCCAGCACCCCGGCGCGCGGGTCGCCCACGCGTCCGGTGCCGCACAGGGTGTCGACCTGGCCACTGCTCAGGTTGATCCGACGCAGGGCATGGTTGCCGGTGTCGGCCACGTACAGCACGTCACGCACCAGCGCCAGGCCCTGCGGCCGGTTGAAGGCCGCCTCACCCACGCCGCCGTTGATCAGATCGGCGCTGCCAAGGCCGAACTGGCGCAGCACGCGACCGGCGTGATTGCACTCCAGGATGCGATGGTTGCCGGTATCGGCCACGTACAGGCGCTCTTCGGCGACCGCCAGGCCGGCCGGGAAGCGCAGCGGCAGGCGCGGCTCCGGGTTGATCTCACGAGCGCCGTAGGCCTCGTCGTCCAACGGTTGCGCCACGCCATCACAGAGCGCGTTCAACACGCGTTCCGTGTCGCCGCCGGCACCACCGCCCACCAGACGCTCACGTTCCACGCCGTATGCATCAAGCAGCACCAGCGTCGGCCATGACTGCACGTCGAACGCACGCCAGGCATCCCATTGCGCATCCAGCACGATCGGGGCCGAGATGCCCTGGCGGCGCAGCAGCTTCAACGCCTGCTGTGGCTCACGTTCAAACTCGAAACGCGGCACCTGCACCACCACCAGCTGCAGCCGACCCGGATTGCGCGCCTGCCAGCCGGTCACCTCGGCCAGGCGTTGCATCGACCATATCGACGCGCCGTTGACGAAGGCGAGCGCCACAGGACCACCTCGCAGTTCCTGCAGGGTTGCGGGGGCGGCGTTGAGCCAGATGCCGGTCTTGGGCAGTTCCAGTAGGCGCTTTTCGTTCATGTCGGGATTATGCCGGAGTCGTCTCGCCGCAACAGGCGCTGGACGGTTGCCCGTGCGGCGGCATCGACCAGCGCCCAGCTCTGTTCAAAATCCTCCTGCCCACCGTAATACGGATCGGGCACCACCGTGGCCCCGGCAATACCGGCCCAGGGCAGCCACAGCACCGCGCGTTCACGCGCATGCTCGGGGGCCAGCGCCCGGGCCTCGGCCAGATTGTCATGATCGGCGCAGAGGATGTAGTCGAAATCGAAGAAATCCTCGCGGCGCAGCTGGCGACCACGCAAGCTCGAAATGTCCACGCCGTGACGCCGCGCACAGGCTACCGCGCGTCGATCCGGCGGCTCGCCGGCGTGCCAGCCGGAGGTTCCCGCCGAGTCCACGCTGATCCAGTCCAGTCGCTCCTGCGCGATGCGGGCGCGCAGGGCCCCTTCGCCCATCGGCGAACGGCAGATGTTGCCCAGGCAGACCACCAACAGCTTCAAGGCGCTCCTCGCATCAGGGCATCGGCACGGGCCAGGTCCTCGGCAGTATCGATGCCGGGCGGGAACGGTGCCGGTGACAGCGCTACTGCGATCCGGAAACCGGCCTCCAGCACCCGCAACTGCTCCAGAGATTCGACCTGTTCCAGCATGCCCGGCGGCATCGCCGCGAACTGCTGCAGGAAGCCGGCACGATAGCCATAGATGCCGATATGGCGCAGCCAGCTGCCGGCCGGCAGCTCGTCCCGCGAGCGCGCGAATGCATCCCGATGCCACGGAATCGGTGCCCGGCTGAAATACAACGCGTCGCCGCCGGCAGCCCGCACCAGCTTGACCACGTTCGGATCGAACAGGGTCGGCGCGTCCTCGACCGGGGTGGCCAGCGTCGACATCGGCGCGCCACTGTCGGCCAGCACGCTGGCGACGGCCTGGATACCCACCGCCGGGGCGAACGGCTCGTCGCCCTGCAGGTTGACCACGATCACGTCGTCCGCCCACCCGGCCTGCCGCGCACATTCGGCCAGACGATCAGTGCCGGAGGCGTGGCCGGGATCGGTCATCGCGACATGGATGCCGTCCAGCCCAGCGACGGCATCGGCGATGCGCGCATCGTCGGTTGCCACCCAGACCTCGCGAGCACCGGCATCCAGCGCCCGTCGCGCGACATGCAGCACCATCGGCTCGCCGTGGATCAGCGCCAGCGGCTTGCCGGGCAGACGGGTGGAGGCATAACGGGCCGGGATGGCCACGACGAACTCGGGAACCTGCTTCATTTGAACTCCTTGCATGCGGCGACCAACGCGCCTGCGCGTACACCGTCGGTGCCCTCGGGCACCTGCCCTTCACCCGCGTGCCAGCTTGCCCAGGCGGTCCAGCAACGCCACCCAGAACGCGGCCGGCAGCTCGGCCTGCAGCGGTACCGCATAGTGCCAGCGATTGGCGAAGCGCTGGCACTTCACCGCATCCTTCTCGGTCATCAGCACCGGCAACTCGCTGCCGAAGGACAGGTCACCGGCCTGGTAACGATGGTGGTCGGCGAAGGCATGCGGCACCACACCGATGCCACGCGCACGCAGCATCTGGAAGAACCGCTGCGGATTGGCAATACCGGCCACGGCATGCACGCGCTGGCCGGCGAAGGCCTGCAGCGGCTGGTCTCGTCCACCATTGAGCGGATGGGCGGTATCGATGCGCAGGCGCATGGCCCATTCACCGAAGCCGGAGGCCACCGCCGGCTCCGGCGCATCACTGGCCTGGCCCAGGTTGACCACGCGGAAGTCGCAATCGCGCGCGCGCGCGGCCGATTCGCGCAGGGGCCCGGCCGGCATCATGCGGCCGTTGCCATAGCGGCGCGCCGCGTCGACCACTTCGATCTCGATATCGCGCGCCAACCGGTAGTGCTGCAGGCCGTCATCACAGACAACCACGTCACAACCGGCCTCCAGCAAAGCCTTGGCCGCCGCGACCCGGTCACGGTCCACGCGCACCGGCACGCCGGTCTTCCAGGCAATCAGCACCGGCTCATCGCCACCCAATGCCGGCTCCATGTCCGGGGTGATCCAGCGCGCCGTGCCGGCGTCATCGCGGCCATAGCCGCGGCTGGCCACGCCAGGCTTCCAGCCGGCTTCGCGCAGGCGCGTGACCAGTTCGATGGTCAACGGCGTCTTGCCCGTACCGCCAGCGGTGATGTTGCCGACCACGATCACCGGCACCGGCACCTGCCGACGCCGCAACCAGCCGCGCTGGTACAGCCACCGACGCAGGCCGGAGACCGCGCCATACAAGGGAGCAACCACACGGGCCGCCAGCGGTACCGGAGCGTCGTCGTACCACCAGCCCGGGGTCTGCGGGCCTCGCTTCTCCATCAGTCCTGGCTCTCCCGGAACTGCATGCGGTACAGGTGCTCATACAGCCCACCCAGCGCCAGCAACTGCTGGTGGGTGCCACGCTCCACGATGCGCCCCTGGTCCATCACCAGCACCTGGTCGGCATGCTCGATGGTGGACAGCCGGTGCGCGATCACCAGCGTGGTGCGGTCGGGCATCAGCTTCTGCAAGGCGTCCTGGACCAGTCGCTCGGACTCGTTGTCCAGCGCCGCGGTGGCTTCGTCCAGGATCAGGATCGGGGCATCCTTGAGCATGGCGCGGGCAATGGCCAGACGTTGGCGCTGGCCGCCGGAGAGCTTGCCGCCCTTGGCGCCCACCTGCGCCTGCAGGCCGTCGGGCAACTGCTCGACGAACTCCAAGGCATTGGCACCGGCAACCGCCTCATCCACCTGTTCGGCACTGCGCTTGTGCAGTTCGCCGTAGGCCACGTTCTGCGCGATGCTGCCGTTGAACAGGGTGACCTGCTGGCCGACCAGGGCGATCTGCCGGCGCAGGTCAGCCAGCCGGTAATCCTGCAACGGATGACCATCCAACAGGATCTGGCCGGCCTCGATCTCGTAGAAGCGCGGGATCAGCTTGATCAGCGTGGACTTGCCGCTGCCGGACCGGCCGACGATGGCGGTCACGGTGCCGGGTTTGGCGATGAAACTGATGTCTTCCAGTGCGAGCCTGGCTTGTCCCTCATAACGGGCGCTGACGTGCCGGAACTCCAACTCCCCCTTGGCCCTGCCCAATGGCATCTGTCCGGAGTCCACTTCGTCGGCCGCATCGAGTACAAGGAACAGGCGCTGCGCCGAAGCGATGCCGCGCTGGGTCATGTTCTGCACGTTGGTCAGCTGCTTGAGCGCGGGGATGATGGTCAGCATCGCCATCATCAGCGACACGAAATCGCCAACACTCAAGCGCCCGGCCGAAGCCTCATGGCCGGCAATGAACAGCAGCGCAGCCAAACCGACCGCGCCAATCAGCTGCACCATCCCCGAAGAAATACTGCGCGTGGATTCGACCTTCATTGCCAGGCGCAGGTTGGTATTGGCCAGGCCCTCGTAGCGCTCCATTTCGGTAGGTTGCGCGCCATAGATCTTCACCTCTTGCTGGCTCGACAGCGCCTGGTCGGCGGCCTGCAGCAATTCGGCGCTGCTCTCCTGGATGCGATGGCTGATACGCCGGTAGCGCTTGGCCACCTTGTTCATGACCCAGGCCAACGGGGGAGCAAGCACGAAGATCGCCAGAGTTACCTGCCAGCTGTAGATGAACATCATCACCAGCGCGCCCAGCGCCTGCAGTGACTGCTGGAGCACCACTTTCATGGCGTCGATTGCAGCTTGCGCCACCTGGTCGCTATCGGACCCCAGCCGCACCAGCATGGACGGCACGGGCTCGGCGTCAAAGCGTTGGCCGGGCAACCGCATGTACTTGGACAACACGCGCACACGCAGGTCACGTGCGATGCTCCGCGCCGCCTTGCCCATGCCGATGTCGGTCAGGTAGCCCGCAGCCCCGCGCAACAGGAACAAACCAATGATGGCAAGGGGCATCCATGGATTGATGTTCTCCGGATTCACCAGGTTATTGGTGATCGGGCTCATCAGCCCCAGAAAACCCATGCCGGCAGCGGCTTCGATCAGCATGCCCAGCACGGCCATCAACAGCAGTGTGCGATATGGCTTGGCAAAGCCCAGCAATCGCCTGTAAGTCTTCCACGGGCTCACCAAGGCGCTCACTGCTTCACTTCCGGCGCGGTGGCGATGGCGATGCGGCGGAAGCCCAGCTGGCCCAGTGCGTCCTGCGCGGTCACCACGGCCTGGTACGGCGTGCGCGCGTCGGCGCGCAGCAGCACGGTCTGCTCGCGGTCATCGCCGCCGGCCTGGGCCAGCACCTGCTTGAGCGACTCCACGTCGGTGCGCAGCACTTCCTGGTCGTTGACGAAGTAACGGCCGTCGGCATTGACCAGCACGCTCAGCGAGCGCGGCGGCGCGCTGTTCTTCTGGTCGCTGGCGGTCGGCAGCTGCACCTGCAGCGTCGAACGCGCATCGAACGTGGTGGTGACCACGAAGAAGATGATCAACACCAGGATCACGTCGATCAGGGGAACCAGATCGATATGCGGTTCATCCGAGTGGCGGTTTTCGCGGATGCGCATCGGGGCTCAGGCCTTTGCGGTCGCGGCAGGCTTCTGTGCGGCCACGCCCTTGGCCGCCGCCATCACCGCCGGTCGGCCATCAAGCGAATCCAGCAAGGCGCTGGCTTCCTGCTCCATCTCGATCACGTAGCCGTCGATGCGGCCACGGAAGTAACGGTGGAACATCAATGCCGGGATCGCCACGATCATGCCGGTCGCGGTGCACACCAGCGCCTTGCCGATGCCGCCGGCGAGCTGGTTCACGTCACCCACGCCATGGTCGAGGATGCCCAGGAACATCTGGATCATGCCGACCACCGTGCCGAGCAGGCCCAGCAGCGGACCGGCCGAGGCAATGGTGCCCAGGGCATTGAGGAAGCGGCCCATCCGATGCACCAGGTGACGGCCGGTGTCCTCGATGCGCTCACGGATCTGTTCACGCGGTCGGTTGCGTGCTTCCAGCGCGGCCGCCAACAGGGCACCCAGCGGGGAATTGGCGCGCAGCGAGGCGATGTGCGAGGCGTCGAGCTTGCCGCGCGCGGCCCAGTTGCGGACCTCCTCGCCCAGGCCGGGCGGCAACACTTCGTTACGCCGCAGGCTCCAGAAACGCTCCAGGACTATCGCCAAAGCCAGCACACCCAACAGCAGCAGCGGCAGCATCGGCCAGCCGCCAGCCTTGACCAGTTCCCACACGTTTCAACCCTCCGGCTCGATGGCCGCCTGTTTGCTGGTCGATAGGATAGCAGCCGCCCGCGCCCGCTCCGCGGCATCCCAGCCACGTGAGCGCCAGATCCGCCTTTCACGAAGCTGGATACCCCCTTTCCCCAGCCACACCCGCACCGCGCCACTGCCCGCGGTTTCCAGCAGTTCCGCCCCGCTGCGTTGCCAGCGCTCGCGCACGTCCGCACGTGGATGACCGAACCGGTTGGCGTGCCCGGCCGATACCACGGCCAAGCGCGCGCCGGTGGCGGCAATGAACGCCTGCGTCGACGACCCGCCACTGCCGTGGTGCGGCACCAGCACCACATCGGCCCGCACCGCGCGCGGCGAGCGCCTGACCAGCCCCTGTTCGATCACCGCACCGATGTCGCCGGTCAGCAGGGCCACGCCGTACGGACCGCCAACCCGCAACACACAGCTGGATTCGTTGCGCAGGTAGGGGAAGCCGGCGGCAGGATGCAGGAACTCGAACTGCACCCCGTCCCACCGCCACTGCCGCCCTGCCTCGCAAGCTGCTGCTTCCGCCCCGGGCATGCCCGGCGGCCCCAGCAACGGCACTCCTGGCATCTCCGCCTGCACCGCCGCCGCCCCGCCGGCATGGTCATGATCACCATGGCTGAGCACCAACCGGTCCAGCCGACGCACACCCAATGCACGCAATGCTGGTACCACCACCCGCTCGCCGGCGTCGAAGCCATCGCGCACGGCCGGCCCGGCGTCGTACAGCAGGGCATGCGCACGGCTGCGCACCAGCACCGACAGCCCTTGGCCGACATCCAGCACCACGATCTCGAACTCACCGTCGCCGGGCAGCTCACGCCACGGCAGCAACAGGGGCGACCACAGCAGCAGTGCCAGTCCACGCCCCGGCACGCCGCGCGGCAACAGCATCCAGATTGCCCCCAACAACGCCAGCGGCAGTGCGAACCACGCCGGCTCAGGCAGCCACCACAGCGACAGGCGGCTATCGGCCAGGGTTTCGAACAACGGCCACGACAGATCAAAACACCACGCCGATGCCCGCCACGGCAGCGCGCCGGCCCCGGTCCAGAGCGCCTCGGCCGCCGTTCCCAGCAGTGCCAACGGCACCACGACCAGGCTCCACCACGGGATGGCGACCAGATTGGCCAATGGCCCCGCGGCCGAGGCCTGGCCGAACAGCAGGATGGTCAGCGGCAACAGCCCCAGCGTCGCTACCCATTGCGCCGACAAAAATCCCCGCAGCCAGTGCAGCCGCTCCGGCAGGCATGCGGCCAACAGCGCCACGCCGGCGAAGCTCAGCCAGAATCCGGCCACCAGTACCGACAAGGGATCCACCGACAGCACGGCCAACGCGGCCAGCCCCAGGCTTCCGGTCACACTGACCGGACGACGCCACAGCCGGGCCAGCACGATCACCCCCATCATCAGCACCGTACGTACCGTCGGCAACGCGAAGCCCGCTGCCGCTGCATAGACCAGTGCCACGAGGAAGGCCCCGATGGCCGCCGCCTGCAGCCGCGGCAACCAGCGTCCCAGGCCAGGCAGCAACCACCACAGCCCGGCGACCAGCCATGCGCCGCAGACCGCGACCATGCCGACGTGGAATCCGGAGATCGCGATCAGATGGGTCAGGCCGGTCGCGCGCAGGCGTTGCCAATCCACCTCGCCCAGGCCGCGTGTATCACCCAACGCCAGTGCCTGCACATAGCGCGCGGACCCGGCCCCTACGCTGCCGGCGATACGGTCACTGACCGCCTCACGCCATGCCTGCAACCCCGTGCCCGCGGCCAACCGCCGCGGCGCAGGCAGCACGCGTACCACACCGTTGGCCACCAGCCGCAAGGCCAGCGCATGCCGTTCGGCGTCGAACCCGCCAGGGTTGCTCAAGCCCCGCGGCGCACGCAGCCGGACCTGCAACTGCCACCTCTCCCCCGCCCGCAGCTCCAGCCGCCTCCCCGGCGAGGAAGCGCCGAACGGGTCGTACCACGCCAGCTGGAGACGCTGCCCACGCAGCACGGCCGGCTGGGCAACGTCGTCGTCCACGCGGAAATGGAACCGGGTGCGGCGCACCTCATGCCCGGGCAGGCTGACCACCTCACCACGCAGCAGGAACTCCCGTCCCTCCATGGTGGCGGGCAACTGTGCCTGCAGACCGCTGCCCATCTGCACCCCCATCCAGCCCACGCCGGCCAGCAATGCCCCCGGCCAACGGCGGCACCGCAGGCGCCACCAGCCCAGCAGCCCGACCAGCAGCGCCAGCCAGCCCAAGGGCGATGGCAACAGTGCCGGCGCCCAGGCCACCGCGCAGACCCCCAGCAGGAAGCCCACCGCCACGACCTTGCCCAGGACCGGCACGCTCTCGCGCCCGGACGCCTCTTCGGCCACGTTGTCCATGCCTTCGCCCCGCCACCATCCCAGAGCGCATGCTGTTCCGCGGCCCGATGCATCCCCATCGGTCAAACCGGGCCATCGCGGTCGGGCGAACCCGGGGGCCGCCGTACAGACCCGTCGTCCACTTTCCTGCAGGCAAAAGAAAAGCGGGCACAAGGCCCGCTTTCCTTCAGCGCAACACCGCGACCTTACTCGGCCGGGGTGCCCTCGCCTTCTTCCACGGCCTTCATCGACAGGCGGATACGGCCCTGCTTATCGACTTCCAGCACCTTGACCTTGACCACATCGCCTTCCTTCAGCTTGTCGCCGACCTTCTCGACGCGCTCGCTGGAGATCTGCGACACGTGGACCAGGCCGTCCTTGCCCGGCAGGATCGTGACGAACGCACCGAAGTCCATGATCTTGGCGACCTTGCCTTCGTAGATGCGGCCCGGCTCGACGTCCGAGGTGATCTGCTCGATGCGGGCCTTGGCGGCCTGGGCAGCGGCATTGTTCACCGAAGCGATGGTGATGGTGCCGTCGTCCTGGATGTCGATCTGGGTGCCGGTTTCCTTGGTGATGGCCTGGATGGTCGAGCCACCCTTGCCGATCACTTCGCGGATCTTGTCCGGGTGGATCTTGATGGTCAGCAGGCGCGGCGCGTAGTCCGACAGCTCGGCACGCGGGGCCGTCAGCGCATGGGCCATTTCGCCCAGGATGTGCAGGCGGCCGGCCTTGGCCTGTTCCAGCGCCTTCTTCATGATCTCTTCGGTGATGCCTTCGATCTTGATGTCCATCTGCAGCGCAGAGACACCTTCCGAAGTACCGGCCACCTTGAAGTCCATGTCGCCCAGGTGATCTTCGTCACCCAGGATGTCCGACAGCACGACGAAGTTGTCGCCTTCCTTCACCAGGCCCATGGCGATACCCGCCACCGGAGCCTTCACCGGCACGCCGGCGTCCATCAGGGCCAGCGACGAACCGCAGACCGAGGCCATCGACGAGGAACCGTTGGATTCGGTGATTTCCGACACCACGCGAATGGTGTACGGGAACTCTTCCAGGGTCGGCATCACGGCCAGCACGCCGCGCTTGGCCAAGCGGCCGTGGCCGATCTCGCGGCGCTTCGGCGCGCCGAAACGGCCGCACTCACCCACCGAGTAGGGCGGGAAGTTGTAATGGAACAGGAAGTTTTCCTTGTACTCACCGGCGACGGCGTCGATGACCTGGCCGTCACGGGCGGTGCCCAGCGTGGTGACCACGATGGCCTGGGTCTCGCCGCGGGTGAACAGCGCCGAGCCATGGGTGCGCGGCATCACGCCGGCCTTCACGGTGATCGGGCGCACGGTGTCCAGTGCACGGCCGTCGATGCGGACCTTGGTGGCCAGCACCGAGTCACGCATGGTGTGGTATTCCAGCTCGCCGAATTCCTTCGACAGCTCGGCCGGGTTCCAGCCTTCGGCGGCAACGCGGCCGGCCAGCGACTCGAGCACGTCCTTCTTGATCGCGGCGATGGCGTCGCGGCGCTGCAGCTTGTCGCGCACCTGGAAGGCTTCGCCCAGCTTGCCACCAACGGCTTCCTGCAGCGCGCTGATCAGCGCGGTGTTCTTGGCCGGGGCAACCCAGTCGCTCGGCTTGGTGCCGGCTTCGACGGTCAGCTCGTTGATCGCGTTGATGACCTTCTGCATTTCGCGGTGACCGAAGGTCACGGCGCCCAGCATCACTTCCTCGGACAGCAGCGCGGCTTCGGATTCGACCATCAGCACGGCATTGGCGGTACCCGCGACCACCAGCTCCAACTGCGATTCCTTCAGCTCCGACACGGTCGGGTTGAGGATGTACTGGCCGTCCTTGTAACCGACCTTGGCGGCGCCGATCGGACCCTTGAACGGGGTGCCGGCCAGCGACAGCGCGGCCGAGGCACCGATCAGGGCGGCGATGTCACCATCCACTTCCGGGTTCAGCGACATCACCGTGGCGATGATCTGGACTTCGTTCTTGTAGTCTTCCGGGAACAGCGGGCGGATCGGGCGGTCGATCAGGCGCGAGATCAGCGTTTCCTTCTCGGTCGCACGGCCTTCGCGCTTGAAGAAGCCACCCGGGATACGGCCACCGGCGTAGAACTTTTCCTGGTAGTCGACGGTCAGCGGAAAGAAGTCCTGGCCTTCGCGCGCGCTCTTGGCGGCGACGGCAGTGACCAGCAACACGGTGTCGTCCATCTTGACGATGACGGCGCCGCTTGCCTGACGGGCGATTTCGCCGGTCTCAAGCGTGACGGTGTGTTTGCCGTACTGGAAGGTTTTGGTGATTTTTGCCACGGGGAATCCTTGAAATGCTTCATCAGATGGACCGCTGACGACCCTTGCCGTCATCGGGTGGCCGGGCGGGTCCGGCCGATCTACTGCGATTTTGAAACTGCAAAAACAAAACCGCGGCGCATCGCTGCGCCGCGGCGGGAAGTCTATTAGCGGCGCAGGCCGAGCTTTTCAATCAGCGCCTTGTAGCGCTCGACGTCCTTCTTCTTCAGGTAGTCGAGCAGGCTGCGGCGGCGGTTGACCATCTGCAGCAGGCCACGGCGGCTGTGGTGGTCCTTCTTGTGTTCCTTGAAGTGGCCGGTCAGCAGTTCGATGCGGGCGGTCAGCAGGGCCACCTGGACTTCCGGCGAACCGGTGTCGTTGGTGCCGCGGGCGTTGGCTTCAATAACCTTCTGGGTGTCGATCGACATTTCGTGTTTTCTCTTGGATGCGTGGCCGGCAGGAACGTACTGGACGCACCGCGCAGCTCGCCGATTGATAGAACCCCGGCCGACGGCCGGAGGGTGCCCCTACAAGGGCCGCAAAATTGTAACGACCTCAACCATTTGCCACAAGGCGCGTCAGGGTTCGGCGCCTGTCCCATTCAGAGATTGAACCGGCGCTGCGGCGCCAGACGGCCGTCGGACTCCACCTGCCCCAGTCCTAGCGGAGCACCTTCCGCCCCGAAAACCGCCACCAGCCCGACCGGCCAGGCCGGATTGCGCAGACGCTGCCCCATGCAGAACCGGGCCGCCTGCCCCTCATCCAGATCAACCCGGCCAAAGTGGACCAGCCCGTCCTGGATCGGCAGCAACCATTGCAGCAGCGCCGCCTCGTCGCCGCTCTCGGCCACTTCCCGCAGCGCATCCAGCCCGATCATCCGCGGCGACAGGAACGGCTCCACCCACAGGCGGCGCAGCGCGGTGATGTGCGCCCCGCAGCCCAGCAGTTCGCCCAGATCCCTGGCGATGCTGCGGATATAGGTGCCCGAACCACAGGTCACGCGCAGCGACAGCTGCTCGCTCTCCTGCGCCAGCACCTCGATGGCCTGCACGTGGACCTCCCGCTCCGGGGCCTCGATGGCATCCCCGCGCCGGGCCTTCACATACAACGGCTCCCCGCCCTGCTTGAGCGCGGAATAGATCGGGGCGCGCTGGCGGATATGCCCGGTCAGGGTCGCCAGCGCCGCGTCCAATACCTGTCGGGGGATGGCCGGCACCGGACGCTCACGCAGCACGACGCCGTCGGCATCGTCGGTATCGGTGGTACGCCCCAGCGCGATCTGGGCGTCGTAGGCCTTGGCCGAGCCCAGCAGCAGCCCGGCAATCTTGGTCGCCTCGCCGAAGCACAACGGCAGCAGGCCAGTGGCCAGCGGGTCCAGGCTGCCGGTATGCCCCCCCTTCTCGGCACGGAACAGGCGACGAGCCACCTGCAGCGCGGTGTTGGAGCTCATGCCGGCGGGCTTGTCGAGCAGGACGATGCCATCCAGGCGACGGAATGAAATACGGGGACGCATGCAACACCCTACTCGGGCCGGCACGGCAATGCCGGACGGGAATCAGGAAATCATCGGCGCCGTGCGTGGCGCCGGCCAGATATGACAACAGCCCTTGCGGGCTGCTGCTTCACTCTTCGTCGGAGCTCGACGGCGGATGTTTGTCCGACAGGTCGCGCAGCAGGTTGTCGATGCGCTCGCCGCGGTCCACCGAGTCGTCGTAGTGGAAATGCAGCTCCGGCACGTGCCGCAGCTTCATTGCCCGGGCCAGCGCCATGCGCAGCTCCACCGACAGCTCACGCAGGCCCTTCACCGCCTCGGCCGAGCGTTCCGGCATCAGTGCGGTGACGAACACCTTGGCATGGGCCATGTCGCGGGTGACCTCCACGTCCGAGACGCTGACCGATGGCAGCCCGTGCTCACGCACGGCGGCATGCACCAGCGTGCCCAGATCACGGCGGATCTGTGCGGAAACTCGGTCGGTACGGTGGAAAGTCTTTGGCACGTTTTCTGGCTCGTTTGAATATTGCGTTGATGAAGCAGGACCGGCCCGCCATGGGGCGGACCGGTCCGTGGTGCGATTACAGCGTACGCGGCACTTCGATGCGCTCGAAGCATTCGATCTGGTCGCCGGCCTTCACGTCGTTGTAGGCCTTCACGCCGATACCGCATTCGGTACCGTTGCGAACCTCCTCGACGTTCTCCTTGAAGCGGCGCAGCGATTCCAGTTCGCCCTCGAACACCACCACGCTGTCGCGCAGCACGCGGATCGGCTTGTTCCGCTTGACCACGCCCTCGACCACCATGCAGCCGGCGATCGCGCCCAGCTTCGAGCTGCGGAACACGTCGCGGACCTCGGCGATACCGATGATCTCTTCGCGGATTTCCACGCCGAGCAGACCGGAGGCCACCTGCTTCACCTGGTCGATCACGTCATAGATGATCGAGAAGTAACGCAGGTCCACGCCATTGGATTCAATGATGCGACGGGCCGAAGCATCCGCACGCACGTTGAAGCCGATCACGGTGGCCTTGGAAGCGGCGGCCGAATTGGCGTCCGATTCGGTGATGCCGCCCACGCCGGAGTGGATCACGTTGATGCGGATGTCGTCGTTGGACAGGCCCACCAGCGACTGGCTCAGTGCCTGCACCGAACCCTGGACATCGGCCTTGATCAGCAGGTTCAGCACCTGCTGGCCTTCGCCCTTGCCCAGCTGCGCCATGATGTCTTCCATGCGGCTGCCCGCGGTGGCGACCAGACGCGATTCACGGCGCTTGGTCTCACGCTGCTGGGCGACATCCTTGGCCAGGCGCTCGTCTTCAACGACGACAAAATCATCGCCCGCTTCCGGCACGCCGGACAGACCCAGCACCTGCACCGGGATCGACGGGCCGGCTTCGGCCACCTGGCGACCGGTCTCGTCGAACAGCGCACGCACGCGGCCGTACTGGATGCCGCACACCAGGTAGTCACCCTTCTTGAGCTGACCCTGCTGCACCAGCACCGTCGCGACCGGGCCACGGCCCTTGTCCAGCGAGGACTCGATGACCACGCCCGCCGCGCGGCCTTCGGCCACGGCCTTCAGCTCAAGCAGTTCGGCCTGGATCGAAATCGCGTCCAGCAGGTCATCAATGCCCTGGCCGGTCTTGGCGGAGATTTCCACCATCTGCGTATCGCCACCGAAGTCTTCGGCCACGACCTGCTCGGCGAGCAGTTCGTTCTTGACCCGCATCGGGTCGGCCGAGGACTTGTCCATCTTGTTGATCGCCACCACGATCGGCGCGTTGGCGGCGCGGGCGTGCTGGATGGCTTCCTTGGTCTGCGGCATGACGCCGTCGTCGGCGGCCACGACCACCACCACCACGTCGGTCAGCTGCGCGCCACGGGCACGCATCGAGGTGAACGCGGCATGGCCCGGGGTATCCAGGAAGCTGATCACGCCCTTCGGCGTATCCACGTGGTAGGCGCCGATGTGCTGGGTGATGCCACCGGCTTCGCCATTGGCGACCTTGGTACGGCGGATGTAATCCAGCAGCGAGGTCTTGCCGTGGTCGACGTGGCCCATGATGGTGACCACCGGCGGACGCGGCACGGCGTCGCCCTGGTCGGCATCGGTGATGGCCAGCAGTGCGTCTTCGGCATCGTTGGTGTCCGCGCGCACGGCCTTGTGGCCGAGCTCTTCGGTCACCAGCACGGCGGTGTCGTGGTCGATGGACTGGGTGATGGTGGCCATCACGCCCATCTTGAACAACGCCTTGACCACTTCGCCGCCCTTCAGGGCCAGCTTCTGCGCCAGATCGGCAACGGTCACGGTCTCGCCGATGGCGATCTCGCGCACGACCGGTGCGGTCGGACGCTCGAAGCCATGGCTGCCACCGCCGCCACGCGACTGTTCATTGCCACGACGGCCCTGCGGCGCACGGCTGCCCGGGCGACCACGCGAATTATTGTTGTTGCTGTTGCCGCGACGCGCACGGTCCGATGCCGACAGGTGCAGCTGGCCACCGAAACGGTTGCCGCCATCGTTGTCCGCGCCCTGCGTGCCACGTGCCTTGCCCGGCTTGGCATGCGACGACGGCGCGCGATCCTCGCGGATCGGCGCACGCGGCGCAGCCGGTGCCGCGGCATGACGCGGCGCCTTGGCCACCGGCTCGCTTGCCGCTCCGGTCACCGCCGGCTTTGCAAGCTTGGCCTTGGCCGCTTCTTCGGCGGCGATGCGCTCGGCTTCGATACGCTGGCGCTCGGCGTCCTCGGCCGCCTTCTGGCGGGCGATTTCCTCGTCGCGGGCACGGTCCTTCTCGGCCAGCATGCGCTGCTCGTCGAGATTGCGCTGACGCGATTCCTCGAGCTTGCGCAGGATTTCGGCGCGCTCCTCGTCCGGCGTCATCGCAGGCTTGCCACCTTCCGGCTTGACGTAGGTACGCTTCTGGCGCACCTCGACGTTGACCGTGGTCTTGCTGCGACCGGCATTGACCGTCACTTCCTGGTGCTTGCGACGGGCCAGGGTGATCTTCTTCGGGGCGCCTTCGGCACCCTCGTCGGCGGGCGACTCATCCTTGCCGTGCGAACGGCGGAGGAATCCCAGAAGCTTCACTTTCTCGGTGCTGGTCACGACCTGGTCGGGACCGCTGAACTTCATGCCGGCCTGGGCCAGCTGCTCCAGCAGTTTCTCGACCGGCGTGTTGACCAGTTCGGCGAGCTTGCGGATGGTGGTTTGCTGCGACATTCGGATCCTATGATCTTGTTGGCGCCCCCTCGACACGAACGAAGGCAGCGCGGAGTCTACGCCCTGAGCGGCTCAGGGCACTGTTCATCGCTGGCTCATTCGCCGCGCTCCAGGCGGGCGATCTCCTCGGCGCGGGCGGCGAGGACCAGCGCTGCGGCGCGCTCAAGATCCATACCCTCGATACCGAACTCCAGGATCTCGTCGGCAGCCAGGTCCGACAGATCCTCACTCGTACGCACGCCATGACCGGCCAGTGCGTACGCGGTTGCTTCATCCATGCCCTTCAATGCCAGCAGGTCATCCGCCGGCACGCCGCCTTCGGCGCCCTCTTCCACGGCCAGCGCCTCGTTGAGCAGCGCGTCGCGTGCGCGGGCACGCAGTTCCTCGACGATGTCCTCGTCGAAGCCTTCCACGGCCAGCAGCTCGCCGACCGGCACGTACGCGATTTCTTCCACGGTGCCGAAACCTTCGGACACCAGGATGCCGGCGATTTCCTCGTCCACTTCCAGCTTGTCCATGAACAGCTGGCGGGCGACGGCCTGCTCGGCCTCGGACTTGGCGGTCACCTGGTCCTGGGTCATCACATTCAGCTGCCAACCGGTCAGACGGCTGGCCAGGCGCACGTTCTGGCCGCCCTTGCCGATCGCCTGGGCCAGGCGGTCTTCGGCCACGGCCAGGTCCATCGAGTGCTTCTCTTCATCGACGATGATCGACTGCACTTCGGCAGGCGCCATCGCATTGATGACGAAGTTGGCCGGGTTCTCGTTCCACAGCACGATGTCCACGCGCTCGCCATTGAGCTCGTTGGACACGGCCTGGACGCGCGAACCGCGCATGCCGATGCAGGCGCCGATCGGATCGGTGCGGCTGTCATGGGCCAGCACGGCGATCTTGGCACGGTCGCCCGGGTCGCGGGCACAGGCCTTGATCTCGACCAGGCCCTGGCCGACTTCCGGCACCTCGAGCTTGAACAGCTCGATCATGAATTCCGGGGCAGCGCGGCTGATGAACAGCTGCGGACCACGCGGCTCCGAGCGCACTTCGGCCAGGTAACCGCGCACGCGGTCGCCGGCGCGCAGCACGTCGCGCGGGATGCCCTTGTCCTTCGGGATGAAGGCCTCGGCGTTGCCGCCCAGGTCCACGTAGATGTTGCCACGCTCGGCACGCTTGACCACGCCGGTGACCAGCTCGCCGACGCGATCCTTCCATGCATCGACCACCTGCTGGCGCTCGGCCTCGCGCACGCGCTGCACGATGACCTGCTTGGCGGCCTGGGCGGCGATGCGGCCGAAATCCGGGTTCTCGATCTGCTCTTCGATGTAGTCACCGATCTCGACGCCGTCGGCTTCGTCGATTGCGTCCATCATGCGGATCTGGCGGTCCGGCGATTCCATCACCACGTCGTCGGCGACCACTTCCCAGCGACGGAAGGTCTCGTAGCTACCGTCCTTCTGGTTGATCGACACGCGCGCCAGCACGTCCTGGTCGATGTAACGCTTCTTCGCCGCGGAGGCGAGCGCTGCTTCGATCGCGTCGAAAATCACTTCGCGCGGCACGCCCTTCTCGTTGGCGACTGCGTCAACTACCAGCAAAAGTTCCTTGCTCATCGGCTCACTCCGCGCGCGGCTTTTTGGCCGCCGTTTCGTTATTGGATTTGTTCTTGGCCTTGTCGCCCTTCTTCGGGGCCGGGCCGGTGGGTTTGGTCGGCGCCAGGCCCAGTGCGGCCCAGTCCGGAATGATGCGTGCCTTGTCGATGTTGTCGAACGCGGCCACGAACGGCTTGCCGTCGACGATGAACGTCACGGTGCCCTGCGCGTGGTCCACCGCGGCGATCTCGCCCTGCAGGCGGCGGCGGCTCTCCTGCGGCAGCTTCAGGCCGACCTTGGCGGACTGGCCAAGCTGCTGCTCGAACTGTTCCAGCGTGAACAACGGACGGTCCACGCCCGGCGAGGAGACTTCCAGCGTGTAGTTGCCGCTGATCGGGTCTTCCACGTCCAGTTGCGCCGACACTTCGCGGCTGACCCGCTCGCAGTCGTCGACATTGACCATGCGCTCGGGCTGTTCGGCCAGCGGCACGTCGATGTACAGGCGCAGGGTTGCACCGCCGGGGGCCGGCAGATACTCGGCGCCCAACAAATCGAGCCCCAGCGCTTGCACGGTGGGGCCCAGCAGATTCGCGATTTCAGTAGCCTTGTCGCTCACAGCCTGCCTTGGTTCGGTAAATGGGGGCTGGTACCACCCAGCCGGGATTTTCCGTTGTCCGGAAACAACAAAGGACCCTATTGGGCCCTTTGTCCGGTTGAAATCCGGTGACTGGATTCCGGTTGCAAGAACGGAAGCAAACGTTCTTGCGAGCCCAGACTTTGGCTTCAATCGACATTGTCGCAGAAACCGAAGCTGGTAGCGGGGGCAGGATTTGAACCTGCGACCTTCGGGTTATGAGCCCGACGAGCTGCCAGACTGCTCCACCCCGCAGCAGAAGCGGAATTATGAAGTAACTTGGATCAGATTGCAACCCTTATTTACTTCACTTGTTTCTCCGATCTTCCGGAGAAACCCGAGGAATTGACTCCCCGGCGGAACCACCTTCCGGTGATTCCGGCAGCGCCGCGTCGCGTTGCTGCCGTCAAATCAGGACGTGAATATTACACGATTCACATCTTTGTGTAACTGTTTTTTGAAAATTATTACGACAAATGTGCAAATGCCGTGCGCATCCACTGCAGGATCGGCCCCAGGCCCAGCGGCAGGAACAGCAGCAGGACCGAATTCACGCCCAGCACGATGCCCAGGATGCGGTCGTTGTTGCGCGGCAGCGCCTCGCCCACCGGCTCATCGAAGTACATGACCTTGATGACACGCAGGTAGTAGAAGCAACCGATCACTGCGCAGATCACGCCGACCATGGCCAGCCACAGCAGGTCGCCGTTGATTGCAGCACCCAGCACCGCCAGCTTGGTCCAGAAGCCCAGGAACGGCGGGATACCGGCCAGCGACGCCATGATGCACAGGACCAGACCGGCCATCCACGGGCTACGGGCATTCAGCCCCTTGAAGTCCTCGATGTTCTCGGCCTCGAAGCCGGCACGCGACAGCGCGATGATCGCGCCGAACGAAGCCGTCGACATGATGGCGTAAGCCACCGCGTAGAACATCGCGGCCGAATAGCCCTGCTCGCCGCCACCGGCCACGCCCATCAGCAGGAAGCCGATGTGGGAGACCGTGGAGTAGGCCAGCATGCGCTTGAGGTTGGTCTGCGCGATGGCCATCAGGTTGCCCACGATCAGCGACAGCGCGGCCAGGCCGGCCAGCACATACTGCAGTTCGGTCGACAACGGGCCTACGCCCATTTCCAGCAAACGGTAAGCCATGCCGAACGCGGCCAGCTTCGGTGCCGAGCTGATGAACAGCGCGATCGGCGCCGGAGCACCCTGGTACACGTCCGGCAGCCACATGTGGAACGGCGCGGCGCCCAGCTTGAAGGCAATGCCGGCGACCATGAACACCGCGCCGGTCAGCAACAGCAGGCGCTCGTCGGAATGGGCGATGGCGCCGTGGATGACGTCCAGGTGCAGCGAGCCGGTGGCGCCATAGATCAGCGACATGCCGTACAACAGCAGGCCCGAGGCCAGCGAACCCAGCACGATGTACTTCATGCCGGCTTCGGCGGCGAGCTTGTTCTCGCGGTTGCTGGCAACCAGCGCGTACGAACACAGCGCCAGCAGCTCCAGGCCCAGGTAGACCATCAGCAGGCTACCGGCCGACACCAGGATCATCATGCCGGCGGTGGCGAACAGGATCAGCACCGGGATCTCGCCCTGGTACAGGTTGCGTTCGCGCAGGTAGCTCCAGCCGTAGATCAGGCTCAGGCCACTGACCAGCACCACCACCGTCTTCATGATGTCGGCGGCGTTGTCGCGGATGAACATGCCATGGAACACCTCACCCTGCCCGCCCACGCCACCCAGCAGCAGGCCGAAGGCGACGGCCAGCACGGCCACCGAGATGAAGTGGGTCCAGACCTTGTGCCGGTTGCTGATGAACAGATCGAGGATCAGCAGGGCGAAGGCGCCACCAATCACCACCAGTTCTGGCAGCAACGGCGGGAGGTCGGCGGTGGTCAACGGCAGAAGCGTCGGCGTTGTCATCATCAAATCCTGGAATCAATACTCTCGACGGGCCGCTTACAGCAGCTTGCTCGATGCGATCTGCATCGCCAGCTTGGCGATGGACGGCTCCATCAGGTCGGTCAGCGGCTTGGGATAGAAGCCCAGCACCAGCGTGCCGACGGCGAACACACCCAACACCAGCCATTCACGACCGTTGATGTCCTTCAGTTCGGCCACATGGGCATTGCCCACCTCGCCGAAGAACACGCGCTTGTACAGCCACAGCGAGTACGCGGCGCTGATGATCAGCGTAGTCGCCGCACCCAGTGCCACCAGCGGGTTCCACTGGAAGGACGCCAGCACGATCATGAATTCACCCACGAAGCCGCTGGTACCCGGCAGGCCCGAGTTGGCCATGAAGAACAGCAACGCGAAGGTGGCGAACCACGGCATCACGTTGACCACGCCGCCGTAATCGGCGATGCGGCGGCTATGCATGCGGTCGTACAGCACGCCCACGCAGGAGAACATCGCACCGGACACGAAGCCGTGCGAGATCATCTGCACCATGGCGCCCTGCAGGCCCAGGCGGGCGGCGTCGGCGTTGCCGGCCTCACGCACCAGCCACAGCGCGGTGAACGTGCCGAGGGTGACGAAGCCCATGTGTGCGACCGACGAATAGGCGATCAGCTTCTTCATGTCGTCCTGCACCATCGCGACCAGGCCGACGTAGATCACCGCCACCAGCGACAGCGCGATCACCAGCCAGGCCCACTCGGCGCTGGCGTCCGGCACGATCGGCAGGTTGAAGCGCAGGAAGCCGTAGCCACCGATCTTCAGCGCGATGGCAGCCAGGATCACCGAACCGGCGGTCGGCGCTTCCACGTGCGCATCCGGCAGCCAGGTGTGCACCGGGAACATCGGCACCTTGACCGCGAAGGCGATCAGGAAGGCGAAGAAGATCCACGTCTGTTCCTTGGCCGACAACTGCAGCTGGTACAGGTCGGCCAGCTGGAAGCTGCCGCCCTTCAGGTACAGGTAGATCAGCGCCACCAGCATCAGCACCGAGCCGAGGAAGGTGTACAGGAAGAACTTCATGGCCGCGTAGATGCGACGCGGGCCGCCCCAGACGCCGATGATCAGGAACATCGGGATCAGCATGGCTTCGAAGAACACGTAGAACAGCATCGCGTCGGTGGCGGCGAAGATGCCGACCGTGACGCCCTCCAGGATCAGGAAGGCGGCGACGTACTGGTTCACGCGCTTGTCGACCACGCCCCAGGCGCCGATCAGGGCCAGCACGCCGACCAGGGTGGTCAGCAGCACCAGCGCGATGGCGATGCCATCGACGGCGAGGTTGTAGCCGATACCGAAGGCCGGGATCCACGGATGCTGCTCGACGAACTGCATCACGTCGGCGGCGCCGCGGTCATAGCCGCTGAGCAGGCCGAGGCTCAACAGGAAGGTGAGCAATGCCACCGCCAGCGACGCCCAACGGGCGGTCTGGGCGTTGCGCACGGCGAGGATCAACGCACCGCCGATGATCGGCAGCCAGATGAGAACACTAAGTAGGGGCCAGTTCGACACGTCTTCTATTCCGTACAGGTCAACGCCAGAAATGCATCAGCAGGCCCAGCAGGGCAATCAGGCCGATGATCATCGCGAAGGCGTAGTGGTAGAGGAAACCGGATTGGGTGCGGCGCAGCAGGTTGGCAGCCAGGTCGACCAGACGGGCCGAACCATTCACCACCACACCGTCGACGACCGTGCTGTCCACGGCACGGGCGGCCTTGCCGAGCTGCACACCACCGCCGGCAAAGCCGTCGATCCAGAGCTTGTCGAAGCCGTACTTGTTTTCCAGCACCGAAACCAGCGGTGCCAGGTTCTTGCGCGCCTGACCGGCCAGTTCCGGCTTCCAGACGTAGAACACCCACGCCAGGATGAAGCCCGCAACCGTCAGCCAGAACGCCGGCATCATCATGCCGTGCAGCGCGTAGGCCACCGAGCCGTGCCAGAACTCCTTGCCCACGGCGGCGATGGTGTCGCGTGCCGGGTCGTAGAAATCAACGATGCCGGTGAAGAACGACATGGCCTGGCCCGGCACGCCACCCTCGGCGGCATGACCGTCCCAGCCGGTGCCGAACAGCATCGGGCCAATGGTGAAGAAGCCGATCAGGATGGACGGGATGGCCAGCAGGATCAGTGGCACCGTCACCACCAGCGGCGACTCGTGCGGTTCGTGGGCGCCGTGACCGTGGTGGTCATCGTGGCCATGGCCGTGATGGCCATGGTCATCGTGCGCGTCACGGAAGCGCTCCTTGCCGAAGAAGGTCAGGAACAGCAGGCGGAAGCTGTAGAAGCTGGTGACGATCACGCCACCGAGCACCGCCCAGTAGCCATACGTGGCCACCCAGCTGGACGAATGCTGCGCGTGGTGCGCGGCGGCTTCGATGATGGTGTCCTTGGAGTAGAAGCCCGCGAAGAACGGGGTGCCGACCAGGGCCAGCGTACCGATCCACATGGTGATGTGGGTGATCGGCATGTACTTGCGCAGGCCGCCCATCTTCAGCATGTTCTGCTCGTGGTGCATGCCGATGATCACCGAGCCGGCACCCAGGAACAGCAGCGCCTTGAAGAAGGCGTGGGTCATCAGATGGAACACGGCGCCCGAGTAGGCGGACACGCCCAAGGCAACGGTCATGTAGCCCAGCTGCGACAGCGTCGAGTAGGCAACCACGCGCTTGATGTCGCTCTGCACGATGCCGATCAGGCCGGTGAAGAAGGCCGTGGTCGCACCGATGAACAGGATGAAGTCCAGCGCGGTCTGCGACAGCTCGAACAGCGGCGACATGCGGGTGACCATGAAGATGCCAGCGGTCACCATCGTCGCGGCGTGGATCAGCGCCGAGATCGGGGTCGGGCCTTCCATCGAGTCCGGCAGCCACACATGCAGCGGCACCTGGGCCGACTTGCCCATCGCGCCGATGAACAGGCAGATGCAGATCACGGTGGCGATCGACCACTGGTGGTCACCGATCAGCTGCACCATGGCATGGCCGGTGGCATCGGTACCCAGCACGGTGCCGGCATTGGCGAACACGGTGGCGTAGTCCAGCGTACCGAACGCCCACAGGATGCCGCCGATGCCCAGCAGGAAGCCGAAGTCACCGACGCGATTGACCAGGAAGGCCTTCATGTTGGCGAAGATGGCGCTGGGCTTCTTGAAGTAGAAGCCGATCAGCAGGTACGACACCAGACCCACCGCTTCCCAGCCGAAGAACAGCTGTAGGAAGTTGTTGCTCATCACCAGCGTGAACATCGAGAAGGTGAACAGCGAGATGTAGCTGAAGAAGCGCTGGTAGCCGTCGTCCTCGGACATGTAGCCGATGGAGTAGATGTGCACCAGCAGCGATACGAAGCTCACCACCACCATCATCATGGCGGTCATGCGATCGATCATGAAGCCGACGTGGGCCGCGTACTGGCCGACCTCGAAGAAGGTGTAGATGTTCTGGTTGAACGGCTGCGCCCCACCCCACAGCAGCTGGTACAGCGTGTGTGCGGACAGCACGAAGCTGATCGCCACGCCGAGGATGGTGATGTACTGGGCGCCCTTGCGCCCGACCTGGCGTCCGAAGAGGCCGGCGATGATGCTGCCGAACAGTGGTGCGAGCACCACTGCGATCAACAGACTCTTGGAGAGAGTGATTTCCATCTCGGATCAGCCCTTCAGCGAATCAACTTCGCCCACGTTGATGGTGTGGCGAGTACGGAACAAGGTCACCAGGATCGCGAGGCCGATTGCAGCTTCGGCTGCGGCCACGGTCAGGATGAAGAACACGAACAGCTGGCCGGCGGTATCGCCCAGCTCACGCGAGAAGGCGATGAAGTTGATGTTGACCGACAGCAGCATCAGTTCGATCGACATCAGCAACACGATGATGTTCTTCCGGTTCAGGAAGATGCCGGCGACGGAGATGCAGAACATCACCGCGCCCAGCGCGAGCATATGGCCCAGGGAAATCATGGCTTGGCCTCCTCGCCACCTTCGTTGTTCGCTTGCACCTGCACCACCGGCTTCTCGGCGGCCATCTTGACGATGCGCAGGCGGTCTTTTGCCTTGACCATGGTCTGCTCGGTCGGGTTCTGCGTCTTCAGGCCCTGACGGCGGCGCAGGGTCAGCATCACGGCTGCCACCACGGCGACGGTCAGGATCACTGCGGCGAACTCGAACGGCAGCAGGTATTCGGTGAACAGGCTGCGCGCCAGCCAGGTGATGTTGGAGGTGTCCGCGGCGACCGCGGCGGCGTTGTCCACGGGGAACGGCGCCATGCGGGCCTTGATGCCGATCAGGGTCAGCATCTGCACCAGCATCACCACCGCGACCACCAGGCCCACCGGCAGGTAGCGCACCCAGCCTTCACGCAGGTTGGTGGTATCGATGTCCAGCATCATCACCACGAACAGGAACAACACCATCACCGCACCGACGTACACCAGCACCAGCGTGACGCCCAGGAACTCGGCCCCCACCAGCAGCCACACGCAGGCCACCGAGAAGAAGGTCAGGATCAGGCACAGCACGGCATACACCGGGTTGCGCACGCTGATCACCGACGCGGCCGAAATGCCCGCGATGATCGAGAAGAACCAGAAAGCGATATTTACCCAATCCATCTCGAGACCTCAGCGGAAAGCAGCGTCGGCGGCGCGGCGCTCGGCGATTTCGGTTTCAAGCCGATCGCCGATGGCCAGCAGCTGCGGCTTGGTGATGATGTTTTCGCCACGCTTCTCGAAGTGGTACTCGAGAATGTGGGTCTCGACGATCGAGTCCACCGGGCAGCTTTCCTCGCAGAAGCCGCAGAAGATGCACTTGAACAGATCGATCTCGTAACGCGTGGTGCGGCGGGTGCCGTCCTCGCGCTTGGCCGAGTCGATGGTGATGGCCAGCGCCGGGCACACCGCTTCGCACAGCTTGCAGGCGATGCAGCGCTCTTCACCGTTGGGATAACGGCGCAGGGCGTGCAGGCCGCGGAAGCGCGGCGACTGCGGGAACTTCTCCATCGGGTACAGCACGGTGTACTTGGGCTTGAACGTGTACTTCAACGTCAGCCACAGGCCTCCGAGCAGCTCCAGGAGCAGCAGGCTCTTGAAATAGTGGGTGATCTTATTCATGAATCAAACGCCCTTCTGGATCACGCCGTAGAACACCATCAGTGCCGTCACCGCGATCCAGAAAATGGTCAGCGGGATGAACACCTTCCAACCCAGACGCATGATCTGGTCGTAACGGAAACGCGGGAAGCTGGCACGGAACCAGATGTAGGCGCTGGCGAAGAACAGCACCTTGAGCAGCAGCCACGGCCAGCCACCGTCCCAGATCCAGTTGATCCACGGCGACACATCGCCGCTGACCCAACCCTGCAGCGGGCTCAGCCAGCCACCCAGGAAGAAGATCGAGATCAGGAAGCTGACCAGGATCATGTTGGCGTATTCGGCCAGGAAGAACAGCGCGAACGCACCGCCGGAGTACTCGACCATGTGGCCGGCGACGATTTCCGACTCGCCTTCCACCACGTCGAACGGCGCGCGGTTGGTCTCGGCGACGCCGGACACCCAGTACACGACGAACAGCGGCAGCAGCGGCAGCAGGAACCAGTCGAACAGGCCCGAATTACCCTTCTGCGCCAGCACGATGTCGGTCAGGTTCAGGCTGCCGGCGGCGATCATCACGCCGACCAGCGCGAAGCCCATCGCGATTTCGTAGCTGACCACCTGGGCGGCCGAACGCATCGCACCGAGGAAGGCGTACTTCGAGTTGGACGCCCAACCGGCCAGGATCACGCCGTACACGCCCAGCGAGGTCATCGCCAGCAGGTACAGCAGGCCGACGTTGGCGTTGGACAGCACCAGCTTGTAGTCGAAGGGCACCACCGCCCACGCCGCGAACGACGGCGCCAGCACGATCAGCGGCGCGATGACGTACATCGCCTTGTGCGCGCTGGCCGGAGCGATGATTTCCTTGAACAGCAGCTTGGTGACGTCGGCGAAGGCCTGCAGCAGGCCGCCGAGGCCCACGTACATGGGCCCGTGGCGGACGTGCATCCAGCCGATCAGCTTGCGCTCCCACAACACGTAGAACGCCACCGAGATGATCACCGGCATCGCGATGAGCAGGATCTTCAGCACCGTCCACAGGACGATGCCGATGTCGCCCAGGGCGAGGAACCACTGGTGCAGCGGGTCGACCGCGTTCAACAGCAACTCGTTCATGCAGCCACCACCGTTACACGTGCGGCACCCAGCGGCGCGGTCGCGCCGTGGCCCGATTCAATCCAAACCGTACCGGCGGCGACGCGCGCGTCGACCACCACCGGCAGCGTGGCACGACCGGCATCGTTGCCGACCTTTGCCATCTGGCCCTCGCCCAGCGACAGGCGCGCGGCATCGTCGGCATTGAGCACGATGCGCGGGTCGGTGTTGAGCGGATGCGCCTGCAGTGCCTGGGCACGGCGGACGACGGCATCGGTGCGGTAGATGGCCGGGGTCGAAGCGACCTCCAGGCCCTCGCCCGCCACCTGCGGCTGTGCCGAAGCGGCCACCTTGACCGACACCGGCGCGATGCTCGCGCGCAGGCCGGCCAGATCGGTGAAGCCAAAACCGGCCAATTGCATGTCACCGCCCAGCGCACGCAGCACGCGCCAGCCCTCGCGGGCCTCGCCCTGCAGCTTGCCACCGGCACGGGCGACCTGCTCGCGGCCGTCGAGGTTGGTCAGCGTGCCGTCGACCTCCGGCAGCGCGCCGATCGGCAGGATCAGGTCGGCGACGTCGCGGGTCGAGGCACAGGCATACTGGCTGAAGGACACCACCTTGGCACCGGCCAGCGCCTTGCGGGCGGCGTTGGTGTCGGCGAAGTCCAGGCCCGGCTCGATGCCGTACAGCACGTAGGCCTTGCGTGGCTGCGCCAGCATCGCGTTGACGTCCTTGCCGGCCGGCAGCACGCCGACGCGCGACAGGCCAACGGCATTGGCGCCCTGCGGGATGCGGCACAGCTTGGCGCCGGTGGCGGCGGCGAATGCACTGGCGGCCGAACGGATCGCGGCGGCCTGCGGGTGATTCTCGGCAATCGCACCGACGATGATGACGGTGTTGGCACCGCCCTTCACCGCATCGACCAGCTGTGCGTTGCCCAGCGCCTCGACGAAGCGCGACGGGGCGACGATCTGCTTGCCGGCCAGCTTGAAGGCGAAGTCGAACTCCACCGGGTTGACCGCGAAGATCTGCGCGCCACGCTGGGTCTGCGCCTTGCGCAGGCGGGCATGCAGCAGCGGCAGTTCGTGGCGGATGTTGCTACCCAGCACGACGATGCGGTCGGCGTTCTCGATGTCGGCCAGCGAGGCGCCGAACACTTCGGCTACCGGCGCATCGGAGAAGTCGCGGTTGTTGATGCGGTGGTCGAGGTTGTTCGAACCCAGGCCGGCGGCCAGACGAGCCAGCAGCGCGCCTTCCTCGTTGGAGGTCGACGGATGCACCAGCACGCCGAGGTCGTCGCCACGGTTGGCGTCAAGGATCTCGCGGGCAGCGGCCAGGCCTTCGGCCCAGCTCACTTCCTTCCATTCGCCGTTGACCTTCTGCAGCGGCTTGACCGCACGGTCAGCGGCATACAGGCCCTGGTGCGAGTAACGATCGCGGTCGGACAGCCAGCACTCGTTGACCAGCTCGTTGTCACGCGGCACCGCGCGCAGCACTTCGCCGCGGCGCACGTGCAGGAACAGGTTCGAGCCCATCGCGTCGTGGTAGCCCAGCGACTCGCGCGCGGTCAGCTCCCACGGGCGTGCCTTGAACTGGAACACCTTGTTGGTCAGCGCGCCAACCGGGCACACGTCGATGACGTTGCCGGACAGCTCGGTGGTCAGCGGCTTGCCGTCGTAGGTGCCGATCTGCAGGTTCTCGCCGCGCGACATGCCACCCAGCTCGTAGGTGCCCGCCACTTCGGCGGTGAAGCGCACGCAGCGGGTGCACTGGATGCAGCGGGTCATCTCGGTGGCGACCAGCGGACCCATGTCCTCGTCGGCCACCACGCGCTTGCGCTCGTTGAAGCGGCTGACCGAACGGCCGTAGCCCAGCGAGACGTCCTGCAGCTCGCACTCACCGCCCTGGTCGCAGATCGGGCAGTCCAGCGGGTGGTTGATGAGCAGGAACTCCATCACCGAACGCTGGTACTTGAGTGCCTTCTCGTTGCGGGTCTGGATCTTCATGCCATCCATGACCGGGGTCGCGCACGCCGGCGACGGCTTGGGCGACTTTTCAACGTCGACCAGGCACATGCGGCAGTTGGCGGCGATCGGCAGCTTCTCGTGGTAGCAGAAGCGCGGGATCGGGATGCCGGCCTTGTCGGCGGCCTGGATGATCATCGAACCCTTGGGCACGACCAGTGCCTGGCCATCGATCTCGATCGAGACGTGGTCCGGCGGCACGTTTGGATTTACCGGTTGCGCGCTCATGCGGCAGCAGCCTCCACCTTCTTGCCGTCAACCATCGAATGACCGTTGACGATGTAGTACTCGAATTCGTCCCAGAACTGGCGCAGGAAACCCTGGATCGGCCATGCCGCCGCTTCACCGAACGCGCAGATGGTGTGGCCTTCGATCTGGCCGGCCACCGTCTTGAGCTGGTGCAGGTCGTCCATCGTGGCCTGGCCGGCGACGATGCGCTCCAGCACGCGGTGCATCCAGCCGGTGCCTTCACGGCACGGGGTGCACTGGCCGCACGATTCCTTGTGGAAGAACTGGCTGATGCGGCAGGCGAACTTGACGCAGCACACGCTGTCGTCCAGCACCACGATCGCACCCGAACCCAGGCCGGAGCCCAGCGCACGGATGGTGTCGTAGTCCATCGGCAGGTCCTTGAGCTGCTCGGCGGTCAGCACCGGCATCGAGACACCACCCGGGATCGCCGCCTTCAGCTTGCGGCCCGGGCGCAGGCCACCGGCCATTTCCAGCAGCGTGTCGAACGTGGTGCCCAGCGGCACTTCGAAGTTGCCGCCCTTGGTGACGCAACCGGAGACCGAGAAGCACTTCGGGCCGCCGTTGTTGGTCAGGCTCAGGCCCTTGAACCACTCCGGACCGTTGCGGATGATCGCCGGCACCGAGCCGTAGGTCTCGGTGTTGTTGATCGTCGACGGCTTGCCGTACAGGCCGAAGTTGGCCGGGAACGGCGGCTTGTAGCGCGGCTGGCCCTTCTTGCCTTCCAGCGATTCCATCAGCGCGGTTTCTTCGCCGCAGATATAGGCGCCGGCGCCCAGCGCACCGTAGATGTCGATGTCCACGCCGCTGCCCAGCACGTTCTTGCCCAGCCAGCCATGCTTGTAGGCATCGGCCAGGGCCTGCTCGAAGTGCTCGAACGGCTCGTGGTGGAACTCACCACGCAGGTAGTTGTAGCCCACGGTGGAACCGGTGGCGTAGCAGGCGATGGCCATGCCCTCAACCACCGAGTGCGGGTTGTAGCGCAGGATGTCGCGGTCCTTGCAGGTGCCCGGCTCGGATTCGTCCGAGTTGCAGAGGATGTACTTCTGCACGTCGCCCTTGGGCATGAAGGACCACTTCAGGCCGGTCGGGAAGCCCGCGCCGCCGCGGCCACGCAGGCCGGACTGCTTGACCATCTCGATCACGTCGGCCGGCGGGATCTTCTCTTCGAGGATCTTGCGCAGCGCGGCGTAACCGCCGGTCTTGAGGTAGCTCTCGTACGACCACGGGGTGTCGTAGTGCAGCGTGGTGTAAACCACGTTGTGCGGAAGCGGCGCCGGTCCGACCGGGCCCTTGGATTCGTGGTGTGCCATGCCTTACTCCAGCCCGTCCAGCAGCGCGTCGACCTGGTCCAGCGTCAGGCGCTCATGGTAGTGACCGTTGATGACCATCATCGGCGCGCCCGCGCAGCCGGCCAGGCACTCTTCCTCGCGCTTGAGGTAGACGCGGCCGTCCGGGGTCGATTCACCGTGCTTGATGCCCAGCTTCTTCTCGCAATGGCGGACGATGTCGTCGGCGCCGTTGAGCCAGCAGCTGATGTTGGTGCAGATGGCGACGTTGTTGCGGCCCACCTTCTCGGTCTCGAACATCGAGTAGAAGGTGGCGACCTCGTAGGCCCACACGAACGGCAGGTCCAGGTACTTGGCCACGCCGGCGATCAGCTCGTCGGTCAGCCAGCCCTGGTTCTGCTCCTGCGCGGCGTGCAGGCCCTGCAGCACCGCCGAACGCTTGCGCTCCGGCGGGAACTTGGTCAACCAGTGGTCAATGTGGGCACGCGTCTTGTCACTCAACACGACCATCGGGTCGACGTCGCGTGCTGCCTCGTAATTACCTGTCGCCTTCATCGGCCGACCTCAACGAATACCAAATCCTGAAAAACCGATACCTGCAGCAGGCAAGCCGCGCAGGCACCGGGCGCTGTGTTGTTGCCCGGCATTACCGGTCGACCTCACCAAACACGAGGTCGTAGGTACCAATCATCGCCACCACGTCGGCCAGCATGTGGCCGCGCACGACCGAATCGATCGAGGACAGGTGGGCGAAGCCCGGCGCACGCAGGTGCACGCGGAACGGCTTGTTGGCGCCGTCGGACATCAGGTAGCAGCCAAACTCACCCTTCGGCGCCTCGACCGCGGCGTAGGTCTCGCCGGCCGGCACGCAGTAGCCTTCGCTGAACAGCTTGAAGTGGTGGATCAGCGCTTCCATGTCGTCCTTCATCTCGGCACGGGCCGGCGGGGCGATCTTGAAGTTCTTGACCATGACCGGGCCCGGGTTGGCCTTCAGCCACTGCACGCACTGTTTAATGATGCGGTTGGATTCGCGCATCTCGGCCACGCGGACCAGGTAACGGTCGTAGCAGTCGCCATTGGCGCCCAGCGGGATGTCGAAATCAACCGCGTCGTACTTGGCGTACGGCTGCTTCTTGCGCAGGTCCCAGGCAATGCCCGAACCGCGCAGCATCACACCGGTCATGCCCCATGCCAGCGCATGCTCCGGGCTGACCACGCCGATGCCGACCGTACGCTGCTTCCAGATGCGGTTGTCGGTGAGCAGGGTTTCGTACTCGTCTACGCGCTTGGGGAACTCGTTGGTGAAGTTCTCCAGGAAGTCCAGCAGCGAACCCTCGCGTGATGCGTTCAGGCGCTTGAGGGCGTTGCCCTTGTGCCAGCGCGACTCCTTGTACTTCGGCATCGTGTCCGGCAGGTCACGGTACACACCGCCCGGACGGTAGTAGGCCGCATGCATGCGCGCACCGGAGACCGCCTCGTAGCAGTCCATCAGCTCTTCGCGCTCACGGAAGGCGTACAGCATCACCGCCATCGCGCCCAGATCGAGCGCGTTGGAACCCAGCCACATCAGGTGGTTCAGGATGCGGGTGACTTCGTCGAACAGGGTGCGGATGTACTGCGCACGTTCCGGCGCCTCGATCCCCACCAGGGTCTCGATCGCGCGCACGTAGGCGTGCTCGTTGCACATCATCGAGCAGTAGTCCAGGCGGTCCATGTAGCCGACCGACTGGTTGAACGGCTTGGACTCGGCCAGCTTCTCGGTCGCGCGGTGCAGCAGGCCGATGTGCGGGTCGGCACGGACGATGGTTTCACCGTCCATTTCCAGGATCAGGCGCAGCACGCCATGCGCGGCCGGGTGCTGCGGGCCGAAGTTCATGGTGTAGTTGCGGATCTCCTGCCGGGCTTCGGCGGGATTGCTGGCGAAGGCCTGCGAGGCCTGATGGAACTCACTCACTTGCTTGCCTCCGTCAGCGCGCGCTCGCCTTCCGCGGTCTGGAAGCGGGCGTCATCGCGGATCACGCGCGGCACGCCGACGCGCGGCTCGACCGAAGTCACCGGCTCGTACACCACACGCTTCTTTTCTTCGTCGTAACGCACTTCGACGTTGCCGATCAGCGGGAAATCCTTGCGGAACGGATGGCCCACGAAACCGTAGTCGGTCAGGATGCGGCGCAGGTCCGGGTGACCTTCGAAGATCACGCCGTACAGGTCGAACGCCTCGCGCTCGAACCAGTTCAGGCCCGGCCAGATGTCGGTCAGCGAGGCCACCACCGGCAGTTCTTCACTGGGAGCGAAGCAGCGCAGGCGCAGCAGCTGGTTGTGCTGGTAGGAACGCAGCTGGACGACCACCGCGAAGCGCTGCTTCGGCAGTGCATCCGGGCGGGCGCCTTCGGCGGTTTCGTGGCTGGGGAACTCGCCCCACGCGAAACGGCCGGCGCCCTTGCCTTCCACGCCACGGCTGAAACCGTGCGAGGAGACGTCCGAGGTATCCCACTCGTCGCTGCCGTAGCCGAGGTAATCGACGCCGCACAGGTCGGTGGCATGCTCGAAGCCGAGCTCGTCACGCAGCACCTGGGCCGTTGCATGCCAGTCCGCGGCGGACACCTCCAGCGTCACTTCGCCGCGCGGTTCGACCACGCTGACCTGCGCACCGGCGAAACGTGCGGCAAGTCGGTCGATGATTGAAGGTGCTTGCTGGGCCATGGGGGCTGGCGTGCTCTTGATTTGAAAGGGGGATCGTCAGCGGGAGATGGTCTGGGTGCGCCAGATCTTCTTCTGCAGCTGCAAGATGCCGTAAACCAGCGCCTCGGCGGTCGGCGGGCAACCCGGGACGTACACGTCCACCGGCACCACGCGGTCACAGCCACGCACCACGGCATACGAATAGTGGTAATAGCCGCCGCCATTGGCGCAGCTACCCATCGAGATGACCCACTTCGGGTCGGGCATCTGGTCGTAGACCTTGCGCAGCGCCGGGGCCATCTTGTTGACCAGGGTGCCGGCCACGATCATCACGTCGGACTGGCGCGGCGACGGGCGGAACACCACGCCGTAACGGTCAAGGTCCAGGCGGGCGGCGCCGGCGTGCATCATCTCCACCGCGCAGCAGGCCAGACCGAAGGTCATCGGCCACATCGAGCCGGTACGCGCCCAGTTCAACAGCGCGTCGACGCTGGTGGTCACGTAGCCCTTCTCGAGCAGGGGGTTCTCGCCTTCAGGCCGCAGAATGTCATCAACCCGCCCTTCCGGGACGGGGTTGTTCATCAGGCCGTCGAGAGTCTGAATCACTCCCATTCCAGCGCTCCCTTCTTCCAAACGTAGATAAAGCCGAGGAACAACATGCCCACGAACAGGCCCATGGTCACGAGCGAGCGGGCGCCCAGCTCCATGAAGACCTGGGTCCAAGGCACGATGAAGATGATTTCCAGGTCAAAGACGATGAACTGGATGGCGATCAGGTAGTAACGCACGTCGAACTTCATGCGCGCGTTTTCGAACGCCTCGAAGCCACACTCGTAGGCCGAGAGTTTCTCGTTGTCCGGCGAACGGGGAGCGAGGAACCGACCGATCAACATCAGCGTGACGCCGATGCCGGTGGCGACGATCAGAAACAGCAGAGACGGCAAATATTCGGCCAGCACAGCGATTCTCTCTTGCCTCTGCCCGGGACACCCGAAGGGCGCCAAGGCATGGGGGATTGACGGGACTTGCCACGACGGGAGGCTGCTGCATCCCGTGTACCCGCTTACAAACTATGGTGCCCAAGAGGGGACTCGAACCCCTACGACTCTCGTCGCTACCACCTCAAGGTAGTGCGTCTACCAATTCCGCCACCTGGGCTTACGTCGGCCCTGCTGGTTCAGCAGAGCGCCGCGTATTGTAACCGTCTTCAGTCTTTCTGTGCGCCTTCGGCAGGCTTTTCTTCACTACTGGACGGAATATTTTCTGCCGGGGCTGCTGCCTGCGGCACTTCGCCGGCCGCCGGGGCCTGCGGGATGGACTGCAACTCACCGGCCGGCGCGGCCGGGGTAGCCGCCGGGGCCTCGATCTGGGTCGACATCAGGCCCAGGCCTTCACCGGAGGAGCGGGCGCCATGGCTGGCGTACCAGGCCATGAACAGGCTGATGCCGAAGAACACCACGGCCAGCCACTTGGTCGACTTGGACAGGAAGTTGGACGCGCCACGCGCACCGAACACCGTACCCGAAGCGCCGGCACCAAAACCCGAGCCCGCCGCGGCGCCAGAACCGCGCTGCATCAGGATCAGCGCGATCATCGCGATCGCCACCAGCACATAGACCACATTGAGGATCAACATCAGCATTTGAAATCCGTCCCGGACAATTCACCCGTTAGCGACCGGCTGCTGCCCTCGCGATGGCCAGGAAATCCGCCGCCACCAGCGATGCGCCGCCTACCAGCCCGCCATCAACGTCAGGCTGCGAAAACAGCTCTGCGGCATTGTCGGGCTTGACGCTGCCACCATAGAGCAGCGGCAGCGAATCAGCGATTCTAGCATCGCGCTTGGCCACTTCGCCACGGATGAACGCATGCACGGCCTGCGCCTGCTCCGGCGTGGCGGTCCGGCCGGTGCCGATCGCCCAGACCGGTTCATAGGCCACTACCGCCCTGGCGAAGGCCTCGACCCCGGCCAGATCCAGCACCGGCGCCAGCTGCGCGGCGATGACCTGCTCGGTCTGCGCCGCCTCCCGCTGCTCCAGCGTCTCACCCACGCACAAGACCGGCGTCAGACCCGCGTGGATGGCTGCCACGAACTTGCGTGCCACCAACTCGCTGCTCTCATGGTGGTACTGGCGGCGCTCCGAATGCCCCACCAAGCCATGACTGGCGCCGACATCAATCAGCATGCTGGCCGAAACTTCACCGGTATAGGCACCCTTTTCATTACAGCTGACGTCCTGCGCACCAAATTCCAGCGCCGCACCCTCGAAGTCCTCGACCAGGTCGCCCAGGTACGGCAACGGCGGCAAGATCACCACCTTCACTCCCTCCAGCGGCAGCCCGGCAGCCACCTGCCCCACCAACTCGGTGGCGAATTGACGGCTGCCATGCAGCTTCCAGTTACCGGCAACGATCTTCTGGCGCATTCAGGAGTGACTCCCAGTTCTAAAAAGGTGGGCGAAGGATAGCCGAAATGCAGACATCGGCAGGACAACTGCGGACAAAGCGGGACAACATGCACAAACGCCGCCGGGCCAGGGGCCGCGACGGCGCTTGCGGACGAACCGGAACCGGCAGAGCCGGCACCGGGCGTTACTTCAGCTTGATCTCGCGCAGGCGCTCTTCCAGGAAGCCATGGGCGGTGATCGCCTCCGGGTACCGGCTCGGATTCTCCGGGGTGATGCACGAGGGCAGCACATCGATCAGGAAGTCCGGGTTCGGGTGCAGGAAGAACGGCACCGAGTAGCGCGGCTGGCGGGCCAGGTCGCCCGGGGGGTTGACCACCCGGTGGATGGTCGACGGGTACACGTGGTTGGTCAGGCGCTGCAGCATGTCGCCGATGTTGACCACGATGGTGTCCGCGTCCGAGGTGAACGGCACCCACTCGCCCTCGTGCGACTGCACCTCCAGGCCGGCGGCACTGGCGCCCACCAGCAGGGTGATGAAGTTGATGTCGCCATGTGCACCGGCACGGACATTGGGGATGTCGTCGGTGGTGATCGGCGGGTAATGGATCGGGCGCAGGATCGAGTTGCCGTTGTTGGTCTTGTCGGCGAAGTAGTCCTGCGGCAGACCGATGTGCAACGCCAGCGCCGACAGCACGCGCGAACCCAGGTTGTCGAGCTTCTGGTACAGGCCATAGCCGTACTCACGGAAACCCGGCACCTCGCTCGGCCACAGGTTCGGCGGCATCACGTCGCGGTACCTGGAATCGTCCGGGATCTCGCGACCGACGTGCCAGAACTCCTTCAGGTCGAAGTGCTTGGAGCCCTTGGCCGTTTCCACGCCGAACGGGGTATAGCCGCGGGCACCGCCACCGCCGGCGATGTGGTACTGCTTCTTCACCGCTTCGGGCAGGGCGAAGAAGGCCTTGAACACGTCGTAGGCGGCATCGATCTCGGCCTGCGGGATGCCGTGGTTGCGGATACCCGCGAAGCCCCACTCGCGGTACGCCGCGCCCAGCTCGGCCACGAAGGCCTCACGGTCGGTGTCAAAGCGGGTGATGTCGAGGGTGGGAATACGGGAACTCATTTGAAACTCCAGAAAGGGAAACGGGGCGGCGGCCATTGGAACCGAGCGCCCCGGGACAACACCATGATCCAGCTCAAACCTGTGCGGCAGCCGAACGCACCGCATCGGCCAGGGCCTCCAGCGTGGCGCTCATCAGCCCGGCCTCGTCGGCCTCGACCGTGACACGCACCACCGGCTCGGTGCCGGAGGGACGCAGGAACGCCCTGCCCCGCCCGGCCACGGCCTGCTGCGCGGCAGCCAGTGCCTCTTGTACCGGCGCACTGTTCACCACCTCCCGTGCCCCGGACTCCAGGCGCACGTTGATGGTCTTCTGCGGCACCTGGGCCAGCCCCTGCAGCGCCTGGCGCAGGCTGACACCATCGCGTCCCAGCACTTCCAGCACCTGCAGCGCGCTGACGATGGCATCGCCGGTGGTGGCGCGGTCCAGGCACAGGATGTGGCCGGACGCCTCGCCACCGAGCACGCCATTGCCTTCGACCAGCGCCTGGTGCACGTACCGGTCACCGACATTGGCACGCACGAAGGCAATGCCCAGCTGCTCCAGCGCCTGTTCCAACCCGTAGTTGGTCATCAGCGTGCCGACCACCGGGCCGCGCAGGCGGCCGCTGGCCTGCCAGGCCTTGGCCAGCAGGTACAACAGGCCGTCGCCGTCGACCGCCGCGCCGGTGTCATCAACCATCAGCACGCGATCGCCGTCACCGTCGAAGGCGATGCCCAGGTCGGCACCGACCTCGACCACCTTGCGCGACAGGTTGTCGATGTGGGTGGAGCCGACACCGTCATTGATGTTCACACCGTTGGGCTCGGCACCGATCGCAACCACGTCGGCGCCCAGCTCGCGGAACAGCAGCGGAGCGACGTGGTAGGTGGCGCCGTGGGCGCAATCCAGCACGATCTTCAGGCCACGCAGGTAGAAGTCGCGCGGCACGCTGGCCTTGCAGAATTCGATGTAGCGGCCCACCGCGTCACGGGCGCGCATCGCCTTGCCCAGCTGCTCGGACTCGACCGTACTGAAGGGCTGGTCCATCGCTGCTTCCAGCGCCAGTTCAGTGGCGTCGTCGAGCTTCTCCCCTTCTCCGGAGAAAAACTTGATGCCGTTGTCGTAGTGCGGGTTGTGCGAGGCACTGATGACGATGCCGGCATCAGCGCCCAGCGTGTGCGCCAGGAAGGCCACCGCCGGGGTCGGCATCGGGCCGATCAACTGCACGTTGACGCCGGCCGCGACCAAACCGGCCTCCAGCGCCGATTCGAACATGTAACCGGAGATGCGGGTGTCCTTGCCGATCACCACGGTGGGCTGGCCACCGTTGCGCTCGACCAGCACCCGGCCCAGCGCATTGCCCACGCGCAGCACGAAATCGGCGGAAATGACCCCCTTGCCGACGCGGCCACGGATGCCGTCGGTACCGAAATACTTGCGTGCGCTCATCAGGCCGCTTCGTCCTGGTTCTGGGGCTGGCGCATCATCATGGCCAACAGGTCGGACAGGCGGTCGCGCATTTCACGACGGTCACAGATCTGGTCGATGGCGCCGTGTTCGAGCAGGAACTCGGAACGCTGGAAGCCTTCCGGCAGCTTTTCACGCACGGTCTGCTCGATCACGCGCGGGCCGGCAAAGCCGATCAGCGCCTGCGGCTCGGCGATGTTGATGTCGCCCAGCATCGCGAACGAGGCCGACACGCCACCGGTGGTGGGATGGGTCAGCACCGAGATGTACGGAAGGCCGGCCTCGCGCAGCTTGCCCAGCGCGGCCGAGGTCTTGGCCATCTGCATCAGCGAGAACAGGCCTTCCTGCATGCGCGCGCCGCCGCTGGCGGAGAAGCACACGTAAGGCGCGCCCATCTCCAGCGCGGTTTCAGCCGCCAGCGAGAAGCGCTCGCCGACCACCGAGCCCATCGAACCGCCCATGAAGGCGAAATCGAAGGACGAGGCCACCAGCGGCCGCCCCTTGAGCAGGCCACGCATGGCCACCAGCGCGTCGTACTCGCCGGTGTTCTTCTGGGTGGACTTGATGCGGTCGCTGTACTTCTTCTGGTCCTTGAACTTCAGCACGTCGGTCGGCCCGAGGCGGGCGGCGATCTCGGTGGTGCTGTCGGCGTCGAACAGCGCGGCCAGGCGCGCGCGGGCGCGGATGGCCATGTGATGCCCGCACTTGGGGCAGACCTCGAGATTCTCCTCCAGCTCGGGGCGGTACAGGGCCGCGCCGCAGCTGCTGCACTTTTCCCACAGGCCTTCGGGGACGCTGCGCTTCTTGGAGGGCGTGTTGTCGGTGCGGATGCCGGACGGCATCAACTTGCTGAGCCAACTCATGCGGAATGATGGTTCCATTCAGGGCGGCCCGCAGGCCGCGACAGGGGCGACAGTCTAGCTCACCCCTGCGACCACGGCGTAGCCCGAAACCCTACTGCTGCGTACGTTTGCAGCGCCGGCAAACCCGGCAGGAGCGGCCTCGGCCGCAAAGCCGATATCACCAACCGCCCCCCAGCGGGCCGGCGATTGCGTGTGTTCTGGCGGTATCGGTTTCGCGGCTGAAGCCGCTTCTACGGGCCGCTCAGTGACCCAGCGCGTCGCGCAGCGGGACCAGGAAACGGGTGGCGGCTTCGGCAGCAGCCTCCGGGGTCGACGTCTCAGCCAGTACGGAGACAAGCGCACTACCGACCACCACGCCATCAGCGTCCACCGCCATCGCCGCAGCGCTGGCCGCATCCTTGATGCCGAAGCCGGCGACCACCGGGGCATTGCTGCGTTGGCGCAACAGCCGCAGGCGTTCACTGGCCGCCTGGCTGTCCAGCCGCTCGGAGGCACCGGTGACACCGGCAAAGCTCACGTAGTACAGGTAGCCCTGCGCGGCTTCGCACAGCGTGGTGAGACGCTGCTCGCTACTGGTCGGCGAGGCCAGCAGGATCAGCGCCAGGCCGGCGGCCGTGAAGGCCGCCCGGGTTTCCTCGGCCTCCTCGGGCGGCAGGTCGACCAGCAGCACGCCGTCCACGCCGGCGCTCACCGCTTCCTCGGCAAACCGGGCCGGGCCGCGGATCTCGACCGGGTTGAGGTAGCCCATCAACACCACCGGGGTCTTGCTGTCCTGCTGGCGGAAGGCGGCGACGCTGTCGAACACGTAGCGCAGCGTGGCACCCCGCGCCAACGCGTGCTCGGAGCTGCGCTGGATGGTCGGGCCGTCGGCCATCGGGTCGGAGAACGGCACACCTAGTTCGATCACATCGGCACCGGCGGCCACCAGGGCATGCATCACCGGCACGGTCGCCTCCAGCGACGGATCGCCGGCGGTCACGAACGGGATCAGCGCCTTGCGCCCGGAAGCGCGCAGGCGTGCGAAACATTCATCAATTCGGGTCACGGACATCTCAGGCACATCCTTCAATCAGTTCAACCGCGTCCGGCTGGCCCCAATAGATCGCGGTGACCACGCCATTGAGGGTTTCCAGCCGAATGGCCAGCTTGCTGGCCTTGTCTGTCCAGGTCAGGTAATCGCCATCCGGGGAGTTGTAGGCATGCGGCGAGGTCACCACGCCGGCGGGCAGGCGCTTCTTGGCCTCGGCCACGCGCATGCCCGTCCACAGCCCGAACGGAAGAGCAGGCGCACCGGCCGGCGGCGCATCGAGCGCGACGCTGGGGTCCTGCTCCAGGTCCATCTCGAACCGGGCGATGCGGTCACCCAGCACCATCATCGACATGCTTTCCGGCAGGCTGCCCTGGTCGTAGTACTCGCAATCGCCTTCCATCAGCTCGCGCATGCCAGCCGAAACGAAGGCGCGGTCACCCGGCGCCTTGCCGAACGGCGCACCGATGCGCAGCTCACCAAACCGGGAGAGATCGGCGGGCGCGGCAGCTGCCGGGGTCGGGGTCGGGGTCGGGGCCGGGGTCGGGGTCGGGGCCTGCACTGTAGATGCAGGTGCCGCCGGGGCGGGCGGCACGACCTCCGGTTCGGCCGGCGTGCAGGCGGCCAGCCCGGCCACCACGCACATCAACGCTGCACGCAGCACCGGCACGCTCACAGCACCAGCCCTTCGCGGGCGGCGATGGTATGCACGTCCTTGTCGCCACGTCCGGACAGGTTGCACAGCACCAGCGCGTCCTTGGGCAGCTCGCGCGCCAGCTTGATCGCCTGCGCGACCGCATGGCTGGATTCCAGCGCCGGCAGGATGCCTTCGGTACGGGTCAGGCGATGGAAGGCGGCCAGCGCCTCCTCGTCGGTGATGCCCAGGTACTGTGCACGTCCGGTGTCGGCCAGGAAGGAATGCTCCGGCCCGACGCCCGGGTAATCCAGGCCAGCCGAGATGGAGTGGGTTTCGGTGATCTGGCCGTCGTCATCGCACAGCACATAGGTGCGGTTGCCGTGCAGCACGCCGGGGCGGCCGGCCGAGATCGAGGCGGCATGGCGGCCGGTGGAAATGCCGTCACCGGCGGCCTCGGCACCGTAGATCTTCACCTGTGGGTCATTGAGGAAGGCATGGAACAGGCCGATGGCGTTGGAACCGCCGCCGACGCAGGCGGTGATCGCATCCGGCAGCCGGCCGTAGTCCTCCAGCATCTGCGCGCGCGCCTCGCGGCCGACGATGGCATTGAAGTCGCGCACCATGCGTGGGTACGGGTCCGGGCCGGCGACGGTGCCGATGATGTAGAAGGTGTCACGCACATTGGTCACCCAGTCGCGCATGGCCTCGTTGAGCGCGTCCTTGAGCGTGGCCGAGCCGCTGCTGACCGGCACCACCGTCGCGCCGAGCAGCTTCATGCGGTAGACGTTGATCTTCTGACGCTCGATGTCGGTGGCGCCCATGTAGACCACGCACTCCAGGCCCAGCCGCGCGGCCACCGTGGCCGAGGCCACGCCGTGCTGGCCGGCGCCGGTCTCGGCGATGATGCGGGTCTTGCCCATGCGTGCGGCCAACAGGGCCTGGCCGATGGTGTTGTTGATCTTGTGCGCGCCGGTGTGGTTCAGGTCCTCGCGTTTGAGCAGGATCTGCGCCCCGCCCACGTCCTTGCTCAACCGCTCGGCGTGGTAGATCGGGCTGGGCCGGCCGACGTAATGCTTCAGGTCCTTGTCATAGGCGGCGATGAAGGACGGATCGACCCGCGCCTGGTCGTAAGCCTGCGCCAGCTCCTGCAACGGGCCGACCAGGGTCTCGGCGACAAAGCTGCCGCCATAGCGGCCGAAATGGCCCCGGGCATCGGGAAAAGCGTGGAAATCGTCGATCGGGGCAGCGGTCATGGCAATCAGGCAACGAGGAACAGGCCCGCACTCTAACGCAGCCCTTGTTACATAGAAATCGATTCTTTCTGGGCCATGTGTTAGAAAAACTCACATGAAGGACCCCGCCACCCTGCCCTCGCTCAACGCCCTGCGTGCCTTCGAGGCCGCCGCCCGCCTGCGCAGCGTCAGCCATGCCGCCGCCGAGCTGCACGTCACCCATGGCGCGGTCAGCCGCCAGCTGCGGGCCCTGGAGGAGGAGCTGGGCGTGACCCTGTTCGAGCGTGACGGCCGCGGCATCCGTCCAACCGCCGCCGGTCATCGCCTGCTCGAAGCAACCTCCGGCGCGTTCGCCCAGCTGCGCGATTGCGTGGCGGCCCTGCGCCGGCCGGCACGCAACGCCGCGTTCGTGCTGGGCTGCCCGGGCAGCCTGCTGGCGCGCTGGGTGATCCCGCGCCTGCAGGCACTGCAACGCGACCTGCCCGGGCTGACCCTGCACCTGGCCGCACAGGACGGCGATTTCCCTCCCCGCCTGGAAGGCATGGATGCAGCCCTGCTGCTGGGACAGGCACCGTGGCCGGCCGGCTGGCAGGTGCATCACCTGGCCACCGAACGGATCGGCCCGGTATTCAGCCCTTCACTGATCGGCGCACATGCGCTGGCAAGGCAACCGCTGGAAGCGCTGCTGTCGTACGAGCTGCTGCATACCCGTTCGCGCCCACAGGCCTGGCCGACCTGGGCGGCGCTGAATGCCCTTGACCCCGGGCAACTGCGCTACGGCACCGGATTCGAACACCTGTACTACCAGCTGGAAGCGGCGGTGGCCGGGATCGGCATTGCCATCGCACCCGAGCCGTTGGTGGCCGAGGACCTGGTCAATGGCCGGCTGATCGCCCCGTGGGGCTTCGTCGATACCGAAGGCAGCTGGGCGCTGTGCACGGCTGGCAACGGGGACGATCCGCGGGTGGATGCACTCTCGGCATGGCTGCAACGCCAACTGGCCTGACACCCGTCGCAGGCGCGGCCTTGGCCGCGAAACCGACACCCATCGACCGCTCGCCGGAGCCGCATCCCTAGCCTCCCGGCTGGCACTGGTTTTGCCGACACCCGGATCTGCATTTGCGTCGCGGCCAAGGCCGCTCCTGCCAGTGGGTCAGCCTTGGGTGGGCTGGGCCAGGCGCTGCTGCACGTCCTCGCGCAAACGTGCCAGCTCCACTTCGGCCTGCTGGCGCTGCTGCATGCCTTCGCGATGGATGTTGCGCACCTCCTCCACCGTGGCGATCAGCTGCTCGTGCACATGCCGCAGGGTGGCCACGTCGATCACGGCGCGCTGGTTGGCCTTGGCGGTGTCCACCGAGGTCTGCCGCATCAGGTCGGCATTGCGGCGCATCAGTTCGTTGGTGGCGTCGTCGATGGCATTGGACAGCTCCACCGCGTTCTTCTGTTCCCCCAGCGACAACTGGATCGCGAACTGGCGCTTCCACGACGGGATGGTGATGTCGCGCACGGTGTTGAATTTCTCGATCAGCTGGATCGCATTGGCCTGGATCAGCCGGATCATCGGCAGCGACTGGTCGGCCGCGTGCTGCATCACGGTCAGGTCGCCGACACGCTTGTCGAGCAGGCGCACCGCGTTGTCGATCTCGCCGCGGCGGATCCGCGACTGCGGGTCTTCCAGCCCGACCAGCGACTGCAGCTCCTGCTGCAGCTCGGACAGCCGCTGCTTGCCGGCGGCGATATGGATGCCCAGGCTCTGCCGCTCGTCGCGGACGATGGCATGCATGCGGTCGAACTCGCCGACGCGCTGGCCCATCTGTGCCTGCTGGGTACCGACGTCGCGCATCAACTGCTCGATCTGTTGGTTGGTGTCACTGAACTTCTGCACCAGCTCGCCCTTGGAGGCGCGCATGCGGTCGATCAATCCGCCAATGACCGGCACCTTCGAGCGCTCCTGAAGGCTGTCCAGCTTCAGCGAACGGGCGATGCGCACCACTTCGCCCAGCTTGTCGCCGGAGGCGTCCAGGTCGCGGTTGCGCACGTGGTCCAGCAGTTGGGTGGAGAACGCGGCGCTCTTGCCCGCCGCTTCGCGGCCGAACACGTGCAGGTTGCCCGGGCTGATGTCGTCCAGGGTCCGCACGACCTGCGCGATCTGCGGGCGGTCGGCGTCGCTCAGGCCCAGCGCGACCAGCATGCCGGCATCCACTTCGGTGGAGGGGCCGCTCGGCACCGGGATATTGTCCTGCGTCATCAGCAACTCTCCTTGGGTGTAGATGCGCGGGCCATGCCGCGCCAACCAACATCAGAAACCGGGATTCATTCAACGCAGTCTAGCCTGCATGGCCACCACCTCGTCGAGGATGCGCGCTTGGCTGTCGGCCGCCTGCTGCAGCCGCGCCGGCATCTGCGCGGCCCTGAACGCCAGCGCCTGCTGCCGCCATACCGGCAGCAGCACGTCGCGGATCCGCTGGTAGCGCTCGCTCAGCTCCAGGCCCTGCGCATGCAGCAGGTGCAACTGGTCGGCCTCGATCTGGCGCAACCGGGCCACACCGCGCAGGTGTTGCAGGCGCCGCTGCAGGGCCAATTGCACGGCTTCCTGCGTCGGCGCCGGCATGGCCTCGCCGGCGTCGGCCCACTGCTCGATGGCGGTCACCGCCACGTCCACCCGCGCCGCCTGCCGCTGCTGGGCGACCATGTCCCGCTGCAGGCCGCGCAGCTCGGCATCGGCGCGCAGCAGGCAGATGTCCAACTGCTCGGCCAACTGCTCGGCGCGCTCCTGTGCCTCGACATCGCGCCCCAGCAAACGGCCGATCAGGCCTGCCGAACGCCGCAATGCGGCCACGTCCGTGGCCTGCAATGCCAGTTGGATGTTGGCCATCTCATCGACCAGCCGCTGCGCGGCCGTTGCCCGTTGCGGCGGGCCGATCAGCCGCTCCGCCGCTGCCAGCACCTCGTTGCCGAAGCCGGCCGCCTCCAGCGGATCGTCCACCTGGCGGGACCGGTCCGGGGGCGGCGGCAGGGCGACGAGCGCGGACTCAGGCATCGTCGGGCGACGGCTTGGCCTGGCTGCCCTGCTGGCCCGGCACCACCACGCTGCCACCGTAGAAGTGCCGCATCAGTGCTTCGTCCAGCGCCTTTTCCTCGGGCGTGCGTGCGCGGCGCACGCGCGGGGTCGCCGCCTTGCCGGTACCCTCCTTCGCCAACCACTCCTGCAACTGCGCGGCCAGGCCGGCGAGCGCATCGCCCACCTGTCCCTGCCGCGCCTGCGTGGCCACCAGCGCCTGCAGCAGCGGGGTCAGGTCCGGTGGCTGCGCCGGCGTGACCGCAGGTGCCTCCACCACCGCCGGCGGACGCGCGGCCAGCGCCTGCAGCAGGTCGACGATCCGCGCCCACGGGGCTTCCTCGGCGGCCGCAACCGGGGCAACCACCTGCGGTTCCTCGACCCGCAGCCCCTGCAGGCCGGTGGCGATGTCGGCCAACTGCGCGACCACGCGGGCGCCGGTGTCGGCGTCGTCACCGCCCATCGCCTTGTCGCGCATGAAGTCGCGCTTGATCTGCTCCCAGCGCGCCTGCTGCGCGGCATCGAGCACGCCACGCAGTTCGGCCAGCTTGAGCAGGTTTTCTTCAGAACCACTGGTCAGCAGCTGCGACTCGCCCAGGTAGTGGTCGGACACCAACTGCTGCAGCTCGGCGGCATTCATCACCGGCGAGATCTTTTCGGTCAGCTTGTTCATGTTGCGGTAGCTGCCCTGCAGCTTGAACGGCGGCTCGACGCGGTACTTGTCCGCCTGCGCTGCGCTGGCGATGTATTGCTGGTTGACCCGGTAGACCACCTCGCGCACCTGCATCAGCCGCTCCAGCGTGGCGACGATCTCGTTGATCTCCGCACCGCTGTAGGCATGGCTCAATGCATTGGTGGACACCTCCTTGCCGCTGGCCTTGTCCACCAGCACGTACAGGTCGGCCAAGTCGCGCGTGGCCATCGGTGCCAGCACCTGGCTGGAGGTCAGGCTGTTCTCGATGTAGCTGAGCTTGAAGGCGTCTTCCATGCCACCCAGCACATCGCCGAGGTTGTAGATGTCGGCGCGGTTGGCCAGCATGTCCGGCACCTTGAACACCTCGCCGGACTCGGTGTACGGGTTGCCGGCCATCACCACGCAGAACTTCTTGCCGCGCAGGTCGTAGGTCTTGGTGCGGCCCTTCCACACGCCCTCGATGCGACGGGTGCCGTCGCACAGCGAGATGAACTTCTGCAGGAACTCCGGGTGGGTGTGCTGGATGTCGTCAACATACAGCATCGTGTTGTTGCCCATCTCCAGCGCCAGGTTGAGCTTGAGCAGCTCCTGCCGGGAGGTCGCATCCGGGGCCTGCTCCGGGTCCAGCGAGCGCACCTCGTGGCCCAGCGCCGGGCCATTGATCTTCATGAAGACCAGCCCCAGCCGGTTGGCCACGTATTCCATCAACGTGGTTTTGCCGTAACCCGGCGGGCTGATCATCATCAGCAGGCCCATCAGGTCGCTGCGCTTGTTCTCGCCGACCGTGCCCATCTGCTTGGCCAGGTTGTCGCCGATGATGGGCAGGTAGACGTCGTTGATCAGCTTGTTGCGGACGAACGAACTCAACGGCCGCGCCTGGAACTCGCTCAGGCGCAATGCATCGCGTTCACGCGCACTGATGCGCTGGCGCAGCGCCTGGTAGCGCTCGAAGCCAGGCTGGAACTGGCGCCGGTGCGCCTGCCAGCGCTGCAGGAAATCGTCCACCGACAGCTGCAGGTGCCCCTCGCGCACGCGTGGATGCTCGCCGAGCAGGCCGGCAACATCGGCGATCAGGGTCACCTCGCGGACCTGGCTGCGCAGCGCCCGCTCGCCCAGCAACATCGCCGCCGCTTCGGGCACATAGCCGGCCAGCGCCGCGAACTTCGGCTGGCTGCACATGGCGTTCAACCACTGCACCACCTGCGCCCACTGCAGCGAGAGGCGCTTGGAAAGCCGCTGCAGGCTGCGGTCGAAGGCATCGGCCTGCCCGGCCGCCTGCAGCTGCTCGCGCAAGCCGGCCTGCAACTGCCGTGCATAGCCACTGAAGCCGAAGGTCGGCTCGCCGCTGGCCAGTTCGGCCAGCAGGTAGTCGCCGGCCAAACCGGCGATGGCGGCATCGAACGGCAGCTGGTGTTCGGCCTGGAAAGCATCCAGCGCACTGCTGATTTCCTGACGCAGCGCATCCAGTCCTTCGCGCGCGTTGAACAGGCGGGCGATGGCGAACACGCCGGCGGCACGCTCGGCCCATTGGCTGACATCCTCGCGCTTGCCCTCGCGCGCCCAGAACAACACCGCCAGCGCACGCGGCCCGGCGGCGTGCACCAGCGTGCCGGCGTTCTGGTACAGCGGCAGCAGTGCCTGCAGGATCAGGGTGGCATCGTGGTCGTGGATGCCCTTCTCGTAGCCTTCGCGGTACCGCGGCGCGGCGAAGTCGCGCATACGCTTGCCCAGCGCCTCCGGCTGCGCGGCATCGCGCTGCAGCAGTTCCAGGCTCAGGCCATCGCTGCCGCGCAGGGCCGCATCCAGCACCAGCCCGGCCAGGTACTCGCCGCGGTACAGCGCGGGCGACTCCGAATCCAGCGCCACCGGCCAATAGTCGCGCAGCTCCTCCAGTTCCGGATCAACGATGGACTCGTAGTAATCGGTGCCGGTGAGGTGCACAGCCAGGCCGTCGCCACGCGGCAGGATGGTCAGGTCCAGCGGCTGGGTATTGACGCTGAAACGGTGGCGGCCGAGCCGGATCACGTTGCCGCCACCCTCGAACAGGTCGCTGCGGTCGCGCAATGCCCGCACTGCCTGGTCGCGCACGCCCTTCAGGCGGGCCTCGACATCGTCGGCCTTGACGCTGTCCTTGTACTCGCGCAGCCGGTCGGCCAGCTCGCGCAGCTTCAGGATCAGCGGATCACCGGCAAAGAACGCATTGAGCTCATCGACGCTGGCAAAGCGTTCGGTACGCTTGGCCAACCCATCGAGGATGCGGTTGGCGGCGTCCAGCACCGACTGCGCCTTGCGCTGGCGTGCGTCCAGCAGGGTCTGTTTGTGCGACTCGAAGGTGTCGAGCAGTTCCTCGCGCTTGCTCAGGATGTCGCCCAGGAACTGCTCGTGCTCGCCGAACTGGCTCTCCAGCTCCTCCAGCTGCACCATCAGGCGCGAGAGCTGCTCGTCGGCCCGTTCCGGGTCGGTGGCCAGGCCCAGCGCGCTGGTGATGGCCTGGCTGAACAGCGAGAACTGCGCGCCGAACTGCGCCACGGCTTCGGCCGAGCCCAGCGAACGGCGACGCTGGTCGGCACGCGCACGCGCCTGGTTGAGCTTGGCGTAGATGCCGGAAATCACCTCGACCACCTGGGTGCGCTGCGCGGCATCATCCACCTTCAGGCTGGCCATCAGCTCGGACAGCATGTCCAGCTCGCCGGACATCCCCTGCATCTGCTCGATCTGGTCGGCGAGCTGGCGCGCGGTCTGCGCCTGCTGCGCGGCGCCATCCAATGCCTGCAGGCGTTCGGCGAATGGCTGCAATGCCTTGTCGCTGCCCAGGAACTGGCCGGTCGCCGCGCCCACGCGGTCATGCGCTTCCTGCAACGAGGCATTCATCGCATCGATGGCCGGCACGTCCACGTAGCGGAAGTCGCGCACGGTCAGCAGCCGTCCGCGCAGCTTGCCGATTTCGCCCAGCGCCTCGACGAACTCGCCGATCTTCGACCAGTTCTGCGGCTGCAGCCGGCCGAGCAGCGCCTTGTGATGCCCGGTGACCTCGGCCATTGCCTGCGCCGATTGCTTGCGGATGCTCTCGACCTTCTCGTACTCGTCGAGCATCGACTCGCCGGTCGCGCTGATCTCGCGCAGCAAGGTAGCCGCGCCCTCGCAGTTGGCGTCATCCAGCCAGTGGTGTGCGTCGAACAGGCGCCGCGCGTTGTGGGTCAGCAGCTCATAGCGCGTCAGCGACACCTCGCGGCTGTCGATCTCGCGACCGAGATCGAGCAGGTTGGAGATGCCACGCACCAGCTCGGCGTTGCCGATGCGGGCCATGAAGCTGGTGCCGGCCGGGCGGTGCGCGGCGAACTCGTCGCTACTGAACGGCGTCTGCCAGACCTGCATCGGATGGATGCGGGTCGGCTCCTGGTTCTCGGCGTTGAACAGCACCATGCGGCCATCGCGCAGGAACGCGTAGCCCAGGCCGAACACGGGGTTCTGCAACGCGCGCTGGATGCTGTTGTAGACGAACAGCGCCGACTTGCCGGCCTCGCGTTCGTAGAAGATGTACAGCATGTCCTCGCCGTTGGGCGAGCGGATCGAACGCTTGTAGCGCATGCCCTGCATCGAGGCATCGAAGGCCTTGTGCTCGCCGTTCTGCAGGTAATAGCCGCCCGGGAAGATGATGCCGTGGTCATCGGGCAGCTGTACGCAGGCCTGCACGATGGCGTCGTTGCGCACCACCTTGCCGGTCAACGTGTTGTAGATCAGGCCACGCCAAGTGTCCTCGCGGTAGGGTTGCACCTTGAGCAGGATCAGCGAGCCGACCTGGGCGAAATCGACGGTGGCATCGTCCACCGATTGCGTGCTGTCCTCGACCGGCTCGCTGTACACGCCCTGCCCGGTCTCGGTGTTGTTTTCCACCTTGATGGTCAGGTCGCCACCGGTGGTCTCCACGAAGATGGTGTCCAGGATGTTCAGGTGCGGGAAGCGCCCGGTCACCAGCATGTCGCGACTGGCACGGGTCCACTCGAAGTCGAACGGCGGCGGCAGCGCGATGTCACGTTCGCCGCGCGCATCGATGTAGGTCAGCTCGCCCCCGGGCGCAACCGCCCAGCGGAACACGCGCACGTCGGTGCTGCGTTCGCCGATCTGGAACGCCGCCAGCAGCTTGCCGTCGCGCACGATCAGCTGCAGCAGCCGGGCGTGCTTGTAATAGGCATAGAGCTCGTTGAAATCGTGGACGAAGCCGGGCTGGGCCAGGAAGCTGCTCTTCAGGTCGACCGGGGTGACGTCATAGCCCTCGGCGCCTTCCACCAGCCGGTACAGGCCAAACACGTCCTCGACCCGGGTCTGCGTCTTCAAGCCGATGAATACGTTGTAGCCGAACAGCAGCAGGTCATCGCCGACCTGCACGATGTCGCGGCCGACGCAGTTGTTCTCGGTGCGGATGCGGAAGCGCCCGATCACCTCCATGCGGCTGTCGCCGAACTCCTGCAGGCGCCGCTGGTTCAGCACGTCCACGACCTGGCGCAAACGCGCGCCCTGGTCACTCAGGCGCTTGCGCAGCACCTCGTAGGCACCGCCCTGGGCGACTGCCTGGTCGGCGATGGAGCCGGCGTCGCTGACGGCGGCCTCCTGGTTTGTATCGGCCATCGATTGTTCCCTGCCATGGCAACCGCCCGGCCACCGCGTCGGCGGACCGTGCGCGCCATCATCCACGCAGGCCGCCCGCTGTTGGCGGACGGCCCCGGTTGCGCCCCCGCGCGGCCACGCCGCGCAGGGACGTACTCACTCAGCCGGCATCCGCTTCCGCGGCACCTTCATTGGCGATGCGCTTGGCTGGCTTGCCGCGTGCGCTCATGTCCACGCCAAGGTAACGCTGCATCAGGTCCTGCACGATCGGGCTCTTGTCGGTCAGCCCTTCGATCGACTTGCCCAGCGAGACCGCCTTGACCAGGTTCTCGAACATGCCGCCGTCGCCGCCGACCATGTCGATGTCGGCATTGCGCAGCGCGCTGGCGATGACCTCGGCGTTCTCCTTGGAGATTTCCTTGCCGGCGTCCAGCGTGGCCAGGGCCTGCTTCAGGCTGGTGTCCAGGGTCATGCGGAACTCTTCATGGCCGCGCGCGGTTTCGCCCAGCGAATCGATCGCCTGGAACTTGCGGGTCAGGCCCTCGGCCTCGGCGGTCAGCTTCTTCTCGATGACCGAGGCTTCGGCCAGGCCCAGCGTCTCGGCGGCGGTTGCCTTGGCACGGCCCATCTGCTCTTCGCCGCTCGCACGCGCGGCCAGCTGTTCGGCCAGCACCTTGGCCTCGGCGCTGCCCTGCTTGAAGTTGGCATCGGCCATCGCATCGACCACGCGGGCCTCGGCGATGCCCACCTTCTCGATCGCCAGCGCACCGGCTTCCTTGACCTGCGCATCGGCCAGACCCGGCGCCGCACGTTCGGCACGGATGCCTTCGGCCAAGGCCTTCTTGGCCTCGGCCTGCTTGCCGGCAGCGTCGAACTCGGCCTGCGCCAGCGTGGTGATCTCCACCGCGCGGTGCTTGGCCGCCGCTTCGGCGGCCTCGGCTTCCTTGACCTGCTTGAGCAGGGCTTCCTGCGCCTCTGCCTCGGCCTCGAGGATGGCGACCTGCTTCAGGCGGTCGGCCTCGGACACCTGGCGCACTTCCTTGATGCGTTCTTCTTCCTGCGCCACGGTCTTGTCGATGGAGATGCGTTCGCGGGTGATGTTGGCCACGTCCATCTTGCCCTGCTCGACCACCTTGTCACGCTCCACGCCCTGCAGCTGCACCTCGCGGTCGGTGGTGACCTGCTCCAGCTGGCGTGCACGGGCCACGCGCTCGACCTCGATGGCCACCGCGCGCTGGCGGTTCTGCTCGGCCACTTCCACCTCGCGCAGGCGGTTCTGCTCGCGGATGTCGATCAGCTGCTGCGCCTCGATGCGGGCATTCTCGGACAGCTGGCGCTGCTCCTCCTGCACCTTGAGGGTTTCGGCCTCTTCGCGGGCACGGATGGTATCCACCTCGCGCTTCTGGCGCGCCTCGGCCTCGGCCTGCTGGCGTTCCAGCGCCAAGGTCGCTTCCTTGGCCTCGACGTTCTTCTTGGTGATGGCCAGGCGCTCGTTCTGCGCCAGCTCGTTGGTGATCACGTTCTGCGCGGCGGTCAGCTCGGTGATCTTGCGGATGCCTTCGGCGTCGAGGATGTTGCTCGGGTCCAGCAGCGACTTCGGGGTCTGCTCCAGGTAGTCGATAGCCACGTCTTCCAGCGCATAGCCGTTGAGGTCATTGCCGATCACCGCGATGATCTCGTCGCGGAACTCCTGGCGCTTCTCGAACAGCTGGGTGAAGTCGAACTTCTTGCCCACCGTCTTCAGCGCTTCGGAGAACTTGGCGTTGAACAGCTCGTCCACCGCATGCTTGTCCGAGGCGCGGTCGGCACCGATGGCCTTGGCCACGCGCAGCACGTCGGCCTGGGTCTCGTTGACGCGCAGGTAGAACGCCACGGTGATGTCGGCGCGCATGTTGTCGCGGCAGATCAGGCCTTCCTTGCCGCGGCGGTCCACCTGCAGCGTGATCAGGCTGATGCGCATCAGCTCGGCGCGGTACAGCACCGGGATGATCAGCGCGCCGGTGAAATGCACCTTCGGCGTGGAACTCATGTCATTGACGATCAGGGCGGTGCCCTGGTCGACCTTCTTGTAGAACGCCTTGAACAACCCGGCCAGGCCAAGGAGGAATACCAGCAATATGCCCACGCCGATAATGAACGGGGCCAGCGCAGCTAAACTCATCAGTGCTTCTCCTTGTCGCCTGATACTTGGGGGATGAAAACGTCCAACGCTGGCAGGTCGGCTTCGCCAACCACCAGGTAATGATTGTGTTGCGGGAAATACTGGACCAGGCGCACGCGGTCACCGCGCACGAAACGGCTGCCCGGCTGCGCACGCACCTGCAGGATCAGGCCGGCACCGCCATCGTCGACGCTGGCGTAGCCCTGCTCGGCGGTGACTTCCGGCGAGGAGACCCGCCCGGCCTTGCCGAGGATGGACTCCTGCGGCACCGCGCGCAGCTTCATCAGGAAACGACGGATCGGGCGCAGCACCCATGCCGACACCACGGCGCCCGGGACCAAGGCAGCGATTGCCACTGCCGTGCCCACGCCCCAGCGCAGCAGCGCCGGCAACGGCTGCAGGAAGAACAACTGCACCAGATAGGTGATCGACCAGCCGAAGAATGCCAGCAGCAGGACCACCAGCATGGTCGGCGCCCCGCCAAGGCCCATGCGCGCGAACATGCCCGCAAGCCCGGTCGCGCCGGCGTCACCGGAGTGGAAATCCGCGCCATCGCCACTACCGATGCCCCCGTCGTCGACGATGCCGGTCGCAGCCAGCAGCCAATAGATGACGGCAAAACACAGTACGACGCTGTAAGGCAGCGTCGGATATGACAGCGCTACTTCCAAGAATTCCGCCATGCACCCTTTCCTTGTGGCACCCGGCCGCCGTGCGGACCGCCCTGCACTCCTTACCTGAAGTGATACGCGTGGTTCCCCATCCGCCGGCATCCGTGCTTTCGCCGATTTCCCGATGATAAGGGAATTGCCGTGACGACAACGACCAGGTCCACGGTTTTCATCGGGAATGTGCGTACCGTCGCCGGCATCTGCGGCCATTCAGCCAATTGCAATGACTCAGTCCTGCGCCGGCTGCGCGTCCGCGCGCCGCACTTCCTCGACGAACTGGCGCATCCGGTAGCCGTCCTTCAGGCCGGGCGCCGATTCGATGCCGCTGGACACGTCCACGCCCCACGGCTGGGTCGCGAGCACCGCGTCATGGACATTGTCAGGGGTGATCCCGCCGGCCAACAGGTAGGGACGATGCACGCCGGGCGGGATCCGCGACCAGTCGAAGGCCACCCCGCTGCCGCCGCTGCCGCCCTTGACGTGGCTGTCGAACAGGAAGCCGGCCGCATGCGGGTACAGCTGCTGCAACCCGCGCGCGGTGACCTCGGCATCGCCGCCCATGGCGATCGCCTTCAGGTAGGGCATGTTGAAGCTGCGGCAGAACGTGTCGTCTTCCTCGCCATGGAACTGCAGCAGGGTGGGCCGCACCGCGCGCAGCACCTCACGCACTTCCTCGCGGTTGTTGTTCTGGAACAAGGCGACCACGTCCACCATCGGCGCGATGGCCTGGCGCATCGCCCGCGCCTCGGAAGGCGCCACGCGGCGCGCGCTGGACCGGGCAAAGATGAAGCCGATCGCGTCCACGCCCAATTCGCTGGCCAGGCGGATGTCGCCGGCCCGGGTCATGCCGCAGAACTTGATGCGGGTACGGAACAAGGTACGGCTCACAGCGTCACCTCTGCCGGCAGATGCCAGTGTTCAGGATACAACGGCCCGACGAACACCAAGCCCTGCGCAGGCGCGGTCGGCCCGGCCTGGTTGCGGTCACGCCGCGCCAGCACCTCGCCGATCCAGCCCTCCGGCTTCTCGCCGGCCCCCACCATCAGCAGCGAGCCGACGATGTTGCGCACCATGTGGTGAAGGAACGCATTGGCCTGCACTTCCACCTCGACCACCTCGCCCAGGCGCCGCACCGAGATGGCCTGCAGTTCGCGCCGCGCATGCAGGGCCTCGCACTGGGCGCTGCGGAACGCGCTGAAGTCGTTCTCGCCCAGCAACGCCTGGCCGGCGCGGTGCATGGCATCGGCATCCAGCGCGCGGCGCTCCCAGCTCAGGGTCTGGCGGTACAGCGCCGGCCGCACCTGGCGGTTGAGGATGCGGTAGCGGTAACGGCGCGCCCTTGCCGAGAAGCGGGCATGGAACGCATCCACCACCGGCACGCACCAGCGCACGCAGACCGAGGGCGGCAGCCGCGTGGTCGTGCCCAGCACCCAGCCGCGCGGAGCACGGCTGACCTCGGTATCGAAGTGCACCACCTGGCATTCACCGTGCACGCCGGCATCGGTACGGCCAGCGCAGACCACGCTGATCGGCGCATCGGCCACCGAGGACAACGCGTCCTGCAAGGTGGCCTGCACGCTGGCGCAGCCGCTCTCGCCGAGCTGCTGCCAGCCCTTGAACTCGCTGCCGTCGTATTCCACGCCCAGCGCGTATCGCATGTTTGAACCTCTTGATTGCAGTCGCCGCGGCCGGGCGCGATGGATCAGTCGCTGTCGCGCTCGGACCAGATGGCCAGTTCGTTGCCGCCCGGCTCGATGAACTGGAAACGGCGCCCGCCCGGGAAGGTAAACACCGGCTTGACCACCTTGCCGCCGTGCGCTTCCACCGTGGCCTGCAGCGGCGCCAAGCGCTCGGCATACAGCACCACCAGGGCCGACCCCGCCTCGCTGGTCGACGGCGTGCCGCGGAAGAAGCCGCCCTGCAAGCCGCCGTCATCGAAGGCGGTGTAGTCCGGGCCGTAATCCTCGAACGTCCAGCCGAACACCTGTTCGAAGAAACGGCGGCTGGCGGCCGGGTCGCGCGAGGCGAACTCGACATAGTCGATGCGTTGCTCACGTTTCATGCGGTGTCCTCAGCCCAGTCGGTTCAGCAGTTCAAGTGCTTCAGCGCGCGCCTTGGGGTCGGTGCCGACCGCCACTTCGTTGAGCAGGGTGCGCGCGGTCTCGGCATCGCCCAGGTCCAGGTAGGCGATCGCCAGTTCCAGCCGCTCGCGGCCGGCCGGCGCGGGATTGAGCGGCGCCACCGCGGCCATGTCGCCGGCCAGCCAGCCAGCCTCGTCACGGGCGCTGGGTTCGGGGGCCGCCGGCGTCTCGAGCGCCGGCCGGTCGAACTGGCGCGACGCCTCGAACAGCAGCACCGGCTTGGGCTCGTTGCGCGGCTCCGGCACGACCTCCGCGGGCGCGACCACCGGCGCGGTCGGCTTCAACCAGGCCGGCATCGGCTCGTCATACGGCGAGGGCTCGGCGACCTGGGGGGCTTGGACAACGACCGGGGCCTCGGCAACGTCGTCCCGCCTCGCTTCCTCGAAGGACACCTCGGCCACATCTTCATCATCCAACGGGTCCGCCTCGGCTGGCTCGCCGGCCGCGGTTGCGGCGCCCGCCACCGGCAGCGTGGCCGCCAATGCCTCGACGTCGAACCCGCCGCGCGGGGCCGCCGGCAGCGGCGACGGCTTGCGGCGACGGGCCAACCACCAACCAAGGCCGGCGACCACCACCAGCGCCAGGCCCAACCACAGCCACATCGGCGAGCTGCCGCCCTCACGCTTGGAGGCCTCGGCCAGGCGCTGCTGGGCAGCGGCCAGGTCCGAGTCCTTCATCGCGATCAGCGACTGCTGCTGTGCCTTGAGCTTTTCCAGCTCACCGACGCGCTCACGCAGTTCCTGCAGTTCCGCATCACGGGTGGCAAGGTCTTCCTTGGCCTGACGCAACTGTTCATTTGCCAACATGTCACCCTCACCACCGGCATCGAGCCCGGTCGTCATTCCTGCTGTCTGTTGCCCACCGGCCACGGCAGGCGCGATTTCCAACCGTGCGCCACTGCTGGCCGCGGCGGCGGACGGATTGGCGGACGGTGATGCCGCCGGGGCCGCCGCATCGGCGATGGCCGGCTGCGGGATCGCCGCACGCGCCTGCCGCCATTGCGCGGTCTGTTCCTGGACGATAGCCCGCGCCTGGGCGGCATCGACCCGCGCCAGTTCCTCCTGCGCCGGGGTGCGCAGCACCGCGCCCTGCTTGAGCAGGTTGATGTTGCCGCGGATGAAGGCCTCCGGGTTGGCACGCAGCAGCGCCACCATGGTCTGGTTCATCGACACGCCGTTCTGCCGCGACAGCTCGCCGGCGATCTGCGACAGGGTCTGGCCGCGGCGCACCGGTGCCAGCCCGCCCTGCGCCGGCATCGCCGGAGCGGGCGCCGCTGGACGCGCCGCGACCGGCGCGGGTGCAGGCACGGGAGCGGGTGTCGGGGCCGGCGACGCGACAGGCGCCGGCACGGGGGCTGGGGCTTCCGGCAGCGGTTCGGGCTCACGCGCAATCAGGTTGGACGGCGCGGCGGCCGGGGCCTCGATCACCGGCTCGGAGAGCGCGGTGGCCGTTTCCGGCGCTGCGACCAGGGCCGAATACTCACGGACCAGGCGGCCCTGCCCCCAATCCACTTCGATCAGGAAGCCCACCGACGGCGCGTCCACCGGTGTGGCGCTGGTCACACGAATGACCGAACGGCCTTCACGGTCTTGCGCGAAGGTGAACTGCAGCTCGTTGACCAGCCCCTGTGGCGGCGGCAAGCCCACGCGCTCGAACGTGGCCGGCGACGCCAGCCCGACATGCGCGTTCTCGATCTCGCCCGGATCACTGGAAATGATCGGGATCTCGGCCACCAACGGCTGGCCCGGCTTGGAAAGCACGCGGATGTTGCCCAGTCCCAAGGCCATCGCGGCACTGCTGAACAGCGCCAGGATGAGAACCAGCACGCCTTGTAATGAGCGCATCACGCCCCTGCCCCAAAGTTTCATGGCGGCAAATATAACGGCTGCCCCGCCTTTCGAATACCGCAGCCGTGCACGGGAGTGGAAACGCCGGCCCTCGGGCCGGCGCTTTGGGAGGGGCTCAGCCGCCGTTGGCGACCAGCTCGGCCACCTGCACCGCGTTGAGCGCGGCGCCCTTGCGGATGTTGTCGGCCACAACCCACATGTTCAGGCCACGCGGGTGCGAGAGATCTTCGCGGATACGCCCGACGTAGACCGGGTCGGTGCCGGAGGCATGGGTGACCGGGGTCGGGTAGCCGCCGGCCTTGCGCTCGTCGACGACCTTCACGCCCGGGGCGCTGGCCAGCAGCGCGCGGGCCTGCTCGGTGCTGATCTTCTTCTTGGTCTCGATGTTGACCGCCTCGGAGTGGCCATAGAACACCGGCACGCGGACGGCGGTCGGGTTCACCTGGATGCTGTCGTCGCCGAGGATCTTGCGGGTCTCCCAGACCAGCTTCATTTCCTCCTTGGTGAAGCCGTTGTCCAGGAACTCGTCGATGTGCGGGATCAGGTTGAAGGCGATCTGCACCGGGAACTTGGTCGGCTCGATCTCCTGGAAGCCCAGCAACTGCGCGGTCTGCTTGCCCAGTTCCTCCATGCCGGTCTGGCCGGCACCGGAGACGGACTGGTAGGTGGCCACGTTGATGCGCTCGATGCCGTATTCGCGATGGATCGGCGCCAGCACCGGCATCAGCTGCATGGTCGAGCAGTTCGGGTTGGCGATGATGCCGCGCGGGCGGTTCTTCGCCGCTTCCGGGTTCACCTCGGAGACCACCAGCGGCACGTCGTCGTCGTAGCGGAACGAGGACGAGTTGTCGATGACGACCGCGCCGGCGGCGGCGAACTTCGGCGCATATTCCTTTGAAATGCCGCCACCTGCCGAGAACAGCGCGATCTCCACGCCGGCCGGGTCAAACGTGGCCAGGTCCTGGATGGTGATCTTCTGGCCTTCGAAATCGACCTGCTGGCCGGCCGAACGCTCGGAGGCGAGCAGGCTCAGCGTGCTGATCGGGAAATTGCGCTCGGCCAGGATCGACAACATGGTCTGGCCGACGGCGCCGGTGGCGCCAACAACGGCTACGTGGAAACGACGGGCTTCATTGCTCATGGGGTGCACTCGAAAAAAGGATGGGGGGACACACGTCGAGCCAGGTTCGGGGAACCTCCGGCAGACAGCCTCGGAGGCTCCCTATCGTTTTTTGGTGTCGATGATGCGGGCGTTTCCGCCGGCCAGCAGCTCACCATTGATGGCATTGGCCGGCTGTCCGGCCGCCGGGCCAAGACCCAGCCCGGCCAGCAGGTTGTCCACGGCCACCTGCACCATCGCCCGGCGCGTGGCCAGCGAGGCACTGCCGATATGCGGCGTCAGCACGATGTTGCGCAGCGCCAGCAACTCCGGGCGCACGTTGGGTTCGTTCTCGTAGACGTCCAGGCCGGCCGAGGCGAGCCGGCCGCTGGCCAGCGCGTTGGCCAGCGCCAGCTCATCGACGATGCCACCACGGGCGATGTTCACCAGCGTGGCGCTGGGCTTCATCTTCGCCAGTGCGGCAGCATCGATCAGGTGGTGGTTCTGCGCGGTGTACGGCAGCACCAGCACCAGGTGATCGGCCTGCGCCAGCAGCTCGTCGAAACCGACGTAGCTCGCCCCGACCGCCTGTTCCACGTCCTGCGGCAACCGCGAACGGTTGTGGTACAGCACCTTCATGCCGAAGCCATGATGGCCGCGGCGGGCGATGGCCTGGCCGATGCGGCCCATGCCCAGGATGCCCAGCGTGCTGCCATGCAGGTCGGCGCCGAGCATGGTGGTGAACGACCATTGCCCCCAGTTGCCCTCGCGCAGCCAGCGGTCCGACTCGACGATGCGCCGGGCCGCCGCCATCAGCAGCGAGAAGCCCAGGTCGGCGGTGGTTTCGGTGAGCACGTCCGGCGTGTTAGTGGCGATGATGCCCGCCGCACTCAACGCCGCGATGTCCAGGTTGTTGTAGCCGACACCGACGTTGGCGACGACCTTCAGGTCCGGCGCGTTGGCGATCTCGGCCGCACCGACGCGCTCGTTGAGCGTGATCAGCGCGCCGTCCATGCCGGCCAGGCGGGCACGGATCGACGCACTGTCATGCGCGGTGACCTCCGGCGTGGCGACCACCTCGCAGTACGCGGCCAACTGCGCGACGGTGTCGTCGAACAGCGGCTGCGATACCCAGACGCGGGGCCGTGGTTCAGCCATCGATGCTGCCCGGGATGCGCGGGCTCATCTGGCCGACATCACCGCATTGCGCGCGGTGGCGCAATGCCTGGTCAACCAGCACCAGCGCCAGCATCGCCTCGGCGATGGGGGTGGCGCGGATGCCGACGCAGGGGTCGTGGCGGCCGGTGGTGATCACATCGACCGCATTGCCGGCCGTGTCCACCGTGGCGCCGGGCAGACGCAGGCTGGAGGTGGGCTTGAGCACCATCGAGGCGACGACCTGCTGCCCGGTGGAAATGCCCCCGAGGATGCCGCCGGCATGGTTGGACTGGAAGCCCTCCGGGCTGATCAGGTCACGGTGTTCGGTGCCCTTCTGCGCGGCACTGGCAAAGCCGTCGCCGATCTCCACGCCCTTGACCGCGTTGATGCTCATCAACGCGGCGGCGATGTCACCGTCGAGCTTGCCGTAGATCGGTTCGCCCCAGCCCGGCGGCACGCCGTCGGCGACCACGTTCACGCGCGCACCGACCGAATCACCGGACTTGCGCAGCGCATCCATGTACGCCTCCAGCGCCGGCACCTGGGCGGCGTCAGGCCAGAAGAAGGGGTTTTCCTCGACCACGCTCCAGTCGAAACCGACCGGGGTGATCTCGCCCAGCTGCGACAGGTAGCCACGCACGGTCACCCCGTGGCGCTGCTGCAGCCATTTCTTGGCGATGACGCCGGCGGCCACGCGCATGGTGGTCTCGCGCGCGGAGGAACGGCCGCCACCGCGTGGGTCGCGGATCCCGTACTTCTGCCAGTAGCTGTAATCGGCATGGCCCGGACGGAACTGCTGGGCGATGTTGCTGTAGTCCTTGCTGCGCTGGTCGGTGTTGCGGATCAGCAGCGCGATCGGCGTGCCGGTGGTGCGGCCTTCGTAGACGCCGGACAGGATCTCGACCTCGTCGGCCTCGCGGCGCGCGGAGGTATGGCGGCTCTTGCCGGTGGCGCGGCGCTGCAGGTCGTGGGTGAACTCCTCCGGCGCGATCTCCAGCCCCGGGGGACAACCGTCGATCACGCAGCCAATGGCCGGCCCATGCGATTCGCCGAAGGTGGTGACACGAAAGAGTTGTCCGAAGGTATTCACGTTGCCGATTCTGTCCTGCGCTTGTGCCGTCAATCCCGCACCGGGGAAAACACGGCGAAGGCCCGGGCCCTCGCCGCCTGCGCCCTTACGGGCGCTGTGCCGCCAGTTCGGCGATCCGCGCATGGTGGGCGCGCAGCTCGGCCGCCTCCACCGCGAAGATGCCCATCTGGCCGACCTTGAACTCGATCCAGGAGAAATACACTTCCGGCAGCAGCTTGATCAGGTGCTGCTCGGAGTCGCCCACCTCGCAGATCAGCAGGCCTTCCTCGGTGAGATGGTCCGGCGCATCGCGCAGGATCTTCAGCACCAGGTCCAGGCCATCGTCGCCGGCGCGCAGGGCCAGGTCCGGCTCGTGCGAGTACTCCTGCGGCAACGCATCGGTCTCGTCGTTGGTGACGTACGGCGGGTTGGTGACGATCAGCTCGTATACCCGGCCCTGCAGGCCGTTGAACAGGTCGCTCTTGACCAGTTCGACGTTGTGCGCGAGCAGGCGCTCCTTGTTCTCGAACGCCAGCGACAGCGCGGCGTCGTTGACGTCGCTGCCGTCGACCTGCCAGTTCGGGTAGTAGTGGCCCATGGCGATGGCGATGCAGCCCGAGCCGGTGCACAGGTCCAGCGCGCGGGTGACATCACGGCCGGCCAGCCACGGCTCGAAGCCGTTGAGGATCAGCTCGGCGATCGGCGAGCGCGGCACCAGCGCACGCGCGTCGCTCTTGAAGCTCAGGCCCGCGAACCAGGCCTCGCCGGTCAGGTAGGCCGCCGGCTGGCGCTCGTTGATGCGGCGCTCGAACAGCGCCAGTACGCGCTCGCGCTCGTCCGGCAGCAGCCGCGCCGCGCCGTAGGCCGGGCCGAGGTCCGGTGGCAGGTGCAGGCTGTGCAGCACCAGCTGGGTCGCCTCGTCCAGGGCGTTGTCATAGCTGTGGCCGAAGGTCAGGCCTGCGGCATTGAAACGGCTGGCGCCGTAGCGGATCAGATCGATGATCGTATGGAGTTCGGCAGCCGCCTGGGCAGTCATGGCAATACGGAAATACTTGAAAGGTCTGCGATTATAGGCGCGTGCCCGGTATATTGAGTGCCCAGTTGCAGCCGAAACTTCGGCAATGGCCGCCAGCACCCGCCCGGCGGGGCCTTCCCGGCCCATGGGAACAGGCCTGCAATCCCCTACACTCCCGTGTCCCGCCCGTGGCCCACTCCCGCAGTGGCCACCTCCGAACGGAAGCAACGGCCCATGTTCAACCGCAATATCGGCATCATCCTCGCCATCGCCCTGGCGGCCGGCCTCGGCCTGGTACTGGCACAGAAGGTGTTCGGCCCGTCCAGCAAGGGCACCAACGGCACCAGCTCGATCATCTTCTACGGCACCCCGCGCACCCTGCCGGAATTCGACCTGGCCCAGTCCGACGGCACCCGGTTGATCCCCGGCGAACTGCATGGGCACTGGAGCCTGGTGTTCCTGGGCTTCACCGCCTGCCCGGATGTCTGTCCCACCACCCTGGCCGAGCTGGCCCAGGCCCAGAAGCAGTGGCAGGCCATTCCCGACAGCCTGCGCCCGCGCGTGGTGCTGGTGTCTGTAGACCCGGAACGCGACACCCCGTCCAAGCTGGGCGAATACGCCCATGCCTTCCACAAGGACACCCTGGCCGCGACCGCGGACATCCCGTCGCTGGAGCGTTTCGCCACCGCGCTGGGCATGGTGTTCCAGAAGGTGCCGGGCAAGCATTTCGAGCAAAACCCCAGCGACTACAGCATGGACCACTCCTCCAGCATCGCGGTGCTGGACCCGAAGGGCCGCCTGGCCGGCCTGATCCGCCCCCCGTTCAACCCGCAGGCCATTGCCAGCGACCTGACTAAGCTCACCGAGAACACCGCCCCATGAGTCTGGTAACAACGCTCACCTACGTCCTGCCCCATCGCCTGCTGTCCTCGATGGCGCGCTCGCTGGCCTATTCGCAGAACCCGCGGATCTCGCGCTGGCTGATCGACACGGTGACCGAAAAATTCAACGTCAACCTGGCCGAGGCGGCCAACCCGGACCCACGCAGCTACCCCAGCTTCAATGCGTTCTTCACCCGCGCCCTGAAGCCGGGCGCACGTGCGGCCGCCGCCGACCCGCGCACCCTGACCATGCCGGCCGATGGCCGCATCAGCCAGCTGGGCCCGATCCAGGACGGCCGCATCTTCCAAGCCAAGGGGCAGTCGTTCACCGCCGCCGAGCTGCTCGGCGATGCCGCCGACGCCGTCCCGTTCAACAACGGCCTGTTCGCCACCGTGTACCTATCCCCGCGTGATTACCACCGCGTGCACATGCCCTGGACCGGCACGCTGCGCGAAACCGTGCACGTGCCGGGCCGTCTGTTCAGCGTCGGCACCGACGCGGTGGCCCACGTGCCGCGCCTGTTCGCCCGCAACGAGCGCCTGGTCTGCCATTTCGACACCGATTTCGGCCCGATGGTGCAGGTGATGGTCGGTGCGCTGCTGGTCAGCGGCGTGGAGACGGTATGGAGCGGCGAGGAGATCCCCGCCTACGGCGACCGCATCACCCGCAAGGACTGGCGCGGCAAGGGCATCACCCTGGAACGCTTCGCCGAGATGGCGCGTTTCAACTATGGCTCCACGGTGATCGTGCTGCTGCCGCCGGGCGTGGCCGACTTCGAGCCGTCGTTGAGGGCCGAAAGCCCGGTGCAGCTGGGCCAGGCGCTGGCGACGTTGAAGTAGGCCAGGCGGAGCCTCCCCCTCCCCGACCCAAAAAAAGGGCGCCCTGCGGCGCCCTTGTTCATTGCAGGAACCGGCTCAGCGGTCGCAGCCTTCCAGCTTCAGCCGCTGCCCCGGCTTGATCGCATAGGCCGGCGCGCGCAGGCCATTGGCGCGTGCCAGGGCCGGCACCTCGCACTGGAAGCGGCTGGCGATGCGGCCCAGCGTGTCCCCCCGCGCCACCGTGTAGCTGCGTGCCTGGCGGCGTGCCGGAGTGGCCGGACGCGGTGCGGGGGCGGGCGTGGCGACCGGCGGCGGCACCTGCCCGCCCTGCATGGCCTGCACATCGCCCACCGCCACGCTGCCGGTGAAACTGGTCGCGGTCGGGCGCTTGATCGCCGCATTGACGTCGGCGGTGATCAGGGTGCGCGCCAGATCCGCGCGCGGGCCGCTCACGCAGTAGCGGTTGTACAGGCCGGCAATGCGGGTGGTCGCGTTGATCGTGGTGCCGGCCGGGATCCAGCCATCAGCCTCGTAGCGCGGGTTGAGGTTGCGCAGCGCACGCATGTAGCCATCGCGCGTGCCGGTGCTGCCCAGGCAGATGGTCAGCTCATAGATGGTGGTCGAACGGGCCAGCCGGATCGTCGCCGGCTGGCCGTTGATCTTCGGGAACTCCACGCCGTACTGCTGCGGGTGCAGGAAGATCCAGGCCGCAGCGATCACCATCGGCACGTAGTCCTTGGTTTCGCCCGGAAACTGGTTGTACGCCGAGTCCGTCCAGAAGCTCTGCCCGCCCATGTCGCGGTAGATGCGGGCCGCCCGGCCCTCGCCGCCGTTGTAGGCGGCCAACGCGTATTCGATGTTCCGGTTGAGTCCGCGCATGCGCTCGTTCATGTAGGCCGCGCTGGCCTCGGCGGCGCTGCGCGGGTCAAAGCGCGTGTCAAAGCCGGTGCCATCCGGGCCCAACCCGAAGCGGCGGCCGGTGGCCGGCATGAACTGCATCAGGCCGGCGGCGCCCACCCGCGAGGACGCATGCACACGGCCATTGGACTCCTTGGCCATGATGCCGAACAGCAACGCCTCCGGCAGACCGCCCTTCTCCCACTCCGGCCACATCACGCCGCGCAGGTTCATGTAGTTCTCGTAGCTGGTCAGCAGCGCCGGGCGCATGTCGGTCAACCAGCGGCGGATACCGGCCTGGATCGCCGGGTTGTACTCGACCATGTCGTCGAAGGCATGGCGGTGGTCGTTGAGCAGGGCCGCGGCACGGGCCGCTTCCGGGACATCGGCCCGCAGCGGCGCGACATGATCCGGATCCGCCTCGACCGGCATGCCGGCGTCGTCCTCCTCGTCGGCCGCCGCACCGTCCACCTTCTGCTTGAGCAGGCGCTTGTAGGTGGTCAGCAGGCCACTGACCGTGCAGCCCTTCTGCGCGATGCAGGCGGTGATCACGTCCTCCATGTCCTCCAGCGCCGCATCCGACTCGGCGGTGCCCTTGGGATCGGCGTTGTTCACCAGCACCAGCGCGTCGCTGTAGCGCTTCTCCGCCGCCGCCATGCGGGCCTCGATGGCCTCCACCCTGGCCTTGTCGCGGGCCGACAGCGCATGCGCCGCCGGCACCACCGTCAACAATGAAGCCGCAACCAGCAGCGACCAGGGACGAAGAGAGAACAGGGATACGGACATCAGCAACACTGCGCGCGAAAGGTCAGGCAGGGTAGCCGCCGGACTTGCCCGGGGGCAACAATGACACCGTCCCGATACAGTCGGCCGTTAGAATCCCCCTTCATTCATCTATGAGTGCTTCCATGGACCCGATCCTGCTCGGCAAAGGCGTCACCGACGACATCGCCGTCACCCTGCTCCCGCGTTTTGGCAACCGCCATGGCCTGATCGCAGGGGCGACCGGCACCGGCAAGACGGTGACCCTGATGACCCTGGCCGAGGGCTTCTCGCGCCTGGGCGTGCCGGTGTTCATGGCCGATGTGAAGGGCGACGTGGCCGGCCTGGCCGTCCCCGGGGAGGGCGGCGAGAAGCTGGCCCAGCGCGCCGCCGAGATCGGCGTGGACGGCTACGCCCCGGCGGCCAGCCCGGTGGTGTTCTGGGACCTGTACGGCCAGCAGGGCCACCCGGTCCGCACCACCGTCAGCGAGATGGGCCCCACCCTGCTGGCGCGCATCCTGGAGCTCAACGACACCCAGTCCGGGGTGCTGGACATCGTGTTCAAGCTGGCCGACGACCGCGGCCTGCTGCTGCTCGACCTGGACGACCTGCGTGCCCTGCTCAACCTGGTGGCCGAGGAGCGCAAGGACATCTCCACCGAGTACGGGCTGGTCAGCGCGCAGTCGGTGGCCGCCATCCAGCGCTCGCTGCTGCGGCTGTCGCAGGACGGCGGTGAAGCCATCTTCGGCGAGCCGGCGCTGGAACTGGCCGACATCATGCGCGTGAACCATGACGGCCGCGGGGTGGTCGGCATCCTCGCCGCCGCCCAGCTCATCCTCAAGCCGCGCCTGTACTCGACTTTCCTGCTGTGGCTGCTGTCCGAGCTGTTCGAGCAGCTGCCGGAAGTGGGCGACCTGGACAAGCCCAAACTGGTGTTCATCTTCGACGAGGCGCACCTGCTGTTCGACGACGCGCCGCCGGCGCTGGTGCAGCGCATCGAGCAGGTGGTGCGACTGATCCGCTCCAAGGGCGTGGGCGTGTACTTCTGCTCGCAGTTCCCGGATGACGTGCCGGCCAACATCCTCGGCCAGCTCGGCAACCGCGTGCAGCACGCCCTGCGCGCCTTCACCCCGCGCGACCAGAAAGCGGTCAAGACCGCGGCCGAGACCTTCGTCCCCAACCCCAAGCTCGACGTGGTCGCCACGCTGTCGCAGCTGGGCACCGGCGAAGCCCTGGTCTCCACGCTGCAGGACAAGGGCGTGCCCTCGCCGGTGCAGAAGACCCTGATCGCCCCACCCCGCTGCCGGATGGGCGCGATCACCGAGCCTGAGCGCGCCCAGGTGCGCGCCGGCAGCCCGGTCGGCACCCGCTACGACACGGCGGTCAACCGCGAGTCGGCGGCCGAGCTGCTGGCCAAACGTGCCGAGAAGGCGACCGAGCAGGCGCAGGCACCGAAGGCCCGCACGCGCCAGCAGGACGAGGAACAGGAAGGCGGTTTCGGCCAGAGCATCAAGGACGCCATCTTCGGCACCAAGCGCCGCCAAGGCATGATCGAGACGATGGCCAAGCAGACCACCCGCACCGTCGGCACCAAGCTCGGCAACCAGATCGTGCGCGGCATCCTCGGCAGCATCTTCGGCGGCAAGCGTTGAGTAACGCCGGGTGCCGGCCGTTGCCGGCCCCCGGCCCTGGCCCCCAGAATGTGCGCAGCACCACGGGGGATTCATGGAAGATCGTTCGCATCGCAATTTGTCACGCAGCACGCCCGAGCCGTTCTGGCAGCGGCTGCCGTCCATCACGTTCTACCCGGTGCGCGGCGCGGCGCTGTATGCACTGATCGCGCTGACCCTGTGCACCCTGCTCGGCCTGCTGCCGGGCATCGGCTGGATCCTGGCCATCGTGGTCTGGGTCGGCGTCTACCGTTACGCCTTCGAGATCCTGCGCGAGACCGCCAACGGGCGCCTGGCCGCGCCGGAGAACACGCTGTACTCCAGCGACGGCACCGTGATCCGCCTGCTGGCGATGATGATCCTGATGGGCATCTTCGTGGTCGTGGTGGCAGCCTTCCTGGGCCCCATCATCGGGTTGGCCGCACTGGCCGCGGTGGTGTTCCTGCAACCGGGCTGCGTGATCTCGCTGGCCATGGACGGCAGCCTGCGCGCCGCCCTGAACCCGGCCACGCCGATCACCTTGGCCGTGCGTATCGGCTGGCCCTACCTGGCGGTGTTCCTGCTGCTGTTCGTGATCCAGGCCAGCGCACTGACCGCCGGCAAGTGGCTGCATGCCGTCATGCCCCCGATCATCGGCGACCTGGTGCTGACCTTCTTCAGCATCTGGGGGTTGTTCGCCACCTTCCACCTGCTGGGCTACATGGTCTACCAGTACCACGATGTGCTCGGTTTCGAGCCGGAAGGCGCGCCGCAGCCCCTCTCCCGCAATGCCCCTGACCAGGCGCTGCTGGACGAGGCCGAGCACTTCGTCCGCGACGGCCACCCCGAAGCCGCCATGGATGCACTGCGCGCGGCCGCCCGCAGCCGCGCGGTCGGCTTGCCGGTCCATGAGCTCTACCATCGCCTGCTGCGCCGCAAGGGAGTCTCCGACGCCCTGCGCGAGCACGGCCGCCAGTACATCACCCGCCTGCTGGCCGAAAAGGAGGAGCGCCAGGCGATGCAGGTGCTGCGCGAGCTGCTCGAAACCGATCCGGACTTCGCCCCGGCCGATCCGGAGCAGGCCACCAGCCTGGCCGAGCGCGCCCGCCTGAGCGGCCAACTGCAGCTGCAGCTCGATGCCCAACTGGCCATGCTCAAGGCGTGGCCGCGCGCGCCGCTGGCACCGCAATGGGCGGTGCAGGCCGCACTGCTGCTGGCCGAACGCTACAGCCGCGATGACGAAGCGCGCGCCCTGCTGGAAGACGCGCTGGGCCGCTGCGAAGACCCCGAACAGCGCCGCAAGCTCGAAGCCGCACAACGGGCATTGAGCCCGCACCTGGCGTGAACCGATTCGGCCCCTGACAGGGGCGGGGAGTTCATCCCCGCCTATGGTCTGGCGACCGGGTCACGACGGGCCTCAGTTGTTCTCGAGCAGGAACCGCGCCTTCCCCGCCTGCTCCGAACCGGGGTAACGCCGCGCGATGCCATCGAGCAGGCGGCGCTGCTCCTCCGGCGCGTCCAGCTCACCGTGGCGCAGGGCCAGGCGCAACCACAACTGGGCCTGTTCGCCCTCCGGCAGCCCGGAGGCCTTCAGCAACAGGGCCTCGGCTTCCGCCAACCAGGCCTGCTTGAAGCAACGCGCCAGCACTGCCCGCAACGTCGACGCGGGCGGCATCACCGGCGAGGCCTGCAGCTTTTTGACCAGGTCATGCTGCGCGGCGCGCTCGGCGGGGTCCGTCGCCTCCAGCATCATCGCCTCGCCCAGCCGCGCCAGTGCGGCCGCACCGCGGCCATCGTTGTCGGCGACACGCAAGCGCGCCAACGCCACGTCCAGCCGGTGCGGCTGCTCGGCGGCCAGCGCGGCAAGCAGCCGTTCGGCGGCGGCATTCTCCATCCGCCCCATGTGCAGCAGCGCCTGCTCCCAGCGCGTGTCGGGGGCTGCCGGGGCCTCGTCCTCACGCATGAAGGATTCGCGGGTCTGGTGGGTGAGCACCAGCACGCCGCCCAGTAACGCGCCACAGACCAGGCCACCGGCATGCGCGTCGAAACCGATGCCCGCCCCCTGGTTGGTGAAAAGGTTGAACACCTCCCAGCCCAGCCAGACCGGCAGCAGCCAGATCGCCGGCGCGCGCACGTAATTGAAGAGGATCCCGAACCAGTAGAAGAACCGCACCGGGCGCAGCCCCCACACCACGCAGAATGCCCCCATCACCGCGGCGATCGCGCCCGAGGCCCCCAGCCCGCCGCCGGCCTCGCCCCAACGCCACAGCACGCTCACCGCACTGGAACCCAGCGCGCCCAGCAGGTAGACGGCCAGGAAGCGCCAGCTGCCGATCGCCCCTTCCAGCAGCAAGCCCAAGGCCACCAGCAACACCATGTTGCCGAACAGGTGCAGCGCGTCACCATGCAGGAAGGCCGAGGAGAACATCCGCGGCAGCGACCATTCCGAACTGCGCAGCAGATGGCGCAGGGTGAACACCTGGTCCAGCCGGGACTGGTATTGCTGGTGCAACGGTGCCCATTCGTTGCGCTCTTCTTCCGTCTCGAACAGTTCGCCGTGCTGCAGGGCCTGCTGGAATGCGACGTCAGTCTGCGTCGAGGCGGCCAGATAAACCGACTTGTCATGCGCGGGCAGCGCCTCGAACGCCTGCAACGCTTCGACCTGCCCGGTTTCGATCAGGTGCTTGCGGTAGGCCGGCACCTCGCGGGCGTCGAGGCCAGAGGCCAGGTACCAGGCCTGTGCAGCCTGGACCTTGTCCTCGTCCGGCACCTGCCAACCGAAGTAGATCAACACATTGACCAGCACCAGCAAGGCCGTCACGCAGGGAAACGTGGCCAGGCTCAGTGGCTTGTGCAACGGCAGGATCAACATCGACGGACATTCCCTTGTCTGGACGGCGCAGCTTCAGCGATCCGATAGCCCCGCGCAAGCGCCCGCGGCTACCATGGCGTCCTCCCGCAAAGCATGCATTCCCGCAATGAGCCGTTGGCGCCCACCTGCAGAAAAAAGCACCGCGCTGATCACGCCCCAAGGCCACGCGCGCCTGAAGGCCGAGCTGGACGAACTGTGGCGCCAGCGCCGCCCGGAGGTGGTCAAGGCGCTGGCTGCGGCGGCGGCCGAAGGTGACCGCTCGGAGAACGCCGAATACACCTACCGCAAGAAGCAGCTCGGTGAAATCGACCGGCGCGTGCGTTACCTGAGCAAGCGCCTGGAAGCCCTGCGCGTGGTGGACACCCGCCCCAGCGACCCGGAAGCGGTGTTCTTCGGCGCCACGGTCGAGTTGGAGAACGTCGATTCGGGCGACAGCCATGTCTACCGCATCGTCGGCCCCGACGAGACCGATGCGGCCACCGGCTGGATCAGCATCGATTCACCACTGGCCCGTGCCCTGCTGAAGAAGCGCATCGACGATGAGTTCAGTGTCGAGCTGCCCGGCGGCATCACCCGCTTCGTGCTGGTCGATGTCAGCTACGAGGGCTGACCCGGGCAAGACCCCCATCGCAGAAAGCGGCCAACACGCAACAACGTAGCGACCGTTGCGGGGATTGCATCCCCGCCTACGCGGGTTCGGCCAACGCGGGCGGATAGCGACGCCCCTCACGCAGCGGGCGGAAGTAGTCCGCCTGCGCCAGGAATGCCGCATCCTGGTGCGGATGCCACCCGGGGATACCGGCCAACGGCAACGGGCGCAATTCGGATGCAGCGGCCAAGACCTGCCCGGCGGTGATCGCCGCGGCGACCCGCGCCACGGCAGCGGCGTCCGCTGCACCGTGCACCACCACGCACTTGCCGACCAGCAAGCGTCCCGGCACCAGCATCTGTTCCATCAACGCGTGCCCGATCACGGCGGCCACGGCGATGTCACCCCGTTGCCAGCCCACTGGCGCGAACAGTGCCGGCCAGTCGTGCCGATCCCACGCCAGCAGCAGCGCCGGATCGCGCACGCGCACGATCACGCCGGATTCGTCGAACTGGGTCAGGGCCTGCTGCGCAGGGTTGCGTTCGCTCGCCCCCAGCCGCGCGATATGCAGGCACTGCCGCGCATTGAGCGCATGCTTGATCGCCGGATGGCGCATCCACACCAGCGCGTTGAACAGGTCATGCCAGTTCTCTTCGCGCGTGGCGATGCGCCCCTGCGCAATGCGGGTTTCGTAGTGCAGGCCGTCGGCCAGCAGTGCGGCGTCCTGTGCCACGAAACGGTGATCCGGCGACGCCAGCCGCGCATTGAGCGCTTCGATGGCGGGCCAATCCGCGCCGGTCAGCAGGTCCCGTTGGTCGGCATAACCGTCGAACACGGGATGCCGGAAACACTCGGCATCCACCTGCCCGCGCAACGGGGCAATGAACCGACGCCGGCCCTGGCCGGCGCCTACTTCATTCATCGTTGCGGTCACAGCACCTTGAGATCGAACGGCTTGGCCGCCTGCTCGACCAGTGCATCACCGAACAGGTCGTGCTCGTCGCTGTCGGTGATCTCCACGTTGACGAAGTCACCCACGCGCAGGCGTGCTTCCTCGCCGTTCTGGATATGCACCAAACCATCGATCTCCGGCGCATCGGCCTTGGAGCGCGCCACCGCGATGCCATCCTCGATCACATCGACCAGGCATTGCTGCACGCTGCCGATCTTCGCTTCCAGCTTGGCGGCGGAGATGGCGGCCTGCTTCTCCATGAAGCGGGCCAGGCGCTCCTGCTTTACTTCTTCCGGCACCGGGTCCGGCAGGTCGTTGGCGGTGGCACCGTCCACCGGCGAGTAGGCGAACGCGCCGACGCGGTCGAGCTGGGCCACGTCCAGGAAGTCGAGCAGCTGCTCGAACTCGGCGTCGGTCTCCCCCGGGAAACCGACGATGAAGGTCGAGCGCACGGTGATGTCCGGGCTGATCTCGCGCCAGCGCAGCACCCGCTCCAGGGTCTTGTCGACCGCACCCGGGCGCTTCATCAGCTTGAGGATGCGCGGGCTGGCGTGCTGGAACGGGATATCCAGGTACGGCAGGATCTTCCCTTCGGCCATCAGCGGCACCACGTCGTCCACGTGCGGGTACGGGTAGACGTAATGCAGGCGGGTCCAGGCATCGAGCTCGGACAGGCCTTCGCACAGCGCCTTCATGCGGGTGGCGTATTCCTTGCCGCGCCAGGTGCCCGGCGCGTACTTGCGGTCCACGCCGTAGGCAGAGGTGTCCTGCGACACCACCAACAGCTCGCGCACGCCGCCCTTCACCAGCCTCTCAGCCTCGCGCAGCACTTCATCGACCGGGCGCGACACCAGGTCGCCACGCATCGACGGGATGATGCAGAAGCTGCAACGGTGGTTGCAGCCTTCGGAAATCTTCAGGTAGGCGTAGTGGCGCGGGGTCAGCTTGATGCCGTAGTCCGGCACCAGGTCCACGAACGGATTGTGCTTGGGCGGCAGGGCCGCATGCACGGCGTCCATGACGCTGGTGTAGTCCTGCGGGCCGGATACCGACAGCACGTCCGGGTAATGCTCGCGGATCATCTCCGACTTCTTGCCCAGGCAGCCGGTGACGATGACCTTGCCGTTCTCGTTCATCGCCTCGCCGATGGCATCCAGCGACTCGGCCACGGCCGAATCGATGAAGCCGCAGGTGTTGACCACCACCACGTCGGCCGAATCGTAGGACGGCACGATGTCGTAGCCCTCCACCCGCAACTGGGTGAGGATGCGCTCGGAGTCGACGAGGGCCTTCGGGCAGCCAAGGCTGACGAAGCCGACTTTGGGGTTCAGCTGGGACATGTTCACGGAATTCTGGGGGCCGGGGCCGGAATGACCACAGGGCCGGAAAGCGGGCGATTATACCGGTCACCCACCGCCCTGCCCTGCAACTGGCTTAATGCGCCACGCACACACCAAGGAGCGACGCCAAAGCCCCTCTCCCGTCCGCCCCTTCGGGGCACCTTCTCCCGCTGGCGGGAGAAGGGAGCGCCGCCGCCTGTGCCGTGCATGCATGGCCCCGCTGTGCCGCGCAGCCACCGTCCAGTGCCGCAGAAAGCGAAAGCCCCTCTCCCGCACGCGGGAGAGGGGTTGGGGTGAGGGCCGCTCTCCAGCACCCGTTCCAGAAACCAAAGCCCCCCATCATCCGTCCCTCTGGGGCACCTTCTCCCGCCGGCGGGAGAAGGGAGCACCATCCCCGACTTCCCCCTCAATTGGAGCTTCCCCCATGTCCCAATGGATCACTCTCTCCACCGCCCACGGCCCGGTCCGCGCCTGGCAGGCGCTACCCGCGGGCACTCCGCGCGCCGGCCTGGTCGTCATCCAGGAGATCTTTGGCGCCAACGCGCACATTCGCCACGTCGCCGAACAGTACGCGGCCGAGGGCTACGCGGTGCTCGCCCCGGCCTTCTTCGACCTGCTGGAACCGGGCCTAGAGCTGGCCTATGACGCCGAGGGCGTGAACCGCGGCAAGGAACTGGTGACCGCGCTGGGCGTGGACCGCGCGGTCAGCGTGGTCCAGGCCGCCGCCCAGCAGCTGGAGCGCCACGGCAAGGTCGGCACGGTCGGCTACTGCTGGGGCGGCACCATTGCCATGCTGGCCGCGCAACGGCTGGGCCTGCCCTCGGCCAGTTACTACGGCGCGCGCAACGTGCCATTCCTGGACGGCCCGTTCAAAGCCCCGGCAATCTTCCACTTCGGCGCGCAGGATGCCTCGATCCCGCCGGCCGCCGTTGCAGCGCATCGTGAAAAGCAACCCACATTGCCGGTATATGTGTACCCGGCCGACCACGCCTTCAACCGTGAGGTCGGCATGCACTACCACGCCCCCAGCGCCGAACTGGCGCGCGAACGCACCTTGGCCTTCTTCAGTGAGAACCTGCGATGACCGAAGCTGTGACGTCCGATTTCGAACTTGATTCCCGCCTTGCCACCGACAGCGTGCTGATCGCCGATGGCCCCCTGTCCCAGATCCGGCTGATGAACGACGACCGCTTTCCCTGGGTCGTGCTGGTGCCCCGCGTTGCCGGGGCCAGTGAATGGATCGACCTGGACGGCGCCCAGCAGCGCCTGCTGCTGGCCGAGATCAACCAGATCTCCCAGCACCTGAAGCAGAAGCCCAACGTCAGCAAGATCAACATCGGGGCGCTGGGCAACATCGTGCGCCAGCTGCACGTGCACCTGGTAGGCCGCAACGAGAACGACCCGGCCTGGCCGGGCCCGGTCTGGGGCAGCGGCAAGGCCCAGCGTTTCGATCCGGACGTGCTGGCCGAGCGTGTCGAAATCTGGCGCCAGCGGCTACGATAGGCGCCTCACCACCAACGGACACTGCACTCCGATGCGCTCCAACCTGATCGCCGCCCTGATCCTGATCATCGTCGGCCTGTTCTTCCTGGCCAAGAACCTGGGCTGGATCAACGGCAACATCGGCTCCATGCTCGCCACCTGGTGGCCGGCCATCCTGGTCGCAGTGGGCATCGGCATGCTGTTCGGGCGGGGCAAGTAAGGTCGCCGCACCTGCCGCGGAACCGGCGGAAAACAAAAAGGGCGCGGAATCCGCGCCCTTTTTCGTTGCCGCATGCCGGGCTCAGGTGCGCGGCAAGGTCACGCCGGTCTGGCCTTGGTACTTGCCGCCGCGGTCCTTGTACGAGGTCTCGCAGACATCATCCTTGTCGGCCTGGAAGAACAGCATCTGTGCCACGCCTTCGTTGGCATAGATACGCGCCGGCAGCGGCGTGGTGTTGGAGAACTCCAGCGTCACGTGACCTTCCCACTCCGGCTCCAGCGGCGTGACGTTGACGATGATGCCGCAGCGCGCGTAGGTGCTCTTGCCCAGGCAGACCACCAGGGTGTCGCGCGGGATGCGGAAGTACTCCACCGTGCGTGCCAGCGCGAACGAATTCGGCGGGATGATGCACTCGTCGGCCTCGATGTCGACGAAGCTCTTCGGGTCGAAGTGCTTGGGGTCGACGATGGTGGAGTTGATGTTGGTGAACACCTTGAACTCGCGCGAGCAACGCACGTCGTAGCCATAGCTGGAGGTGCCGTAGCTGACGATGCGGCTGCCATTGACCTGCTTGACCTGCCCGGCTTCATACGGCTCGATCATGCCGTGCTGTTCGGACATGCGGCGGATCCAGCGGTCGCTCTTGATGCTCATTCAATGGTCCTGATTTCGTGGGATCGCGCAGCCTGGTGCGCCGGTCGGGGCACGATTCTAGCGCAGGGGCCTTGTATCGCCGAGCCCGAGCCGGGGCTGCCACGGCTCGGCGGGCAGCGGCCGGACGAGGCCGGCAGCCGGTCAGATCAACGAAGACACGATCGGGATGCTGGCGCGTGGGCGCTTGGCCAGTTCCTCGGCCATGCGCCGGGCCGCGGCCAGGTAGGCCTGGGCCGGTGCGGAATCCGGTGCAGCGGCCACCACCGGCGTACCGACGTCCCCCTGCTCGCGGATGCTGATGTCCAGCGGCAGCGCACCCAGCAGCGGCACGCCGTACTGCTCGGCCATGCGCTGGCCGCCGCCCTCGCCGAACAGATGTTCGGTGTGGCCGCAGTTGCTGCAGGTATGCACGGCCATGTTCTCGACGATGCCGAGCACCGGAACCTCGACCTTCTCGAACATTTTCAATGCCTTGCGCGCATCCAACGTGGCAATGTCCTGCGGCGTGGTGACGATCACCGCACCGGCCACCGGGATCTTCTGCGACAACGTCAGCTGGATGTCACCGGTACCCGGCGGCAGGTCGATCAGCAGGAAGTCCAGGTCGCCCCACAGCGTGTCGTTGAACAACTGGGTCAGCGCCGAGGTGGCCATCGGGCCACGCCAGATCATCGGCGAGTCGGGCTCGATCAGGAAACCGATGGACATCGCTTCCACGCCAAACGCCCGCAACGGCTCGATGGTCTTGTTGTCCGGGCTCTCCGGACGGCCGCTCAGGCCCAGCATCGCCGGCACGCTCGGCCCGTAGATGTCGGCATCGAGCACCCCGACCCGCGCCCCCAGCGCGTGCAGCGCCAAGGCCAGGTTCACCGCGGTCGTGGACTTGCCCACCCCGCCCTTGCCGGACCCGACCGCAATGACGTTGCGGATACGTGAATGGGGAGAGAGCCCCTTTTGAACCTTGTGGGATGAACCCAATGCGATCGAACCGCCCACCACAACCTCAGCCTTTCAGACAGGGCGCAACTATAGCGCCTCGCCCGCATGACATCCCCCACCCGCTTCCGATCAGCACCTGCCTTTCCGCACTACGCGCTGGGTGGCGGTTCTGCTACCTTTTCCGTGTTGTCGTTCCATTCAGCAAGCTTGTGACCCAAGCAATCAACGTGTCCAAAGGATGAGATATGCACGTGGTTTTCGGCCGTACCTTGCTCCTCACTGCTGTTTCACTCGCTGCAGCCAACAGCTACGCAGAGTCTTCCGGGCCGATTGCCATCGAGGACCTGGCGCGGCTGCCCGCACTGCAATCGGTGTCGATGAGTCCTGACGGGAAGCACCTCATCGCCCTGGTGCCTTCACCGAAGAATGCGGAAGAAACCGCATTGGCCACCTGGGACACCAGCGCGCTTTCGTCCGGCCCCAAGGTGGTGACGCCGTCGGGTGATCGCATGAAGTTCATTGCCGCCGGTGCCCTGAAGTCGGACAAGATTCTGGTGATCGGCCGCCAGGAGTGGACCGGGCAGTTGGGCGGTTGCGGTGAAGGCAACGCGTCCGGCGCGACCAAGACCTTTGTCGTGAAGACCTACCTTACCGGTGACGATCAGAAGGAGTTCAACGAGGCCTTCACCGACAACACCCGCAGGCTCGGCGTGAGCGAGCAGACCCAGCGCTGCCTGGAGCTCGCTGGCACGGCATCGCTGGTGAACATGCTGCCGCTGGACCCGGACCGGGTCGTCATCCAGCAGCTCAGCGAGCTGAGCCTGACCTCGAACTACTACCTGTACAACCTCAAGACCAAGGAAACCGAACTGCTCTTCCGCGGCGGTACGCGCGCCTCGCCGGCCCTGTTCGACTCGCGCACCGGCAAGGTGCTGGCGAAGTCCCAGATCGAAGCGGCAGGCAGCGACTATGAGCAGCAGGTACTGATCCTGGACCCGGCCTCGGGCCAGTTCGTCCTGCAGCGCCCGCTGACCACCAAGCTGTCCGACCGGCATACGGTTGAACTGGCGGGCGTGGATGACGCCACCGGCAAGTATTACGTCTTGACCGACCTGTTCTCGGACAAGGTGCAGGCGCATCTGTATGACCCGAAGCAGCAGAAGTTCGACGCCGAGCCGGTTGTGGCCAACCCGGAGTTTTCCATTGCCCGGTTGATCTTCAGCACCCAGGCCAGCAACTTCAACCAGGTGCTGGGCTTCGTGATCGACGGCCCGTCACCGCGGACCGTCTATGTCGACCCGACCCTGAAGGCGATCCAGGACAACCTCAAGCAGGCCTTCCCCAACAAGCAGATCGATATCGCGCGCTACACGGACGACTTCTCGCGCATCCTGTTCAAGACCAGCAGCAACGATGCCCCGTCCAGCCACCATATCCTGCTTGACAGGAAGAACGTGGTGAACCTGGGGAGCGAGCGTCCGTGGGTCGGCGAAGGCCGGACCGGCGAGGAGCGTTGGGTCACCTACACCGCGCGTGACGGCCGCCAGATCCCGGCCATCCTTGATCTTCCTGCAGGCTGGAAGCAGGGGGATCCGGCCGCACCGGCCATCGTCCACCCCCATGGCGGCCCGTGGGCACGGGATTACATGGGCTGGGACGTGTCCGGCTGGGTGCCGCTGCTGACCTCGCGCGGCTATGCCGTGTTGCGCCCGCAGTACCGTGGCTCGGCCGGCCTTGGCCGCGACCTGTGGATCGCGGGCGACCGCGAGTGGGGGCAGAAGATGTCCGATGACAACGATGATGCCGCAGCCTACCTGGTTTCACAGGGCATCGCTGGCAAGGACCGCATCGCCATCTTCGGCTACTCCTACGGTGGTTTTGCCGCCGCGGCCGCAACGGTCCGGCCGAACTCGCCGTTCCAGTGCGCGATCGCGGGCGCGCCGGTCACCGACCTGGGCCGTCTGGGTACGTCCTGGAGCGACAACCGTCTGCAGCGCATTCTGCAGGGCCAGACCGTGAAGGGCATGGACCCGCTGAAGAACGCCGCCAATGCCAACATCCCGGTCATGCTGTTTGTCGGTGACCGCGACGTGCGCACCCCGGCGTTCCACGCCCAAGGCTTCTACGATGCGGTGAAGAACAAGGTGCCGGCCCAGTTCCACCTGATCGCCGACCAGCAGCACAGCATGCCGTGGTACCCGCGGCAGCAGCGGGAAACCCTTGGGCTCATCGAGAACTACCTGAAGAGCGATTGCGGCCCCGGCGGGCTCTGATCCCCGGCTGTATAGAAGTACCCAACCGGGGAGCGAAGGCTCCCCGGTTTTTTTTGATTGCCAGGGACGGGGGATCCCTTGTGGCTGGCCATCGGGGCTGTTGTGGGTACCGCGGAGGAAACCGAGGGACAGCACCGCCGACCACGCCGGTCCTGTAGAGCCGCGACCACCGGGCACCTCATTGCTTCGAATTCATACACGTGAATGAGAGGAAGTGAGATCAGAAAACCGTTGCAAGCGCAACCCCTCCAACCTACATTCGCTTAACCAGCCCATAACGCTGGCGAAACATTTTGCTGAACATTTTTCATCAGGAGAGAGCCGCATGAAGATGTCCGTCCAACGCGGACTGCAACAGTTGCCTTTGGTAATTGCTGTCGTCGCAGCACTGCAAGTCGTTCCGGCCTTTGCCCAGGAGCAGTCCGAAAAGACCGAAACCACCAGCCAAAGCGCAACCTCAAGCGAAAAGGCCAAGGATCTCGATACGATCACCGTCACCGGCTCGCTGATCAAGCGCCCGGAGTATGAAACCACCTCGCCAGTGCAGGTGATCTCGATCGAGAAGGGCTTGGCCGCAGGCCAATTTGATACCGCCAGCTTCCTGCAGACCTCGGCTGCCGCCGCCGGCTCCACCCAGATCAACAACCAGTTCGGCGGCTTCGTCGTCGAAGGTGGTACCGGCGTGCAGACCGTCTCGCTGCGTGGCCTGGGCTCGAACCGCACGCTGGTGCTGCTCGACGGCCAGCGCCCCGGCCCCGCCGGTACGCGCGGCCAGGTCGGCTCGTTCGACCTCAACGTCATCCCGCAGGCCATCCTGCAGCGCATCGAGCTGGTGAAGGATGGTTCGTCCTCCATCTACGGCTCCGACGCGCTGGCCGGCGTGGTGAACCTGGTCACGCGCAAGACCATGGACCGTCCGGAAATGACGTACATGATGAGCGTGCCGCAGCATGGTGGCGGCGAGCAGTTCTCCGCCTCGATCGCCAACGGCTGGAACTTCGACAACGGCAGCATCGTCGCCGGCGTCCAGTGGGACAAGCTCAACGCGCTGACCAACGGCGACCGCGACTACTTCTCCTGCGCACAGGACCGCGTCTGGGGCACCGATGGCAAGCGCATTGACCGCGTGGACCACTCGATCCTGGAAGGCACCCCCCTGGCCGGCTGCAGCGCGGGCAACCTGTACGCCAACACCATCATCAAGCTGTTCGACTCGCGCGTGCGCTACGTGCCGACCAAGGACGGCAGCACCATTGGCCCGTTCCCGGGCTACAAGCCGCGCCCGTACCCGTCCAAGAGCTATGCCAACTCGCCTGAAGCTTCCTATGAGGACGTGCTGAACTACGACTTCCTCAAGAACGGCGAAGTCATCAACGAACGCGAGCGTGCCAGCTTCTACGCGGCAACCGACTTCAGCTTCGACAGCTTCAGCTGGAAGACGCAGTGGTTGTACAACCGCCGTGAGACCAACGCCCACAGCTACCGGCAGTTCTTCCCGATCGTCTACAACGAAAGCGACGACGACTACTACCAGCCGATCATGCCGTTCGTCGATGACCAGAAGGTCAAGGTCGACTACTTCTACGGCGCCACCAAGTTCGACGGCATGTTCAAGGGCACCGACAGCTGGGCCTGGGAAATCAACGGCACCTACAGCCGCTCCAAGGGCAAGTACGGCAACCTTGCAATCGACGCCGCGCGTACCGGCGACCTGGGTGACCCAATGGGCGGCGATACCACCCCGGTGAACTACTTCGACCCCGGCTTCCTCAACGGCGAGCGGATGGGCGAACTGGTCAATGCCATCGGCGTCTGGGCCAACGGCAGCACGATCTACGAACAGTCCACCGTCAACGCGGTGGTCACCGGTGATCTGTTCAGCCTGCCTGCCGGCAATGTCGCCGGTGCATTCGGTGCGGAGTTCCGCCACACCAAGATCGACGACCAGCCCTCCGACCTCTCCAAGCAGGGCCGGATGTGGGGCTACAGCTCGGCCAATGAAACCAAGGGCACCGACAACGTCAAGGAAGCCTTCGCCGAGTTCGACATCCCGCTGCTGAAGGGGCTGCCGGCCGTCGAATCGCTGTCGGTCAACCTGTCCGGCCGCGTGTTCAAGTACGACTCGGTTGCCGATTCGGACAACGTGTGGAAGGCTGGCCTGAACTGGCAGATCATCCCCTCGCTGCGTGTGCGCGGCACCATCGGCACCTCCTACCGTGCCCCGGGCCTGTACGAGCTGTACCTGGGCGACCAGACCGGCTACCAGACGCAGGCACTGATCGACCCCTGCATCCTGTGGGGTGACAGCAACAACCAGTACATCCGTGCCAACTGCGCGGCGGCCGGCATTCCGGACGACTATGCCGGTGGCTCCTCGAGCGCGACCGTGTACGAGAGCGGCGGCAAGGGCAAGCTGAAGCCGGAGACCTCCAAGGCCAAGACGCTGGGCCTGGTGTGGACCCCGACCTTCGCCGACCTGAACGTCGCACTGGACTACTTCGATTACGACGTCCGTGGCGAGATCACCCAGCTCGGCGCTCGCAACATCGTGTACAGCTGCTACGCCTCGCCGGTCTACCCGAACTCGTTCTGCGACCAGATGGAGCGTAATGCGCCGGATGACGCATCCGCCCCGAACTCGATCGTCAACATCTACAGCACCTACGTGAACATCAACCGCGAGCGCACCCGCGGTTACGACCTGCAGGTGAACTACGATCGCGACTTCTCGTTCGGCAAGCTGTCCGTTGACGCACAGGTCACCTACACCATCGAGGACTCGTTCCGTCTGTTCGACTCCGCCGCCAACAGCGGCATCTCGACCGACGAGCAGATCGGCTACATCGGTCGTCCGCAGACCGTGGGTATCGGCAACGTCAGCCTGAAGCGTGGTGACTGGACGTTCAGCTACCAGGGCCAGTACGTGAGCAGCACGTCCAGCAAGGACTACGACCGCACGTTCACCTACTTCGGCTACCAGAACGCGACCCGCGACATCAAGGCCGGCTGGCAGTTCCTGCACCACGCCTCCGTGGCGTATGAACAGGGCGACTGGGGCATCCTGTTCGGTGTCCGCAACCTGTTCGACAAGGCGCCGGACCTGGTCTCCTCGGGCCTGGGTTCCGATGCCGCGGTGTACGGCAACGTGCCGGTCTACGCCTCGCAGTACGACTGGTACGGCCGCACCTTCTTCGCGCGCGTGCAGTACAAGTTCTGATCCCTGCGTTGAAGTGGCAATACGAGGGAGGCGACGTCATGTCGCCTCCCTTTTTCGTTGGCGTGCGGTGCTTCTGCCCGGTCCGGCGGCCCCAGACGGGTCGCCTTCAGATCTCCGCCGCGATCACCTGCGCCGCATTGTGCCCAGGCGCCCCAGTCACGCCGCCGCCCGGGTGCGTGCCCGACCCACATAGGTACAGGCCGGGGATCGCGCCCCGGTAGTTGGCCTGGCCCAGCATCGGGCGGGCGCTGAACAGCTGGTTGAGGCTCAGCGCGCCGTGGAAGATGTCGCCCCCGACCAGGCCGAAGGTCCGCTCCAGGTCGAGCGGGCTCATGATCTGCCGGCCCAGCACCGCGTCGGCGAAGCCCGGCGCCTGCCGGTCGACCGTGGCGATCATCAGGTCGGCCACTTCGTCGCGGTGATCGTCCCAGCTGCGCCCGTCTGGCAGCTGCGGTGCCACATGCTGGCAGAACAGGCTGGCCACATGCTGCCCCGGCGGTGCCAACGAGTCGTCCAACGTGCTGGGAATCAGCATTTCCACCACCGGCTGGCGCGACCATCCATGCTGGCGTGCATCCAGGTAAGCACGGTCCATGTAGTCCAGGCTCGGGGCGATGATGATGCCCGCGGTGAGGTGATCGCCCTGCCCCGGCAACACCGTGAAATCGGGCAGCCGCGACAGCGCCACGTTCATCCGGAACGTGCCCGAGCCACAACGCCAGCCGCGCATGCGTTCGCGCGTGGCGGCCGGCACGTCGGCCGGTTCAAGCAACTGTTCGTAGAGCAGCTTCGGGTTGACGTTGGCCACCACCGCCCTGCCGCGCAGCATTTGCCCAGCGCTGGTCACCACGCCGCAGGCACGGCCCTGCTCGACCAGTACCTTCCGCACCCCGCAGTCGGTCCGGATCTGCACGCCGCCTTCCTGCGCCGCACGCGCCATCGCCTGGGTGATTGCGCCCATGCCGCCGATCGCGTGCCCCCAGGCACCCTTGACGCCATTGCTCTGGCCGAACACGTGGTGCAGCAGCACGTAGGCGCTGCCCGGCGAGTAGGGGCTGGCGTAGTTGCCGACAATGCCGTCGAAGCCGAACAGCGCCTTGATCGGCGCGCTCTCGAACCAGCGGTCTAGGTACTCCGCCGCCGAGATCGTGAACAGGTCCAGCAACTCCTGTTTCAGCCCCGCGTCCAGCCGCTGCAGCTGGCGGCCGAGCTTGCCGGCCTTCCACAGCGCCGGCAGCGCCTGCAGCCAGCCACCCTCGCCCACGTTTGGCGGCGCCTGCAGCGCCTGCGCCCGCAGCACGTCGGCAAACACTTCCAGCCGACGCTCGTAGTCGGGCAGGCGCTCGGCGTCGCGGGCCGAGAACTTCGCCACTTCGGCCTGGGTGCGACCGCCGCCGGCCAGCAGGTACTGGCCATCGGGCAGTGGCAGGAAGTTGTTGATGCGCCGGGGCACCACGCGCAGGCCGTGACGCTCCAGCGCCAGGTCGGCGATCACCTGCGGCTGCAGCAGCGACACCGTATAAGACGCCACCGAGTTGCGGAACCCGGGATGGAACTCCTCGGTCACCGCCGCCCCGCCGACGACTGCCCGCCGTTCCAGCACCAGCACCCGTTTGCCGGCCTTGGCGAGATAGGCTGCGCACACCAGCCCGTTGTGGCCGCCGCCGATCAGGATCGCATCCCACTGCTTGCTTGATGTCTGGCTCATCGCGCCTGTATAGCACCCACCAGCCTCCTGCGGCGCACCGGTGGCTGCGCCCGGCGGGCATGACCTTCGACACCCTTTCGGTGACAGTTTCAGGCGTATCTTCTGGTGTCGGCTCCGCCCCGGAGCCCATTTCGTGCTCTGAAATCGGCCTGGAGGCCTATCCCGTGATCGTTCGCAAACCCCAGATCCTGCTGCTGTCCCTGGCCGTCTCGGCCGCGCTGATCGGCTGCAAGAAAGAAGAGACCCCGGCCGCTCCGGCGGCCGCGCCGGCCGCGGCCGCCGCCACCGAACTGAAGCTGGACGAATCCAAGCTGCCGGCCTACAACGCCTTCACCGCCGCCGACCTGGACACCAGCAAGGACGCCTGCACCGACTTCGGTGGCTACGTGAATGACAAGTGGCTCACCGCCAATGCCATTCCGGGCGACCGCACCAGCTGGGGCGCCTTCACCATCCTGGACGAGCGCTCGGTCGCCGTGCAGCACCAGCTGGCCGAACAGGCCGCCGCGATCAAGGACGCCACCGGCATCGAGAAGATCGTCGGCGACTTCTGGGCCTCGGGCATGGACGAAGCCAAGATCAACGCGCTGGGCATCACCCCCCTGCAGGGTGACCTGACCGCCATCGACGGCCTGCAGGACGGCGCCGCCATCGCCAACTACCTGCGCGGCACCGCCGCCAAGGGCGAGAACTTCCTGTTCGGCTTCGGTCCGGAAGCGGACTTCAAGAACTCGACCATGAACATGGCCTACGCCAGCCAGGGTGGCCTGGGCCTGCCGGACACCACCTACTACACCGACGCCAGCAAGGCCGACAAGCTCAACGCCTACAAGGCCCACGTGGCCAAGGTGCTGGAGCTCAGCGGCGTTGCCGCCGCCGACGCCGCCAAGCAGGCCGAGGAAGTGATCAAGTTCGAGACCCGCCTGGCCCGGGCTTCCAAGTCCAGCGCCGAGCTCTCGCGCAACGTCGAGCTGTACTACAACCCGGTCACCGTGGCCGACGCCGACAAGCTGACCCCGAACTTCAGCTGGACCGAGTTCTTCAAGGCCCAGGGCATCACCGCGCCGGAGAAGTTCTCGCTGGCCATGCCGGCCTTCCACGAGGAAGTGAGCAAGATGCTGGGCGACACCGACCCGGCCGTGTGGCGCGCCTACCTGCGCTTCCACACCGTTGACGGCGCCTCCCCGTACCTGAGCGATGCCTTCGTGCAGGAAAACTACGCCTTCTACGGCCGCGACCTGAACGGCCAGAAGGAAATCAAGCCGCGCTGGAAGCGCGTGCTGGGCACCATCGAGAGCGATGCCGGCGAAGCCTTCGGCCAGATGTACGTCAAGGTCGCCTTCTCGCCGGAAGCCAAGGCCAAGATGGAAGACCTGGTCAAGAACCTGGCCGCGGCCCTGAAGGACCGCATCCAGAACCTGACCTGGATGAGCGACGAAACCAAGGCCAAGGCCATCGCCAAGTGGGAAACCTTCACCCCGAAGATCGGCTACCCGGACAAGTGGCGTGACTGGTCGGGCCTGAGCACCACCCACGACGACTACCTGGGCAACGTGCGCGCCGCCAATGCCTTCAACTACAAGTTCGCGCTGTCCAAGATCGGCCAGCCGGTGGACAAGACCGAGTGGGGCATGACCCCGCAGACCGTCAACGCCTACTACAACCCGCTGCAGAACGAGATCGTGTTCCCGGCCGCCATCCTGCAGCCGCCGTTCTTCGACCCGAACGCCGACGACGCACTGAACTACGGCGGCATCGGCGCGGTGATCGGCCACGAGATGACCCACGGCTACGACGACCAGGGCGCCAAGTTCGGCCCGACCGGCAACTTCGAGGACTGGTGGACCGAGGCCGACTCCAAGGCCTTCGGCGGGCTGACCAGCAAGCTGATCAACCAGTTCAACGAGTACAAGGTGGGCGACCAGAACGTCAACGGCTCGCTGACCCTGGGCGAGAACATCGCCGACCTCGGCGGCCTGGCCACCGCCTACGATGCGCTGCAGAAGGCGTCGGCCGGCAAGGAAGACCCGAAGGTCGATGGCTTCACCCGCGACCAGCGCTTCTTCTTCAACTGGGCCACCGTGTGGCGCACCAAGTACACCCCGGAGAACGCCAAGGTCCGCCTGGCCACCGACCCGCACGCACCGGCGCAGTTCCGCGCGATGGGCGCGCCGTCGAACCTGCCGACCTTCGCCGCCGCATTCCAGTGCAAGGCGGGTTCGCCGATGGTCCGCGCCGGCGACAAGCAGGTGGTGATCTGGTAATCACCGCCCTGCGGTGAGGCAACACCCGAAGGCCCGGCATCGCCGGGCCTTCTTCTTGCCAACGCGCAGGAGCGGCCTTGGCCGCTCCTGCCTCGCTGCTCCCGCCGGGCTGCCAACGTGACCGGCTTCGCGGCCAGGGCCGTTGCTCCGCCTGGATGCGCAACATTGCCCCGGCGGCTTGTTAAACTCCGCGCACTTTGTCCTTGCGTGGATATGCCCCAGATGCCAACCGTTCGCCCGCTTTCCCTCGCCCTGGCCCTGGGCCTGGTGACCGTCCTGTCCTCGACCGATGCCGAGGCCGCACGCAAGAGGTCTTCGGCCCGGGCACCGGCAGTCAGCGCAGCCTGTACCGACTTCTACGAAACCAGCAACGCCGACTGGCTCAAGGCCAACCCGGTGCCGCAGGTTGGCGCCACCACCACGCTGGGGCAGCTGGCCAACAACACCCGCAACCAGCAGCTGCAGCTGCTGGACCGTGCCATGAATGCCCCGCAGGGCAACGTGCAGAAGCTGCTGGGCGACTTCTGGGCCAGCGGCCTGGACGAAGCGGCGGTGGAAGCCGACGGCTCCAAGCCGATCGCGCCGCTGCTGACCCGCATCAATGCGATCCGCAAGGCCAAGGACATCCCGGCCTCGATCGCCGCCCTGCACCAGGTCGGCATCCCGGTGGCCTTCAACTTCGCCCCGGACGTGGACCTGAAGGCACTGGACCGCCACATCGGCTACTTCATGCAGGGCGGCATGGGCCTGCCCGACCCCGCCTTCTACACCCGCACCGACGCCGACACCGTGGCGCTGATGGGCCGCTACCGCGGCTACGTGAAGCAGGTACTGGCGCTGACCGGCACCCCGGCCAACAAGCTCGACGCCGAATCGGCGCTGGTCATCCAGCTGGAAACCGAGCTGGCGCGCAGCGCGCAGTCGGTGGCTGACATCAACAACCCGTTCAACAACTATGCGCCGGTTGCCACCCGCGACCTCAACAGCCGCTACCGCAACCTGCAGCTGGACGCCTTCCTGAAGGCCCAGGGCGTCAACGACGACCTGGTCTCGCTGGCCGATGCGGCGCTGTTCCAGCAGCTCAACGGCATGATCACCCGGCTGCCGGCCGAGCAGTGGAAGGCCTACCTGCGCTGGCGCGTGGGTGATGCGATGGCCCCGTACCTGTCCAAGGCCTACCGCGATGCCGAATTCGAGTTCCGTGGCCGCGTGCTGCGCGGCCTGACCATCGCCCCGGCCCGCAACGAAGCCGTGCTCGATGCCATCAACGTCGCTGCTGGCCCGATGCTCGGCCACGAGTACGCCAATACCTACATCAGCCGCGACGTCCGCCGCCAGGCCGGCGTGATGGTCGACCAGGTCCGCGAAGCGCAGATCGCCGCGGTCAAGCGCAGCACCTGGCTCAGCGCCGAAGCCAAGACCGAGGCCGAAGCCAAGCTGGCGGCGATGAAGATCGAGATCGGCACGCCGCTGCGCGACCTGGACTACACCGTGCAGCCGATGGGCCGTGGCAGCTTCGGCGGCAACATGCTGATCGCCTCGACCTGGCGCCACGCGCAGGAAATGAAGCGCATCGGCAAGGGCAACGCCGACCGTCGCTGGGACGTGCTGCCGCAGCAGCCGGCCATCGCCTATGACATCGCGCAGAACCGCCTGATCGTCACCGCCGCCGCGTTGCAGGGCCCGATCTTCGCCGAGGCTGCCACCCCGGCCGAGAAGTTCGGCGCCTTCGGTGGCCTGGTCGCGCATGAGGTCAGCCGTGCCATCGACGCCAAGGGCGCGATGATCGACGCCAGGGGCGAACTGCGCAGCTGGTGGACGCCGGCCGACAAGAGCGCCTGGACCCTGCTGGGCAACCGCGTCGCCGCCCAGTACGGCGGCTACGCCTTCCCGGGCGTGAAGGACGCCAAGGTCAACGGCGAGCTCACCCGTGACGAGAACCTGGCCGACATCTCCGGCGTGGAAATCGCCTGGGAAGCGTTCAGCACCTCGCCGCAGGGTACGGCGGCATCGGCTGCCGACAAGCAGGCATTCTTCAAGGGCTGGGCCGGCCTGTGGGCGCAGCAGCTGTCGCCGAACGAAGCCGTGCAGCGCCTGGCCTCGGACGTGCGTGCTCCGGGCCGCTGGCGTACCAACGCCCCGCTGTCCAACCTGCCGGCCTTTGGCGCGAGCTTCAGCTGCAAGCCGGGCCAGCCGATGCAGCGCACCGACGCCGAGCAGATCCGCATCTGGCGTTGATGCGGGGGTGAGGGGCACGAAAAAGGCGCGGATTCCGCGCCTTTTTCTTTGCCTGTACGGCGCAGCCATGCTCTGGCCTTGCCCTGCCGAGCATGGCTCGGCACTACCGGCTGCATCACCGGCGGGAGTGGCCCGGCACGGTCACTTCACGCTGCGCAGGTGCGGCCCACGCTTGTTCTTGTTGTTGAACGGCGGCTGCCCGCGCCAGTAGCGGATCAGCAGCCAACCGAACAGCATGCCGCCCAGGTGGGCGAAATGGGCCACGCCCGGCTGCCAGCCGGTGAAGCCCAGAAGCAGTTCAAGGGCACCAAACACGATCACGAAGGTACGCGCCTTCATCGGGATCGGCGGGAACAGCAGCACCACCCGTTGGTTCGGGAACAGCATGCCGAACGCCAACAGCAAACCAAACACGCCACCGGATGCGCCCAACACCGGGCTGAACTCACCGAACAAGGCGGCCACCACGATCTGGCAGATGCCCGCGCCCACCACGCAGACCAGGTAGTAGGTCAGGAAGCGTTTCTCACCCCAGGTCATTTCCAGCGGCGCGCCAAACATGAACAACGCCAGCATGTTGAAGAACACATGCCCGAAGCCGCCGTGCAGGAACCCATAGGTCAGCAACTGCCAGGGCTCGAAGCCCGGCGAATCCATGAACACTTCCTGCGATCCCAGCGGCCACAACATCAGCTGGTTGAAGATGCCGGCGGTCTGCGGCAGCTGCTGCAGCAGGAACAGGGCGACGTTGGCGATCAGCAGCGTCTGGGTGATCTTGGGCAAGCGCGGGAACATGGGGACATCCTGGGAAACTGCCGCCATGATAGCCGCAGCATCAGCCCGGTCCCCAGATCGCCTCGTCCATCGTGCGCGCGGGTTTGCTGCGCTTCACCCGGCCATTCTCGACCACCACGCCCTCGGCGCGCAGGCGCTGACTCTGCTCGCGCCAGCCGCGTGACCCCTCGGGCATGGCGATGCGCCCATCCGAGCGCAGCACGCGGTGCCAGGGCAGGTCCGGGTCGTCATTGCCGCCCAGCAAGCGTGCCACCAACCGGGCCCGGCCCGGCAGGCCGGCCTTGGCCGCGACCTCGCCATAGCCCAGCACCTGGCCGCGCGGGATGTCGCGGATGACCTGCAGGATGCGGCTGTGCCCCGCCGCCGGATCCGGCGGCGTGCTCAGCGCCTCTTCGCCGCGCCGCTGCCCACCAGCAACACGCCCAGCAGCACCAGCACGGTGCCGGCGCTCTGCCACAGGCCCATCGGTTCGTCGAGCAGCCATACACTCAGCACAATGGTGGAAACCGGGCCCAGCATACTCACCTGCGCCGCCAGCGACGAGCCGATCCGCTTGACCCCGATCATGATCGCCAGCACCGGCAACACCGTGCACACGGTGCCGTTGATCAACGACAGGCCGTACACCGGCCGGGCCTGGCTCCACAGGCCACTCCAGGGCTGCAACAACAGGTACTGGCCGATGCACAGCACGCACGCCACCATGCTGGCGTAGGCGGTCAGGCGCACCGCACCGATCCGCGCCACCGCCTGGCCACTACCGAACAGATACACCGCGTAGCTCAAGGCACTGGCAAACACCAGCGCCGAGCCGATCAGGGTGCGTTGGCCCTCCAACTGGATGTCATGCCCGAAGGCCAGCAGCACACCGAGGTAGCTGACCAGCAATGCCGCCACCTGGGTGCGGGTGGGCTTGTGCTTGAGTACCACCAGCGCGATCAACACCACCAGGGTCGGGCTCAGGTACAGGATCAGCCGTTCCAGCGTCGCGCTGATGTACTGCAGGCCAAGGAAGTCCAGGTAGCTGGACAGGTAATAGCCGCTGAAGCCCAACAGCACCACCCGTCCCCTGTCGCCCCAGGACAAGGGTTGCGCGCGCCGGGCCGCCCAGAGGCCCATGGCGATGAAGAACGGGAAGGCGATCAGCATGCGCAGCGCCAGCAGCGTGGTGGCATCGGCACCGTGGCGGTAGGCCAGCTTGACGATCACCGCCTTGCCCGAGGCGGCGATGGCACCCATGCCCGCAAGCAACAGGCCGCTGATCAGCAGGCGGCGGGAACGGGTGGGCAGCGCCGAGGCGCCGGTTGAAGCATTCATGGAGGAAGCGGGAACTGCGGGGGACGCCCATTATGCGGAGCCGGTGATGCAATGCGGGGAAGCTCCCCTCCCCAACCCTCCCCTTCGCTACGCGAAAGGGAGGGGGCAGAAGCAGAAGCAACGGCTACGGCAGGCTGCCGTCCGGCACTGTCCGTTCAACGCATCAACACCACTTCCTCGGCCGAGGTCGGGTGGATCGCCACCGTGTCTTCCATCTGCCGGCGGGTCACACCGGCCTTCAAGGCCACCGCGAAGCCCTGCAGGATCTCGTCGGCGCCTTCGCCGAGCAGGTGGATGCCGACCACCTTCTCGTCCTCGCCGGCGCAGACCATCTTGAACACCGTGCGCACCTCCCCGTCGCCCAGCGACTGCAGCATCGGGCGGAAGCGGCTGTGGTAGGTGGTCACCTTGTCGAAGCGACGGCGCGCCTCCTCCTCGCTCAGGCCCACGGTGCCGAACGGCGGATGCGCGAACACCACGCTGGGCACGTTCTCGTAGTCCAGTCGTGCCTGCGGCTGCCCGCCGTACAGGCGGTCCATCAACCGTCGTGCGGCGGCGATGGCCACCGGCGTCAGGGTCACCTTGCCGGTCACGTCGCCCACCGCCAGCACGCTGGGTACCGAGGTGTTCTGGAAGGCATCCACCACGATGGCGCCCTTGTCATCCAGCACCACGCCCGCCTGCTCCAGGCCCAGCCCCTGCGTATTCGGTGCGCGCCCGGTGGCGAACAGCACGGTGTCGAACAACGCGTGCTCCGGACCGTTCTTCAGTGTCGCGTGAATGCGCCCCTGCTGGCGCTGCAGGGCCTCGATCTGGCAACCGAAATGCAGGCCCACGCCCTGCAGGCGCAGGTTCTCGGCCAATTGGTCGGACAGCTCGGCGTCGAAGTGGCCCAGCAGACGCTGGCCACGCACCAGCAGCGCGACCTCGCTGCCCAGCGCGCGCAGCACGCCGGCCAGTTCCACCGCGATGTAGCCACCGCCGATGATCGCCACCCGGTCCGGTCGCGCATGCAAGGCGAAGAAATCATCCGACACGCCTCCCAGCTCGGCACCCGGCATCGATGGCTTGACCGGATGCGCGCCGGTGGCGATGACGATGTGCCGGGCATGCAGCAGGCTGCCGTCCTCGCATTCCACCGTGTGCGCATCGACTAGGCGACCACGCTGGCCGATACGCACCACGCCGGTCTCGTCCAGGCGTCGCTGGTAGCTGGCGTGGATGTTGGCGATGTAGCGCTGCCGCCGCGCGACCAGCGTTTCCCAGTCCAGCGCCGGCGTGGCCGGCACGTCGAAGCCCAGTTGCGCGGCCAGGGCGAAGCGGTCGGCCAGGTCCGCCGCCAGCCACATCGCCTTCTTGGGCACGCAGCCCACGTTCACGCAGGTGCCGCCCAGCGGCGCGGGTTCAAGCATCGCCACCCTGCCCCCATGGCCGGCGGCGCGGAACGACGCTGCCAGTCCCCCGGAACCACCGCCCAGTACCACCACATCGTATGACGCTGCACTCATTGGAAACGCTCCGTGCGACAAGGCGTGGGATCAATGGAGGGCGTTTGCCCGGTAATCAAGTAGGCCATCAATTGTCCACTTCGGCTGCTCATGCTGATGCCGAGCATGCCATGACCGGCGGCGCACCGATGGCCAGGACACCACCATGGCAGGCGCCCACCCGCCCATCCCCGCGTCAGCCCCGTGCATCACGGCGCATGGGTGGCACTTGCAGGTACGTGGCCGCACGCCACAGCCATTCCACCGGACCAAAGCGGAAGCGTTGCAGCCACCAGCCACTGACCACCACCTGCACCAGGAACAACACCAGCGCGAACAGCAACTGCCATGCCCGCCCCATCTGCTCGAACCTGCCCAGCCCATACCCGTAGAACACCAGCGTGCAGACCAGCGACTGCACGAGGTAGTTGCTCAAGGCCATCCGGCCCGCCGGTGCCAGCCACTGCAGGCGGGCACTCCAGCGCACGCCCCAGGCCAGGTAGCCCAGGCACATCAGCAGGCCGGCCAGCGCGGTCAACACGTAGGCGGTGGCGGTCTGCATGTCGAAGCGTCCCGGCGCGATGTTGGCCAGCAGCCGCACGCTGAGCAGCATCACCAGCAGACCGGCCGGCCATGCCACCCAACGCAGTCGCGCGAACAGGCGCCGGTACTGCTGCGGCTGCGCGATCGCGCCGCTGCGTGCGAACCAGGCGCCGATCAGGAACATGCCCAGCACCTGCGGGCCGACGATCAGCAGCGCACCCAGCGAACTGCGCAGATCCGCCAGCCGCTGCGCCACTGCCTGCAGGTAGGTGCCGTGCCCGTAGGCCTGCCGTTGCGCGGCGATGTCCACCAGCGCGGACGCCGCCTGCCCGGCCTGCGCATCGGCCGGCATCATCGCTATCAGCACGCCCAGCAACAGCATCAACGCCGCCGCGCCCAGGTAGGCCGCCGCACCCAGTGCCGGCAGCCAGTTGCGGGGCGCCTCGCGGAAAGCCAGCAGCACAAAGGACAGCAGCGCGTAGGTGGTCAGGATGTCGCCGGACCACAGCAGCACGGCGTGCAACAGGCCGATGCCCAGCAGGGCCAGGCTGCGGCGCAGGTAGAAGCGGGTGAAGTCGCGCCCGGCCACTTCGGCGCGCTGCGCCATCACCGCGAAGCCGGCACCGAACAGCAACGAGAACAGGGTGAAGAACTTGCCCTGCACGAAGATATAGACGAAGCCATCGGCCCAGCGGTCGACCCCCTGCCAGTGCGGGTCGATGCCGGTGAAGGACAGGTCCAGCGGCCCACTGAAAGCCTCCATGTTCATCAGCAGGATGCCCAGCAGCGCCAGGCCGCGCAGGACGTCCAGGGTGGCGATGCGCTCGCTGGCGGCGATGGGCTGGAAAACAGTGGTGGACAAGGCCCGGGTTCCTCTCGGCAAGGCGCGATTAGAACATGCGACACGACCGGCGCGGACGCCGGTTCCGGCAGCCCCGCGAACGAAAACGGCCCGCGCGGGGCGGGCCGTTGTCTGCAACATCGCCGGTGCGGCGGATCAGTGCTGGTGACCGCCGTCGCCGTGCACGTGGCCGTGCTGCACTTCTTCCTCGCTGGCCTCGCGGACTTCAACGATTTCCACGTCGAAGTGCAGGTCCTTGCCGGCCATCGGGTGGTTCAGGTCGACGTCGACCACGGTCATGCCGACCTTCTCGACGGTGACGGCGCGCGGGCCGAAGTTGGTCTGCAGGATCACCTGCGTGCCCGGCACCAGGCGGGTGTTGCCGAAATGCTTCTTCGGCACGCGCTGGGTCAGGCCCTCGCGGCGCTCGCCGTAGGCATCGGCCGACTTCACGTCCACGCCGAAGCTCTCGCCGGCTTCCTTGTCCATCATCGCCGCTTCCAGGCCCGGGATGATGTTGCCGTGGCCGATCAGGATGGCCAGCGGGTCACGGTCCTTGGAGCTTTCGATCGGCTCCTGGCCGACTTCGGAGACGGTGTAATGGAAACGGACGACGCGGTCTTTTTCGATCTTCATGCCTAACTCTGTCTATATGGCTGCCGGTGGCAGACGGTAGGACGGCTTGTCGGCCGCCGGGTGCGCCGCCATGATGACGGCTGTCCAAGGTGGCGCATTATCCGGGCTCCATGCATATCACGCCAGTTTTCCGCTCCCGTACGTGGCAATTGACCGCCGCGATCCTGGCCACGGCCCTGCTCGCTGCCTGCGGGCACAGCCCGAAGAAGCCGGCCCCGCCGCCGACCAGCAGCCACCACTACCCGCCGGTGACCCCTTCCGACCCGGTCGCGGCCGCCTCGGTGATGATGCGGGCCTTGGGGCTGGTCGGCACGCCCTACCGCTACGGCGGCAACACCCCCGAATCGGGTTTTGACTGCAGCGGGCTGGTCACCTATGTCTACCGGGACATGCTCGCCCTGAACCTGCCGCGCACCTCGCGGGAGCTGGCCGCCATCCAGGGGCCGAAGATCGCCCCGGACCGCCTGGCCTCCGGCGACCTGGTCTTTTTCGGCAACAAGGGCAACGTCTGGCACGTCGGCATCTATGTCGGCGAAGGCCGCTTCGTGCATGCGCCGAGCACCGGCGGCACCGTCCGTCTGGACCAGCTGGACGGCCCCTACTGGCGTGACCATTACACTGGCGCCAAGCGGGTATTGCGGTAAAGCGTGACATCCATCGGTATAAATAACGAATATTTAACGAAATTTGTACCTATCCTCACGCTTGGCAGGGCACTATCCCCCATCGAATTTTTCTGTGACTGCCGCGTGACGACTGAAAACACGTCCCAACCGGAACAGCCCAAGAGCATTCCCACCTCCTTCCGTCGCCTGCTTTGCGGTGCCGCACTGGCCTTGGCCAGCCTGCCGGCCTTCGCACAGAACGCCCCGGCCGACGCCGCCAAGCCGGCACCGGCCCGCGCCGAAGCCCAGCGCAGCAAGGCCGACGCCGCCGCTACCGCCACCCTGGCCGCCCTGCTGCCACACCTGGCCGCCAGCGACACGATTCCGCTGATGGACCGCTCGGCGATGTTCGCCGGTGATCTCAGCCGCCTGATTTCCGCCTACGACGCCTCCAAGGGTGTCGCCGCCGCCACTGACGCGGCGCTGGCCAATGATTCCGATGGCAAGGTGCAGTCGCTGCTGCGCCGTGCGATGACCCTGCTCGGCACCCCGTACCGTTGGGGCGGCACCTCGCCCGACGCCGGCTTCGACTGCAGCGGCCTGGTCGGCTACGTGTTCCGCACCGCGCTGGGCATCGAGCTGCCGCGCGTCTCCCGCGAGATGGCCAGCCAGGCCAACGCCGAACTGATCAACGACCGCGCTGCCCTGGTGGCCGGCGACCTGGTGTTCTTCGGCCGCCGCGGCCGCGTCGACCACGTCGGCATCTACGTCGGTGATGGCCGTTTCCTGCATGCACCGAGCACCGGCAAGGATGTCCGCACCGACACCCTGCTGAGCGGCTACTGGGGCGACAAGTTCATGCAGGCACGTCGCGTGGCGCTGTAAGCGCCCCCGGCCTTGTCCTGCGAAAGCCGCGGCCTCCGGGTCGCGGCTTTTTTCATGCCAGGCGCAGCCGATACCCGCCTGCCAAAACATGAATGGGGAAGCCCGCCAAGCGTGACCCAATTCACGATTGCACCCGTCTGAATCCCGGGTATAAGGTGGCGCCGAATGGAGAGGTGACCAGGCATGGCTGCAGCACCTGACACGGGCAAGCGTTGTGTTATCTGGTTCGGCAATCCGGGGGCGAGAGAAAAGGTGATGCTGGCTGCGGATGGCTGGCAGGTGCGCGCGGTACTCCCTCAACAGCCTGCCGAGATCGGCATGCGTGATGGCGACGTGGTGGTCGGCCTGATCGATTTCCGCACCAGTTCGGACAGCGAGCTGGAGCGCATCGGCAGGCTCACCGCCGAGCATCGTCACATGCCGCTGTTCGCCCTCACCCCGGCCGACGACGGTCACGTGCTGCATCCGCTGCTTTCCAGCTGCCAGCGCCAGTTCCCGCACCCCCCCGACCTGAAGGACCTGCTGCGCCAGCTGCAGCTGGTGGGCGCGGACTCACCTGCTCCGGTGGTCGATGACGTGATGGCCACGCTGCTCGGCGAGAGCGACGTGATGCTGGCCATGCGCGCCACCCTGCGCAAACTCGCGCCGGTCGACCTGCCGGTGCTGATCACCGGTGAAACCGGCACCGGCAAGGAAGTCGCGGCGCACGCGCTGCATCGTCTTTCACCGCGCGGCAGCCGGCCCTTCCAGGCGGTCAACTGCGGCGCGATCCCCTCCACGCTGCTGCAGTCGGAACTGTTCGGCCATGAACGCGGCGCCTTCACCGGCGCCACCAGCCGCCGCCAGGGCCTGTTCGAGACCGCGCATACCGGCACGGTGTTCCTCGATGAAATCGGCGACCTGCCGCTGGATGCGCAGACCAGCCTGCTGCGCGTGCTGCAGGAAGGCACCATCGAACGGGTCGGCAGCAACCAGCCCATCACCGTGGACGTGCGTATCCTGGCCGCCACCCACGTTGACCTGGAACGGGCGGTGGAAGAAGGCCGCTTCCGCCGCGACCTGTATTACCGCCTCAACGTGCTGCGGCTGTCGATGCCGCCGCTGCGCCACCGGCAGGGCGACATCGACCTGCTTTCGCGCCATTTCCTCAACAGTTTCCGCACCCGCCATCGGATCCGGGCGCGCGGTTACACCACCCAGGCGCGGCAGGCGATGGAGCGTTTCGATTGGCCGGGCAATGTGCGCGAGCTGCTCAACCGGGTGCAGCGCGCCGCGATCACCGCCGACGGCGAACTGATCACCAGCGCCGACCTGGAGCTGGCAGGTGACGGAACCCCCGATGCCGCGCGGCTTGGCAATGCACGCAGCCACGCCGAACGCGAGACCCTGCTGTCATGCCTGCAACAGAGCCGGTTCAACGTCAGCGCCTGCGCACGCTTGATGAAGGTCTCGCGGGTGACGGTGTACCGCCTGTGCCGCAAGCACCAGTTGACGCTGGAAACCCTGCGTTGAGCCCGGGCAGGGCGCAGCCGTGCCCCGCTGTCGCCCTGCCGCTGAAGCCCGTGCCGAGCGTGGCTCGGCACTATCGCAGGCCATGATCCCGCTCACAGCATGTACGGCAACTTGAACGACAGGCTGAAGTCCGGTGCGTCCGGCGTCAGGCCCACGCCGAGCATGCTGACGAAGGTCGCCTTGTTGGTCAGCGCGTAGGTCACGCCCAGGTTCAAGGTGCCGGCGTTGGCATCGCTGCCGATCACCTTCACCCATTGGCCGTTCTTGTAGCGGGTGGATGCGCGCGCACTGAGCTTGTCGCTGAAGGAGATGCTCAGGCTGGTGCGCTCGTTGAAGGCGAACGCCACGCCGGCACCGAAGTAGTACGAATCACCCAGCCGGACCTCGCCGGGATTGATCGTGTCCGGGTTGGAGTCCAGGTCGTCGAAGCTGCGCTTGAACGAACGGATGTAGCCGATGTTCGCGAACAGGATCGCCGGATCGGCCGTCTTCACCGCCGACAGGCCGATGTTGGCCTGCCACACGCCATTGCCGGTGGGCTGCCGGCTGGGCACCGCGAAGCGGATGAAATCATCGTCGTCGCGCTCGATGACCTTCCAGTCCAACCCATAGGGCTCGCGTCCGGTCGGGGCGGTCACGCCACCGGTCAACACCGTCTCCGGCCGCCAGCCACGCTCGCCGAACAGCTTGTAGTTGGCGGTGAAGCTGACATCGCCGATGCCGTTGCCGTTGGTTTCCTCCTGCGCGATGCCGGCCGCCGAACCACCCGCGCCGCCCTTCTGGTAGACGGTCTTGCGGGCCAGGTAGGGCACGTCCAGGTTGAGGGTCAGGCGCGGATTGACGCCCCAGCGCGCGGCGAAGTTGTAGGTCGCCGTATCCGATTCCACGTTCTCGATGGCGATGTTGCCCAGGAAGATCGCATCCAGCGCCAGGAACCCATTGAGGGTGAGCTGTTTGCGGTCATAGCGCGCGTAGCTGATGCTGTTTTCCAACGTCAGCCTGCGGTTGAACAACGCCGATTGCTGCTGCTTGACGTCATCCACGCTGCGCCGCGCGGCCTCCTTGGCCTGCTGGGCCTCGGCGGCGGTGCTGGCATAGCCCTCGCCGGTGGGCGCTGTTGCCGCCGCCGGGGGCGCCGGTTCGTCCTGGGCGGCCTGTGCCACGGCAGGCGGCGGTGTCGGCAGGGCCTGGGCGGTCTTGCCGCTCACCCGCGCCTGGATCGCCTGCACCTGCATGTCCAGTTCCCGCAACCTGCGTACTTCCTGCGCGTAGCTGGCCTTGAGTGATTCCAGCTGCGCCGCCAGGGCCCTCACGTCTTCTTCGTCATTGCCGGTACCTGTCTGCTGTGCCGCCACCTTGGGCGAAACCACGGCAAGACTCACCAGCGCCGCCATCGCCAGTCGATTCATTGTCCTGATCCTCGTTGTTGCCTGGAAGGATGCCCGTGCCATGCACGGACCTATTGGCCACCGATCCCGCCCACTCCCCGGTTGAGCGTGATGGCCTGTGCCACGTTCTGGGCCAGGGGCAGGTTGCCTGCCACCGATTGCCGGACCAGATCGATCTGCAGGCGATTGGCCGCCTGCTGCCCGTCGGCCATCAGCTGGATGCTCTGTCCGACACCTCCATTGCGTAGCCACTGCTGCACTGCCCCCTGACCGTCGATACTCAACCGCAACGTGGCCGCATTGCCGTCGAAGCTGGCCACGGCGCTGGCATCGCCCGAGCGCACGGTCGACGCCCCGCTCGCTGCGCCACCATCGCCGCCCGGCACCACGCCGTCGTTGCGTACGTTCAGGTGGATCGCGTTGCTGGCACGGTTGCCGTCCCCGGCCACCTGCACGCTCTGCACCAGCCCGCCGACATTGGCCAGGCCGCTGCCATCGATGCTGCGACCGGCCGAGGCCGGCAGCGGCGCATTGGCCGCGGTGATGTTCACGCTGGGCGTGAAGCTGACCTTCGGCGTGCGGCCCTTGCTGAAATCCATGCCCAGCGTCAGCGCGCCCTGCAGCGACTGCCCCCCGGCCGTCTGCCAGGTGGAGATCATGGTCACGCCGAACCACGCCACCTCGTTGCCGCCGACGGTGTACCGGCCGCGCATCAGGTTCAGCTCCGGATCGGGGATCTCGTGCAATCCCTTGCCGGTGGTGCCCCTGCCCTCTTCGGCCAGCGCCGGCAGCGCGAAACCCAGCGCCAGTGCCAGCAGACCGCATGCATGCATCTTCATCTGGATACTCCTTCAGAACAGGTCGGCATGGGTGAAGCCGAAGTCGACCAGCTCCGCATCGGTAATGGGGCCCCGTCCCTGTCGCGCGGCAAGCGCGCGGGCACTGGGCCGTTCACTGGGTTGCAGCAGCACCGTGTTGCGATCGAAGTCACTCCCGATCACCACGAACACGGCACGGGAGGGCCAGGCACGGACGAACTCGTCCAGCGGTATGGCCCGGTTGCCGAGGATCGGGTCGCCGATCTCGGCCACGTCATCGCGGACCTGCTTGAGCACGACGAAGTGGCGGAAGCCGCGCACGTCCATCAGTACCAGGCCGGGAACCCGCAGGCTCTTGAGCCGCTCCTCGTCGACGCGGTAGCCACGTCCACGCATGCCAAGCGACTCCACGTAACGCTTGATGTCCAGCAGCGAAAACCCACGCTGGCGGACAAGTTCGGGATCAGCCACGCCCATCATCCCTTCGATCACCGTCGCCTCGTCCGTGTTGAGGTGGTAGGCATGCTTGAGGATCGTGGCCAGCGCGGCCGCGCCGCAGCTGTAATCGGTGTGCTGGCGCACCAGGTTGCGGAAGCGCCGTTCGCGCATGCTCTCGACCTGCCCGGTGTACATCGCACCGTTGGGCAACACGCTGCTGAAGGCGACATCGCCTGCCCGCGCCACTCCCGGCACGGTCAGCCACACACACAGCAACACGAGCATCTTGCCGAACATGGGTGCGTGATCTCCTTGCACGTCCGCCAGGTGGGAGCCCCGGTTCCCCGGGGGAGAGAAACAGGGGCTCCCTGGAACACCCGGCCATTGGCGGATGGCCGGGCTTGTTGCTCAGGACAGGGCAATCACCTTTGCAGGCGACCTGTTCGATTACGGGCCTTCGCCACCACCGCCACCGCCGCCGGTGGAGGGCTGGGCAACGGCCAGTGCCAGGCTGTTGGCCTGCAGGTTGCCGGTGCCGGAAGACACGTTCACGCCGATGTTGCCGGAGGCATTGGAGAACGCGCCGCCGGACAGCGAGGCGGTGTTGGTTGCATCCACCGCGATCCAGTCGATGTCGATCACGTGGCCACTGAGGCTGGCGGTCAGGTCAGCCGTGCCCATCTCGGAGAACGACAGGTTGCCCTTCTCGTCGGTATCCCACGCCATGCCACCCACGCCCGGGCGGTTCGGATTGGCGACGGCACCCTGGGTCTGGTTGTCCCAGTCGGTATGGCCGGTCTGGTTGCCACCGGTGTGCGTGTTGCCACTCCAGTTGTCCGGGTAGAAGTTGGTCTTCTGGTAGGAGTTGCCGGTGCCACTGTAGGTACCCGATCCGGTGCCCTTGGTGGTGCCGGTGACCTTGCCGGACATGTTGATGGCGTAGCTGTTCACGACGTAATCGTAGTAGCCATCGTTGGTCACGTCGTTGCCCGAGGACACCTGGTTGGAGCTGATGCTCGAGGTGGCATAGGCACTGGTGGCGACCGAGGCGGCCAACGCGTTCTTCTGCTCGTTGTTGTTGCCCGAGGTGACGTTCACGCCGATGTTGCCGGCCGCACCGGAGAAGGCATTGCCACCGATGCCGGCGTTGTTGGTCACGCCGTAGTTCATCGTGGAGTTGTTCATGCCGCTCTGGTTGACGAAGACTTCGGCGTCGGCCATGCCGAAGCTGAAGGACGCGTCGGCCGCGGACAGCGCTGCGGCGTTGTCCTGGGCGTTGTTGTCGCCGGCGGCGACGTTGAAGCCCAGGTTGCCCGAGGCATTGGAACCGACGTCATCGCCAATGGCGGCATCGTTGGTCAACAGCCCGTTCTCGGCGGTGTTGCCCGAGATCGACTGGCGGTTGTCGATGATCGCGATCGCCGCCGAGTCCAGGTCGATGTTGCCGGTGATGGTCGGGTCGCCGGAGAAGTTCACGTCCGAGCTCAGGCGCATGTCCTTCTCGAGGTTCACGTCGACGCCGTGGTTGTTCTTTTCCTTGCGCTCGTCGGCGGTGATGTTCGAGGTCTTCTGCACCGTCTCGGTGACTTCCTTGTTGCTCACCGAGTTGCTGCGGGAGTCGCGGTAACGCAGCACGGCGGCGGCGTCGAGCTTCAGGTCCACGTCGGTGTCGACGTTGGTATTGATGTTGGTGTTGGTATTGGTGCGCGTCTCGTTCACGTTGTGCTGGTGATCGATGTTGGCGCTCTTGTTCTGGTTGTCCGCCGCATTGGCAGCCGCACTCATCGTGAATGCGGTTACCGCCATGGCGAGTACGGTCCATTTATTCGCTTTCATGGTGCCCCTCTTCAGGTTCTCTGATGCATCGGGTGGATGGAACGATTGCTCACGGGATGGCCTGCACGGAGATGCTCAGGCTGTTCGCCGTTGCATTGCCGGATCCCGCGATCTGATTGAGTTGCAGCACGCCGTCGAATCCGCGCATGGCGGATGCCTCCACGCCCACCCTGCGGGTGGCACGTGGATCGCTGGCGACAGGCTGCTCCCCCGCCGACGCGAGCGCTGCCGAGGACGCCATCGCGTCATCGCTTGCCTCGCGTATGCCCTGTGCGGCCAGCGTCGCGCTCACGGCGTTCAACGCCGTGTTGCCACCACCGCTGGCCTGGTTGATCGATGCGATGCCGCTGGCCCCGGCCAGCGCATTGCCACCGATGGAGGCCGAGGCCTGCAGCGGTGTATTGAAGACGTTGCCGTGCTGTTGCTGGCCGACGCGCATGCCGGCATCGGCGTGGCGGCCACTGGCCATGCTGTGCAGGTTGGCCTGCAGGTTGAGGTCGCCGGCGGCCTGGTTCACCTTGATCGAGCCGTTGCTGCCGGCCAGCGCGTTGCCGTCGATGCGGCTGTCGGCCGACAGGTACGACAACATGCCGTTGTAGCTGTCCGCCTGCGATTGCGCACCGGCCAGCGCTGGCGCTGCCACGCAGGCCAGGCCCAGCAATGCCACGACGGTCGGGTGCAGGCGCTTCATTTGCCACCTGCCGGCTGGCCGAGCGGGAACTGTGCCAACGCGCCGCGCACCTGGTCGCCGATGCCACGGGTTGCACCGCCCACCGCGCCCATCGGGCCGCCGATCGCACGGGACAACTGGCCACCGGAGAGCGGGCCACCGTCACCGGTCACGCGGCCCAACGTGCCGCCGACCACGCCGCCGGTCACGCGCTCCACCGTGGTGTGGCCATGGCCCGCCATCCCGGCATCGGCCAGGCCGGACTGCATGTCCGCGTAGTCGGCATCGCTGAGTTCGTCCATGCCCCCGGCGCCCAGCGCCGAGCCAAGCTCCTTGCGCGGTGACGGGTCGGCGATCAACGCCATGCCCGGCGGCTGCATGCGATACGCCGGCCGCGCCGAGACATCGCGCAGCAACACCATCTCGCCGGGTTGTGCCTTCACGCCCTGGCGTGCGCCCGATGCCTGTGCGACACCACTGGCTGCCAGCAGCAAGGCCATCGCACCCATCAGGGCGATACGTCGATTGGTGGTCGTGCTGTCCATTGCTTCCTCCCTGCCGGGTTTCACGGGAGGAGTGAGCAGCAACCATGCCAACAGGATTTTTACTTCAAATACATGCAGTTACGATGAAAGCGTAACAACGCCTGCTGTATCGCTGTCACACCGGCAGGCCGGGAGCCCGGCCGTAAGAGCCCTCCATTCAGTGGGGCCCGGGCCAGCCAATACGTGCCTTCCGCGGGGTGTATCGGCGGTGTTACAGCCCGCTGTTACAGCCTGCTACACCCCGAACGCGCAAGGCCGGGTTGCCCCGGCCTTGGATGCGGACGAATGCGGTGTCGCGCCCTCAGCTGCGGGGGTCGCCCCCCGCCGTGATGGCGGTCCTCGACCCGTCGTAGACCTGCTGGTCGAGCAGCCCGGTTTCCTTGGCCACGATCACCGGCACCACCATCTGCCCGGTGACGTTGGTCATCGTGCGCATCATGTCCAGGATGCGGTCGATGGCATACAGGTAACCGATGGCCTCCAGCGGCAGGTTGGCCGCGCTCAGCACCACCGTGGCCATGATCACCGCCGTGCCCGGCACGCCGGCGGTGCCGAAGCTGCCCAGCACCGAGGCGATCAGCACGATCAGGTACTGCTCCGGGGTCATCGGCACGCCGGTGTACTGGGTGATGAACACCGCGCACAGCGCCGGGTAGATCGCGCCGCAGCCGTCCATCTTGATGCTGGCGCCCAGCGGCACCGCGAACGAGGCGTAGTCCTTGTTGACGCCCAGGTTGTCGGTGATCGAACGCATCGCCACCGGCATCGCCGCGAAGCTCGAGGAGGCCACGAACGCCACCTGCATGCCCGGCGCGGCACCACGGAAGAACTTCCACGGGTTCAGGCCATGGACCAGCAGCAGGCTGCTGTACACCACCACGATCTGCAGCGCGCAAGCCACGTACAGCGCCAGCACGAAGTTGCCCAGCGGCAGCAGCTTGTCGAACCCGTAGCTGCCGACCAGGCCGGCGATCAGGCCGAAGGTACCCAGCGGGGTCATCTCCAGCACGAAGCGGGTGACCTGGATCATGATCTCGCTCATCTGGCCGACCAGCTTGCGCGCCTCGCTGACCTTCTCGCCCAGCTTGACCATCGCAAAGCCGAGCAGCCCGGCGAAGAAGATCACCGGCAGGATCGAGCCGCGCCCGGCCGCCAGCACGGTCTCACCGGCGGCATTGACCTTGGTGCCGATGCCGGCCAGTGCGTAGAACACGTTGGACGGCACCACGTCCATCAGCACCTTGGTCACCGACGGCACGTCGCGCGGCGTGTAGGTGCCGTCCATGGCCAGCTTCAGGCCGCCGATGCCCGGCTGCATCACCGTACCCACCAGCAGGCCGATGCCCACCGCCAGCGCCGCGGTGATCACGAACCACAGGAAGGTCCGCCCGCTGAGCGCGGCCAGCGATTTCTGCCCGTGCAGCGAGCCGATCGCATTGACCACCGCGAAGAACACCAGCGGCACCGCGATCATCTTGATCAGGGTGACGTACAGCTCGCCCAGCGGACCGAAGAAGGTCTCGGCCGCCGGCCCCATCGCCCACCCCGCCAGCGCGCCGAGCACGAAGCCGCCGACCACGCGTAGCCAGAAGGGGATCCGCAGCCAGGCAGACACCACGTTCATAGAAGGAATCCATCAGAAAATCCAAGCTGGGCACGATAGCGCAAGCCTTGCCACAGCACGATCCCGGCAGGGAAAAGCTGCGTGTCATATGCATGCCTTCCGTGCTTGACCATAATGAACGCCTGACAACATGCCAGCGACACCTTTCCCGATGCACAAAGCCACATTCCTTTCCGCCGCCCTGACCTCCCTGCTGCTGGGCGCCTGCGCCAGCACCGCCCCGCAGTCCAGCACCGCCGCCGCGGTCAGCGTGGACGTGCCGACGGTGGCCCATCCGGCCGGTGAAACCCCGCAATGGTGGTACCGCGATGGCGCGGCCCGCGCCGCCGGCAATGGCGCCATGGCGGGCAAGGCCAAGAATGTGATCCTGTTCCTGGGCGACGGCATGAGCCTGACTACCGTGGCCGCCGCGCGCATCCTGGAAGGCCAGCGCCACGGCAGCTCGGGCGAGGAGAACCTGCTGTCCTGGGAGCGCTTCCCGGCCACGGCGTTCAGCAAGACCTACAACACCGACTCGCAGACGCCCGACTCGGCCGGCACCATGACCGCCATCACCACCGGCGTGAAGACCCACATGGGCGCCATCGGCGTCAGCGCCGGTACCCGCAGCGATTGCAGCGACAGCCTGTCCAAGGGCCTGCTGACCTGGCTGCAGCTTGCCGACAGCGCCGGCCTGGCCACCGGCATCGTCTCCACCGCCCGCCTCACCCATGCCACCCCGGCCGCCACCTACGCGCATTCGCCGGAACGCAACTGGGAGAACGACACCGACCTACCGGAAGCAGCCAAGGCCGCCGGCTGCGTGGACATCGCCCAGCAGCTGCTGTCGACCTCGCGCTACGGCAAGGGCCCGCTGGTCGCGCTGGGCGGCGGCCGCGGCCAGTTCACCACCGTCAACGAGGAAGACCCGGAGTACGCGGACAAGGTCGGCCTGCGCCTGGACGGCCGCAACCTGGTCGCCGAATGGCAGGCCGCCCACCCGCAGGGCGCCTACGTCTGGAATGCCGACCAGCTCAAGGCCGCGGCCAACGCCCCGGCACTGCTGGGCCTGTTCGAGCCGGACCACATGCAGTACGAGCAGGACCGCCCGAAGGACCGCGGCGGTGAGCCCTCGCTGGCCGAGCTGACCCGCGCCGCCATCGCCAACCTGTCCAAGCATCAGGACGGTTATGTGCTGATGGTCGAGGGCGCCCGCATCGACCACGCCAACCACAGCGGCAATGCCGCCCGTGCACTGGGCGACACCATCGCCATGTCCGACGCGGTCAAGGCCGCCGTGGAGGCCACCTCGGCCGACGACACGCTCATCATCGTCACCGCCGACCACTCGCACACGCTGAACTTCGTCGGCTACCCGGCACGCGGCAACCCGATCCTGGGCAAGGTCAAGGACAAGGGCGGCGAAGACGGCGCCGGCAAGCTGGACCTGGCCCGCGACGGCCTGGGCCTGCCCTACACCACGCTCAGCTACGCCAATGGACCGGGCTACACCGGCGCCAGCAACCAGCAGCCGGCCGGCCCGAAGAAGTTCCCGCACGGTCCGAGCAGCTTCGAGCCCGCCGTGGGCCGCCCGGACCTGACCCATGTCGACACCGAGCACCCGGACTACATGCAGGAAGCCCTGGTCCCGGCCAAGGCCGAATCGCACGGTGGCGAGGACGTGGGCATCTGGGCACGTGGCCCGGGCAGCAAGGCGGTGCGCGGCACGATGGAACAGAACACCATCTACCACCTGATCGTGCAGGCCACCCCGCGCCTGCGTGCGCGCCTGTGCGAGCTGGGCACCTGCGATGCGCAGGGCGTGCCGGTGGAACTGCCGCAGCCCAGGCAGTTCGAACGCAAGGCGCCGTGAGCCGCGCGCGACGGTATCGGTTCGGCGCGGTGGCAGCCCTGCTGCCACTGCTCGCGCTGTCCTGCCTGGCGCATGCCGGGGAGGCCTGTTACCGCCGCGACACCGGACATCCCGACGTGCTGCCCGGTTGCAAACAGACCGCACCGGGCACGCTCGTCATCAGCAAGGCCGCACTGGCCGCGCTGCAGTTCGACGAGAACGGGCTGGCCGCCCTGCAGGCCGGCCACCAGTACTACTACGTGCGCCGCAATGGCCGGCACCTGCCGGTCATCACCTACGACAATGGCCCGGACTATTTCCAGGAAGGCCTGACCCGCGCCCGCGTGGACGGCCGCATCGGCTACTACGACACCCAACTGCAGCCGGCCTTCGCCGAACGTTTCGACTGGGGCTTCCCGTTCGAGAACGGCAGCGCCGAGGTCTGCAATGGCTGCCACGAAGGCCCGCCGGACGCCGGCGGCCATACCGGCATCGTCGGTGGCACGCATTTCCGCATCGACCGGCAGGGCGCGCATCTGTCCACCGCGCGTTGAAGCATCGGCGCCCTGCCCCGCATTGCGGCCGCCGCAACCGGCGCCGATACTCGGCACCGCCATGAACCTGCTTTCCCCTGCCCTGCTCGACGCGGCGTCCGTCCATCCGGTGATGGTCGGCTTCAGCGGCGGGCTGGATTCGACTGTGCTGCTGCACCTGCTTGCGCAGGCGCCGGGCCGCGCCGCCGGCAGCGTGCGCGCCGTGCATGTGCACCACGGACTGCAGGCGCAGGCCGACGCCTGGGCCGAACACTGCCACCAGGTATGCGCGGGCTGGGGCATCACCCTGCAGGTCATCCACGTGGCCGTGCGCCGCGATGAAGGCGACGGACTGGAAGCGGCGGCGCGCACCGCGCGCCATGCCGCCTTCCAGGCCTGCCTGCAGGCAGGCGAATGGCTGGCGCTGGCCCACCACCAGGACGACCAGGCCGAAACCTTCCTGCTGCGCGCCCTGCGCGGTTCCGGCGTGGACGGACTGGCCGCGATGCGTCCATTGCGCGCCTTCGGCCATGGCCAGCTATGGCGACCACTGCTGGATGTACCGCGTGCAGCGCTGGAAGCCCATGCGCGGCACCATCGGCTGCACTGGATCGAAGACCCCAGCAACCAGCACGATGAGGTCGACCGCAATTTCCTGCGCCTGCAGCTGATGCCCCTGCTGCGCCAACGCTGGCCGCACGCCGCCAGCGCGCTGGCGCGCAGCGCCGGCCTTGCCGCGCAGGCCAGCGACCTGCTGGCCACGCAGGACGACGCCGCGCTGCAGTCCTGCGCGGGCACCTCCGGCGCGCTGCGGATCGACGCCCTCGGCGCCCTGCCCGACACCGCGCAGGCACGCGTGCTGCGGCGCTGGGTACAGCAGCAGGGGTTGCCGCCATTGCCCGGCAACGGCGTGCGCATCATCCAGCAGCAGCTGCTGTCCGCCGGGCATGACCAGCCCGCGGAATTCCGCTGGCAGCATGCCCGCATCCGGCGCTGGCGCGGGCAGTTGCATGTCGTGCCCGCGCTGTCGCCCTGGCCCGCCGGTTGGCAGCAGCCCTGGCAGGGCGATGTCCCTGCCCTGCTGCCGGACGGCGGCGTGCTGACGCTGCAGGGCGCGGACCGGCTGGACCGTCCACTGTTGCTGCGCCAGCGCAGGGGCGGGGAACGCATCCACCTGCCGCAGCGCACGCACCGCCACGCGCTCAAGCAGTGCCTGCAGCAATCCGAGGTTCCCCCCTGGCTGCGACCGCACCTGCCCCTGCTTTGCGACGGGGACGATGTCCTGGCGGCCGGCGACCGGATTGTTTCCGGCACGCTGCAGCACTGGCTGCAGGCACATGGCGCGCGCCTGCACTGGCAGCCGCCGCACCCGTCGAATTGACCCTTTCCCGCTGGCCGCTACACTGGCGCCATGCCCAAGAAGTCCCCCAATGAAGCCTCCCCGGTCGCCCACTTCGAGCAGTCGCTCGAGGAGCTGGAGCAATTGGTCGAGAAGATGGAAGCCGGCGACCTGAGCCTGGAGCAGTCGCTGACCGCCTATGAGCGCGGCGTGGGCCTGTATCGCCAGTGCCAGCAGGCGCTGGAACAGGCCGAACTGCGCGTGCGTCTGCTCACCGATCCGGCCCAGCCCGAGAAATCCGAGCCTTTCAGCAGCACCGGCAATGACGACTGACGCCCTGTTCGCCGCTTGGCTGCAACGCACCGAACAGCACCTGCAGCACGTCCTTCCCGATCCCGAACGCGCCCCGCAGGGTCTGCACCAGGCCATGCGCTACGCCGGGCTGGGCGGCGGCAAGCGCATGCGTCCGCTGCTGGTGCATGCCGCCGGCCACCTGTTCGATGCCGCACCGGCGCGGCTGGATGCCGCCGCCGTCGCGGTCGAGCTGATCCACGCCTATTCGCTGGTGCATGACGACCTGCCGGCGATGGATGACGACGACCTGCGTCGTGGTCGCCCGACCACCCACATCGCCTTCGACGAAGCCACTGCCATCCTGGCCGGTGACGCCCTGCAGACCCGTGCCTTCGAAGTGCTGGCCGAGGCCGAGATGCCCGCCGAGCTGGCATTGGCCTGCCTGCGTACCCTGGCCACGGCCTCCGGTGCCGCCGGCATGTGCGGCGGCCAGGCGCTGGACATCGATGCCACCGGCAAGCAGCAGTCGCTGGCCGACCTCAAGCGCATGCATGCGCTCAAGACCGGCGCGCTGATCCGCGCGGCGGTCCGCATGGGGGCACTGTGCGGCAATGCCGGCAGTGACGACCTGGCACGGCTGGATGCATTCGCCGACACACTGGGGCTGGCGTTCCAGGTGCGCGATGACATCCTCGATGTCGAAGCCAGTTCCGAACAGTTGGGCAAGACCGCTGGCAAGGACCAGGCACAGGACAAGTCCACCTTCCCCTCGCTGCTGGGCATGGACGGTGCGAAGGCCACGCTCGAGGAGCTGGCCAAGGCCATGCAGGATGCATTGGCCCCGTTCGGCGCACGTGCCGGAGCACTGGCCGCGCTGGCCGAACTGACCGTCCGCCGCAAGCACTGAGGCAGGAGCGGCCTCGGCGGTGAAGAAGCCGGGACAGCTGGAACAACGGCATCTCCGACGCCGGCGGCAGGCATCACCCGCCTCACGGCCAAGGCCACACCCACCGCTCCCCCTTCGCATCAGGAACAAAAAAGCCCGGGAAATCCCGGGCTTTTTCCTGCGACCAGCGCGCTGATTACTTGATCAGGCGGATGGTCATCGGATAGCGGTAGGTCTGGCCCTTGTTGGCAGCCAGGCCAGCGATGATGCTGAACACGATGCAGGCAATCCATGCAGCGAAGTTGATCAGCGCGCCGATCAGGATGATCGTCAGGATCGTGCCGATGATGTAGACGCCGATCAGCGTGATCTGGAAGTTGAGCGCCTCCTTGGCGTTGTCGGACAGGAACTTCTTGTCCTGGTTGTCCTTGTTCACCAGCCAGATGATCAGCGGCACGATGAAGCTCAGGATGATGCCCGACAGGTGCACCAGCATGGCGATGGTGTTGTCATCCGAGCTCGAGTTTCCTGCCGGTGCCGGCGGAGGCGTGGTGTTCTGATAGTCGCTCATTGCTTCCCCTAGATCCTTGTTATGGGTTGAAAGATACGCCGACAGTGCCGGTGTAAGGATGGCTCCATGGCCATTATGAGAATAGTCCGACCTTTGACAAGGATCCGTCAATCATTACCCGCAATTGTCATCTTTCCGACCAAAATTGACCCCACCGACACGTGCGAACGCACGTCCACGTCGCTGCCGACCGCTTCAATGCCGGCAAACATCTGTTTGAGATTGCCCGCGATGGTGATGCCATCGACCGGGTAGGCGATCTGCCCGTTCTCCACCCAGAAGCCTGCCGCACCGCGCGAATAGTCACCGGTCACGCCGTTCACGCCCTGCCCCATCAGCTCGGTGACCAGCAGGCCGGTCCCCATACTTGACAGCATGGACGCACGGTCGCCGGCATTGGCCGCCACGCGCAGATTGTGCACGCCGCCGGCATTGGCGGTGGTCTTCAGCCCCAGCCGCCGCGCCGAATAGCTGCCGAGGATGTACCGCTGCAACACGCCCGCCGACACCAGGGCCGAATCGCGCGTGGCCACGCCCTCGCCGTCGAACGCATTGGAACGCAGGCCGCGCCGCAGCAACGGCAGCTCGTCGATGCCGAACCAATCCGGGAACAGCTGCGTCCCGGCACTGTCGAGGAGGAAGCTGGCACGCCGGTACAGCGCGCCGCCGGACACGGCCCCCAGCAGGTGGCCGATCAGCGAGCGCGCGGTTTCGGCGGCGAACAGCACCGGCACCTGCCCGGTCGGCAGAGAGCGCGGCTGCAGGCGCGCGACGGTGCGTTCGGCCGCGCGCAGGCCCACCGCCGCCGGGTCATCCAGGTCTTCGCGGGCGATGGCGCTGGTGTACCAGCCATCGCGCTGCATGCCATCGCCGCTGCCGGCGATCAGCGCACAACCAATGGAATGGTGGCTGCTGCGCTCACGGCCGATGAAGCCGTGCGAGTTGGCATACACCGACAGGCTCTGCGCGGTGGCCGCCGAGGCCCCGTCGGAGTTGCTGATCCGGCCATCGGCGCCGCGACCGGCGGCCTCGCAGGCCAGCGCCAGGTCCACCGCCTGCTCGGCGCCCAGCGCCCACGGGTGCCAGCCGTCCAGGTCGGGGAAATGGGTGGCCATCAGTTCGGCATCGGCCAGGCCCGCGGCCGGGTCGTCCTCGGTATGGCGGGCGATGGCGCAGGCCTGGGCGACGGTGGCCTCCAGGCTGCCCTCCTGCAGGTCGGCGGTGCTGGCACTGCCCTTGCGCTGGCCGAAATACACGGTCACGGCGATGCCACGGTCATGCGTGGACTCCACCGTTTCCACCTCCCCCAGGCGCACATTCACGTCCAGCCCGCGCTCTTCGCTGCAGCTGACCTCGGCCTGGGTGGCCCCCATCGCGCGTGCTTTTTCCAGCAACCGCTGGGAGATGTCGGCCAGCGTTTCCAGGCGTTGCAGGCTGTCGTCGTGGGTGGGGGTATCGGTGGTGATGACGTTCAATGCTTTATCCTTGTAGGGAGATTCCCTTCACATGTGCCCGGCCATCCTTGCCCGGGTGCTGGGTTGCGGGTGCCTCGCGACGCGGCTGTCCGGCCTATGCCGGACCTCCTCCGCGACGGACGGCCCGCCAAACCCCGGCCTCGATCGGCCGGCCTTTCAATGCTTGAAGTTTAGTGGGTAGCAGTGCGATGCGTGGACGTGACGAAGACACCGGTGAGTTTTTCAGTGAAAGCCGCAGCCAGAACCGGCGCGAGGCGCTGGAAGTGCTGGCCCTGGGTGAAAAGCTGGTGGACCTGACCCCGGCCCAGCTGGCACGCCTGCCGATCCCCGAAGGCCTGCTGGAACACATCGAGTACACCAAGCGCATCACCTCGCACGGCGCGCGCAAGCGTCAGCTGGCCTTCCTGGCCAAGCAGATGCGGCGCGAGGAAGATGAAACCCTGGAAGCGATCCGCGACGCGATGGACGCCAACAGCGAAACCTCGCGCCGTGAAGTGGCCATCATGCACCGCATGGAGCGCTGGCGTGAGCGCCTGATGGCCGAGGGTGATGCCGCGCTGGCCGAACTGCTGGACGAGCACCCGGACGCCGACCGCCAGCAGCTGCGCACCCTGGTACGCAATGCGTTGGCGGAAAAGGCCAGGAACAAGCCGCCGCGCGCCTACCGCGAGATCTACCAGGTGCTGCGTGGGCTGATGTTGACGCCGCAGGCAACCGCAGGGCTGGATGTCGAAGCGGACGACGAAGACGAAGCGCTGGACGACGACCAGGCTTAAGGGGCTTCGGCTCCTTGGTGGATTGGTGTTCTCGGCGGTTCGTACGGTAAAGCAGGAGCATTGCCCTCATCCACCCCTTCGGGGCACCTTCTCCCGCCTGCGGGAGAAGGTGCCCCGAAGGGGCGGATGAGGGCGCTGTCCGCCGCCAACCTCAGGCCTGCGTACCGCCCACCGTCAGGCCATCGATCAACAGCGACGGCTGGCCCACGCCGACCGGCACGCTCTGGCCATCCTTGCCGCAGATGCCCACGCCTTCGTCCAGCGCCAGGTCGTTGCCGATCATGCGCACCTTCTGCATGGTCTCCGGCCCGTTGCCGATCAATGTCGCGCCCTTCACCGGCGCGGTGACCTTGCCATCCTCGATCAGGTAGGCCTCGGTGGCCGAGAACACGTACTTGCCGCTGGTGATGTCGACCTGGCCGCCGCCGAAGTTGACCGCGTACAGGCCCTTCTTCACCGAACGGATCATTTCCTGCGGATCGTGGTTGCCGGCACGCATGTAGGTGTTGGTCATGCGCGGCATGGTCATGTGCGCGAACGATTCACGACGGCCGTTGCCGGTCGGTGCCACGCCCATCAGGCGCGCGTTGAGCGTGTCCTGCATGTAGCCGACCAGGATGCCGTCCTCGATCAGCGTGGTGCACTGGGTCGGGGTGCCTTCGTCGTCGATGTTGAGCGAGCCGCGACGGCCATCGAGCGTGCCGTCGTCGACGATGGTCACGCCCGGCGAGGCCACGCGCTCGCCGATGCGGCCGGCGTAGACGCTGGTGCCCTTGCGGTTGAAGTCGCCTTCCAGGCCGTGGCCCACCGCCTCGTGCAGCAGCACGCCCGGCCAGCCCGGGCCAAGCACCACCGGCATCACCCCGGCCGGGGCCGGGATCGCCTCCAGGTTCACCAGCGCCTGGCGCAGGGCCTCGCGGGCGAAACCTTCCGGGCGGTCGCCGGCGAACAGTTCCTCGTAGCTGTAACGTCCACCGCCACCGGCATAGCCGGACTCACGACGCCCGTTCTGCTCGACGATCACCTGCACGTTCAGCCGCACCAGCGGGCGTACGTCGGCGGCGAGCACGCCATCACTGCGCGCGATCAGCACGGTATCCACGCCGCCGGACAGGCTCACCATCACCTGCTGCACGCGCGGGTCGGCCGCGCGCAGGTAACAGTCCAGCCGCTTGAGCACCTCGACCTTGACCTCGTTGCCCAGACTGTCCACCGGGTCCAGCGCCGGGTACAGCGCGCGGCCACTGCCACGCACCAGCGACCGCACGTTCTGTGCCCCGCCTTCGCGGGAGATGGCGCGCGCCGACTGCGCGGCCGCCAGCAACGCCGCCGGCTGGATGTCGTCGGAATAGGCGAAGCCGGTCTTCTCGCCGGCGATGGCGCGCACGCCCACGCCCTGCTCGATGGAATGGGCGCCGTCCTTGACGATGCCGTCCTCCACACTCCAGCTCTCGCGCCGCGAATGCTGGAAATACAGGTCGCCGAAGTCCACCCCCGGCCCCAGCAGGGTGCCGAAGGTGCGTTCGAGGCGGTTGGCGTCCAGGCCGGCCGGCAGCAGCAGGCGGGTCTCGGCAAGCGTGAGGGCGTTATCGGTCATGACTATCCAGATGGGGGCGGGCCCGCGCGAGGCAAGCCGGCGGTGAATCAGGGGGTGCGGGCGGCGTCAGTGGCGGCAGGCGGCGGCGCGGCGCGGGTTTCGTCGCGGTCGATCACCTCCACCTTGGGATCCTTCCACGGGCCGGTCACCTTGTAGGTCTTGGCGCCAATGCTACCCAGCGGCTTGCCGAGCACGGCATTGGCCGCCGCGCCCACCGCCGCCCCGACCGGGCCGCCGGCCACGGCACCGACCACGGCCAGCAGGTTGCCCGAGCGCGGGTTGACGTCGATGGTCTGGTCGAACTGCTGGCTGCGCAGGTCAGCCTGGCCACGGATGGTGATGTCGGCGGCCGGTGACTCGATGCCGATCCGCTCGGTACTGGCCAGGCCACCGTTGAAGCGCACATGCCCTTCGACGTGGTTGAAGGCCAGGCCCTTGGAAAACAGGTCGCGGAAATCGAACAGCAGCCGGCGCGGCAGCTGGGCCACGCTGAGCAGGCCCAGCACGCGTCCGGCGCCGGGTTCCACTTCCAGCAGCTGGCCATTGCGCACGCTCATGTCCAACCCGCCTTCCAGGCTGGCGGCGCTGAAGGCCATCGGTGAACCGTTCCAGCCGGCCTGCAGCTGCATGCGTCCCTCGCCGCCGCGCACCTGGCCGCCGTAGCCCAGCCGCTGCAGCAGGTCGCCCAGGTCTTCGGTCTGCACGTTGGCGCTCATCTGCGTGGCCGCACGTGCACCGACGCCGCGCCACGTGCCCTGCAGGTCGATGACCTGCCTGGGCGCGCGCACCTGCAGCTCCTGCACCTGCAGGCCGTCGGGCAAGGGCCGGGTCCGCAGGCGGGTCTGGCCCAGCTTGAGCGCACCGAACTCCAGGTCGCCGATGTCCAGCGCCAGCGGCGGGATGTTGGCCGGGTTCATCGGTGCGAGGGGGGTGTCCGAGGACTCCACCGTCGCCGCCTGGGCGGCCTGCCAATGCACCCGGTCCAACTGGCCGCTGACGGTTCCACCATCGGCGGTGGGAATGTGCAGGCTGCCGGCCAGGGCCGGGCCATTGAGCTGCACCGCGACCGCATCGGCCCCGGGGCGCAGCTGCAGACGGGTCTGTTCGAAGCGCCCGCCGATCAACAACAACTGGTCGGCCAGCACGTCCACCTGCTTCAGCGCCAACCCGCCCGGGTCGCTGGAATCGCCGCCCTTGGCCAGGCTGATCCACTCCAGCGCATCCAGCGACGGGGTGCGGCCATTGACCATCAGGCCATCGGCCGGCGGCTCGTGGTCGACCCGGTCGCTGCCCATCGTCACCTGCACGCCGGTCTTGCCATTCTGGCTGCGCGCGGCCAAGGCCATCAGCTTGCCGAAGGCGACGTCGATGCGGCCGGCGCCCATCGGCAGCGCCGCCTGCACGTGCGTGGGCAGTGCGTCGGCCGCGGGTTTGTTGAGCGGCGCCGGCAATTGCAGGCGGGTGCCCTGCAGGTTCGAATCCAGGGTCAGCAGGGTCGGTGCCGCGGTGCGTGCACCCGCTGCGGTCGCCGGCAGGGTGACGCCCACGGTCCAGTCCGAGGTGCCATGGATGTACGGTTTCAACCAGCCCAGTTCCGGCGCGCGATCGAGCAGCTTGCCCGCGTCCAGGGCAGCGGTCAGCTCGGCCTCGAAGGCATGCGAGGCATCCTTCACCGGCGTGCCGGCGCGCAGGGCCAGCACGCCGTCCCGCTCCTGGTGGCGCACCTGCAGCGCCGGTGCCTCGAAGCCACCGCCGCTGTAGTTGATCTTGCCGCGCACGTTGTCGAACTGCAGGTCCCAGCGCTTGTCGGCCATCTGCACGCCGCGCAGGTCCACGTCGCCCTGCAGCACGCCGGGGCCCTCATCGCGGTGCAGCGGCAGCATCAGGTCGAAGTTGACTGCCGCCGGGCCGCGCAGGGCCAGGTTGTCCAGCGTGTCGCCGTAGCTGGCCTGCAGCGGGCTCTGCCGCAGCATCGCCAGCAGGCGGTTGCTGTCCTCGGCGGTGGTCGCCTTGACCTGCAACCGCGACTGCCCCCAGTCGGCGATGCCGGCCTGGATCTGGTCGACCTTCACGCCGGCCAGTTCGCCCTTGCCGTGCACGTCGAAGCCGGCGCCGATGAAGGTGATGTCCGCATCCATCCGGCGCATCACCGGCCAGTCCTGGTGGAAACGGATGCTGCCATCGACGATGTGCCCACCGGCCTCGAACCGCCCGTTGTTGCCCTTGAACGGCCAATCATCCAGGTCGCCCACCGCCAGGCCGGTGGCGCCGCGCAGGGTGCCATCGACCAGCGCCGCGTCCAACCAGTCCACCGCGGCCTTGCTCATGCTCGAACGTACCCAGAACCCCTTCGCGGCGGTCAGCGGCACGTCGTCGATCTTGGCCGCCAGGTTGATCCACGGCCGCGTGCCGTCGCCCTGGAACCACAGGCCACCGCGCACGTCGGCGGCGTAATCCTTGCCCTGCACGCGCAGGGCCGGCGTCCCCACCTGCCAGCCGGCGCCTTCGCGCCAGCCGATCACCTGCCCGGACAACTGCAGCTCATGCAGCACGCCGAAACCGGTGGGCCAATCGAAGCGCACGACGTGGTCGGGGCGCAGGTCCAGCGACACCGCCTGCCCGTCGCCTTCGAAATGTCCGCGCAGGCCACTGATGCCCGGGCTGTTGCCGACGGTGCGGAAACTGGCATCGAGGAGTTCACCCTCGGCACGCACCGGGCCATCCGCGCTGCCGACGATACGCACGTCACCGAAACGCATGCTCGGCCGCGACTGGTACAGCCAGCGGCGCAGGCCAGGCTCGACCCGGTCGCTCAATGCCGCCACCTGCAGCAGCGGCGCCACGTCCAACTGTTGTCCCTGCAGCGCAAAATGCCTGCCGCCGGCCAGCAGCAGGCCGTCGAGCACCTGCGACCCCGCGCTGGTACCGTCGTTGATGCGCAGGCGCGGTGCGTCCACCCGCCAACCGCCATCCAGCGCGGTCCAGCGCGCGCGCAGCTGCAGGTTGCGGAAGCTCACGCCCGGCGCCGCGGTTGCGCTCTGCAGCGGCGCGCCGGACAGCTGCACCTGCTCCAGTTCGCCTTCGGCGGTCACCGCGACCACGCGGTGGTCCTGCAACTGCACCCAGGCATTCAACTCGCCGCTGCCCTGGCGTACCTGCACGCCGGCCACCTGCAGCAACGGCGACCACGCGGCCAGGTCGGCCGGCTCGGCGGCGAACCAGGCCTGGCCATCGCCCTGCCTGCGCTGGAAATCCAGCACCGCCGTCAGTGGCGGCGCCTGGGTGTTGATCCAGCCCCGCGCGCCGACGCGCAGGCGCTGGCCATCCACGCGCAGGCGTACGTCCACGCGTGGAATCCGGGTCTGGATGCCGATCGACGGTGCCATCACCTGCAGTTGCCCGCCGATGACCTGCAGTTCGCCCAGGCGGCGCAGGGCCTCCAGCGGGTCGCCGCCGCTTTCGCTGCTGGGCAAGCCACGCACCGACCAGCGCCCGTCATCGGCGCGCTCTAGGGTCAGCGCCAACCCGCGCAGGCGCAGTTCGGTCAGCGGCTCGCCCGGCAGCAGGCCCGAGTACATCGCCACCAGCACCTCGGCCTGCCCCACCCGCACGCCATTGCCCTGGCCGATGCGCAATCCGTCGAGCTGCAGCAGCGGGCCACGCCGGGTCCAGCGCGTGTCCAGCCGGTCGAACGCCACCGGCAGGCCGGCGCGTTCACTCAACCACGCGGCGACCTTGTCCGGGTGCGACTCCACCATCGGCAGCAGTTGGCTGATCGTCCCGACCAGCAACGCCACGGCCACGAGCACGACCGCCAGTGCGATGAGCACATGACGGCGGAGGTGACGCAGCCGATAGCGCAACAGCGTGGTCATCGGACCACGCCGTCCTCCCTGACGGGGGTATGGCTGCGGTCAGAGCAGCACGACATCGAACTGTTCCTGCAGGTACTGGTCATCGGCCTGGAAGCGGATGCTCTTGCCGAGGAATTCCTCCAGCTCGGCCACCGCCGCGGACTCCTCGTCGGTGATCCGCGCCACCACCTTGGTCGAGGCGATCACCAGCAGGCGCGCGGCGTCGAACTGGCGCACCGCGCGGGTGATCTCGCGGAAGATCTCGTAGGTCACCGTCTCGGCGGTCTTGATGCTGCCGCGGCCGCTGCACTGCGGGCAGGTCTCGGACAACTGCCGCTCCAGGCTCTCCACGGTGCGCTTGCGGGTCATCTCCACCAGGCCCAGCGGCGAGAAGTCGTAGACGGTGGTCTTGGCATGGTCGCGGGTGAGCGCCTTCTCCAGCGTGCGCAGCACCTGGCGGCGGTGCTCCGGATCATCCATGTCGATGAAGTCGATGATGATGATCCCGCCCAGGTTGCGCAGCCGCAGCTGCCGGGCCACCGTCTGCGCCGCCTCCAGGTTGGTGCGGAATACGGTTTCCTCCAGGTTGCGCTGGCCAACGAAGGAACCGGTGTTGACGTCGATGGTGGTCATCGCCTCGGTCTGGTCGATGACCAGGTAGCCGCCGGACTTGAGCGGCACCTGCTTGTTCAACGCGCGGACGATCTCGTCCTCCACGCCGAACATGTCGAAGATCGGGCGGTCGCCGGTGTACAGCTCCAGCTTCTCGTCCAGCACCGGCATGTACTTGGCGACGAAGGCCTTGAGCTGGTTGAAGGTTTCCTTGGAGTCCACCTTGACCTTGTCCACGTCCTTGCGGATCAGGTCGCGCACCGAGCGCAGCGGCAGGCTCAGGTCCTCGTAGATGATGCTGGCCGGCGGCGCCTCGCGGCCACGCCGCTCGACCACGTTCCAGACCCGCGACAGGTAGGAGATGTCCTCGGCCAACGCCTCGGCCGGCTGGCCCTCGGCATTGGTGCGCACGATGTAGCCGTAGCCACCGTGCTGTGCGGAGATCTCGGTGACCAGCGCCTTGAGCCGGGCCCGCTCGGCCTCGTCCTCGATCCGCGCCGACACACCGACCATCTTGGACTGTGGCAGCAGCACCAGGTAGCGAGAGGGAATGCTGATCTGCGTGGTCAGGCGCGCGCCCTTGGTCCCGATCGGGTCCTTGACCACCTGCACCACCACGTCCTGGCCGTCGCGCAGCAGCTCCACGATCGGCACCGAGGAGGGCAGCGGCAGGCTGGGCGCGGTTTCCTCGGTGTCGGCCGCCACCGGTGCCGGGCGCACCACGTCGTTGGCGTGCAGGAACGCCGCGCGCTCCAGGCCGACCTCGACGAAGGCGGCCTGCATGCCCGGCATGACCCGCTGCACCTTGCCCTTGTAGATGTTGCCGACCACGCCACGGCGCCAGCCGCGCTCGATGTGCAGCTCCTGCAGCATGCCGTTCTCGATCACCGCCACGCGGGTTTCGCGCGGGGTGACATTCACCAGGATCTCTTCGGACACGTCCCTTACTCCCCCTTGTCCATGGAATCGTCTGCCGCCACGGCACCGAAGGCCGCCAGCAGCGTGGCCGTCTGTTGCAGCGGCAGGCCCATCACCCCCGAATAGCTGCCCGACAGATGGCGGATATGGCGTTCGGCCCCGCCCTGGATGGCATAGGCGCCGGCCTTGCCCATCGGCTCGCCGGTGGCCACGTAGGCGGCAATCTGCGCCGCGCTCATCGGCGCGAAGCTGACCTCGGAGGTGACCACCTCCAGCGCGTGCCGCCCAGCCGCGGCCAGGGCCACCGCCGTGATCACCTGGTGGGTACGCCCGGCCAGCGAGGCCAGCATGGCCGCCGCATCGGCCGCATCGACGGGCTTGCCGTAGACACGGTCCCCGAGCACGACCTCGGTGTCCGAGCCCAGCACCACCGCCTGCGGGTCGTCGGCCACCCGCGCCAGCCCGGCCAACGCCTTGTCCAGCGCCACCCGTCGCACGTACGCTTCGGCCGACTCCGCGGCCCCACGTACTTCGGGGACTTCCAGGTCCAGGGCGCGGAACGGCACGCCAAGGCGCGTCAGCAGTTCATTTCGGCGGGGCGAGCGGGAGGCGAGATAAAGCATCGCGGAAGGATAACCTGAGGGAACTGCCTGAATGATTGGCAAAGATGCCAAAGTGGTGACAACCCCGGGCCGGCTCACCACCCGTTCATCGCCCTGACTTCACTTTCACGATCCATCCAAGGAGGACCACCATGCGCCATCTCACCCTCGCCCCGCTGCTGCTGTCCCTGTCACTCGTCCTGGGAGCCCCGATGACCGCCCATGCCCAAACCGTCCCCACCGCCGTGGCCAGTGACGCCACCCTGCTGAACATCTCCGCCCAGGCCGAAGCCAAGCGGGTGCCGGACGTGGCGACCCTGTCAGCCGGCGTGGTCACCCAGGCCGTGGACGGCAACACCGCCATGCGCGAGAACGCGGTGCAGATGGACAAGGTGATGGCCGCGATCAAGGCCGCCAGCATCGCCGAGCGCGACATCCAGACCAGCGGCATCAACCTCAACCCGCAGTACCGCTACGCCGAGAACGAAGCGCCGAAGATCACCGGCTACCAGGCCACCAACACGGTCAGCCTGAAGGTGCGTGACATCACCAAGCTCGGCCGGGTGCTGGACAGCCTGGCCGCGCAGGGCGCCAACCAGATCAATGGCCCCAGCTTCGAGATCGACCAGCCCGAGCCGGTCTACGACGAAGCCCGCCTGGCCGCGCTGAAGAAGGCCCAGGCCCGTGCGGAGACCTATGCCAAGTCGCTGGGCCTGCGCGTGCGCCGCATCGTCAGCATCTCCGAAGGCAGCCAGGGCGGCTTCCGCCCGATGCCGATGATGGCCATGGCCCGTTCGGCCAAGGCCGAGATGGACACCTCGGTGTCGCCGGGCGAAAGCAGCGTCTCGGTCAACCTGGACGTGGTGTTCGAACTGGGTCGCTGAGCCCAGATCATGCTCGAGGACAACGGCGCCCCTGGGCGCCGTTGTCGTTTCAAGGCTCCAGGCACCCACGCCGCTGCCACACCTGGGCCTCCCGATCGTGCCCGGCCTGCCACCGCCGGGCATGGACCGGGCTGGGCCCCGCCGCGCTCCATTGCTGTCTGGCAGATAACCGGAAACCGGGCCCCTGCTTGTCGGCACGCGCGATTGCAGGCGCTATGGCCTTACGCGGGCCGGAACCTGCAACCCCGTCCTGTGTCACCGCGCGTTGTTCCTTGTACACGCCCACGCATGGAGGTGGTTTATGGTCCGCACGCAGCATCGTGTCCCCTCGCTCCACGTCGAACCGTCCCGCATCTTCGCCTACAGCACGGCGCTGGCCCTGCATGTACTGGCCGCCGGACTGCTGTTGATCCCGTTGTCCCAGGTCCCGGTGCGCAGCGATGCGGTGCGTGAACCCCGTTGGCAGGTTCCGGACACCAAACCCATCGAACCACCGCCGCCGATTCCCCCGACCATCCCGGTCAGCAAGACCCCGGCGCCACCGAAGCAACCGGCGCTGCCGGCGCCGGTGGAAACCGCCCCGATGCCGGTGTTCCCCACCGAAGCGGTGATCACCGCGCCGGTCGACGTGGCCCCGGTCGCCGACCCCGCCCCTGCCATCGACTCCATCGCACCGGCCACGCCGCTGCAGGGCGTGCAACTGCGCTATGAGCGGGCCCCGGCCCCCACCTACCCGATCGATGCGCTGCGCGCCGGCATCGAAGGCACGGTGCTGCTGCGGGTGCTGGTCGGCCAGGACGGCAAGCCATTGGAAGTCAGCATCGAACGCAGCAGCGGCAACCGCAGCCTGGACAACGCCGCACGCACCCAGGTACTGCGTCGCTGGAAGTTCCAGCCGGCCACCGACGGCGGACACGCCGTGCAGGCCTACGGGATCATCCCGATCGACTTCAAGGTCGGCTGAGTTGCTGAATGGCCCGCAAGGGGGGGCTTGCTGAACCCTTCCTTGCGGGCAAGCTGAAAACCGCCCCTGTTAATCGATTTTTCACCCCTCCGTCATCTCCAGCGAACCTAGATTCGCGGCCGTCGATGTTCTTCGGCCGCGCCTTCTGGCGGCCATTTCCGCAGTTCCACTGGAGAGATGACTGTGAAACATCCGACTCGCCGGCATTCCGCCTGCCGCCCCACCCGACTTTGCAGTTCCCTTTCACGCTTGCTGCTGGTGCCCACCGCCCTGCTCGCCACCGCCCCCCTGGCCATGGCCCAGGATGAAAAGGCCACCACTCTGGACCGGATAACCGTCACCGGTTCCAACATTCCCCGCGCCACCACCGAAACCGCGTCGCCGGTGCAGATCATCACCCGCCAGGAGATCGACCGCACCGGCAAGGCCACCATCGCCGAGTACCTGCAGACCCTGACCAGCGACGGCGCCGGCTCCATCCCCAAGAGCTTCGGCACCGGTTTTGCCGGCGGCGGCTCTGGCATCTCGCTGCGCGGCCTGGGTGCCGCGTCGACCCTGGTACTGCTCAATGGCCGGCGCATGGCCCCGTACGGCCTGGCCGACGACGGGCAGAAGGTATTCACCGACCTGAGCGTCATCCCGATGGATGCGGTCGAACGGGTCGAAGTGCTCAAGGACGGCGCCTCGGCCATCTACGGCTCGGACGCCATCGCCGGCGTGGTCAACATCATCCTGCGCCGCGACTTCACCGGCGCCATGCTCAAGGCGTCGTACGGCACGTCCGGCGACAGCGACGGCGATGCGCGCAAGGCATCGCTGACCGCCGGCGTCGGCAACCTCGATGAGGACGGCTTCAACGCCTTCGTCAGCATCGACGTCAGCAAGACCGACGGCATCCGCATCTCCGACCGCCGCGACCGCAAGTGGATCGGCAACGGCGACCTGAGCCGCTACGGCTTTGATCGGGTCGCCGGCGGCCAGTTCTTCCCGCTCAACGGCGCGATCACCGCCGGCGGCACGGTGGCCGGCAACTCGCCGGTGGGCAGCATCCGCGACCCCGCCACCGGCCTGTACCAATCGCTGCCCGGGTGCGCGCAGTTCTCCCGCATCACGCCGGTGGACCCCGGTGGCGGCTGCCTGTGGGAAACGCAGGACTTCCGCAGCCTCACCCCCAGCGAGGAGTTCGGCAACCTGTTCGCGCGCGGCACCTTCGCGCTTTCGGACAACTTCGAGATGTACGGCGAGTTCGGCTACTCGAAGAAGAAGACCGAGTTCTACAACACGCCCAACGGCGTGTCCGGCTCGTGGGGCTACCCGGGAGGCCCGGTGAACGCCAGCAGCGGCAGCGGCGCCACCGTGCTGGGCGCCGCCCATCCGGACAACCCGCTCGGCGTGGACGCGCGCCTGCGCTACGCCGCGTTCGACGTGGGCCCGCGCGTGACCATCAATACCAACGAGTTCACCCGCTTCCTGGTCGGGGTGAAGGGCACCGCGGGCGCCTGGGACATCGACACCGCCTACCTGCACTCGGCCACGCAGCTGGTCAACGAGCGTCGGGGGTTCCTGCGCTACAGCCATGTACGTACGGCATTGACCGACCCCAACAGCCCGGTCGGCTGGTGGCGCATCGGTGCCAGCGCCGGTCAGAACACGCAGGCGCTGTATGACTACATCTCGCCGACCATCCACGCCGACGCATCGACCACGCTGGACATGATCGACTTCAAGGCCAGCCGCAGCATCGCCGACCTTGCCGGCGGCCCGCTCGGCCTGGCCTTCGGTGCGGAGTACCGGCGGCAGAAAGCCAACCTCGACCCGCAGAGCTACACCGACCTGGGCGACATCATCGGCCTGGGCTATTCGGCCTACAAGGGCACCCAGGAAGTAGCGGTGGCATACGCGGAAATGGTGGCCCCGGTGCTTGAGTCACTGGAGCTCTCCGGCGCCCTGCGCGTGGACAAGTACAAGGGCGGCGATACCGCCACCACGCCGAAGGTCGGCATCAAGTGGACGCCGGCCGACTGGATCGCGGTGCGCGCCACCTATGCCGAGGGCTTCCGCGCGCCAGGGCCGGCCGAAGCCGGTGACGGTGGCCTGGCGGCCTTCAGCACCGCCCGCGACCCGGTCCGTTGCCCCGGCGGCACGCCTGCACCGGGCGCCACCGCGGCCGATTGCGCGGTCAACCTCGCCATCATCACCTCGGCCAATCCCAACCTGAAGCCGGAGGAATCCAAGAGCTACACCGTCGGCCTGGTGCTGGACCCGACGCCCACCACCACGCTGACCTTGGACGCTTGGCAGATCAAGCGCACCAACGAGATCAACCAGGGCGACACCGACCTGGCATTGGCCGCCGGGCGCGGCATCCGCAGCGACAACGACCTGCCGGGCGTTCCCAACAGCGGCAGCCTGCTGGCGGTCAGCGTGGACTACATCAACTCCGCTTCCACCACCATCCGCGGCTTCGACTTCGACATCCGCCAGCGCGTGGAAATGGGCGCCTACGGCAAGCTGCTGATGGACCTGCAGTGGACCCGGATCAACTCCTTCGAGCGCGACGATGGCACCGGCACCAAGTTCCAGTACGCCGGCACGCATGGCAACTGCGACGTCACCAACTGCATCGGCACGCCGAAGGACCGCTTCAACCTGGGCGTAACCTGGGACATGGACCGTTTCAGCGTGAGCGCGATCGGCAACTACATCGGCAGCATGGACAACGTCGCCTTCGAAGGTGACAGCTGCGCCAACCACTACGCCGATGGCAGTGATGCGCCGCGTGGCTGCGAACTGCGTTCGTTCTACACCATCGACCTGTCCGGCCGCTGGCGTGCGACCGACGCGCTGGAGATCTTCGGTTCGGTCCAGAACGTCACCGACCGCATCGCGCCGCTGGATCCGTTGACCTATGGCGCGGTCAACTACAACCCGCTGCATTTCAGTGGTGCGGTGGGCCGCTACTTCACGCTCGGTGCCAAGTACACCTTCAACTGAGCCAGACGGCTGCCGCGGCCCGACGGCCGCGGCAGCACGCGACGCACACAAAGAAAAAGCCGCGATTGCTCGCGGCTTTTTCGAATCTGGCGCCCGAAGTTGGACTCGAACCAACGACCCCCTGATTAACAGTCAAGTGCTCTAACCGGCTGAGCTATTCGGGCGGGGAGGCGCATTCTATACGCTAATCACGCGCGATGGTAGGGGTGGTTGGCCAACATCGCCGCCGCGCGATACAACTGCTCGGCCACCACCAGCCGCACCAGCATGTGCGGCAAGGTCAACGGACCGATCGACCACTTTTCATCGGCCACCGCCGATACCTCGGCCGCATGTCCTTCCGGGCCGCCGATCAGGAATGCCAGGTCGCGCCCCTGCGAACGCCAATGCTCCAGGCGTTGCGCCAGCTGCTCGGAACTGAGCTGCCGGCCCGGTACGTCCAGCGCGACCACATAGGGATTCTTCGGCAACGCCGCCAACACGCGCTTGCCCTCGTCCTCGATCGCGCGCTTCGGGTCCCTGCCCTTGCCACGCAGGCCCGGCTCGATCTCGACCAGCTCCAGCGGCAACCAGTGCGACAGGCGCTTCTGGTATTCGGCGAAGCCCTGCGCGACCCAGGACGGCGCACGTTCGCCGGTGGCAATCAACTTGGCTTTCATCGACACGCTCCGGCGCGGCGGGGTCAAATGGAAACGGCGCCCTGCGGCGCCGTCATGGCTGCTACGGCGGGGCGATCAGCCCTGCTGCGCGTCCTCGTCGTCCGACGGCGGCTGGTCACCCACCGTCCACAGGCGCTCCAGTGCATAGAACTCGCGCACGCGCGGCAGCATCACGTGGACGATGACGTCGCCCAGGTCCACCAGCACCCATTCCGCTTCGCGCTCGCCTTCCACGCCCAGCGGCATCACGCCCAGTTCCTTGGCAAAACGCACCACTTCGTCACCGATGGACTTGACGTGGCGGGTCGAGGTGCCCGAAGCGATCACCAGGTAATCGGCGACGCTGGACTTGCCGCGCACGTCGATCTCCACCGCATCCTTGGCCTTGATCTCTTCCAGTGCGGCGTGAACGGACGCCAGCAGGGCCGGGACGGACGGCGGCGGGCTGGGCAGTTGGGTCTTGATGACTTGGGCTTCGGTGCTCAAAGCGGCATAACTCGATGAATAAGGGGACGATTATAGAGAACCCGGCCGCTGCCGGCATTCACTGCGTGGAGGTGCAGCCATACAGGCCCCGTGCCTGGATGTAGGCGGCCACCGCTGCGGGCACCAGGGGCCGCCAGTTCCCGCCGCTGGCGATCAGCGCGCGCACGGCGGTGGCGGACTCGCCCTGCAGCGGTTGGCGCAGCCGCCAGACCCGCCCGGCAGGCAAGGCGGCCAGTACCTCCGGGCCGCTGGCCCAGGCCTGGCGCAGGTGGCTGGCCAGCGGCTCGGGCAGTCCATCCTCCAGTGCGCTGCCCGGACGGTCGGCCACCACGATGTGGGCCAGTGGCAGCAGGGATTCCCATTCATGCCAGGTGGGCAGGCCCAGCAGGCTGTCCGCGCCCATCAGCAGCGCCAGCGGCCGTTGCGGTCCCTGTTCGGCCCGCAGTTCGCGCAGCGTATCCACCGTCCACGACGGCACGCCGGGCAGGCGCCGGGCCCGCTCCAGCTCACGCCGGTCCACGCGCAACGCCGGATCATCGGCGACCGCCCGCTCCAGCATCGCCGTACGGGTCTGCGCATCGGCGCCCGGCGGCGCGCGGTGCGGCGGATCGGCCGCCGGCATCAGCCGCACCGGCACCTGCAGCTCCTGCGCGGCGCACCGGGCGATGGCCAGGTGGCCGTTGTGGATCGGGTCGAACGTGCCGCCGTAGAACACCAGCAGCCCGCCTTCACGGCCGGCTTGCCGCATGTCAGCGCACCCGTGCCAGCAGGCGCACCGCGCGTGCTTCGGACACGGCCACCAGCAGGCGCTCCAGCGCCAGCCACGGATCACCTTCGGCGCGCCCCTTGGCCATGCGGTCAACCAGCGAGGCCTCGGCGACGAAGCGCTCCCAGCGCTTGGGGTCCGGGTGGCGCTGCAGGGCCCTCTTGAACGGTGCCTGGCGCGACTCCCAGATGCCCTTGGCCTTCATCTCGCCGGCCAGGTTGCCGCCGCTGGCCTGTACTCGGGCAAGGCCTGCGGTGAGCAGCAGTTCACGGATCAGGATCGGCATCAGCGCGGCCACGGCCTCGCCTTCGCCACGCAGGCCGGCGAGCATGCGCAGCACGGCCTGCGGCTGCCCGGCGAAGGTAGCCTCGCTGAGCCTGAACACGTCGTAGCGGGCGGCATCGGCCACCAGCGATTCCATCTTCGCCACGTCCAGCGCCTGCCCTTCGGCGAGCAGCGCCAGCTTGTCGATTTCCTGCGCGGCAGCCAGCAGGTTGCCTTCCACCCGCTCGCTCAACCGCTGCACGGCGGCCGGATCGGCGCGCAGGCCCTTGGCCCGCAAGCGGCGCTCAATCCAGTCCCCCAGTTCATGTGGCTTGATCGCCCAGGCCACCGAGAGCACACCAATGCGGCTGACCGCTTCGGTCCATTTACCCTGGTGCGCCTTGCTCCACTCGCCGGCGGTGATCAGCAGCACCACATCCGGCGGCGGCTGTGCGCAGAAATCACTGATGACCTCGGCGCCCTCCTTGCCCGGCTTGCCGCTGGGCAGGCGCAGTTCGACCAGGCGGCGCGCACTGAACAGGCTGGGCGCGTTGAAGCTGGAAGACAACTGTCCCCAGTCGAAATCGCGGCCGTCGGCATCGAACACCTCGCGTTCGCCGATGCCCTCGGCGCGGGCGCGCGCGCGCACCGCGTCGGCGGCTTCAATCACGCGCAGCAGCTCGGGGCCGGCGATCAGGTAGACCGGTGCCAGCGGTTGACCACCGATCTGCCCGGCAAGCTGTTCAGGACGCAGTTCCACGGCTCAGCCCCGCCACGCCCGCAGCGCAGTCATTCCGGGGCGCTCAATGGGCATCGCCCTTGCCGTCCGCCGGGGGACCCGGGGGAGCTGCCTTTAGTTTCTCGGCATCGGCGCGGACGACGCTGTCGATGCGGCGCAGGATCGAGGCCGACATCTCGCGGCGGAGCTCGTCGGCCAGGATTTCACGCTCGGTGGTGGTACCGGTGACATCGGTCGGCTGGGACACGTAGTCGCGCGAAAGCTCGATCACCTGCTCCGGCACGATGGTCGAGCCATCCGGGCGGTAGAAGCCGAACACCACCGCATAACGCAGGCTGTACTCCTGCGAGCGCCCCTGCGCGTCGATGGCGATCGGCAGGTCGCCCCAGCGCTCGGAACGCACCTGCAGGCGGGCGAACTGGTCGCTCTTGCGCGGCGGCGAACCGTCGCTCTGGATCACGGTGGCACCGGATGCATGCAGGCCCCGGTTGAGCAGCTTCACCAGCTCGCTGTAGCGCACGCTCGAATCGACGCGGACCGCAGGCGTGTCCGCCGGCAGGGTCAGCGTGTTGCGCAGATGGAAACCACAGCCGGTCAGGCCGGTGGCGAGGATCAGGGCAATCAGGGTTCGGGTCATGGGCACAGTCTGGCGGAGCCGGCCGGGAGCGGCAATAGAAAGCGGCCCGCATCATCGCGCATCACGCGTGAGCGCCAATGAAACCACGCCCGCTGCCGGCCAGGGCTGCCGGGGTGAAGCCTTCCCCCTGCCCCGTCCACGGGAACACCGGTACCCGCGGCATCACCGCGGGTAACGGGTCATCACGGCCGCTCAGGCCGCGACGATGTTGACGATCTTGCCCGGAACGATGATCACCTTGCGGATGGCCAGGCCTTCCAGGAACTTGGCCGTGTTCGGCTCTTCCTTGGCCACGGCCTCGATCAGCTCGCGCGGGGCATCGGCGGCCACTTCGATCGTGCCACGCAGCTTGCCATTGACCTGCACGGCCAGGGTCAGCGCGTCCTTGACCAATGCCGCGGCGTCGGCCTGCGGGAACGGCTGGTCTTCCAGCAGGGTCTGCGCGTTGCCCAGCAGCTGCCACATCGCGTGGCAGGCATGCGGGGTGATCGGGTTCAGCAGCAGCACGGTGGCCTGCAGGGCCTCCTGGCGCACCGCGCGGCCCTGCGCGCTGGCATCGTCGAACTTGGCCAGCGCGTTGAGCAGTTCCATCACCGCGGCGATGGCGGTGTTGAAGGCGTGGCGGCGACCATAGTCGTCACCGACCTTGCCGATCGTCTCGTGGGTCTTGCGGCGGATCGCCTTCTGCTCGGCGCTCAGCGCCGCAACGTCCAGCGCCGGCGCGCTGCCGTCGGCGGCATGCTTCTGCACCATCGTCCACAGGCGGCGCAGGAAGCGGGACATGCCGTCCACACCGGCCTCGTTCCACTCCAGCGATTGCTCCGGCGGCGCGGCGAACATCGAGAACAGGCGCACGGTGTCGGCACCGTACTTGGCCACCATCGCCTGCGGGTCGACGCCGTTGTTCTTGGACTTGGACATCTTCTCGGTGCCGCCGATCACCACCGGCTGGCCATCGCCACGCAGGGTGGCACCGGTGATGCGGCCGCGCTCGTCGCGCACCACGTCCACGTCGGCCGGGTTGAACCAGTCCTTGGAACCGTCGCTGTTCTGGCGGTAGAAGGTTTCGGCGATGACCATGCCCTGGCACAACAGGTTCTGCGCCGGCTCGTTGCTCTCCACCATGCGTGCATCGCGCAGCAGCTTGTGGAAGAAGCGGAAATACATCAGGTGCAGGATGGCGTGCTCGATGCCACCGATGTACTGGTCCACCGGCAGCCAGTAGTTGCCACGCTTGTCCACGGCCTCGCGTGCACCCGGCGAGGTGTAGCGGGCGTAGTACCAGCTCGACTCCATGAAGGTGTCGAAGGTATCGGTCTCGCGCTCGGCCGCGCCGCCACATTCCGGGCAGGTGGTCTTGCGCCATTCCAGGTCGGCCTTGAGCGGCGAACCGGTGCCGTTGAGGGTGACGTCTTCCGGCAGCAGCACCGGCAGCTGGTCTTCCGGTACCGGCACCGCGCCACAGCTGTCGCAGTAGATCACCGGGATCGGGCAGCCCCAATAGCGCTGGCGGCTCACGCCCCAGTCGCGCAGGCGGTAGTTGACGCGGCGCTGGCCCTGGGCCTTGCGCTCGAAGCGCTCGGCCAGCGCCTCGAAGGCGCCCTGGAAATCCAGCCCGTCGAATTCGGCGGAATTGACCAGTTCGGTTTCGCGGGTCTTGTCGGTGTACCAGTCCTGCCAACGGTTGGCGTCGTAGCTGCGCTCGTCGTCGTTCTTCGGATGCTTCAGCGCGATGACCTGCTTCTTGGGCAGGTTGTACTTGGTGGCGAACTCGAAATCGCGCTGGTCGTGGCCCGGCACCGCCATCACCGCGCCGGTGCCGTAGCCCATCAGCACGAAGTTGGCGACCCAGATCGGCACCTGTTCGCCGCTGACCGGATGGATGGCCTTCAGGCCGGTGTCCATGCCGCGCTTTTCCTGGGTTTCCAGTTCAGCCTCGGACACGCCGCCCTGCTTCAGCTCGGCCAGCATCGCGGCCAGCGCCGGGTTGCTCTTGGCCGCGTGCAGGGCCAGCGGGTGCTCGCCGGCGATGGAGACGAAGCTCACGCCCATCACCGTGTCCGGGCGGGTGGTGAACACGCGCAGCGGGTCCAGTGCGGCGCCATCCACGTCACGCACGTCGAACTGGATTTCCAGGCCTTCGGAGCGGCCGATCCAGTTGCGCTGCATGGTCTTGACCGAATCCGGCCAGCCCGGCAGCTCATCCAGGCCGTCCAGCAGTTCCTGGGCGTAGTCGGTGATGCGCAGGAACCACTGCGGGATCTCGCGCTTCTCGACCAAGGCGCCGGAGCGCCAGCCACGGCCGTCGATGACCTGCTCGTTGGCCAGCACGGTGTTGTCGACCGGGTCCCAGTTCACCACCGAGTTGCGGCGGTAGGCCAGGCCCTTGCGCATCAGGCGGGTGAACATGCGCTGCTCGTGGACGTAGTAGTCCGGCGTGCAGGTGGCGAACTCGCGCGACCAGTCGATCGCATAACCCATCGCCTTGAATTGGCCACGCATGTGGTCGATGTTGGCGTAGGTCCACTTGGCCGGCGCGGTCTTGTTCTTGATCGCGGCATTCTCGGCCGGCAGGCCGAACGCGTCCCAGCCCATCGGCTGCAGCACGTTGTGGCCGGTCATGCGCTTGTAGCGGCTGATGACGTCGCCGATGGTGTAGTTGCGCACGTGGCCCATGTGCAGCGCACCGGACGGGTACGGGAGCATCGACAGGCAGTAGTACTTGGGCTTGTCCGAGGTCTCGCTGACCTCGAAGGCGCGCGTGTCCTCCCAGAATTTCTGGGCGGCGGATTCAACCTGCTGGGGATCGTACATAGTGGGTTCGACGCTGGACATGGCAACGCTGGGCAACGGCAAAGCCGCAAAGGGTACCGCAGTGCATCATGGCACTCCAATCCAGTCCCCTCCGCTGTCCGCGGGACAAACGCAGGTCATTGATATCGCAATGGTTTCAACAAGCCTGCGATGTACGCCCCACGGCCTGTTGGCCGGTTTCCGCGTCAGCCGGGCTCAACCACGCGCTGGCGCCAGGCGTGCCGCGCCCAGCAGCCAGACCAGCCAGCCCAGGAAGGCCAGGCGCTGGGCCATGGCGACCGGCAGGACGATCTCGAACAGGAACGCGCTGCACAGGCTCCACAGCGCACACCCCACCGCGAGGTTGGCCAGCGGCCGCCAGGCCGCGTCCCGGGCACTGCCAAGGCGCAATGCGAGCGCACCGGCACTGAAGCCCACCAACCACAGCAGCCAGGCGCTGGCGTGGTACTGGCTGGCGCGGTTCTCGATGTCTTCCACGTCCAGCGGCAACAGGCCCATCGCGGCGAACGCCACCGCGGCCAGCAGCAGCATCTGCCCTCCCACCCGCAATGCGCGCGGGGCGGTCACCGGCATGCGCAGCGCCAGATCAAGCGCAGCCGCGGCGGCAAGGATGCCGGGCAGCACGAAACCCAGCATGCTGAAGGCGGTGCCGCCAGGGACGCCATGCGCGCCCAGCAGCGACACCGGATGCCGCAGCTGGTCGTACCCCTCCAGGCGCATGCCGAAGCCGAACACGGCCAGCAGCCACACCACCGCCGCGACCGGACCGGCCCAGCCCCACATCTGTTTCCTGCTCGACGCCACCACGCACCCTGTCTGACCCGGGTCGCCCGCGGAACGCGGCGACCATCGGCGTCATTGTGAAGGCAGCGGCCGGCAATCGCACGGATTGCCGGCCGTTCCTTCCCCCCGTTCCAGCCCTGCCCCGTCAGTTGCCGATGCCGGCGATCTCCACGCGGCGGTTCGGTGCCAGGCAGGCCACCAACGCCGCCCGGCCGCCATCGTTGCACTGGACCAACGGCTCGGCGCTGCCGCGTCCTTCGGCACGGATCGACCCGGCCAGGATGCCCTGTTCGACCAGGTATCCGCGCACCGCCGCGGCGCGGCGCTGTGACAGGTCCATGTTGTAGGCATCGCTGCCGATGCGATCGGTGTAGCCGATCACGGTCAGGTCCATGCCCGCGCCCTGCCCGCGCACGGTGCTGGCCACCTCGGCCAGCCGTGCCTTGCCGGCATCCGAAAGCTTGGCGCTGTCGAAGGCGAACAGGGCATCGGCGGCGATCCGCAGCGGCGCCGGCGCAACCGGTGGCGGCGGTGGTGCGGGTGGGGGTGGTGCGGGAGCGGGTTCGAGCAGGGCGGCGCAGCTTTCAGGCTGCCACGCGTGGCCCACCGCCACGCCGTCGTGGTCGAACTTAACCTGGAACTGGCATTGCACCGGCGTGGCCCCTACCGCCCGCCGGAAGTTGAACAGGTAGTTCCACTCCCGCACCCCCCATAGGCCTTCGTTGAAATGCGGCGTGCCCAGCAGCGTCTGCACCTGGTGCTTGTTCATGCCCGTCGCGTATTGGCGCAGGTTGTCCAGGTTCACGTAGGTGCCGCCGGCCGGGTACGCGCGTGCGGGATCCGGGAACCCCCGCTCGCGCACCTCACCCTTGCTACTGCAGGCCGCCAGTGCCACCACCAGCGCCAGTACCGACCATTTGCTGTTCATGACTTCCCCCGCGCCCAGGCGCTGTTGTCCGGAAGCCGGTGCCAGGCACCGGCAGCTTGCATGCCATCACCACTGGAAGCCGGCGCCGACGGTCACGCCGCCGTCGCCGCGGGTATTGGCCGAGCCGCTGAGCTTGTAGATCCAGCGCCCGCCATCGGAGACCCCGGACACGCCCACCGCCATGCTGGATTCGCCATGGAAGGTGCTGGCCGCGAACGAAGCCATGCGTTTGCCGGCCTCCGAAGGCTGCGGCAGGCCGGCCATCGCCATCGCCGAGGCGATGCCGGCCGAGGCGCGGTCATCCACGCGCTTGATGTCGCGCGAGATGCTGTTGAAGCGCTGATCGGTGTAGTTCCTGGACCAGTCCATCACGTCCCCCATGCCCTTGTTGAGTTGTGCGACGTTCACCGCATCGGTGGGTGCCACGCCGGTGGCCACGTTGTGGATCACCGTGGAGGTGCCGGCCTTGCCCATGGTCACGCTGGCGTAGTTGGTGCTGCCGTCGGTGTTCTTGTCGTAGCGCACCGTGCCTTCCTGCGATGCCTGCAGCTGGCGCAGGTTGACCGCATCGGTGGCCTGGCTACCGTCGGCGACATGGGTGACCTGGCGTTCGGCGCCGGTCGCACCCACCGAGACGGTGTTGGCACGGTCGGCCACCGAGCCTGCGCCCAGCGCCACACTGTTGGCTGCCGACGCGTTGGCGCCGTTGCCGATCGCCACCGCCTGGGTACCGCTGGCGGTAGCCTGCGGGCCGGCGGCAACGGCATCCTGGCCGGTGGCCGAAGCCGCCGCCTTGGTCGAGTTCACCGAGAAGTAGGCATTGCCCGCGCCACCGTTCTGGATGTTGTCGATGCGCTTGTTGACGTTGACGATGGAGCCGTCCATCACCGCCAGTGCATCGGTCACGTTGTCCAGCACCTGCTGGTTGGTCCCGCCACTGGCATTGATCGAATTGACGGTGAAGCTCGCCGAGGACCATTGGCCGGTGGTGCTGTTGTACTGCAGGGTGCCGCCAATGGCCGAGGCGAGCGCCTCGTTGGTGGTGGCCAGCTGGCCGCCGTTGATCGCATCGCGGCTGCCGGCCACGACGCTGCCCTCGGCCACGTTGCGCACCGCCACCGCCGCACCGCTGCCATCCCCCTTCAGCGCGACCACGTTGGTCGGGTTGCCGGCGCCATCGGGGGTGTATTCCACCGCCAGCGGATTGCTGCCGGGGTTGGGGTTGGTCCCGGTGGCCAGGTTGGCCAGCGACTGGCTGATCGAACTGAACGCTGCGCCGATGTTGCCGAAGGTGGCCGAGGTCAGCTGCCAGTTCGCGCCGATTTCATTCAGCACGTAGGACGGCGCGGACAGCACCCCCGCCACGCTGAAGGTGGAGCCGCCGCCCAGGTAGCTCGCCATCGACTGGCCGATGCCGAACAGCTGTGCACCGTTCACCGCCTCGGTGCTGGTGGCGCTGAGCTGGCCCGCGGCCAGGTTCGAGACCACCGTGCCGTTCGGCGCATTGCCACCGCCCAGGGTCACATGGCCGTAGTCGGCCACGTCATTGGCATCGGTGTCGTACAGCACCGCGTTCTGCTCGATCGTGTTGATCAGCGACAGCGCGCCCTGCAGCTGGGCGAGGTTGACCGCGTCGGTGGCTTGGCTGCCGGCCGCGACGTGGGTGATCTGCCGCTCGCGGCCGGCCGAGCCGACCGCCACTTCGCCGATCGAGGTCTGCGCCGCGGTGAGGCCGAATGCGCTGTAGTTGTCCAGTCCACCGCGGTCGGCATTGGACTTGTAGCCCATCGCCACGCTGTTGGCCTTGTTGGACGTTGCACCGGCACCGAGCAGGGTCTGTGCGTTGGCCGTACCCAGCGCACTGTCACCGATCACCACCGACTGGCCCTGGCGCGCGTCGTAATCGGCGGTGGGCACGCCGGTCATCACGCCATTGGCGTCGACGAAGACCTGGCTGGCGTTCTGCTGCGCCAGCTCGTGCCGCGCATTGGTGCCGATCACCACCTCCTTGGAGCCGTTGGCGTAGGCACCGTCGCCGATCAGCACCTGGTAGTCCTGCGCGGCCGGCACGGCCCAGCACTTGTCCTTGATGATCCCCACCAGGTTCAGGCAGTCCGACGCCCAGTCCGGCGCGCTGTCGGGAAGCAGCAGGCCCAGCAGGCCACCGGCCGCGCCGTTGTTGATGTTGGTGATGTAGCTGTCGGAGGTCACGCCACCGATCAGGGTCAGGTGCGAATTGCCGCCGGTGATGGCGCTGCCCGCGCCATCGAGCAGTTCGCCCACCGGGCTGAGATTGACCACCGGCAGCCCTGCGACCTCGAGCGTCGAATAGGCCTGCGCGAAGTTGACGTTGTTGATCGTCAGGCTGCCGTTCTGGGTGTAGCCACTGCCGCCGAACAGCGAGGTGGCGGTCGGCCCGATCAGCTGCCCGACCGTTCCCACCAGGCCGCCGTTGCCGACCACCAGGCCGCTCGGGCCCGCCGGTGGCGGCGCATTCGAGGTGGGCGCCGGATTGCCGGTGAGCTGGCCGACGACATTGGACAACCCACCGGTCACGCCGCCGGTCACGCCCGTCAGCAGATTGGTCAGGCCATTGACCCCGGATGCCGAACCGGTGATCCCGCCCAGCGTGCTTCCGACCGCACCCAGCAGGGTGCCGGCCGTGGTGTTGACGGTTCCCAACGCGCTCTGCACGGTCCCGGTCAGGTCGCCCTGGGCGAGCGCGCCGGTCGTGTTCTGCAGGCCACCGGTCAGTGCGCCGACCGTGCCGCTGACGCCGTTGCCCAATGAGGTTGACCCGGTGAGACCGCCGACCAGCCCTCCCACTGCCGCGCCCGCCCCGTTGACCACCGGTGCGGCCCCATCCACCACGCCGTCCACCACACCCCCCACGCCGGTCTGCGCCACCAAGCCACCGGTGAGATCGACCACGCCGCCAATCCCGTCGGTCACCGCCTGGCCCGGTGAAGTGGGCGTCGTGCCGCCACTACCACCGCCCAGTTGGCCCAGCAGACCCGTCACCGCGCCGGTCAGTCCACCGACGACGTTGCCCAGACCGCCAAGCCCCGCCCCGGCGCCACCATTCCCGTTGCCGCCGGCCGCACCACCCACTGCACCCAGCAGGGTCGAGACGGTACCGCCCACCGTCCCCACCAGTTGCTGCACGGTTTCCTGCACGTCACCTTGTGCCAATGCACCGGTGGTGTTCTGTAGCCCGCCGGTCAGCGTACCGACCGTGGCGCTCACGCCGGTTCCCAACCCGGCCGAACCAGTCACGCCGCCCACGACATGGCCCAGCGCGCTGCCTGCGCCATTGAGCACCGGCGCGACGCCATCGACCACGCCATCCACCGGCGTGCCGACTGCCGCGATCAGGCCATGGCCTGCACCGCCGGTCAGGCCACCGATCACGCCGGTCAACCCACCCAGGCCGCCACCGCTGCCGCCAGCATCGCCGACCGCGCCCACCAGCGTGGAGACCGTGCCCTGTACCGTGCCGGCCAGGTGCTGCACCGTGCCCTGCACATTGCCTTGTGCCAATGCACCGGTGGTGTTCTGCAGTCCGCCGGTCAGCGTACCGACCGTAGCGGTCACGCCGGTTCCCAACCCGGTCGAACCGGTCACGCCCCCCACGACATGGCCCAGCGCGCCGCCCGCGCCATTGAGCACCGGCGCGACGCCATCGACCACGCCATCCAGCGGCGTGCCGACCGCCGCGATCAGGCCATGGCCTGCACCGCCGCCCAGGCCGCCGGTCAGGCCACCGACCACACCGGTCAACCCGCCCAAGCCTGCGCCTTCGCCTGCACCACCACCCGTCAAACCACCGATCACACCGGTCAACCCACCCAGACCGCCACCGCTGCCGCCGGCATCGCCGACCGCGCCCACCAGCGTGGAGACCGTGCCCTGTACCGTGCCGGCCAAGTGCTGCACCGTGCCCTGCACATTGCCTTGTGCCAGTGCAGCGGTGGTGTTCTGCAGGCCGCCGGTCAGCGTACCCACCGTGGCGGTCACGCCGGTTCCCAACCCGGCCGAACCGGTCACGCCGCCCACGACATGGCCCAGCGCGCCACCCGCGCCATTGAGCACCGGCGCGACGCCATCGACCACGCCATCCACCGGCGTGCCGACTGCCGCGATCAGGCCATGGCCTGCGCCGCCGCCCAGGCCGCCGGTCAGGCCACCGATCACGCCGGTCAACCCGCCCAAGCCCGCGCCCTCGCCTGCACCACCGCTGGTCAAGCCCCCCGTCAAACCACCGATCACACCGGTCAGCCCGCCAAGACCGGCGGAGCCGCCACCCGACGTGCCATTCCCCAGGCTGCTGACCACATGCGACACGCCACCGATCACCCCGTGGGTGACGTGGCCGGCCGCGCCGGTGAGCCCGGCGACGCCGGATGCCGACCCGGTGATGCCGCCCAGCGCGCTGCCAGTACCGTGCAAGGCCGCGGCGATGGTGCCGTCAACCGTCGCCAGTGCATGGTTGACGGTGCCGGCCACATGGCCCTGCGCCAGCGCGCCACTGGTGTTCTCAAGGCCGCTGGTGAGTGCGCCGACGGTGTGATCCACGCCCGCCCCCAGCGCACCGGAGCCCGTCACCCCGGCCAGCACGCCTGCCGCCGTATGGCCGGTGCTGTTCGCCACCGGCGTCGCGCCGTTGACCACGCCGTCCACCAGCGCACCGATGCCGGCCCCCTGCAACAGGCCGCCGGTCAGTTCCTCGACCGCACTGACCGTGGCGCCGGTCACCGCGCGTACCGGGTTGCCACCTTCCTCCTTGCCCGGCAACAACACGTTGCCCAGCCCCAGCAGTCCGCCATGGCCCGGTGCCCCGGACGTCGGCGACGACACCTGCAGCAGGGCCGTGCCGCCCACACCGGCCTTGATCGCGCCGGCCGCCGACGCCACCGTGGCCAGCGCCGCGGTTGTCGCCGATACCGATGGGGCGGCATGGCCATGCGTGGCGCGCGCGCCGACCGACAGTCCCGCGCCAATGCGGGTCGGTGCAACCTGCAACCGCGCCTGCACCGGCACCTTCACCTGCACGGCCACCGGCGCCGGCAGCTGCACCGCCACCGTCGCGTTGACGCGCGCCTGCATGCCGCCGACCGGCAGGGCGCTGGCGACGATGCTGTGCGCGTCGGTCTGGCTGTACTTGGCGACCAGCGACTGCAGGTCATCCAGCCGCGCGTCGGTGGCGTGTGCCGCGCCGGCGAGCCCCAGGGCCAGCAAGCCACCGGCGCCCACCATGGCCACCGACCAGGGGGGCAACAGGCAGTTCGCGCCGCTGCGCTTGCCATGCGCCGCGGTCAGCTCCGAGCCGACCACGTAGGCGTTGAGGGTGCGGTTCCAAATCAATCGATAGATGCGATTCATGGCAGGGGCCTCTGGTAGGAACCGTCCCGGGCTTGGACGATCCGTTTGCGTGAGGCCAGTACAGCGCTGAAACACAACGTCCCTTACCCGCATCCGGCACATCCATGCCGGCAATTGGCAAAGCGTTGCGCGTTACCGGCAGTGCAATGCACCTATTCGGCAACGTCCCGCCAAGTTTGATGGACCGCACATTCCGAACGAACGTGCGCTCAGCTGTTCGAATAAGTGCCGCGCATGAGTGTTTCGCTGGGCAGTTCGCCGAACACGCGGCGGTAGTTGTCGGCGAAGCGCGACAGGTCCCACAGGCCGCAGCTGAGCGCGATCGACTTGACCGACTTTCGCCCCGCGTCGGCATTGGACAGGCTGCGGCAGGCTTCGCACAGGCGCAGCATGGACAGGTAGCGCACCGGCGAGATGCCGACCAGCTCCTCGAAGGCATAGCGCAGCGCCCGCTCGCTCACGCCGGCCGCGTCGCACAGCTCCTGCATGTAGATGTGCCGGCGCAGGTTGGCGTACATCATGTCCTCGGCACGGCGGAAGATCAGGTAGCGCGCGCGCCGGCTGCGGCTGCACGAGACCCGTTCGGGCGAACCGTTGGCGACGATCTCGCGCACGTGCGCCTCGAGCATCGCGTCGATCTCGTCGCCGGAGATCTCGCCTTCGCAGATGCGTTCGTGCAGCCCTTCGTAGTACGCCTGCAGCGGCACGTGCGTGCGCCCGCTGACCAACGGCACGTTGCCGCCTTCACCCAACCCGCCCAGGCGCGCGGCGTTGGCACGCTCCTCGAAGCGCTTGAGCGGCACCAGCACGAAGGTGACCTTGCTGCCCGCCCCCAGCGCGAACTCGGTGACGCCTTCGGGCATGACCGAGATGATGTTGCCGGAGGTCAACGGCACCCCATGGCACCAACTGGCCTCGGCGTCGACGCTCTGCAGGCAGCCGAGCAGGCACCAGTCCAGCGGCAGCACGAAGCGGCCGCGCGCGCGCGCGCCGATCTGGAAGGTGCACAGCAAGGCCTGGTCGTGCACGAACGAGGTCACCGCGGCCGTGGGGGGCTGGTCGTCCAGCAGCACCAACTCCACGTGACAGACGCGCAGGGTGCTGCCCAACGCCGCCAGGTCGAACGATTTCAATCCGTTCCCGTCCGCAATCGCATCCATGTCCACGCCTTTGCGGGATCCCTCTGGGATCCGCTCCAGAAGTCCGATTCCCCGTCTGCGGCCTGGCACCTCCGGCCGCAACCCCGTCACGCACGATCTGAAACCAGCAACAAAGCGTAATTCGCGTTTCCAGAGCATCCGCGTTGCGCGGCGCTTGAAGCGGATACTGACAAAAAAAAACGGCACGCTCCGTAAGAGCTTTATGTGAAATGGCGATTTACGTCACACATATGGAAAACATTTTGTTCTTGCCGAATATGCGCATGCATCGCGACTTGCGATTGCAATGATGCTCCCGGGCATGCCATGCGTGCCGACAGGGGAAAACAGCGGAAATAGGGGCTCATAGGAGTTTTCCTTACACCCCCACGACCATCGACACTCCCGTCGGTGTCAGGCAGATCCCAATGACCTTCATCGGGCAGCGATGCCCATCTTTGCCCGGCTGCAGTCGGTGCAACACCGACACCGGGTCATCAGGGAGAACGCTATGAACGCTATCCGCAAGTTCCTCAAGCAGGAAGACGGTGTCACCGCCCTGGAATATGGCCTGCTGGCCGCCGTCATCGCCGGCATCATCATCTTCTTCGCGCGCGACGGCCTGACCGCGATCTTCACCACCGTGTTGGCGCGACTGGAAGACGTGGTGGCAGGCACCTGAGCCGGGAGGGCATCGCACCATGACCGCCGTCGGGCTGCTGGCACTGCTGCTGGGGTTGCAGGTCACGATCAGTGACCTGGCCGCCCGGCGCGTCTCCAACGGCGTGCTGGCCGTCACGTTGGCCCTGGTGTTGTTCCTCCAGCTCAGCCACAACGCCGCACCGGTGGGGCTGGCAAGCTGCTTGGCCGGCGGCGTGCTGGGCCTGCTCGTGCTGCTGCCCTTCCATGTCATCGGCTGGATGGGCGCCGGCGACGTGAAACTCTTCGCCACCATCGGCTTCCTGCTCGGCACCAAGGCACTGCTTCCCATCTGGGTGATCGCCAGCCTCGCCGCCGGTGTCCACGCGCTCCTCGTCGTCGCGTGGCCCCTGCTGTCCAGCTCGGCACCCGGCATGCAGCGCAGGGTCGCCGGCTGGGGCAACACCGGCTGGATCCGGGATTGGCGGATGGACCTGCGTTCGACACGGCAAGGACGCCGTGGCATCCCGTACGCGGCCTACCTTGGCCTGGCGATGATCGGCTACGTACTGCAAGGAGCCAGCCATGGCTGATCGAGGACGACTGAAGCACCGCGGGCAGCGCGGCGTGGTGACGCTCGAGTTCGCCTTCATGCTGATGTTCGGCGTGCTGCCGCTGCTGCTGGTGACCTTCACCGGGGTGATGGTGTTCGCCGCCAAGCAATCACTGACGCTGGCCGCCGGCGAAGGCGCACGTGCCGCCCTGCGATACGGCGATACCGCACAACGTCGCAGCAATGCATGCCAAGCCGCCGCGCATTCGATGCAGTGGCTGCTGAACTTTTCCCGCGCCAGCGCTTCATGCAGCAATCCCAGCGCGGCGCCCATCAACGTGTCGCAACCGTTCGCCTGCACCTCCGATGCCACCGTGAAGTGCATTCGGGTCACCGCGTCCTACGACTACGACAGCCATCCGTTCATGCCCGGCACCGGCCCGCTGTTGGGCTGGACCCTGGGCCAGACCCTGCGCAGCACCGCAACCGTACAACTGGACCTCGGCGGCAACTGACCCACGCTCAACCGGAGCTTCAACGATGCCAAAGGCAATCCGCATTGCGGCCATCCTCCTGCTGGTGCTCGCCGGCATCCTGGCTGTACTGGCTTTTGGCCTTGGGCGACGCCCGCCGGCCGAGGCAGGCACGCAAGCCAGCAGCGCGCCGGGCATCCCGCGCCGGGCGGTGGTGGTCGCCACCCGTGCCCTGCCCGCCGGCCAGGCCATCAGCGCCGCCGACCTGTCCACCACCGAGTTGCCGGTGCCCGCCGGCGAAGGCTTCGCCAACGTCGGTGACGTCACCGGGCGGATCCCCGCCGTGGCCATCGCCGCAGGCGCCATGCTGGTGCCCGGGCAACTGCTGCAGGGCATCGCCGCCGGCATCAAGCCCGGCGAGCGGGCGGTATCGGTGCCGGTCGACGAACTGGCCGGCGTCAGCAACCGCATCACCCCGGGCGACTACGTGGATGTTTTCATGAGCCTGCAGGCACCGTCCGAGGCCGGCGCCGGCCGCAACGACAACCCGCAGGCGCGCTTGCTGCTGTCGCGGCTGCGGGTGCTGGGCTACGGCGATGACGACGTCGGCAAGCCGCACCCGGCCACGGCGGCCAGCAGCGGCGACGGCGCCGCACCCGAGCCCGGCAGCCGCGCCGAGACCATCGCCTCGCGCTCCGGCAGTTCCTCCTCCAGCGGCAGCAACGCCACCCAGGCACGCAGCGCGATCCTGGCCGTACCGGTGGAAGACGCCGGCCGCCTGCTGCTGGCCGCGCACAGCGGCAAGTTGTTCCTGGCCCTGCGCAACCCCGGCGATACCGCCTTGGCCGATGCCTCGATCTTCGTCGCACCGGCGCCGGTACTGGCCCTGCGCCGCGATCTCGACGCCGCGACGGCCAGCGCCGCCGAGCGTCCGGAGAACCAGGCCTACGCCGGCATCGACCTGCAGGCGCTGGCCGGCGACAGCCCGGCCAGGCCCGCGGTCACCGCCAACGCCACCCGCGCACCGGCGCGCAGCCGTGCACCGCGTGCCGCGGCCCGGCCGGGCATCGAAATCATCCGCGGGACAACACCGTCCAACCGCCTGTCTTCGCCTTGATCGGGGGATCCGCCTTGCTCCAGCGTCCGTACAACACCGCATCACTCATCGCTGTCCTGGCCCTGTCCAGCGTCGCATCGCTGGCGCTGGCGCCCCTTCAGCCGGCGCATGCCCAGCAGCTGCCGGCCGCCTCCAGCGTGTTGCTGGAGCTCAACGAGCAACGCCCCTGGAACCTGCCGGCCGGCGTGGAGCGCATCGCCATCGCCGACCCCTCCATCGCCGACATCACCCGGCTGGGACGCCACAACGACGCCCTGCTGGTCGGCAAGTCGCCCGGCAGCACCACGCTGCTGCTGTGGATGCGCAACCAGCCGGTGCCCTCGCGGATCCGCGTGGAAGTGCGCAATGCCATCCAGGGAGGCCTGCTCGGCGAGGGCGGCACCCAGGTCACCGTGCAGGGCGGCCAGGCGCTGCTGTCCGGCAGTTCCCCGTCGCTGCTCGAACACGAGGCCAGCCGCAAGGCGGCGGCCTCGGCGGTCGGTGAAAAGGGCGCTATCAACGATGCCGCCACCATCGCCAGCACCGGCGTGGTGCAGGTCGAGGTGAAGGTGGTCGAGTTCAACAAGACCGTGCTGCGCCAGGTCGGCATCAGCTTCAAGAACACCAACGGTGGCTTCACCTACGGCATCAGCTCGCCCACCGGCAGCGGTGGCAGCAGCGCGTTGTCCTCGGCCTTCAACCTGGTGGCCAGTTCCATCCCCGGCGCGTGGAACGCCAACATCGACCTGCTGCAGAGCAACGGCATGGCGCGCGTGCTGGCCGAACCCACGCTGGTCGCCCTGTCCGGCCAGAGCGCCAGCTTCCTGGCCGGTGGCGAGCTGCCGATCCTCGAACCGCAGGGCCTGGGCACCACCACGGTCACTTTCAAGCCGTTCGGCATCGGCCTGACCGTTACCCCGACCGTGCTGTCTGCCGATCGCATCGCGCTGAAGGTCGCGCCCGAAGCCAGCGACCTGGACTACAGCCGCGGCATCAGCCTGGACGGCACCCAGATCCCGGCCATCTCCACCCGCCGTGCCGACACCACCATCGAGCTGGGTGACGGCGAGAGCTTCGTGATCGGTGGGCTGGTCAGCAGCCAGCTGTCCTCGATGGTGGACAAGGTGCCGTTCCTGGGCGACCTGCCGATCATCGGTTCGTTCTTCCGCAACCTCAATTACAAACGCGAAGACAAGGAACTGGTGATCGTGGTGACGCCGCGCCTGGTGCGCCCGCTGGCGCGCGGCACCCAGTTCGCCCTGCCCGGCGAACGCGAAGCCCAACCCAACCTGCCGGTCTGGGGCTCCTGGCTGCTGCACCCGGCCAGCCCTGACCAGCTCCCCGGATTCTCACGCTGAAGCACTCCTCATGTCCTCGGTGATGCCGTTGCCGCAAAATCAGAGCAATACCGAACGCAAGCTGCTGCTGTATGCGCCGGACAACCGGCACATGGCCCGGCTGGGTGCCGTGCTGTCCGGCCACGTGGAACTGCGCTGGGTCGACAGCCGAGACGTCAGCCCGCGTGAGCTGCTCGATACCGCACCGCCCTCGGCGGTGGTGCTGCTGGACTACTGCGGCGGCAACGCCTCCTATTCCACCGACATCGCCCGCCAGCTGAGCCACCTGGCCTCGTTGCCGGTGCTGATCGGCATCGGCACCACCGGCCCGGAACAGGCCACGCACCTGCTGGCGGCAATGCGCGCCGGGGTGCGCGACTTCATCGACGTCGACAACACCAGCGCGCAGATGCTGGAAGTATTCGACCACGCCTGCGCCACCCAGGCACCGGCCCGCACCAGCGCCGCCGCGCCGCCGGAACCGCAGCCCACCGGGCGCCTGATCGTGCTGCTGGGCGTGCGCGCCGGCGTCGGCACCAGCACCCTGACGACCCACCTGGGCGTCACCCTGGCCGAGCAGAACCCGCCCGCGCTGGACAATGGCCAGCCGCAGGGATGGCTGCTGTTGCTGGACCTGGGCCAGCCCTCGGCCGACGCAGCCCTCTACCTCGGCACCGAGAGCCACTTCAGCTACGAGGAAGCCCTGCGCAACGTCGAACGCATGGACCCGACCTTCGCGGCCAGCGCCTTCGCCCACCACCCCAGCGGCCTGGCCCTGCTCGGCACCACCAGCGGCACGCTGCTGAAGAAGCACGAACCCACCGCGCTGCTGGACCGGCTGCGCAGCGTGTTCCCGCTGACCCTGTGCGATACCGGCGGACTGCCGATCCAGCTGATGCCCACCTCGCTGCTGAAGAACGCCAGCGAGATCTGGCTGGTCACCGACCAGGCGATCGGCTCGCTGGTATCGCTGGACCAGACCATGCGCGAGCTGGAGCAACGCGGCGTGCGCGATGCCCGCCTGCAGTTGGTAGTCAACCGCTACGACCCCAATGGCGGCCTGGCCGACACCCAGATCGCGCAGCGCTTCAACCTGCCCCTGCTGGCGACACTGCCCGACCGCTCGCGCGTGCTGCGCTCCTGTGCCGGGCTCGGGCGCCTGCTCACCGATGCGGCCCCTCGCGACCCGTACCTCAAGGCGCTGCTTCCCCTGCTGCAACGCATCGACCGCCGACGCGCGGGGCCCGCCGCCCCGACGTCCACTTCCCCGCTGGCGCGCCTGGCCAGCCTGCTCGGTAAATAAGCATGGAAGACAAAGTCACCCCGCTCTCCCCGCGCATCGCGGCAACGGCCCTGGCCGCCGAACCCGCCGCGCAGGTGCCGTTCGAGCAGACCGAGCAGTTCCAGAGCGTGCTGTCGGCCGCGCACGAGTACCTGCTCAACCACGTCGAGGACCAGCGCGTGGACATCGACGCATGGTCGCCGGAGACGGTCGGCAAGTACGTGCAGGTGCAGACCGCTGCCTTCGTCAAGGAATGGAAGATCCCGGTCAACGCGCAGGAGATGGAAGCCGTCGCCAATGCCCTGCAGAAGGAGCTGACCGGCTTCGGCCCGCTCGATGACCTGCTGCACGACCCGGAGATCGAGGACATCCTGATCAATGGCTACAAGGACGTGCATGTCTCCAGCGGTGGCCAGCTCAAGCGCTCCACCCAGCGTTTCAGCGACGACCGCCACCTGTTGCGCATCCTGCGCCGCATCATCGCCCCGCTCGGCCGCCGCCTGGACGACTCCAACCCGATGGTCGATGCACGCCTGCCCAACGGCGGCCGCCTCAACGCGATCATCTCCCCGCTCGCGGTGGATGGGCCGATGGTGTCCATCCGCAAGTTCCGCAAGGACCCGTTCACGCCGGACGAACTGCTCGGTCGCGGCGCGTTCGACAAGCCCATGTACGCCCTGCTCAACGCCATGGTGCGCGGCCGCTGCAACATCCTGATCTCCGGTGGCACCAGCTCCGGCAAGACCTCGCTGCTCAATGCGCTGGCCACGTTCATCCCGCACAACGAGCGCGTCATCACGGTCGAGGACACCGCCGAGCTGGCCCTGAACCACCCGCACGTAGTGCGCCTGGAAAGCCGCATGGGCGGCTTCGACGGCGCCGGCGCGGTCAGCATCCGCGACCTGGTGCGCAACAGCCTGCGCATGCGCCCGGACCGCATCGTGGTCGGCGAGGTGCGTGGCGCCGAAGTGCTGGAGATGCTGCAGGCGATGAACACCGGCCATGACGGCTCGATGGCCACCATCCACGCCAACTCCCCGCGCGACTGCCTGTACCGGCTGGAGATGCTGGCCGGCTTTGCCGGCTTCCAGGGCAGCGAGGAAAGCCTGCGCCGGCAGATCGCCAGCGCCATCGACTTCATCGTGCAGATCTCGCGGCTGGGCAGTGGCCGTCGCGTGATCCTCTCCATCACCGAGATCACCGGCGTCAGCGACACCGTCATCACCAGCCAGGAGCTGTTCAAGCACGAGGCCTGGTTCGACCAGGACAACCGCGAACGCGACCGTTGGCACGGGCTGGGCTTCCACCCGCATTGCTACAAGCTCGAACCGTTCCGGCAGGAACTGCGCGAGGCCAACTTCGGGAGCCAGTCATGACCGCGGCGCTGCTGCTGGCCAGCACCGCGCTGCTGCTGGTGGCCGCGGCGATGGGCCTGTGGTGGGGCCTGGCCACGCGCGTGCAGCAGCGTGCCGCGGCCGAACATGCCGAAAGCCGCCTCTCGCATCCGGAGGCAGCGCGCAGCCACGAGGCGCCACGCGCGCCGCGCCCGCCCACCCGTCGCTGGGCCGACCTGCTGCGCCGCGCCGGCCTGAGCGAATCACCGCGGACGCTGGCGCTGCTGCTCGTGCCCGGCGTGGTGCTGGCCTTCGGCGCGGGCATGCGCCTGGGCGCGGCGGTGTTCGGCGTGTTCGTGTTCGCGCTGTACCTGCTGGCACTGGGGCTGTGGCTGTTCCGGCGAATGGAGAAGATGCAGCAACGGCTGGTCGCGCAGATGCCGGACTTCCTGGAGAACATGGTGCGCATCGCCGGCATCGGCAACAGCCTGTCGATGGCGTTCCAGAACGCCACCCAGAACGTCGAGCCCCCATTGCGCCCCATCCTCGACAGTGCGCTGGCCTACACCCGCGCGGGCATGGACCTGGACCGTGCCCTGCAGCAGGCCGCGCAGGCCTACCGCCTGCGGCCGCTGGAAATGCTGGCGGTCATCCTGGGCACCAGCATCCGCATCGGCGGCCGCAGCGACCAGATCCTGCAGCGCATGAGCGACTTCATGCGTGATCTGGAGGAAGTGCAGCGCGAACTGCAGGCCACCACCTCCGAAACGCGCATGTCGGCCTGGGTGCTGGGCCTGCTGCCGATCGGCGCGGCGGTGTTCATGGCCCTGCTGAGCCCGGACTTCTTCCAGCCCATGTTCCATGACCCGCTGGGCAAGAAGATCCTCGTGGCCGCGCTGCTGCTGGAGCTCGGTGGCGGCTTCCTGCTCTACCGCCTGGCCAAGTCGCTATGAGTGCCCCCCTCGCTCCCCACCCGCATCGGAGCCGGCCATGAACACCCTGTTGTTCTTCGCCATGATCCTGGTCGTGCTGGCCCTGCTGCTGGCCGCGGGCGGCCTGCTGTACCACGGCCACCGCAGCCAGCGCGCCACCGCCGCATTGCAGACCGCGCTGGACCACAACCACCACGTCGCCGACGAGGCGGCACCGAAACAGGGCTGGTGGCGACAGCGCCTGGCCGACCTGTCGGCCATCGGCCAGCAGTTCGAGGGCAGCCGCATCCAGAAGGCGCTGCTGGCGCCGGAGGACAAGCTGCTGCTCGAGCAGGTCGGCTGGAACCACACCACCGGCACGGCCAGCTTCCTGGCGCTGCGCCTGCTGCTGGCGCTGCTGCTGCCGGTACTGGGCCTGCTGCTGGTGCGGCCACAGGGTTCGCAGGCCTTCATCGTGCTGCTGGTCGGCTTCGCGCTGGGCATCCTGCTGCCCAAGCTGGTCCTGCGCAGCTGGGCCGGACGCCTGCGCCGCAAGGTCGATGAGGAGTTGCCGCTATTGATCGACCTGCTGCGCCTGCTGCAGGGCGTGGGCTTCAGCATCGACCAGAGCCTGCAGATGATCGGCGACAAGCTGCACATCGCCGTGCCGGTACTGGGCAAGGAACTGCAGGCCGCCAACCTCAGCTACACGCGTGGCCGCAGCCGCGCGCAGTCGCTGCGCCGCCTGTCCGAATCGTTCGACAACGACGACCTGCGCAGCCTGATGCAGATGGTGCTGCAGGTGCACCAGCATGGCGGCGCCGTGCAGGAACCCCTCAAGCAGTTCGGCATGCGCCTGCGCGAGCAGCGAAGGATGAAGATGAAGGAAAAGGTGGGCAAGCTCTCAGTCAAGATGACCGTCGTGATGATGGCGACCCTGCTGCCGGCGCTGATGCTGGTGCTGGCCGGGCCGGCCATCATTTCCCTGGCCAGCGCGATGCGGGGACTGTGATGCACGGTCCCCGCCCCTTGCTCGCGTTGCTGGTCCCCCTGCTGCTCGTCGGCTGTGGCGGGAAGCAGGCCGCCTACAGGCAGCCGCCGGTGGAACCGGCACTGGTGGAGTCACCGCAGGACGATCGCGGCATGTACCTGGACCTGATCCGCAAGATGCAGGCACAGGGCGCCCACTTCGCTTCGCTCGCGCACATCGACGCCTTCCGCGCCAGCTTCGGCGACAGCCCGGAACTGCGTATCCTGCAAGCCGACGCCCTGCGCGAAACCGGCGACGCCGCCGCGGCCGAACCGATCTACCGCAGCCTGACCAAGGGACCACAGGCCGCCCCGGCATGGCACGGCCTCGGGCTGATCGCGGCCAACCAGCATGACGCCGGCAACGCCAACCTGGCGTTCGCCAACGCCGTGCGCACGGATCCCTTGAACGCGACCTACCTGGGCGACCAGGGCTTTGCGTTGCTGCAGTCCGGCGATTTCGCCCAGGCACGTGCCCCCTTGGCCAAGGCCGCCGAGCTGGCCCCGGGCAATCTGCGCGCCATCTCCAACCTGGCGCTGTGGGCGCTGCTGTCCGGCCAGCCCGGCACCGCGCAGGACATGATGCAGCGCGCGAACCTGCCCGAAGCCACGCGCCTGGAGATCTACCGCCTGTCGCAATCACTGCGCCGCGCACCGGTGGCCGATGCCACCCCGCCGATGCGCCCGGAACCCGCCAGCGAGGCGCCTGCCCCGCGCGGCACCGCCACCGCGCTGGTCGCACAACCGCAACCGGCCGGCACCGTGCTGCGGCCGCAACCGCCCGGTTCGATGCTGGACCGCTTCAGCCCGACCACCGCCAAGCCGCAGGAGATCACGCAATGAGCCGGTTCCTCGTCACCTCCGCGTTGCTGGCCGCCGTGCTGGGCGCGCCGCTGCCGGTCCAAGCGCAACACGCCCCGCTGATCGAACGCATGGCCGACAGCCCTGCCGCGCCGGCGAGCGCGCCACCGGCCGGCGAGGCCAGCCCGCCCATCGCCACGGCCGCACCCTACGACAACGCGCCGCCCCCGCGCGCGCAGATCGGCGATGCCACCCGTGCACTGCTGCGCCTGCAGGCCGATGGCGGCAGCGCCGGCAAGCCGCTGCCGATGCTCGGGGAAGCCGCCAGCCGCAGCTACCAGCGCTATCTCACCAGCTTCGATCACCCGATCCCGGAATACTTCGAAACCACCGTGCCGAATTCCTCCAATGGCGGTAACAGCCGCTGAGGTGTTCCATGAAACGCCTGCCCGCGCCCCCCCGCCGGTCCCGGACCGGCACCCCGCCCTCGCCACCACGCGGCGGTGCCGCCGTGATGATGATGCTGCTGTTGCTGGGGCTGGTCGTCATCCTCGGCCTGGTCGAGGTCGGCTATCTGTACTGGGTCAAGCGTGACGTGCAGAAAACCGCCGACCTGGCCGCGCTGGCCGGCGCGCAGCGCCTTGAGCAATGCACCACCGACTACACCGACAACCTCGCCGCGCGCCGCAACGCCGTGACCGACAACGGCTTCGGCGGCACGCTCGACGTGCGCTGCGGCTATTGGGGCGCCGAACTGCCGGCCGATGCGCGCTTCGTGGTGGTCACGCCGGAACGCCCGCTCAACGCCGTGCGGGTGACCGCGTCGCGGCAGGCGATCCCGTTCTTCCACCAGCTGGCGTCCATGCCGCAGATCAACGCCACCGCCGTGGCCTGGCATACCCCGCCGCAAGCGGCGTTCACCGTGGGGTCGCGCCTGCTCAACGTCAACAGCAATGCACCGCTGCAGGGCCTGCTGCGGCTGGTCGGCATCGACCTCAACCAGACCCAGATCGCCAGCTACCAGGGGCTGGCCAACGTCAAGATCACCCCGCGCGGATTGCTGCAGGCGTTGGGCGTGGACGTGGCCGCGGACATCAATGCCGGCGAACTGGAAAGCCTGCTGGCCGCCAACAAGGTCAGCGTCGGCCAACTGCTCGACATCATGGCCAACCTCGCCAACCAACAGGGCGTGCTGGGCGTCAGCGTCAATGCGCTGAAGCAGGAACTGGCACGCGTCGGCCTGCGCGACGTGCTGGTGCAACTCGGCTCCGACGCCGCCAGCAACGGCCTGTTCGCGCGCATCACCGGCGGCAGCGCCGCCAGCAGCAGCGCGCTGGACGTGGACCTGAGCGCGCTGGACCTGATCGGCACCAGTATCTCCATCGCCAACGCCAACCATGCCGTCGCGATCCCGCAGTTGAACCTGCTGGGCCTGGTCGAGGCCAAGGCCAGCATCGTCGAGCCTGCCTCGATCGGCATCGGCCCGGTCGGCACCACCGCCTACAACAGCCAGGTGCGCCTGTTCCTGGACATCGACTCGCAGCGCATCCCGGCGCTGGGCGCGGTGCTGGGCTGGCTGGGCACGCGCATCAAGCTGCCCACCTACATCGACGTGATCGACGGCTTCGGCCGGCTCAGCGCGATCGACTGCAACGCACAACCGGCCACCGCCACCGTCGACGTCACCAGCGCGGTGGCCAATGTCTGCGTCGGCAAGGCGACCACGCCGTGGGACTCCACGCGCGAACTGTGCCGCACCGGCCTGGGCAACGAGGACATGGTCAGCCTGTTCGGCAAGACCGTGCTCAATCACCGCATCACGCTCGAAGCGCTGTCCGCGCGGCAGTCCCTGACCCTCAGCGCCGGGCAGACCGGCACCGTGGCACCCAATCCCCTGGCCGTGGGCGACCTGGTCTCGCGGCTGGTCGATGCGCTGCTCGGCACCGTGCAGGCCTTGTTCAGTCCCTCCGGCACCAGCTCGGACGCCGCGCAGGACATCGCCCGCCAGTACCTGGAAGCCTCCAAGAAGGATGGTTTCTACCAGCCCGAGGCCGTCGTCGCGCTGCTGCGCGACGGCAATGCCAACCTGCCCGCGCTGGGCAACTGGAACACCCAGATCCCGACCTGCGACTACTGGCTGCTCGGCTGCACGCCGAAGAAGGTCGAGGGCAACGTCTGGACGGGGTTCCTCTACGAAACCAACGTCAGCGACCCGAGCATCATCGGCGGCCTGCTCGACGTGCTCGGCATCACCTCGTGCAAGGGCCTGCTGGCCGGATTGCTGGCCTACAACAGCTGCGTGCAGAACGCGCTGGCCAAGTACCTGCAGACCAAGCCCGGCGGCCTCAGCGGGACCGGCAGCTACAACCCGGCCACCGGCAATGGCAGCTGCAGCAGCGTGCTGTGCCTCCTGCTCAAGCCGGTCGTCGATGGCGTGCTGCGTCCGTTGTTGAACGCGGTCGGCCAGCTGTTGTCAGCGGTGCTGTCCGATGTGCTCGGCCTGCAGCTGGGCCGCACCGACGTGCACATGCAATCCATCCAGTGCGGTCGCACCCAACTGGTGGAATGAGCGCTTGCACCACGCCACGGCAGCCGTTGCAGGACGTGCGTTCCGGCGCATTTGGCCGTGCTATGCTCGCCGCCATCCCGTGCGCATTCACAAATGCGACGGCCATCGCAGTTCGGGGGAATTACGAGGAATTATGACAAGCATCGAGACACTGCCTGCCCGGTTGTGCTGGGCGTTGCTGATTGCCAGCTGCCTCGTAGCGGCCCCCCAGGCCATGGCCGGGCGCTGGCAGCGCGGCGAAGCCGAGCCGCCGGCCGCGCCCGCCAACAGCGAAGACACCACCGTGGGCAACACCGTCAGCGAGCTGCAGCGGCTCATGGCCAACCACGAGTTGACCGAACTGCGCACCACCTACAACGGCAACTACGGCGCCAGCCTGCTGTTCCATGCCGACTCGTTGAACTACTACGTCGCCCTGTTCCATGAAAAGGAATTCTGGCGCGTGATCCGCACCGAGGCCTCCGACAACGCCGAGTCGCTGTACGTCACCTTCGCCGACCAGACCCGGCAGCTGGCGCAGGTCTACCTGGACACCATCCGCCTGCAGGCCGGCAAGGCCTACAGCGAGAAGCTGGTGACCCTGAACGAACGTCGCCTGCGTGGCCTGCAGCAGGAAGCCGAGCAGCAGCGCCAGCAGTCGCTGCAGGTCAGCAACGCCCTGCAGGAGCGCAAGCAGCAGGCCGTGGCGCTGAGCTCGGACCTGCGCGCCACCAACTCCCAGCTCGAAGCGCTGGACAAGCAGATCAAGGCGCTGCAGGCGCAGCAGGTCAACCCCGAGTTGAGCCTGCCGGCCACGCCCAACGTCGCCCCGGCGCAGGCCCAGCAGGCACCGGCACAGGCGCAGGAACTACCGACGCAGCACTGAGCCCCTCACGGCTCGTGGTCTTCCGACAGCCCGCCCCCGGCGGGCTGTCGTGCATCCGGCGGTTGAGAAGCGCCGCCACCGCCACCATGAAGGGGGTTCCTGTCCGCAATGAAACCAGCCATGAGCGATCTTCCCCACGTATTCGAAGCCACCACCGAGACCTTCGAAGCCGACGTCCTGCAGAAGTCGTTGCAGACGCCGGTACTGGTCGATTTCTGGGCGACCTGGTGCGGCCCGTGCAAGTCGCTCGGCCCGATCCTGGAAAAGCTCGCCGGGGAGTACAACGGCGCCTTCGAGCTGGCCAAGGTCGACGTGGACAAGGAACAGCAGATTGCCGCGGCCTTCCAGATCCGCTCGGTGCCGACCGTGTTCCTGATCAAGGACGGCCAGATCGTCGACGGCTTCCCCGGTGCCATGCCGGAGGGCCAGCTGCGTGAGTTCCTGACCCAGCATGGCGTGCTGCCGGCCGAGGCCAGCACCGACGCCGAGCCGGAAGCGCTGCCACTGGATCCGCAGGCCGAAGTGGCCGCACTGCGCCAGGCCATCGTCGCCGAGCCGGACAAGGCCGAGCTCAAGCTCGACCTGGCCCTGGCGCTGCTCAAGACCGGTGCCGCCGAGGAAGCCGGCCAGCTGCTCGACGCCCTGCCCGCCAACCTGTCCACCGACGACCGTGCCGTGCGTGCCCGCGCCCGTCTGGATTTCGGCAACGCGCTCAAGGATGCGCCCGCCGCGGCCACGCTGGCCCAGCGCGTGCAGGCCGACGGCAATGACCTGGAAGCCCGCTACCAGCTCGGCGTGCATCACCTGCTCGGCGGCGAGGATGAAGCCGCGCTGGAGCAGTTCATCGAAATGCTGCGCATCGATCGCGGCTTCCGCGACAGCCTGCCGAAGAAGACCCTGATCGACGCCTTCCGCGTGATCGAGGACGAGGATCTGGTGGGCCGTTATCGCCGCAGGATGTCCTCGCTGCTGTTCTGAAGCCAGCCAAGGTTCAGGATCGTGAAATGGAAACTGGTGGACAATGTGATGGCGATCAAGTCCTGATCGCCTCGCGGCACTCACCGCGATAACAGGGGGAGAGGGGGAGCACGGCATCATTACCGGGCACCGCTTCCCCTTTGCCCAGGATTCCAGCGTCCGTGACACGTGTTCAACAGCGTCTGTCGTGCCTCCGCTTCATGCTGCCCCGGCTTGCCCTGGCCATGACCCTGTTCCTGCCCTGTCTGGCCGCAGCGGCACAGGACTGGACCTACCGCGTGCGCCCCGGCGATACGCTGTGGGACCTGGGCGGGCGCTACCTCAAGCCCAGCATCAGCTGGCACCAGTTGCAGGCACACAACACGGTCGGTGACCCGTACCAGCTGCCACCGGGCCGTGTCCTCAAGTTCCCGATTGCCTGGCTGCGCGTGGAGCCGGCGCCGGCACGCGTCCTGGCGGTGCGGGGTGAAGTCCAGGTCAGTGGCCCGTCCAGCACCAGTCGCACGGTGAGCACGGGCATGCAACTGCCGATCGGCAGCCAGATCAGCACCGGTGCCGATGCCAGCGTGACGCTGGCCTTTGCCGATGATTCGCACCTGTTGCTGCGCGAGAACTCGCAGCTGCTGCTGGACCAGCTCAGCACCTACGGGGCCACCGGCATGGTGGATACCCGCCTGCGCCTGCAGCGTGGCCGCAGCAGCAACCGCGTGACCCCGGCGCGCGGGCCGGCCTCGCGCTACATCATCACCGCCCCCACCGCGACCAGCAGCGTGCGCGGCACGGTGTTCCGGGTCAGTGCCGGTGGCGGGCAGTCCGTGGCCAGCACCGAGGTGGTCGAAGGCCGCGTGCAGGTGGACAACCGCGGTGGCCGGCAGATGGTCGACCCGGGCCGCGCCACCCTGAGCCGCAGCGCGGAACTCGCCCCCAGCCCGAGCCAGGCGCTGCTGCCGGCGCCGGCCTTCGACGAAGCACGTACCCGGATCGCGGCGCTGCCGCTGCTCGCCGGCTGGCAGCCGGTGGCTGGCGCGGCGGGCTATCGCGTGGAAGTGGTGCGCGCCGATGCCCCTGACGTGCTGCTGTTCGCCCGTGACCTGGCCGACACCCGGGTGGTGATCGACGCCCTGCCGGCGGGCGCATTGCGCCTGCTGGTCCGGGCCGTCGATGCCGATGGCGTCGAGGGCCTGGACGGCAACCGCGACTTCCTGCTCCCCGATGGCCCCGAGCCGCCGCTGACACTGTCGCCGCAGCACGGGCAGACACTGCACCAGCTGCGCCCGCGGTTCGAGTGGGCGCAGGTGGCGCAGGCCGATGGCAGCGTGGTCCAGGTCGCCAGCGAGCCCCTGTTCCTGCAACCATTGGTGGAACAGACGACCCGGAGCACCCATCTGCGCACCGCCGATTCCCTGCCCGCCGGTGACTATTTCTGGCGCGTCGCCTCCGTCGATGCCCAGGGCACGCGTGGCCGCTTCGGCCAGGCGCTGCCGCTGTCGCTCAGTGACGCGCCGGTCGATCCGCAACTGCAGCCGGCGCCGGAAGGTCGCCAGCTCACCCTGCGCTGGCAGGCCGCCGCCGAAGCCAGCCGCTACCGCGTGCAGGTGAGTCGCAACGCCGACTTCGAACGCCTGCTGCTCGATGCCGAGGTGGACGCACCCGAAGCCTCGCTCAAGCGACCGCTGCGCGGCGGCACCCTGTACGTCCGCGTGCAGACCATCGCCGGGGACGGCTATGCCGGTCCGTTCTCCGCCCCCCAGCAGGTCAAGCTGCCCTGCCCGCTCTGCTATGGCGCCGGCGCCGGCGCCCTGCTGTTGCTGCTGGCTTTATGAGGCCATTGCGGCTGCCGTGGCACCAACGCCTGCTGCTCGCCGTCACGCTCGGCGCGCTGACCGGCTTTTCCTGCCACTTCCGCCTGTTCTGGCAGCCGGACGAAAGCATCTACGACAACCTCGTCGGCCAATGGGACTACCCCGCCGACCCGCGCCTGGCCATCGTCGCCATCGATGACCGCAGCCTGCAGCAGCTCGGCCAATGGCCGTGGCCGCGCAGCACCCATGCACAGCTGATCGACCGCCTGCAGGACGCAGGCGTCCGGCGCATTGCACTGGACCTGATGTTCCCCGAACCCGACCGCAAGGACAGCCGCCAGGATGCGCAGCTGGCCGCGGCGATCGCGCGCAGCGGCAACGTGATCCTGCCGGTGCTGGCCTCGGCCGGCAGCGACGAGGCGGTGCCGGAGGAACTGCTGCCGGTGCCGCAGATCGCCAGCGTTGCCGCCGCGCTGGCGCATACCGACATCGAGATCGACGGCGACGGCGTGGCCCGCGGCATCTACCTCAAGGCCGGCATGGACTCCCCGCACTGGCCGGCGCTCGGCGTCGCGCTGGCCGGGAGCCCACCGCCGTTGCCGGGCCTACGTGGCCCGGCGAACGGGGAGGCCAGCCCGTACCAATGGCGGCGCGACAACTACGTCCGCGTGCACTACGCCGGCCCGCCGGGCAGCTTCCCGCAGGTGTCCTACATCGACGTGCTCGAAGGACGCGTCCCCGCCAGCCTGCTGCATGACCGCCTGGTCATCGTCGGCATGACCGCCAGCGGCATGGCGCCGCGCCTGCTCACCCCGACCTCGCGCGAGGCATGGATGAGCGGCAGCGAGTACCAGGCCAACGTTGCCTCCATGCTGCTCACCGACCGGGCGATCGTGCCGCTGTCACCGCTGCAGCAGATGCTGGCCAGCGTGGCATTGGTGCTGCTCACGACCCTGGCCGTCACCGCGCCCACCTCACGGCGCTGGCTGATCGCCTGCCTGCTGCTGCCGCTGCCGCTGCTGTCCAGCCTCGTGCTGCTGCGCGGCTTCCACGTCTGGTACGCGCCGGTCTGCGCGCTCAGCGCCGGGCTGGTCCTGCTGCTGGCCTGGGGGCTGTGGCAGGCACGCTACTGGCGCCGCCAGGCCAACCACGACCCGCTCACCGGCCTGGCCAACCGCATGCGCTTCGAGGGCATCCTGCGCCTGGAGACCGATGCCGCGCGCCGCAGTGGCAAGCCGCTGACGCTGATGCTGATCGACGTGGACCACTTCAAGGCCTACAACGACACCCACGGCCACCACCTGGGCGACCAGATGCTGCGCCAGGTTGCCCAGGCCATCGGCGATATCGCCCGGCGTCCTCGCGACGTCGCCGCCCGTTTCGGTGGCGACGAGTTCGCCCTGATCCTCCCCGACACCCCGCAGGAAGGCGCGCTCGCGCTGGTGCAGCAACTGATCACCACGGTGCGGCACATGTCGCTGCCGATCGGCAAGGGCAGGACCGCCCACACCAGCGTCACGGTCGGCATTTACAGCGTGGTGCCCGGCATCCACGACACCGCCTCGGCGCTGTACCAGGCTGCCGACGCCGCCCTGTACACGGCCAAGGAAGCCGGTCGCGACGGCTACCACGCCGCCATGCCGTGACCACGGCGCCGACACCATACGCCGGCGAATGCTAGACTCCAGGCCCCTGCCCGCCGCTGTTCCGCGATGAAAGCCAGCCTGTTCCGCCATGGCATCAACCTGTGGCCGCCGTTCCTGTTCGCCGGCATCCACGTCACCGCCATCAGCGCCGACTACCGCCATGTGCGGGTCGAGCTGCGCCAGCGGCCGTGGAACGTCAACTACGTGCGCACCCATTTCGGTGGCAGCCTATTCGCCATGACCGACCCGTTCTGGATGCTGTGCCTGCTGCAGAACCTGGGCGGCCGTTACTTCGTGTGGGACAAGAGCGGCAGCATCGACTTCATCAAGCCGGGCCGCGGCGTGGTCTGGACCGAGTTCCGCCTGGACGATGCCACCCTGGACGAGGTGCGCGCGGCCACCGCGGACGGCGGCAAGTACCTGCACTGGTTCGAGAACGACCTCCTTGATGAACAGGGCGAGGTGGTCGCGCGCGTACGCAAGCAGGTCTACGTGCGGCTCAAGCCCGAGGCACGCGCCACGGCGTGAACCGCCGGCACCTGCCTGCCTCAACACAGCGTTCCCCGGCTGCGGTGGTTTCGCCGGACACCAACGGCATCGGTACCCCGTGCGTACCGCTACAATTCGCCGATGTCGCCCGAAGTCCCCGCCCCCGCCTCCCGTCCCTCCCTGCAACGTCTGTTCCTGACCGGCCTGCTCACGCTGTTGCCTATCTGGTTGACCTGGGTGGTCGTCAAGTTCGTTTTCGTCCTGCTTTCGGGCATCAGCAGCCCGCTGGTCATCCCGCTGTCCGAGCGCATCGCCGCCTCGTTCCCGCACTACCTTGGCTGGGTCAAGGCGGTCTGGATGCAGGACATCATCGCCCTGCTGGCGACGATGCTGGTGATCCTGGCGGTGGGCCTGCTCAGCCGGCGCGTCGTCGGCCAACAGCTGCTGCGCTGGTTCGGTGCGGTGATCCGCCGCATTCCGTTGGCCAGCGTCATCTACGACAGCGCCAAGAAGCTGCTGGACATCCTGCAGACCCAGCCGGGCAGCACCCAGCGCGTGGTGTTGATCGACTTCCCGCACCGTGACATGAAGTCGGTGGGCCTGGTGACGCGCGTGATCCGCGAGCACGGCACCGGCCGCGAGCTGGCGGCCGTCTACGTGCCAACCACGCCCAACCCGACCTCCGGCTACCTGGAAATCGTGCCGGTGGAATTGCTGACCCCTACCGACTGGACCGTCGACCAGGCGATGAGCTTCATCATCTCCGGTGGCGCGGTGGCGCCGGAGACCGTTCCGTTCACCCGCGCCGGCGAACGTTGAGCGCGGCACAGCCACGTCTCCTCACCGGCGTGGCAATCACTCCAGCACGACGCTGGCGTCGCGGTGCCTGCCCGGATGATCCCCGCAGCGCCCTGCACTGCCGCATCGGCCGCATTTAACGGCTTCATAACCGGCTGCATCACGACCTCCCGCATTCAAGCGCCGCGCGGCTGGTCGTGGCCGTCGTTATCGGGCAATCTCCCGGACTTGTGTGTTTTTCGGAATACCCGATGTCCTCCAGCCCGCTGCGCCTCCTGGCGCTTGCCATTGCCTCGATCATGACCCTGTCCGCTGCGGCACCGGCCGAAGCGGCCAGGAAAAGGAGCCAGCGTCCCGCTGCCACGCAGAGCCGTGGCGCGACCAAGGCCAAGCCGCGTACGGCCCCCGCCCGTCCCGCACCGCGTCGTGCCACGCCCGCACCGCTGCCGATCCGCCAGGACAAGGCCACCCAGCTCAACCGCATCTACGATGAATACTGGGATGCCTCGATGCGGCTCAATCCGCTGCAGGCCACGTTCCAGGGCGATGCGCGCTTCAACGACCAACTGCCCAACTTCCTGTCGGCCGCCTCGCGCCAGCAATCCCACGAGTTCATGGTCGAATGGCTGGGCAAGGTCGAGAAGCTCGGCGCCGAAGGCCTGCAGGGCCAGGACCTGCTCAGCTACGAAATCTTCGTGCGCGATGCGCAGGTGTCGCTGGCCGGTGAGCAGTACCCGACCTGGATGCTGCCGATCAACCAGTACTACAACCTCTCCAGCATCATCGCCGTGCTCGGCTCCGGTGCCGGCGCGCAGCCGTTCAACACGGTCAAGGACTACGAGAACTGGTCCAAGCGCTCGCTGGGCATCCAGCCGTTGTTCGACCAGGCCATCGTCAACATGCGCGAGGGCAAGGCCGCCGGCGTGGTGCAGCCCCGCGCGTTGATGGAGAAGGTGCTGCCGCAGCTGGACGCGGTGATCAAGCCCACCGCCGAGGAAAGCATCTTCTGGGGGCCGATCCGCAACATGCCCGACAGCTTCCCGGCCGAGGACAAGGCGCGCCTGAGCGCCGAATACAAGCGCATGATCGAGTACCGCATCATGCCGGCCTACCGCGCATTGCGCGGCTTCATCGCCACCGAGTACATGCCGGCCACGCGCACCACCGACGGCATGGGCGGCCTGCCCAACGGCCAGGCCTGGTACGCATACAACGTCTCCAGCTCCACCACGCCGGCGCGCACGCCGGCCGAGATTCATTCGCTGGGGCTGAAGGAAGTGCAGGACCTGCAGGCGCGCATCGCCACCCAGATGAAGGAGGCCAGGATCCGCGGCTCGGTGCAGAAGGTCTTCAACAACATGCGCAGCGACCGGCAGTTCATGTTCCGCGACCCGGATGCGCTGCTGGCGCGTTACCGCGAGGTCGGCCAACGCGTGGATGCCGCATTGCCGGCGCTGTTCAACCAGCGCCCCAAGGCCGCGCTGGAGATCAAGCCGGTGGAGGCCGAACGCGCGCTCACCGCCAGCGCCGCCAGCTACCAGCCGGGCAGCGGCGACGGCCAGCAACCGGGCGTGCTCTACGTCAACACCAACGATCTGCCCTCGCGCAAACGCTGGTCGGTGACCATGCAGTACCTGCACGAAGGCATGCCGGGCCACCACTTCCAGCTGGGCGCCCAGCAGGAGCTGGCCGGCCTGCCGCGCTTCCGCCGGCACGGCGGCGACGTGGCCTTCGTCGAAGGCTGGGGCCTGTACGCCGAGTCGCTGGGCGAGGAGATGGGCCTTTACAACGACCCCTACGATCACCTCGGTTACCTGCAGACCACCTTGCTGCGCACCGTGCGCCTGGTCGCCGACACCGGCCTGAACGCCGCCGGCTGGACCCGCCAGCAGGCCGTCACCTACATGGTCGACAACGCCGACATCTCCGCGGCCGATGCCGCCGCGGAAGTGGAGCGTTTCATGGCCCTGCCGGGGCAGACGCTGGCCTACCGGGTCGGCGAGATCAAGATCCGGCTGCTGCGCGAGAAGGCGCAGTCCGAGCTCGGGCAGCGTTTCGACCCGCGCGAGTTCCACCAGGAGATCCTCAAGGACGGCTCGATGCCACTGGATATCCTCGAAGCCAAGATCGATCGCTGGATCGCCAGCAAGAAAGCCTGATTCCCACCAAGGAGCCGCCATGACCCGCTGGATGTACCGACTCGCCCCGCTGTGCCTGTCCGCGTTGTCCAGCCTGGCCATGGCCGCCCCGCCGGTGACGCCGCCGGACCCGGGCATCGACGCGCTGCTGCAACGCTACGACGGGCAGGTTCCCGGAGCCGCGGTGCTGCTGCTGAAGGACGGGCAGCCGGTGTTCCGGCGCGGCTACGGCCTGGCGGTGGTCGAGGACGGCACGCCGGTTTCGCCGACCAGCAACTTCCGCCTGGCCTCGGTCAGCAAGCAGTTCACCGCCGCGGCGATCCTGCTGCTGGCCGAGGACGGCACGCTCACCCTGGACGACCCGGTGAAGAAGTGGCTGCCGAGCCTGCCGGCGGTCGCCGACACGATCACCCTGCGCCACCTGCTCATCCACGCCAGCGGGCTGATCGACTACGAAGACCTGATGGACCCGGCCGACACCCGCCAGGTGCATGACATCGACGTGCTGCACCTGCTGGAAAAGGAAAACCGCACCTACTTCGCGCCCGGCAACGGCTACCGCTACAGCAACGGCGGCTACGCGCTGCTGGCGCTGGTGGTGGGCAAGGCCTCGGGCAGCGACTTCGCCAGCTTCCTGCGCCAACGCATCTTCCTGCCGCTGGGCATGACCCACACCCTTGCCCACCAGGACGGCGTCGACGACGTGCCCAACCGTGCCTACGGCTACAGCGAGATCGACGGCCGCTGGGAACGTACCGACCAGAGCACCACCAGCGCGGTGCTCGGCGACGGCGGCATCTATTCGTCCATCGACGACCTGGCCAAGTGGGATGCCGCGCTCTACGACGAGCGCCTGTTGCGCCGCAGCTCGCTGCAGCAGGCCTTCAGCCCGGCCAACAGGACCGACGAACCGGACGTGCCGTACTACGGCTTCGGCTGGCGCATCAACGGCCAGGCGCTGTGGCACAGCGGCGAGAGCATCGGCTTTCGCAACGTCATCGTGCGCTACCCCGCGCAGAAGCTGACGGTGATCATGCTCACCAACCGCAACGCACCGGAGCCCTACGCCATGGCCATCGACATCGCCCGCCGCTGGCTGGACGCCGCGCAATGACGCTGCTGGCCGGCATCCACCACGTCGCGGTCATCGCCTCGGACTACGCACGTTCGCGCGACTTCTACACGCGCATCCTGGGCCTGCAGGTGATCGCCGAGAACCACCGCCCGCAGCGGGATTCCTGGAAGCTGGACCTGCGCCTGCCCGACGGCAGCCAGCTGGAGCTGTTCTCCTTCCCCGACCCACCGGCGCGCCCCAGCCGCCCCGAAGCCCGCGGCCTGCGTCACCTGGCGTTCCGTGTGGATGCCCTGGATGCGGTGGTCGCCCACCTGCAGTCCGAAGGCGTGGCCTGCGAGCCGATCCGCGTGGACGAATACACCGGCCGCCGTTTCACCTTTTTCGCCGACCCGGACGACCTGCCGCTGGAGTTGTACGAAACCGCGTAAGCGCGGCCAGGACATCGGCTTCGCGCCCGAAGGCGCTGCTACCGCAGGAGCGCCCCTGGCCGCGAAGCCGAAAGCGTCACCGCCCGTCCTGCAACCGCTGCAGGATCACCTTCGCCAAGGTGGCGTAGTCCCCTTCGAAATGGTGATCGCCCGGCAGCTTGACCACCTGCGCGGTGCCGACCGGCAGCTTGGGGCACAACGCATCGTCGTCGTCCTCCCCGTATACGCACAGGGTACGGGCCGCCGGCAGCTTGCGCACTTCCGGGGCAATCGGCAGGCCATCATCGCCGCCGCCACCGATCCAGTTGCTGACATGGAATTCATAGTCAGCGCGTTCGCCGACCGACAGCAACGCCGTCATCCGCATGGTCTGCGCGGTGCTGGCCGGTAACAGGTTGATCGCTGCGGGAAGCACGTCCGCGCCCTGCGAGAAACCAATGAACACCACGTTCGGACGCTGCCATTGAGCCGCGTAGTGGCGAACGATGCGGTCCAGGTCCACGGCGAACCCGGCCGGCGTGCGCTCGCTCCAGAAGTAGCGCAGCGAATCCACGCCCACCACCGGGACATTGGCCGCGGCCAAGGCGCCGGCCACGTCCTTGTCCAGCCCCGCCCAGCCACCATCACCGGAGACGAAAACCGCAAAGGTGTCGCCCGTGCCGGCAGCCGGCACCTCGACCAAGGGCAGCCCATCCAGATCGTGCGGCACCGGCGGCAGGCTCACACCATGCTGCGCGCCCAGCACCCGCACCACCGCGCGCTCGCCCGGCAAGGCGCTGCCTGCCCGGGTGCGCTGGAAGCTGCGCGCCCACGGAACCTCCTTGAGGAAACCGTCCACTGCGGCCACCGTGCAGGCCTTGCCCGCACCGCTGGCGGCCAGCCACGGGAACCGCAACGGCTGCGGCTGAAGATCACGGCCGTGGATCGCATCGCCGCAGGTCATCGTGGCGTTGCGCAGCTGCGGGCAGAAGTCTTCGGTGAGCAGGCCAGCGAATACCTGCGGCTCGGCCTGGGTGGCCACCGCATAGGCCAGCGCCGCGCCCTCACCCTCCCCGCCGAGGATCGGCAGGTGGTAGGTCGGGACTTTCAGGTAGGCCTGCACGTAACGCGAGAAGTTCTCGACATCACCGGCCGAGAAGCCGCACTTGCCCCCTTCCTTGGCCAGTACCCGGTACAGGTGGGCGGCATCGACATCCACCACCATCGCACCGTCGGCGCGCAGCGCCTCCAGCCGCGCACCATGCCCGGCGGGATCCCCCGCGCCGGCGAACCACAGCACCACGCGCTGTGGCGCACCCTCCGGCAGGTACACCGGCACCTGCTCGAACCGGCCATGACTGACACGCTCCAACGCCGAAGCCGACGCCGGCAACGCGCACAACGCCAGCGCAAGGGCTGCCACACCCACCCGTGCACGCACCATCAATGTTCACTCCCCATGGGACCGCGACAGACTACGCCTGTCCGCGTCGGAAACCTGTGCCTATTCGGTGGCGTCCGGGTGCCGCTGCTTCCAGGCCTCCAGCCGCTGCCGGTACTGGGCCAGCTCGTCGGCATACAGGTCCAGCACGCACAGCGGGCAGCCACTGCCGCAGCATTCATTGGGGCCAGGGGCTTCGGGCGGCTGCGGCCGCGGATCGGGGTCGGGAAGTACGTCGGGGCTCATCACATCGGCCGCCAGCGGCGGCGATCAAACGGTGGCCGTAGTCTAGCCAATCGTCGGTTCAGGCCGTGGCCCGGCGCAGGTTGGCACGTGCCGCCGCGTCATAGCGTTCGTGGAAGAAGTCGCTGAAGAAGATCCGCGGCTGGGCCAGCACGCCCTTGAGGAACCGGCGCCGGTTGAGCCGGAACAGGAAGCCGGGCACCTTGCCCGCATACTCCTCGGCGATGCCCCGGTCATAGGCATCGAACACCGCCGGCGGTGCCCCCAGGATCGCCATGTCGCTGTCCAAGAACAGGGCCGCATCGGCGTCCAGGTCCTCTGCCCGCAACTTGCCGTGGCGTGCGGTCAGCGCGATCAGCTCGGCCACGCGGTCGCCATCGATGCCCGCATCCGGCAGCCAGCGTTCTATCGCATCCACCGCCAGCTGCGCCGAGCGCTGCTCGTTGTCGCCGCGCCCGGCTTCATAGATGGCATCGTGGTAGAGCACGGCCAGCGCCACCTCGGCCGGCTGCTGCCAGCCCGGTCCAACCGCGACGTCGTGATAGTGCTGCAGCAACGCCTGCACATGGCCGAAGTTGTGATACGCCCGCGGCGGCCGCGCGTAGGCGGCTTCAAGCTCGGCCCATTGCCGGGGAGGCACGGTCAGCGGCAGAGTGTCCATGCGCGCATCCTGCCCGAGTACACCCGATCCGTGAAGCATGCCCGCGCGTTGCCGGGCAGACCCGGGCGCCGCGATGACGGCCGGGATTCCGGTACGGCGGCGGTCTCCACGATGGCGGGCAGGCCGGCGCCAGGTGCCGCTGCCGCGATCACCCCAACTGCCAGCGGCCTTCCAACTGGTAGCGGCTCTGGCCCAGGAAACTGCGGATCAGCACGAATTCGCGCACGAACCAGCGCAGCGGCTGCACCGGCTGCACCGGCATGCGACGCCGGTCATACAGCAGGGTCATGTGCGGGGTGAAGCGCGGGTTGGCCTTGGCCCCCACGCTCTGCAGGCAGCGCGCCAACTCGGCGTGCAGGTCACCCAGCAGCTCGGCGCCGTATTCGCTCTGCAGCACGAACGGGTTCTGGTGGTTGCCGGCGAAGCTGCCCACCTGGTCGAAGCAGACCTCGAATTCCGGGGCCTGCACCCGGCTGGCGGCCTGGCGCACCCGGGCCAGCAGGCTCGGTGGCAGGCCGGCATAGTCGCCGATGTGGTGCAGGGTGACGTGCAGCCGCTCGGTGTCCAGCGGGCGCCCTTCCAGCCCGTGTTCGTCACGCAGCCCTTCGGCCAGCTCGGAGATCCGCTCGGCGGTGAGCGGATCCGGCAGCACCGCGAAGAACAGGCGCTCGGTCGGGATGTCACTGCCAATGCCCAGCGAAAGCTGTGCCTGGTCAGAGGGAAGGAACTTCTTCATGGATTCGCGCTGGAAGCCGCCGGCCGGAGCCGTCTGTGGCGGAGGCCGATACTGACTGGGGCCGCGGATACTAGCAGACCCCGCCGGTCGCCGGGACCGCCGCGCGCCTCCACTGCGCGGTGCGATGGACAAAAACTCGCCACCGTCGCCAGACCCCCGTCCCCCGGGGGCTGCCGCGGGTTATCCACATGTTTGCCCGGCGCTGGTCCACATGCGCTGTGGATCACGCCAAATACACTTCCACCCTGCCTCCAGAGGCATACACTGGGGCGGCCGCAGCAACCTCCAGGTGGTCGCCATGATCGGTTGGAACGCTTTGACCCTGCTCGCCGCCACAACCCTGGCCCCGCCGCCGCAGGCCCCGGTCCTGCCCGCGCAGGAGATCCCCACGCCCGCCCAGATCATGGAAATCCCGCCGGACGTGAAGGCGGTGCTCCAGGAACAGGTGATCCGCGCCAGCAACTCGCCGGAACGGCGCCTGCAGCGGCTGGTCGAACTGGTATTCCAGCCGACCGAACTCGGGCTGGAATACGACACCGAGGCCACCCTCACCGTGGCCGAGACCTGGCGGCTGCGACGTGCCAACTGCCTGTCCTTCACCCTGCTGTTCGTCGCCATGGCCCGCGAGATCGGGCTGGAAGCACGCATGCAGGAGGTTGGCCAGGTGATGACCTGGTACGAGAACCAGGGGCTGATCTTCAATGCCGGGCACGTCAACGTCGGGCTGCGCGTGGATGGGCGCATGGCCACGCTGGACCTGGACCGCAACGTGCTCTACGACGCACGCGGCCCACAGCCGATCTCCGACGCGCGGGCGCTGGCGCACTTCTACAACAACCGCGGTGCCGAGCAGCTGGCGGCGCATGACTACACCACCGCGCGCCGCTACTTCGAAGCGGCCCTGGCGATGGACCCCCGCTTCGTCTCGGCGATGAACAACCTCGGCGTGCTGGAAACACGCAGCAACAACGACCAGGCCGCCGCCCGCGACTTCGATGCCGCCCTGGCCATCAACCGCATGCACCCGGCCGCGCTGCACAACGCCGCCTACCTCTACCAACGCGTGGGCGACACCCGGCACGCCGCATTGCTGCGCGAGCGCCTGGAGCGCTCCCGCAAGCGCGACCCGTTCTACCAGTTCATGCAGGGCGTGCTTGCCGAGCGTGCCGGCAACTACCCGCAGGCCTCCCATTTCTACCGTGCCGCGATCGACCTGTACCCGCGGGCGCACCAGTTCCATTTCGGGCTGGCACGCACCTATTTCCTGACCGGCAACAACCGCCAGGCCGAGCGCGAGATGACGCGCGCACGCGCATTGGGCGGGACCAACGAAGTGCGCGCGATCTACCAGGCCAAGCTGGACAGCCTGCGACGGCTGGACCCCCGCCATGCCGTGCGCGACAGCCGGCCAAACGGCCTACCGCCCTTGCCGGCGCCGGCAATCATCCAGCAGCACCTGCGTGGCGAACCGACGGGCAGCCGCGACTGGCGTTGAATCAGGCCTTGCGCAGGAAGCAGGTCTTCAGCACCAGCCCCTTGATCTTGTCCGAGTTGCCTTCGATGTGCTCGGCGTCGTCCTCGACCAGGCGGATGTTGCGGATCACCGTGCCCTGCTTGAGCGGGATCGACGAGCCCTTGACCTTGAGGTCCTTGATCACGGTGACGGTGTCACCGGCCAGCAGCACGTTGCCGTTGCTGTCGCGGACCACCACCGCATCGGCCTGCGCTTCGCCGGGCGTCCACTCATGGCCGCAATCGGCGCAGATCCACAGGGCGCCGTCCGGATAGACGTTCGGCTGCGAACACTGGGGGCAGGAAGAAACGGGCATGGTGGCTCCAGCAATGCGTAAAAGACCGCCTATTGTAGCCTTTCGCACCTGCCCGCCCGGCCTGACGCGGGAACGCCTGCATGGCCGCACTGGCGCGTGAACGTCGGCCGCCCGGGGCCGCACCTTGAAATCTGCGGTGCCGGCCGGCGTAGTACAGTGCGCGGCCGATTCAACCGCACGCCCCCCGGACGCTCCATGAAACTCGGCATCGACTTCGGCACCAGCAACTCGGCGGCCGCCGCCCATATCGACGGCAAGGTGGTCCCGGTCCACTTTGGCGACGCCCTGCAGGTCCGCACCACGGTGTACTTCCCCGAGGTGATGCGCGACCCCAACGATTTCGAACTCAGCCCGGCACTGGAACAGCAGCTCGAAGCCCTGGTCGAGTCCGGCCGCCGCGATGCCCGCAGCGCCGGCACCGACCGCAGCCCCGCGCAACTGCGCGCGGATGCGCTGCGCGTGGTGCGCCGGCAGTGGATGGAAGAACGCATCCGCGAACCGCAGAGCTCCACCACCCTGCTGCAGAACGCGGTCTACGGTGACGACGCGCTGGAGGCCTACTTCGAGGAGAACGAAGGCAACCTGGTGCAGAGCCCGAAATCGATGCTCGGCTACAACCTGCACCCGCGCGCCAGGCAGACCATCACCGGCATTGCCACGCACATCCTCGAGCACATCCGCCTGACAGCGTCCCGGCAGCTCGGCCAGAACGTGCGCAGCGCCCTGCTCGGCCGCCCGGTGCAGTTCCGCAGCTCGATCGGCGAGGCCGGCAACGACCAGGCGCTGGAGATCCTGCGCAGCGCGGCCCTGGCCGCCGGGTTCGACGAGGTGGACTTCCTCGAGGAGCCGGCCGCTGCGGCAATGCACTACCACGCCGTCAGCGATCAACGCCATGAGGCGGTGATCGTCGACGTCGGCGGCGGCACCACCGACATCGCCCATGCCAGCGTCGGCGGCGACACGCCGCCACGGATCCACCGCGCCTGGGGCATCGCGCGCGGCGGCACCGACATCGACCTTGCACTGAGTCTGGCCGCCTACATGCCCCTGTTCGGCCGTGGCATCACCCGCGTGCCGACCCATCACTACGTGGAGGCGGCGATGGTGCAGGACACACCGCGCCAACGTGAGTTCCGCCAGCACAACTACGATGCAGTCGATGCCCCCTACGGGCCGCGCCTGCAGGCATTGCAGGACACCGGCAACACCGCGCGCCTGTACCGCGCGGTGGAGCAATGCAAGATCGCGCTGAGCAGCACCGACTCGCACGCCAGCGCGTTGTCCTTCATCGAAGCCGGTTTATCGGTGGAAACCGATGCACCCCATCTGGGCAATGCCGCCGGCGGTTACCTAGGTGAACTGGAAGCACTGCTGGCGCAGGTCCGGCAGGACATCGGCCACGAGCCTGCGGCGGTGTTCCTGACCGGCGGCATGTCACGCGCCGGCTACATCCAGCGCGCGGCCGCAGCGGCCTTCCCGAATGCCACGCTGGTCCACGGCGACCCGTCGTTCGGCGTGGTGCAGGGCCTGGCGTTGGCGGCCACCGCCGCCCCGTAGGAGCGCCCTCCGGCGCGAAGCCGGTGCTCGACACCCCCGCATGAACCGCGGTGATGCACCGGCTCCGTGCCGCGGTTTCGCGGTCGGGACTGTTCCCGCCCGGACCGTCAGCGGTCGCCCAGCCTCACCCGCACGCTGCCCGAGTGCGAGCTTATGCTGATGTCACCATCACCGCCGCCCAGGCGGGTTTCCAGGCTGCGCCCCGGGCCGTACTGCGGGCGCTCCACCGTGCCGACGTCGGACTGGATGCTGCCGCTGAAGCTGTTCGCCTTCAGCTGCGCCGAAGTGCGTGCCGGCAAGGTCAGCGAAACCCCGCCGCTGACCGTCTGCAGGTTGATCCGGCCACCCGGTGCCAGGCCGGCGCTGCGCACACCCAGACTGCCGGAGACGGTTTCGGCAGTGAGCCGCTGTACCGCACTCAGGTTCAGGTCGATCGCACCGGACACACTGTTGGCGCTGACCTCGCCGCCGCTGGAACCGGCCACGTTGATCTGCCCGCTGACCGTCTGCAGGTCCAGCCGGGGAGTCCGCAGCTGCGAGCGGATCGCGCCACTGACCGTGTTCAGGTCGGTTTCGCCGGCCTGGCCTTCGGCGGTGATCGAGCCGCTGACCGAAGTGGCCTGCAGGCGGCGCAGGTCGACCTGGCCGACATCGATGCTGGCGCTGACCGTGCTGGCCTGCAGTTGCGCCGAACGCGGCACCCGCAACTCCAGCACCGCGCCACGGGTGTTGCGGCTGTTCTGCGGGTAGACCACCTTGAACTGCACGCGGTTGGCGCTGTTCTCCACGTCCAGCCGCTGGCCGTCACCGAGGGTGCCGGTCAACTGCACTTCGTTGCGGTCCCAGCCACGCACGGTGACCGAACCGGCGACGTTGCCCAGTTCGACCCGGCCACCACTGGACAGCGGCAGGCGTTGGTTGACCGTGCTCTGGGCGAACACGGAAGCGATCGGCGCCAGCAGCAGCGTGGCGGCCAGCAGGTTGCGCAGGGAGGCATTCATGAGGGGCTCCTTCAGGTGGATAGTCCGGTGGCCGCAAGGCCCTGCCGGGTGAGTTCAAGGCGCAGCGCGTAGGTGCGCCGCAGTTGGCCGAGCAGGAACCCGGCATGCGGGCTCTGGTCGATGGCGGTGCGGATGCTGCCGGCGCTGGCATCCAGCTCGTCCAGCGCCGGCCGCAGTTCGGCCGGCACGGTCTCGGCCGGGATGGTGGCGATGGCCTGGCGGTACTCGTGGGTGATCACGTTGGCCTGCCGCTGCAGTGGCGTGTCCGTCATCGCCACCGTCGCCGGCCGACCGGGTTGCCACAGTGCGAATGTCCCCACGAATGCCAGCACGGCCGCCGCGGCCCCGGCCAGCCACGGCCAGCGTCGCACCGCACGCCGTGGGCGCGGGAGTTGCGCCGGCACCGGCAGCGGCGTCGCACCGGCACGCGGCGCCGGCGGCGCCTGTTCCAGCTGTGCCGCGATGCGCTGCCACACCGCCGCCGAAGGCAGGCGCTCGCGCGGCAAGGCCGCCAGCTGCCGGGTCAGGTCGTCGTTGTCGTTCTCTTCCATCATGCGTCTCCAAGCCGTGCGCGCAGCAGGCCGCGCGCGCGGTGCAACTGGGCCTTGGAACTGCCTACCGCCATCTGCAGTTCCTCGGCGATCTCGTGGTGTTTCCAGCCTTCGATGTCATGCAGCACCAATACGGCCCGTGCACGCGGCGGCAGCGTCTGCAGTGCGCGTTCCAGGTCCAGCCCGGTGGCATGGCAGCGCGTGACATCGGCCATGCCGGTCAGCACCTCCATCCCGCTTTCGCCGATATCCAGCGACTCGAAGGCGGCGCTGGCACGCAGTTCCATCAGCGCGGTGTTGACCGCCATGCGGTGCAACCAGGTGCCCAGCGCGCTTTCGAAGCGGAACTGCGGCAACTTGCGCCAGGCCAGGATGAAGGTTTCCTGCAGCACGTCCTCGGCACGCGCGGCGTTGCCGCCGCACAACCGCCAGAGCAGGGCGTTCAAGCGCGGGGCATGCCGTCGATACAGGCGCTCGAAGGCATGCACGTCGCCGCCGGCGGCGGCACGGGCCAGCGCGGTGTCGTCCACGGCGGGCGGGGAAAGGCTGGCGAGGGTCACGGTGGCGTCGAGCATATCCATTGGATGCAGAGCCCGCGCAAAAGGTTTAAAGCCCATCGCGATCGGTGGCAGCCGTGCTGGCGCTGGCAGCCCCCGCGCGCTTGGCCGACAATCCAGTCTCGCCTCCCTGTAGCTGTTCCATGCTCCGATCCAGCGCCCTGCTGTGCGCCGCCCTCGCCCTGGCCGGCTGTGCCAGCACCCCACCCGCCGCCGTCCGGGCACCCGCCGATGCGCCGCGCCTGCCGCTTCACGCGCAGGCACCGGTGATCCTTGTGTCCATCGATGGCTTCCGCAACGACTACCTGCATCGCGGATTGACCCCGAACCTGTCGCGCATGGCCGCCGGTGGCGCGCGTGCCGAGTACATGCGGCCGTCCTATCCCTCCATCACCTTCCCCAACCACTACACGCTGGTGACCGGGCTACGCCCGGACCACCACGGCGTGATCGCCAACTTCATGACCGACCCGGCCATCCCCGGCGTGCGCTTCAGCATGTTCGACCCGGCTACGGTGGGCGACGAGCGCTGGTGGGACGATGGCAAGCCGCTGTGGACCAGCGTGCGCGAACAGGGCGGTCGCGCCGCGGCCATGTTCTGGGTCGGCTCCGAAGCGCCGGTGCACGGCGCCCGGCCAGAGTTCTGGCGGCCGTTCGACATCGAGGTGACCTCGCAGCAGCGCGTGCAGACCGTGCTGGAATGGCTGGCACTGCCCGCTGCTGAACGCCCGCATTTCGTCACCCTGTACTTCGATCGGGTCGACACCGTGGGCCACCTGCATGGCCCGGATTCACCGCAGTTGAACCAGGCCCTGGCCGAGGTCGACCAGGCCATCGGCCAGTTGCTGCAGGGCATCCGCGCACAGGGGCTGGAAGAGCGCACCAACATCGTGGTCGCCTCCGACCACGGCATGGCCGCCACCTCGCCCGAGCAGGAGCTGTACCTGGACGACCTGGTTGACGTGAGCCGGCTGGATTTCGGCTGGACCGGCGCCTACGCCTCGTTCGACGCCCTGCCCGGTGGCGAGGCGGCCGCCCGGCAGCTGCTGGCCGGCACTTACCCGCACTTCCGCTGCATGACCCGCGAACAGATTCCGGCACGGTTCGAGTACGGCCACCATCGCCGCGTGCCGGCCTTCATCTGCATGGCCGACGTCGGCTGGCAGGTGACCACCCGCCAGGCGCAGCAACGCAAGGGCCATCGCCTCAACGGCGAGCACGGCTACGACAACACGCTGCCGGAGATGCGGGCACCGTTCATCGGCCATGGCCCTGCCTTCCAGCCCGGCGTGGTGATCGCGCCGATCGACAACGTGGACCTCTATCCGCTGCTGGCGCGCCTGCTCGGCATCACGCCGGCCGCCAATGATGGCCAACCCGCACATACCGCCGCGGCATTGAAGCAATGAAGGCGCGCGCAGCCATGCGCCTGCAAGGAGATTGATGATGAAGCAGTTCCTGCCACCGACCCTGCACGAATGGGTTGCACCGCTCAACACCACCCTGATGATCGTCCTGATCCTGTGCGTGGCCGCCCTGCTGCGGATGCTGGTGCGGCGCCTGTTGTCGCGGCTGGGCCGGCATTACACGCTGCCACAGCCGATCGAACTGGCGATCCGGCGGCTGTCCAACTTCATCATCTGGACCGCCACGCTGTTGACCGTGCTCAACCAGGTGGGGGTGGCCCCATCGGTGCTGTGGACCGCGTTCACCGGCTTTGCGGCGGTCGGCGCGGTGGCATTCTTCGCGGCCTGGAGCGTGCTCTCCAACATCTTCTGCACCTTCCTGATTTTCACCACCCGCCCGTTCCGCCTGGGCGACCAGATCGAGTTGCTGGAGAACGGCGAGAAGCCCGGCCTGAAGGGCCTGGTGGTCGACATCAACCTGATCTACACCACCCTGCATGAAATCGGCGGTCCTGCCGAGGGCACCCTGATGCAGATCCCCAACAGCCTGTTCTTCCAGCGCGGTCTGCGCCGCTGGCGCACTGGCGAAACGGCGCCGACGACGATCGCCGGCGACGGCTGAGGCCCAGGCGGCGGGGCTGGCACCAAAACTGAACGCTCGGCAGCATGCGCCGGCTGCACCACAGCTTTTCGCTCATGCCGCACTGCAGCATGCGAAAATTGGCGCCATTCCCGGCCCCGCCGCTGCTGCGCCCCGCTCGATGTCCTCCCTGAACACCTCCTGCCCTGCCTCCCCGGCGGATACCCCGTCGCCCACCGCCGCGATTCCCGCCCCGCGCAGCGACCGCCAACGCTGGGCCAGCGTCATCGCGCTGGCGCTGGCCGCGTTCGTGTTCAACACCAGCGAATTCGTCCCGGTGGGCCTGCTCAGCGACATCGGCGGCAGCTTCGGCATGCCCATCGAGCACGTCGGGCTGATGCTGACCATCTATGCCTGGGTGGTGGCGCTGACCTCGCTGCCGTGCATGCTGCTGACCCGCAACCTGGACCGTCGCCGCCTGCTGCTGGGCGTGTTCGCGCTGTTCGTCGCCAGCCACGTGGTGTCCGGCATCGCGTGGAGCTATCCGGTGCTGATGGCCAGCCGCATCGGCATCGCGCTGGCGCATGCGGTGTTCTGGTCGATCACCGCCTCGCTCGCGGTGCGGGTGGCCCCCGAGGGCAAGCGCCCTCAGGCGCTGGGCCTGCTGGCCACCGGCACCTCGGTGGCGATGGTGCTGGGCATTCCACTGGGCCGGATCGTCGGCGAATGGCTGGGCTGGCGCATCACGTTCTTCGCCATCGGCGGCGTGGCGCTGCTGGTGATGGTGGTACTGGCGCGGCTGCTGCCGGCCCTGCCCAGCCAAAACAGCGGTTCGGCCAGCAGCCTGCCGGTGCTGCTGCGGCGCCCGGCGCTGGTCGCCCTGTACGTGCTGGTGATGGTGGTGGTGTCGGCGCAGTTCACCGGCTACAGCTACATCGAACCGTTCGTGCAGACCATCGGCGGCTTCGATGCCCACGTCACCACGCTGGTCCTGCTGCTGTTCGGCGGCATGGGTTTCCTCGGCAGCGTGCTGTTCTCCCGCTACGGCCTGCGCTGGCCGCGTGGCTTCCTGCTGGCGGCCATCGGCACCCTGGCCACCTGCCTGTTGTTGCTGCGTACCGGCCTAGCCAACGCAACGCTGCTGTACGTGCTGGTTTCGGTGTGGGGCGTGGCGATGATCTGCTTCGCGCTGTCGATGCAGTCCAAGGTGCTGCACCTGGCCGCCGATGCCACCGACGTGGCGATGGCACTGTTCTCGGGCATCTTCAACATCGGCATCGGTGCCGGTGCCTTGATCGGCAGCCAGGTCAGCCTGCACCTGGGCATGCAGCACATCGGCCTCGTCGGCGGGCTGCTGGCCAGCGCCGGCTGGTTGTGGTGCCTGTTCGCGCTGCTGCGCTGGGGGCGCAGTTTCCACCTGCCCGCCGCCGCGCCCTGAGCGCGCCGGCCTGCACGTTTCCTGCGCACCGGCTGCAGGTATGCTGGCGCCCAACCGCCCCTGCTTCCGGGGGCGTGGCATCGGGGGAGACGTGGACCAGGACATCATCTTGCGCGACGGAACGGTCGCCGACGCCGCCGCGCTCAGTGCGCTGGTCACGCCGTTGGCCCGCCATCTGCTCGACGCCGACACCGGCGCCACCGCCCACGCCTTCCTCGCCTCGCTGGCCCCGGCCAGCTTCGCCGAACGGCTGGCATCGAAGGCGTTCGCGCATTACGTGGTGGAAGACGGCAGCGGCCTATGCGGCATGATCGCCATCCGCGAAGACAGCCATATCCACCACCTGTTCGTCGGCCGCGGCACCCGTCGGCGCGGCATCGCCCGGCAGCTGTGGGAACACGCGCTGCGCGTCCACGGCCGCCACGAGTACACGGTCAATTCATCGGAAGTGGCGGTGCCGGTCTACGAGCGCTTCGGCTTCCTCGCCAAGGCCGCGCCGCAGACGGTCAAGGGCGTGCGCTTCGTGTTGATGGAGCGCCCGCGGCTGGTCAAGCCGGTCATCCACAAGCAGTACCTCAACGCCGCGCTGTCGGACTCCCGCTCCGGGCAGTAAGCCCTCCGCCGCGCGGAGGCTTCAGCGCAGCTGGCTGTCCTTGCTGCCGCGCCGGTTGTAACCGCTGTGCGCGGCTTCCTCGGCATCCAGCGCCTGCTGGCAGTTGACGCACAACCGCACGCCGGGCACGGCCTTGCGCCGCGCCTCGGGAATCGGCGCCTCGCATTCCTCGCAATGGGTCAGCCCCGGGCCGCTGGGCAGGCGGCTGCGCGCACGCTTGATCGCGTCGTCGACGGTGGCATCGATCTGGTCCTGAACGGCGGTATCGCCCGCCCAACCGGTCGCCATAGCTGTTGCTCCTCGTTCGCCAACCCCTAGCGTAGCGCGGCTGGCCAAATGCCAGCACAACCGCGCCGATTCAGCTCACCACATCAGGTCGTCGGGCACCTGGAACTGGGCGTAGTACGCGTCGTCCTCGGCATTGCCGGTGGAGATCGGGGTATCGGCGCTCTGCCCGTGGTCGAGCACGATCAGCTCGGCGGCGCGCAGGCGCACCTGTTCGGCGGCCACGCGCGGCAGCAGCTCGAAGCCCTCGCCATGGCGCACGATCACCAGCGCGCCGGATGCCAGCTGCTTGCGCAGCGCCTCGCTGACCAGCAGGGTGCGGATCACCTCGCCATCGCTGAAGCGGTATTCCAGCTCACCGCCGCGCGCCACCTTGCGGTCACCGATGATCTGCCGGGCCTGGGCACGCAGTTCGTCGGCGCGGCGCTGCGCGTTGCGCTCGGCGGCCAGCTGGCGGTCCTTCTCGGCCTTCTCGGCGCGGGCGCGGTCGGCCTCGCGCTGGCTCTCGGTCGGTGCCGCCGGGCCCTTGCCATGGCGTGCCTTGACCTGCTCGCGCGCCACCTGGGACACCTGGGATTTCTTGACCAGCCCTGCCTTGAGCAGCTGTTCCTGCAGCGGATTTGCCTTTGCCATGTCCGTGTTCGGTGTTCTGTTGCCAATGCCTGCCATGATAGCGGGCCTCCCGCCCGCAAGCCCGCACCACCGTCGATGCAACCGCTGAAGTACCTGAACGGCTACCCCGAACACCTCCAGCAGAGCGCCCGCGACCTGCTCGCACAGGGCCGCCTGGGCGAAGTCATCCGGCGTCGCCACGACCAGCCGCATGACGTGCGCAGCGACCGCCAGCTCTACGACTACGTGCAGGCCCTGAAGGAACGCCACCTGCGCCAGTCGGTGCCGCTGGGCAAGGTGCTGTACGACGGCAAGCTGCAGGTGATCAAGCACGCGCTGGGCCTGCATACCGCCATCTCGCGCAACCATGGCGGCAAGCTCAAGGCCAGCCGCGAAATCCGCATCGCCAGCGTGTTCCGCGAGGCGCCGGCGCCGTTCCTGCGGATGATCGTGGTGCACGAACTGGCCCACCTGAGGGAGGCCGAGCACAACAAGGCCTTCTATCAGCTGTGCCTGCACATGGAACCGGACTACCACCAGCTGGAGTTCGACCTGCGTCTGTACCTGACCGCGCTGGAGCATGAAGGCGGCTGAACCCGGCATCGCCGCCTGCCGCCGCGGGCGCTACACTCCCCGCCCGCCGTAGAGCCTTCCGCCCATGACCACGCCCATCCGCCTCGACAAACGCCTCGCCGCGCAGCTGCAGTGCTCACGCGCCCAGGCCCAGCAGTACATCGAGGGCGGCTGGGTCAGCGTGGACGGCGTGGTGGTGGAAACCCCGCAGACCCTGGTCGCCGATGAGCAGGTCAGTCTGGCCGCCGATGCCAGCACCGGGGCCGCCGAGCCGGCCACCCTGCTGTTCAACAAGCCGGCCGGCACCGACGCCGCACAGGTGTTCGCCCTGCTGCAGGAAGCCAACCGCAGCGCCGACGACGCAAGCGGCATCCGCCTGCTGCGCCGCCATTTCCTGCGGCTGGAAGCCCCGATGCCACTGGGCGATGCCGACAATGGCCTGCTGGTACTGACCCAGGACTGGCGCGTACGCCGGCATCTGCTCGAAGCCGGCCCGTCGCTGGAGCAGGAGTTCATGGTCGATGTGGAAGGCAACACCAGCCCGTGGACGCTGTCCCGCTTGACCCACGGCCTGCGCTACGAGGGCCGTGCCCTGCCCAGCTGCAAGGTCAGCTGGCAGAGCGAGCAACGCCTGCGCTTTGCGATCAAGGACGTGCGCCCGGGCCAGTTGCAGCACATGTGCGCGGAAGTCGGCCTGCAGGCCACCCAGGTCCGCCGGCTGCGCATCGGCCGCATCGGCCTGAGCAGGATGCCCGAGGGACAATGGCGCTACCTGGGCGCGGGCCAGCGGTTCTGACCCCACGGCTGCCGGGCCGCGCGGCAATGCAAGCCACCGGGCGCCCCAACGAAAACCGCCGCCTTGCGGCGGCGGGGAGGATTACTTGACCACGCGCAGGTGCGGGCGCTTGCCCGCCGGCGGCGGCGATGGCGCGTCCGGCGGCGTGGTCGGGGGCAGGTCCTCATCCGCGGCCGGCTCGGTGCCGGGAATGTCGTCCGGCAGCGCCATGCCCTGCCCGGTCTCGCGGGCATAAACGGCCAGGATCGCCGGGATCGGCACGTACACCGGGAAGCTCACGCCGGAAAAGCGCGCGGTGAAACTGACCGCATCATTGTCGATGTGCAGGCCCATCACCGCGCGCTCGGCGATGTTGAGCACCACGCGCTCTTCCTTGATCGCACTGGAGGGCACCTGCACGCCCGGCACGCCGGCATCGACCATCACGTGCGGGGTCATGCCGTTGTCGTTGATCCATTCCACCAGCGCCCGCAACAGGTACGGACGGTGGCTGCTCATGCGGAAAGTTTCTTCAGTCATCGGACAAGTGTACGCGGCATTGATGCACGATCACCGCCCGCAGGCGGTGATCGATAAGTCGGCATACAGCCGCGGCAGGCCTCAGACCGGCAGTTCGCGCAGCTTCTTTTCCTGCTCGGTCAGGCTGCGGATGAAACCCGGGTTGCGGAAGATCCGGTTGCCGTAGTCCTCGATCGCCTTGCCATCCTTTGGCAACGCCACGCCCAGTGATTCCAGCCGCCAGATGATCGGCGCCATGGCGCAGTCGGCCAGGCTCATTTCCGGGTTGAGGAAGAACTTGCTGGCCTTGAACAGCGGCACCGACTGCGCCACCAGTTCCTTCAGGCGCTTGCGGCCGGCCTCGGCCTGGGTCTTGTTGCCCAGCTGGATGGCCTGCACCTGCGGCACCCAGTCATGCTCGATGCGCAGCATCGCCAGGCGCAGTCGCGCGCGCGACAGCGGGTCCACCGGCATCAACGGCGGATGCGGGTAGCGCTCGTCCAGGTACTCGCTGACCACCGAAGCGGCGTACAGCACCAGCTCGCGCTCGACCAGGGTCGGCACCGAGTGATAGGGGTTCAGGTCGATCAGGTCCTCCGGCGGGTTCTGCGGATCCACCGGCACCAGATCGTAGGTGACACCCTTGGCTGCAAGCACCAGCCGCACCCGGTGGCAAAGCACGTCATCGGTCGCCGAAAACAGGGTCAAGGTATTTCGCATACGCACACTCGCCGCCATCAAAAGGCTCTCCAACGGCCGGAATCCGCCGACCTTACGGCCCCGCTGGCCCAGTGCCAGCGGTCGCCACGGTTACCCGAGTGTGCCAACGCACCTGCTCGATTGCCAAGGCCCTCCAGTGGGGCGGCCGCCGGGTCAGTGCACGTCTTTCCAGTACTCGGTCTTCACCAGATAAGCCAGGAACGTCAACAGCGCAAGGAACAGGACCACCCAGACACCCAGGCTCTGCCGCTTCAGGGCGGCCGGCTCGCCGGCGTACTCCAGGAAGTTGGTGATGTCCCGCACGGTCTGATCGTACTCCCGGGCGTCCACCTTGCCCGGCTGGGCGATCTTCAGCCCGACCACCGGCGGGTCCAGCCCCGGCTGCTCGGCCTTGCCGTGCTCGGCGTGCTGGATGCCCTGCAGCTCCCACAGCGGGTTGGGCATGGAGGCGTTCGGGAACACGGTGTTGTTCCAGCCCAGCGGCCGCGACGGATCCACGTAGAACGACTTGAGGTAGCTGTAGATCCAGTCGGTGCCGCGCACGCGGGCGATCAGGCTCAGGTCCGGCGGCATCTTGCCGAACCACTTGGTGGCCTCATCGTGCGGCATGGCGACCTGGATCTGCTCGCCGAACGCGGCCCCGGTGAAGTTGAGGTTGTCCATCACCTGCGCCTCGGTCAGGCCCAGGTCCTCGGCCATGCGCGAATAACGCAGGTACTTGAGCGAATGACAGCCGGAGCAGTAGCTCATGTAGGCCTGGGCACCGCGTTGCAGCGAGGCTTTGTCGCCCAGGTCGTTGCCGGCCTGTTGCAGCTTGCCCCCTTCGGCGGCATTGGCCGACACGCAGAACACCATCGCGGCGGCCATGGCCAGCCGCACCATCCATTTGTCAGTCATGCGTCGTCACCCGTTCCGGTACCGGCTTGGTGCTGTCGAGCTTGGTCCAAACCGGCATGGTGATGAAGAAGGCGAAGTACAGGAAGGTCAGCACGCGCCCCACCCAGGTCTCCCAGATCGCGGTGCCCGGACCGGAACCGATCACGCCCAGCCACACGAAGCACACCGCCAGGATACCCAGCATCACCTTGGAAATCGGGCCGCGGTAGCGGATCGACTTGACCTTGGCCTTGTCCAGCCACGGCACCAGGAACAGGATGGCGATGGCCGAGAACATCACGATCACGCCGCCGAGCTTGTTCGGCACCACGCGCAACATCGCGTAGTACGGGGTGTAGTACCACACCGGCTTGATGTGCTCCGGCGTCACCAGGCGGTTGGCCTCGGTGAAGTTGTCGTGTTCCAGGAACAGCCCGCCGAAGCCTGGCGCGAAGAAGATGATGAACGCCGCCAGCACCAGCAGGAAGCCGACGCCCACCATGTCCTTGACCGTGTAGTACGGGTGGAACGGGATGCCGTCCGTCGGCGCGGTCGGCGACCAGCGGTTGCCCTTGGGCCCCTTCTTGATCTCCACGCCGTCGGGGTTGTTCGAGCCCACCTCGTGCAACGCCCCCAGGTGCAGCACCACCAGCAGCAGCAGCACCAGCGGCAGCGCGATCACATGCAGGGCGAAGAAGCGGTTGAGGGTGGCATCGCCGGGCAGGTAGTCGCCCATGATCCACTCAGTCAGGCCGTTGCCGATCACCGGGATGGCGCCGAACAGCGAGATGATGACCTTCGCGCCCCAGAACGACATCTGGCCCCAGGGCAGCACGTAACCCATGAAGGCTTCGGCCATCAGTACCAGGTAGATCAGCATGCCCAGGATCCACACCAGCTCGCGCGGCTTCTTGTAACTGCCGTACATCAGGCCGCGGAACATGTGCAGGTAGACCACGATGAAGAACAGCGAGGCCCCGGTGGAGTGCATGTAGCGGATCAGCCAGCCCCACTCCACGTCGCGCATGATGTATTCGATCGATGCGAACGCCTCGGCTGCACTGGTCTTGTAGTGCATGGTGAGGAAGATGCCGGTGAGGATCTGGTTGACCAGGATCACCAGCGCCAGCGAGCCGAAGTAGTACCAGAAGTTGAAATTCTTCGGCGCGTAGTACTCGCTGACGTGCTTGCGGTACACCGGCATCAGGCCCGGGGCACGCTCGTTGACCCAGTTGGCCACGCCGGTGGCGGTACGGACGAGGATGTTGGCCATGGTCAGGCTGCCCCCTGCGGATCGACACCGATGACGATGGTGTTGTCATCGGTGTAGTGATGCGGCGGCACCAGCAGGTTGATCGGTGCCGGCACGTCCTGGAACACGCGCCCGGACATGTCGAAGCGCGACTTGTGGCAGGGGCAGAAGTAGCCCCCCTTCCACTGCGCGTCATACGGCTCGGGGCGGATCTCGGCAACCATCTCCGGCGAGCAGCCCAGGTGCGTGCACAGCCCGACCAGCACGGAGATCTCCGGCTTGATCGAGCGGAATTCGGCATTGCCCTTGAGCACGTAGTCCGGCTGCTGGTCCTTGTTGCCGGACTCGGGGTCCTTCAACCGGCCATCAAGGCTGGGCAGTGCCTCGAGGATGGCCTTGGACCGCTTGACGATCCAGATCGGCTGGCCGCGCCATTCCAGGATCAGCCGTTGGCCTTCCTGCAGGGCGCTGATGTCGGCGGTCACCGGGGCACCGGCCAACTTGGCCCGCGCACTGGGATTCCACGATTTGATGAAAGGTACAGCTGCGAAACCTACGCCAACTGCTCCGACCACCGCGGTGGTCGTTGTCAAGAACCGGCGACGCCCGGTATTGACTGGATCGTTTACCCCATCGTTGGCCATCCGGCTCTCCGACTATTGATTAGGTAGCTTGAGGCTGCCAGCAGTCTGGGTGGGGACCAGCCTGCTCTGAAACGAATCGCACGCGAGTGTAACGGAACGCTTAACGCCCGCACAACGCGATCAAACACCAGTCCGCGGGATTTGTCACGACCCGCCGCAACACGTGGCCGAAGGTTACAGGCTGGAGGTACGTTCGCCCCGATAGCGCTCGGCCAACTGGGCCACGCGCTGGACGTAATACTGGGTCTCGCTGTAGGGCGGCACGCCACCATGACGGTCCACCGCACCTTCGCCGGCGTTGTACCCCGCCGCAGCCAGGGTCAGGCTGCCGTTGAAGCGACGCAGCAGCCAGGACAGGTACTGCACCCCGCCACGGATGTTCTGGTTGGCGTCGTACGAATCGGTCACGCCGAAGCGCCGCGCGGTGGCCGGCATCAGCTGCATCAGCCCCTGCGCACCAGCGCGACTGAGCGCGGTGGGATTGAACGCCGACTCGGCATGGATCACCGCCCGCACCACCGCCTCCTCGACCCCGAACTCGCGCGCGGCGGCGGCGATCTCGGCGCTGTAGGCCTGCGTATTCAGGCGTACCGTGCCGAAGTTGACCCGGGAGGTCACCCCGCAGGCATAGCAGCGTTCGATGTAGCTGTACTGGATGGTGCGGACCGGGCCGATGCTGGCGACCTGGCTCGGCCGAGTGCTGGAGTAATGCCGCACCCCGTCCTTCATATAGGAGTAGACCTGCCCGCTGACCACGCGCTGGGCACGACCAACCGTGGCAGGTGCCGTCGCCGGGGCGGGATTGCTGGCCGCGACCGGCGCCGGTTGGGCGGCGACCGCGTTGCCCCGGCCTTCACCGGTGATGGTCGGGACCGACGGCGCGATGGCTGGCGCAGGCGCGCGCGCGGGCTCACGCGCTGGGCGGTAACTGCTCACCACGCTGCAGCTGGCCCCGCTGATGCGGCGGTTCACGTAGTTCGGGATGCCGTCGTTGCCGACGCACTTGTACAGCGTGCCGGCACTGGCCGGCAAGGCGGCCAGTGCGGCGAGCAGAATGCCGGTGATCCCCAAAATCCCCTTCATGGCGGGGGAGTCTCCCAGCTTCGGCGAGGCTTGCCAAGTATTTGACGCGGCGTGTTCTCACCCAGCCGGCCGGGGCCGATACAATAGCCCTCTTCGAATGCGGCCCCCGGGCCGCCTGCCCGCCCACCCGTCTGGAATAAGCGCCATGCCCGGGACGCCAGCCACTCCCTCGCCGATCACGGCCGGCCCTGCCGTGCCGCCTGCTGAAATGACCACTTCTGAATTGATTCCCCTGCCCGGCGCCAAGCCGAAGGTTGCCGGCGGTGCGCGCGGCAAGCTCTACATCAAGACCCACGGTTGCCAGATGAACGAATACGACTCGGCCAAGATGGCCGACGTGCTGGCCGAGTCCGAAGGCCTGGAGCTGACCGACAACCCCGAAGAGGCCGACGTGGTGCTGGTCAACACCTGCTCCATCCGCGAGAAGGCACAGGAGAAGGTGTTCAGCCAGCTCGGCCGCTGGAAGGCGCTCAAGGCCGGCGGCCGCGACGTCATCATCGGCGTGGGCGGCTGCGTGGCCTCGCAGGAAGGCGAAGCCATCGTCAAGCGCGCGCCCTACGTGGACCTGGTGTTCGGCCCGCAGACCCTGCACCGCCTGCCGGAGCTGATCCGTGCCCGCCGCGAGCAGAACAAGCCGCAGGTGGACATCAGCTTCCCGGAGATCGAGAAGTTCGACCGCATGCCCGAGCCGCGCGCCGAAGGCGCTTCGGCCTTCGTCTCGATCATGGAAGGCTGCTCCAAGTACTGCTCGTTCTGCGTGGTGCCCTACACCCGCGGCACCGAGGTCAGCCGCCCGTTCGAGGACGTGGTGGTCGAATGCGCGCAGCTTGCCGCGCAGGGCGTGCGCGAGATCAACCTGCTCGGCCAGAACGTCAATGCCTACCGCGGCCCCTACGGCGATGGCGAGATAGCCGACCTGGGCCTGCTGATCCGCACCCTGGCCGAGATCGACGGCATCGGCCGCATCCGCTTCACCACCTCGCACCCGCTGGAATTCAGCGATTCGCTGGTCGACGCCTACCGCGACGTGCCCAAGCTGGCCAACTACCTGCACCTGCCGGTGCAGGCCGGCAGCGACCGCATCCTCAGCGCCATGAAGCGTGGCTACACCGCGCTGGAGTTCAAGGCCAAGATCCGCAAGCTGCGCGCGGTGCGCCCGGACATCTCGATCAGCTCGGACTTCATCGTCGGCTTCCCCGGCGAGACCGACGCCGACTTCGAGAAGACCATGAAGCTGATCGAGGACGTGGGCTTCGACCAGAGCTTCTCCTTCATCTACTCGCGTCGCCCGGGCACCCCGGCCGCCGACCTGGAGGACACGATCAGCGACGCCGAGAAGCATGCGCGCCTGTCGCGCCTGCAGGCCCACATCAACGCGCATGCCGCCACCATTTCCAATGCGATGGTGGGAACGGTGCAGTCGGTGCTGGTCGACGGCCCTTCGCGCAAGGACCCGAACGAACTGACCGGCAAGACCGAGAACATGCGTTCGGTGAACTTCGCCGGCCATGCCCGCCTGGTGGGGCAGTTCGTCGACGTGCTGATCACCGAGGCCTTGAGCAACTCGTTGCGCGGCCGGGTCGTCACCCCGACGTAAAGGCCTGCCGATCCCGGGTGAGCGGCGCCCGCCCGGGAGTGCATGCCAGCCAACAGCCGGACGTCACCCAGGAGCGCCCACAGGCGCTCTTACGGGCCGGGTGCGGTCATTTTTTCGCCATGCCGTTGAAAGGCCCGCCGTTGCTGGGCTACGCGCGGTTATCCACATCTTCATGCAGATTCGATCCACATCCAGTGTGGACAAGCTACCCGCCCATGGCACTTTTTTGACCGATGTGCCTGAAGCCTTGCAGCACAAGGGCTGCAGCACGATATCCACAACTTCGTCGCGTCCGCATCCACACCGCCTGTGGAGAACCCGGTCTCAATCCAGCCGCTTGCGGAAACGCAGGATCGCCCCGGCCATCATCACCGTGCTGAAGGCCAGCAGCGCGACCACGCCGGGCCACAGCTCCCACAGGCTCGCCCCGCGCAGCATCACGCCCCGGATCAGGCGCAGGAAGTGGGTCAGCGGCAGCACTTCGGCCAGCCACTGCACCGAGCGCGGCATGCCGGCGAACGGGAACATGAAGCCGGACAACAGGATCGACGGCAGGAAGATGAAGAACGTCATCTGCATCGCCTGGAACTGCGACTGTGCACGCGTGGAGATCAGCAGCCCCAGTGCCAGGTTGGCCACGATCAACAGGCCGGCGGCGATGAACACGTCGAGCAGGCTGCCGCCGATGGGCACGTGGAACAACCAGGTGCCCAGCGCCAGCACCATGCCGGTCTGCAGCAGGCCGATGATCACGTAGGGGATGACCTTGCCGATCATCAGCTCGGCGCTGGTCACCGGCGTGGCGATCAGCAGTTCCATGTTGCCGCGCTCGCGCTCGCGCACGATGGCCACCGCGGTGAACAGCACCATGGTCATGGTCAGGATCACCCCGACCAGGCCGGGGACGATGTTGACCGCCGAACTGCGCTGCGGGTTGTAGAAGCCCACCACGCTGATCGCGGTGGGCGCCAGCGGCTCGAAGCCGGCCCCATCGAACGGCATCCGCGCCAGTTGCGCGGCCGCGCTCTGCACCGCGTTGTCGCTGCCATCGACCAGGATCTGCAACGCCTCGCGGCCTTCGGCCCGGCGCCGTTCGTAGTCCATGGGGATGACGATGCCGATGCTGATCTGGCCACGCCGCATCGCCTCCACCAGTTGCTGCGGGGTTTCCGCCTCCAGTACCGGCGCGACCACGCCGGTGGCGACGATGTCCCGTGCCAGCATGCGCGAGGCCGAGGTGCGCGCCTGGTCGGCGAAGCCGGCCGACAGGTCGCGCAGGTTGGTGTTGATCGCGTAGCCGAACAGCAGCAGCTGCATCACCGGGATACCGATGATCATGGCCAGGGTGATGCGGTCGCGGCGCATCTGCCGAAGCTCCTTGACCATCACGCCGAGCAGTCGTCGCAGCTTCATGCGTCCTCCGCCGTATCCACGGCCCTGCCGCGGGTCGCGGCAACGAACACATCCTCCAGGCTCGCCGCCTGCGGATGCACCTGCGCGGTGATGCCCGCCGCCTCGAGTGCCCGGGTCAATGCCTCGCCGCCCTCGTCGTCGGCCCGCAGCACGCGCAAGCTGTTGCCGATCTGCGCGACGCTGATCACGCCCGGGCAGTCGGACAGCACGCGCGCGGCCTGCCGCGGCTGTGCCGCCTCGACCACCAGCGTGCGCCCGGCCAGGCGGGCGGTGAGTTCGGCCGGGGTGCCGTCGGCGACCAGCGCGCCATGGTCGAGGATGGCGATGCGATGACAGCGCTCGGCCTCGTCCATGTAGTGCGTGGACACCAGCAAGGTCGTGCCTGCATCGGCCAGTTCGAACAGCTTCTCCCAGAAATCGCGGCGCGATTCCGGGTCCACCGCGCTGGTCGGCTCGTCCAGGAACAGCAGCTCCGGCTCGTGCAGCACCGCGGCAGCCAATGCCAGGCGCTGCTTCTGGCCGCCGCTCATGGTGCCGGCCAACTGCTTCTGGCGGTCCTGGAACCGGTACTGCTCCAGCAGCACCTCGATGCGCTGGCGCGCCCGCGCGCGCGGCAGGTCGTACACGGCGGCCAGGAACTCCAGGTTCTCGCGCACGCTCAGGTCCTCGAACAGCGAGAACTTCTGGGTCATGTAGCCGATGCGGCTGCGCAATGCCTCGGCCTGCTCGGGGATCTGCAACCCCAGCACCTCGATCTGGCCGGCACTGGGGGTCAACAAGCCGCACAGCATGCGGATGGTGGTGGACTTGCCCGAGCCATTGGGTCCCAGGAAGCCGTAGACCTGCCTGCGCGGCACATCCAGGTGAATGTCATCCACGGCCTTCAGCGCACCGAACAACCGGCTCACGCCGCGCGCGCGGATCGCGATGTCATCCGACGGAGCGACGACGCGCACCGGCGCGGCCGGTTCAACGCCGGCCATCGTCCAGCACCTTCAGCGGCGCCCCGACCGGGAGCGTGGCGGCCTCCTTGCCCAGGCTGATCTCGGCGAGGTAGCTCAGGCGCTCGGCGTCCTGGCCGGTCAAGGCAAAGTACGGCGTGAACACCGGTTCGCTGCGGATCATGCGTATCCGGCCCGGGTAGACCTGCGTGGCCGCATCGCCCTGCAACTGCACCTGCAGGGCATCCCCGACCTGGAGCCGGTTGCGCAGCGCCTGCGGCAGGTAGACGCGTGCATACGGCGCCTCGCCCACCAGCAGCACCGCCAGCGGCGAGCCCTGCGCGGGCTGGTCGCCCAGCTTGTAGGGGAGGCTGTCCACGCGCCCCGCGCGTGGCGCGACCAGCGCGAGCTTGCCGAGCAGCACCGCCTGCGCGCTTACGTTGGCCTGCGCCGATGCCAGCGCCGCTTCGCCCTGCGCCACCTGTTCGATGCGGCTGCCATGCAGCAGTTCGGCCAGCGCCGCTTCAGCGCGGCCGGCGTCGGCCTGCGCGCTCTGCGCCGCCGCCCGCGCGCGGTCCAGTTCGGAGGCCGCAACCAGCTGTCGCGTCCCCAGTGGCTGCAGCCGGGCGTAGTAGGCCTGCGCTTCGCGTGCCTGTGCCTGTGCGGCCCCCAGTGCGGCACGCGCCTGCGCGATGTCTTCGCTGCGGGGCCCGTTGTGCAGTTCGGACAACGCCGCCGTGCTCTGTGCCGCCTGTCCCTGCAAGGCGGCCAGCTGCGACTGTGCGTAGGTCAGCTCCAACTGCATCAGTGGCGCGCCCGCCGCCACCTGCTGCCCCTCGCGCACGTCGATCCGCACGATTCGTTCCGACGCCGGTGCCGGCAGCGTCACCCGGTCCCATTCCAGCGTCCCCAGCGCCTGCGGCGCCTGCCCGCGACAGGCCGCCAGCGACAACAGCATCCCGATGACAAGGAACCCACGCCGCTTGTTCATGCCTTCAGCTCCAGTCCGTGCGTCAGCAGCGCCAATGCATGGCGTTGCACCGCTTCGGCGCCCAGGTCCTGGGCGCCGGACAACGACTGCCAGATGGGGGCACTGGCCAGCGGGAACATGGTCAGCCCCATCAGCGAGACCACCATCAGACGCGGATCCAGCTGCGGGTTCAACTGGCCATCGCGTTGCGCCGCGGCGAAACGCTCGACCAGCATCCGCGGCAGCACCGGGCCAACGCGTTCGATCATCAATTCGCGCAGCGCCCCCCCTTCACAGAGGATCTCGCGCACCCACAACGTCGGTAGCCACGGGTGCTCGGCCACCGCCCGCACCACGCCCCCCACGAAGGCCGCGACCAACCCCGCCACGCCTTCGCCCGCCTCCTGCACCCCGGCATGCACCTGCGCCATCACCGGCCACAGGCGTTCTTCCACCACGGCCTGTTGCAGCCGCGGCTTGTCACCGAAGTAGTAGTGGACCAGTGCCGGCGTCACGCCCGCACGCTGCGCGATGTCCCGCAGTGATGTCGCGGCGATGCCCTTGGCGACGAAGCATGCCAGCGCGGCATCCAGCAACTGGACGCGCAGGTCCGCCGCATCCTGCGTGGGGCGACGCCCGGGGGTGCGTTTGCGGGGCTTGCGGGACGATGCTGCGGGGACACCCGGCGCGACCATAGGGGCCTGCACAGCGGGGGCATCCACGGAGGGCTTGTCGGGCTTTCGATTCATTCCTCCATTTAATTCAACGATTAATTAAATTTCAAGTCGCCCGCTCTCCCGGCACCCTGGCGATTGCCGGCCCGCCCGGACCGCGGCTCAGGACCGCCCGCCGCGTCCCCTGCGGCGGCCTTGATGTCCCCGCCATCGCCACCATCTATCGCCCATGACTGCCATCACCCATCGCGACTTCACCCTGGACCCCATCGACAACGAACGACTGGCCAACCTGTCCGGTCCGTTCGACGAGCACCTGCGCCAGATCGAGCTCAAGCTCGGCGTGCAGATCGCCAACCGCGGCCATGTGTTCCGCGTCAGCGGCCCCGGCAAGACCTCCGCCGAGGCCGAGAAGCTGATCAACGCCCTCTACGCCGAGGCTGCGGACACCGTGTTCGACAGCCACGCCATCCACCTGCGGCTGAACCAGGCCAACGTCGAACAGGTGGTCGATCAGGCCTACGAAGCCCAGGAAGTGGCGATCAAGGTCAAGCGCGGCACCGTGCGCGGCCGCGGTGCCAACCAGGCCAAGTACCTGCACCAGATCACCACCCACGACATCAACTTCGGCATCGGCCCGGCCGGTACCGGCAAGACCTTCCTGGCCGTGGCGATGGCGGTGGAAGCCTTGAACGAATCGCGCGTGCAGCGCCTGATCCTGGTGCGCCCGGCGGTGGAGGCCGGCGAGAAGCTGGGCTTCCTGCCCGGCGACCTGACCCAGAAGGTCGATCCCTACCTGCGCCCGCTCTATGACGCCCTGTACGAAATGCTCGGCGTGGAGAAGGTGGCCAAGCTGCTGGAGAAGAACGTCATCGAGATCGCGCCGCTGGCCTACATGCGCGGGCGCACGCTCAACGATGCGTTCGTGATCCTGGACGAGGCGCAGAACACCACCATCGAGCAGATGAAGATGTTCCTGACCCGCCTGGGCTTCGGCTCGACCGCGGTGGTCACCGGCGACCTGACCCAGACCGACCTGCCCAAGCACGTGAAGTCCGGCCTGCGCGATGCGATCGAGGTACTGCGCGACGTGGACGGCGTCAGCTTCACCTTCTTCGAGGCCCGCGACGTGGTCCGCCATCCGCTGGTGGCGCGCATCGTCAACGCCTACGACCGGCGCGACCTGCAGCAGGTCAAGCCCGGCGCCGAGTAAGCCTTACACTCCGGGCATCACCTGCACAAAGGAAGTGTGATGCCCAACGTGTATCGCCTTTTTTCCGCCTGCACGCTGCTGGTCGTGATCTGCGTGCCTTGCACGGCCATCGGCAAGAAGAAGGATGCCCCGGCAGAGGCCCGCCCCTACGTTGAAACCAGCTACCTGATCGCCCCCAGACAGGTTGGCGACTTCGAATTGCAGGGCAGCAGCTTCGACCCCGGCCAGAAGTTCGATGGTGCGGGCTTTCGTTACGCGCTGAAGGACCACCAGGAAACCCGGGTGGACATCTACGTCTACCCGGCCGGGCGCATGAGCCCGGCCGAGGCGATCGACAGCGGCATCAGGGACCTCCGCGCCAGCTTGAAGTACGCCGCCGAGCACGGCACCTATTCGCGGCTGCAGGAACTGCGCGACGATCCCTTCCCGCTGGACGCTGCCGATACCCGCGGCAGCGAGACCCCGGCCAACGATCTCGATGCGCAGGTGATCCAGGCCATCGCCCAGGCCGAGCAGGTCACCGGCCGCAGGTTGCAGATGCAGCTGAACCTGCTGCCCCGCGACTGGCCGATGTATTCCAATGGCTACCTGTTCTACAAGCAGCTGTACTACTTCAAGCTGCGTGCCTCCGCGGCGCAGGAGCGCATCAGCCAGGAACAGTTCAATGCCCTGACCGATCAGGCCGCGCGCATCCTGATCCCGGCGTTGCAGGTGGCCAACGTCGGCGGCTGCAAGGACGCCACGATCTACCTGGATCCCGCCGCCAGCCCGGAGCAGGGCGCGCTGGCGCTGGCTACCCAGGTCAGCCTGCACAAGGGCTACAACTGCCATGGCTCGGCCGAGGAAGCCGGCATACCGGCGCGCCGTGCGGACAGTGCGGTCGTGGAGATTCCGTTCACCGCCGCGGAATGGAAGTCGCGATGAAACCTCCAGCGCGCGATACTGTGCCCCTCTGTACTGCCTGAATTGCCGGAACCTGCCATGACCAAGGGCCCTACCCGCCTTGATGTAGCCATCAGCTACGCCCTCCCCCGCGCCGGACTGCCAGCCGCGGTCAGCTTTCGCAAATGGGTGGCGGCCGCATTGAAGGGGCGCATCCGCGAAGCCGACCTGGCCATCCGCGTGGTCGATGCCAAGGAAGGCAAGTCGTTGAACCGCCACTACCGCGGCAAGGACTACGCCACCAACGTGCTGAGCTTTCCCGCCGAGGTGCCCGAAGGGCTGCCCAAGGGCGTGAAGTTCCCGCTGCTGGGTGACCTGGTGATCTGCGCGCCGGTGGTGGCACGCGAGGCCAAGGAACAGGGCAAGGCGCTCAATGCCCACTACGCCCACCTCACCGTGCATGGCGTGCTGCACCTGCTCGGCTGGGACCACGAGGACGACAAGGAAGCCGAGGCCATGGAACAGCTCGAGCGCGAGATCCTGGCCGAACTGGGCATCGAAGACCCCTACGCCGGCGAACATTGAGCAGCCCAGGAGGCGGCTGACATCGCCAACTTCGCGGCCAGGCTGCGGGTGACCCCATGGCCGGGCTGCACCGGAACGGACATGCGTGGCTATCATTGACAGCCCCCGTCCTGCGGAACACCCGTGCGCCTGACTCCGTTGCTGCCCCTGCTGCTCGCCTTCGCTGGCACCGCCCGGGCCCAAGGGCCGATCGACCTGGCCGCGCTGATCGAGTGCCGGCAGAGCGTCAGCGAGTTCGCCGCTCTGGCACCGATCGTCAACGACCCGCTCAAGGCCGTGGCACTGGGCTGGCGACCGCTGCCACAGGGCAACCTGTTCATGGCCGAGTACATGCTGAACACGCCGATCCGCGTGTTTGGCCACCAGGTCGACCATGTCGCCATGGCCGGCGGCACCGTGCTGGCCATCCTCGACCTGCCCGAACCCCGCGACCTGGCCAGGACGCTGGACCTGGAAACCGGCTATGACGCCCCGGACAAGTTCATGGCCGGCCGCGAACTGGTCAGCCGCGACGTCATTGATGCCCGCTCCGGCGAGGCGCTGATCGAGTCGGTGGTGCTGGGCGTGTCCAACGTCAAGTCGCACCCGGGCAAGACCCTGGTCAGCTGCACCTACAGCCTGGACCACCCGGCCGAAGGCGAGGCCCCGGGCGCGCCGGCACCGGCCGACCCGGCGCCGTCCAAGCCCGCCGAACCCGACGTCCACGCACCGGGCCAGCCCCCGGCCGGCTGATCCGGGAGCGGTAAACATCCTCTGCTAGACTTGCCGGCACCGCCCGGCGAGCCGGGTGCCGTCAAACCAAGAGATGTCTGAAGACGACAGTAGTACCAGCCCCGAACCGGGCGAGAAAAAACGCAGTTGGCTTGAGCGCCTGAGCTCGGCCTTCTCCAGCGAACCCCACACCCGCGACGAGCTGGTGACGATCCTGCAGACCGCACAGCAGGACGGCCTGATCGCCGCAGATACCCTGCGCATGATGGAAGGCGCCATCTCGGTGGCCGAGCTGACCGTGGGCGATGTGATGGTGCCGCGCTCGCACATGGTGTCCCTGCCGGTGGATTCACCCTTCATCGAACTGATGAAGCAGGTGGTCGAATCCGGACATTCGCGCTTCCCCGTGCACGGCGAGAACAAGGACGACATCCTTGGCATCCTGCTGGCCAAGGACCTGCTGCGCGGCGTGGTCGCCGACAACAGCCATTCCACCATTCGCGAGCTGCTGCGCCCGGCGGTGCTGATCCCCGAGGCCAAGAAGCTCAACGTACTGCTCAAGGAGTTCCGGCTCTCGCGCAACCACATGGCCATCGTGGTCGACGAGTACGGCGGCGTGGCCGGCGTGGTCACCATCGAGGACGTGCTGGAACAGATCGTCGGCCAGATCGACGACGAGCATGACGAGACCGAGGACCACACCGCGCAGATCGCCATCCTCGCCGATGGCCGCTACGTGGTGGACGCGCTGACCACCATCGGCGATTTCAACGAGCGCTTCGGCGCCGACTTCTCCGACGACGATTACGACACCATCGGCGGCCTGGTCACCGAGGCCATCGGCCACCTGCCGGAAACCGGCGACGAGCTGACCCTGGAGCGTTTCGTGTTCCGCGTGGCACGTGCCGATGCACGCCGCGTGCAGGCCTTCCACGTCACCATCCTGCCCCCCGAAGACCAGGACGACGCTTGATCACCTTCCGGTTGCCGCGGCGGTTGTCGACCGCATCCGCGTTGCTGTTCCTGCTGCTGTTCGCCGGCGCTGCCGGCGCACAGACCAGCCCCCCCGCAGCGGAGCCGCCGGTGCCCCGCATCGGCGTGGTGACCATGCAACCGGGCGAGATCTTCTTCGAGCGCTTCGGCCACGATGCACTGGTGGTGGCCGACCCGGTCACCGGCCAGGCCACCTCGTACAACTTCGGCTACTTCGACCCGGGCGAGGCGGACTTCGTCGGTAACTTCGTGCGCGGTCACATGATGTATTACCTGGTGGCCCTGCCGCTGGAAGAAGACCTGTCGCAGTACCAGCAGGTCGGTCGCGGCGCCAGCATCCAGTGGCTGGACCTGCCAGCGGACCAGGCCCGCGCGCTGGCGGCCGGCCTGGTCGAGCGCGCCAGGCCCGAGAACGCGCGCTACCGCTACGACTACTACACCGCCAACTGCGCCACGATGGTCCGCGACACCCTGGACCAGGCCATGAACGGCGGCTTGAAATCACAGCTGGCCGGGCGTTCGCGCGGCAACACCTACCGCAGCGAGTCGGTGCGGCTGGCCTCGCCGGCGCCGTGGATGTGGCTGGGCTTCGACCTAGGCCTGGGCCCGAGCGCGGACGTGCCGCTGTCGCGCTGGGAGGAAGCGTTCGTACCGATGCGCCTGGCCGACAGCCTGCGCGAGGCCCGCAACAGCGAAGGCCGCCCGCTGGTGCTGGAGGAACACGCGCTGTTTCCGCAGCGCCTGGCCGCCGAACCCAAGGAGCAGGTCCGCCGCTGGTGGCCGTGGCTGCTGGCCGGGCTGGCAGTGGCGGCACTGCTCCTGGCCGCGCGTCGACGCCCGCGCCTGGTGGCCGGCTTCGCGCTGCCGTTCTGGCTGTTCTGCGCGGTCGCCGGCGGATTGCTGACCTACCTGTGGGGCTTCAGCGAGCACCACGCCGCGTGGGCCAACCGCAACCTGTTCCTGCTCAACCCGCTGGCGCTGGCGCTGCTTCCCGGCGCCTGGATGCTGCTGCGCGGGCGTGGCCCGGGGCGCGGGTTCACCCTGCTGCTGTGGCTGGTGGCCGGCATCGCCGCGCTCGCCCTGCCGGTGCACTGGCTGTCGCTGCAGGCGCAGTACAACGTGCAGTGGATCGTTTTGCTGCTGCCGGTGCACCTGGCGTTGGCATGGGTGCTGCGTCCACAACGCTTGGCGGCCCCGGCGCGCTGAGGCACGATGGCCGGCATGGAACCGGTCATCACATCTCCGGCACCGGCCAATCCGGCCTGTGTCATCAACTGCACCTGGTATGGCGAAGATGGCGCGTTGCGCGCCATCGACCTGGACAGCATCAGCGACGTCCTTCAGGAAGACAGCAAGGGCTTCGTCTGGGTGGGCCTGTACGAGCCCAGCGATGCCGTGCTGGACAAGGTGCAGGAGGAGTTCAACCTGCACCCGCTGGCCATCGAGGACACCCGCAAGGCGCACCAGCGGCCCAAGATCGAAACCTATGGCAACTCGCTGTTCGTGGTGGTCCACACCGCGCAGGTGGTGGACGAGCGCATCCGCTACGGCGAGACCCATGCTTTCCTCGGGCCGCGCTTCCTGCTGACCGTGCGCCATGGCGCCTCGCTGTCGTATGCACCGGTGCGGGCGCGGCTGGAGCGCGAACGCGGGCTGCTGTCGATGGGCCCGTCCTTCTGCCTGTACGCGGTGCTGGATGCGGTGGTGGACAACTACCTGCCGATCACCGACAGCTTCCGCGACACCCTGGACACGCTGGAGAAGGACATCTTCGCCGAGACCTACAAGCGGCGCACGGTGATCCGCCTGTACGAGCTCAAGCGCGAACTCAACAAAATGCGGCTGGCGGTAGCACCGCTGCAGGACGCGCTGGCGCAGCTCCAGCGCAACCAGGCGCAACTGATCAACGAGGAAGTGCGGCTGTACCTGCGCGATGTGCAGGACCATGCCGCACGCGTCAACGACGCCATCGATACCCTGCGCGAGATGCTGGGCACGGCGTTGAGCGTGAACCTGTCGCTGGTCACGCTGGCACAGGGCGAGACCGTCAAGCAGCTGGGTGCCTGGGCGGCCCTGCTGGCCGCGCCCACGCTGGTCACCAGCTGGTACGGCATGAACTTCACCCACATGCCCGAGCTCGCCGGCCGCTTCGCCTATCCGCTGCTGATGATCGGCGTGGGCGCGGTGTGCGTGGTGCTGTATCGCCTGTTCAAGCGCTCCGGCTGGCTTTGACGCCGCCGGTCGCGCGCTTCCTGCATCCGGACTTCGAGGGGAACTCCATGGCAAACCCATCCGCCTTCAACGGCACGCGCCGTCATTTCCTGCGCAACTCACTGGCCGTCGGCGCGGCGGCGTTGCCGCTGTCGCAGATGGCGCAGGCCGCGCCTGCGGCCGGTGACGGCGACCTGCCGGCGTCGATCCGCGCCCTGAAGCCGGTCGCCGCGCAGGTGGTGCCGATCGGCAATGACGAGCGCATGGCGCGCGTGGCGCGCGCCCAGCAACTTATGGGGCAGCACGGCATCGACGTGCTGTTCATCGGTGCCGGCAGCTCGCTGACCTACTTCACCGGCATGCACTGGTGGAACAGCGAACGGCTGACCGGCGTGCTGCTGCCGCGCTCGGGCGAGCTGGTCTACGTCACGCCCGAGTTCGAGCGCGGCCGCACGCTGGAGCAGATCAAGCTCGGCAACGACGTGCGCGGCTGGCAGGAAGACGAAGACCCGTATGCACTGGTCGCCAGGGTGGTCCGCGACATGGGCCACGCCACCGGCGTCATCGGCATGGAGGAGACGGTGCCGTTCTTCCGCGCCAAGGGCATCATGGACGCGCTGCCGCAGGCGCGGGTGGTCGACGCCTGGCCGGTCAGCGCCGGCTGCCGCCGGATCAAGAGCCCGGCCGAACTGGCACTGATGAAGCTGGCCAACGCCAACACGCTGGCCGTGTACGAGGCGGTGTGGAAGGCCCTGCAGCCCGGCATGACCGAGCAGGACATCAGCGGCCTGGTGGCGATGGCCTATGCCCGCACCGGGTTGAGGGGCGATGCCGACGTGAACATCGGCAAGTACACCGCCTCGCCGCACGGCTCGGACAAGCCGCAGCACCTGGTCGAAGGCACGCCCATCATCTTCGACGGCGGCTGCCGTGCCGATGGCTACACCAGCGACATGACCCGCACCGTGGTGCTGGGCCAGCCCAGCGACGAGATCCGCCGCATCTTCGACATCGTGCTGCAGGCGCAGACCGCCGCGCTGAAGGTGGCGCGCCCGGGGGTGACCATGTCGGCGGTGGACGGCGCCGCGCGCAAGGTGATCAGCGATGCCGGCTATGGGCCGGACTTCCGCTATTTCAGCCATCGCCTTGGCCATGGCATCGGCCTGGACATGCATGAGTGGGATTACCTGGTACGCGGCAACCAGCACGTGCTGGAGCCGGGCATGACTTTCAGCGACGAACCCGGCATCTACCTCCCCGACCAGTTCGGTGTGCGCCTGGAGGACATCCTGTACGTCACCGAGGACGGTGCCGCCCTGATGACGCCGCAGAGCCCGTCGATCGATCAACCGTTCGGCTGAGCGCGCGGAGCCCAGCTCCGCCGGGGACGCACCGACAAACCTGCGCCGGGCGTGGCCCGGCGTTGCCGCTGCCTGGCGATCAACCGTTTTCCTGCAGCGCCAGCTGCCGGTCGCGCTGGCGCCGCTTCTCGGCGCGGGCGGAGATCCACCAGCCGATGAAGGCCACCGTCGACACCGCCAGCACCATCACCGTGGCCAGTGCGTTGATCTTCGGGCTCACGCCCATGCGCACCGAGGAGAACACCTTCATCGGCAAGGTGGTCGAACTCGGGCCGGCCATGAAGCTGGCGATCACCACGTCATCCAGCGACAGCGTGAAGGCCAACAGCCAGCCGGACAGCAAGGCCGGGGCGATGATCGGCAAGGTGATCAGGAAGAACACCTTCACTCGGTTCGCGCCCAGGTCCATCGCCGCTTCTTCCAGCGAGCGGTCCATCTCCTGCAGGCGCGAGGAGACCACCACCGTCACGAACGACAGGGTGAAGGTGACATGCGCGATCCAGATCGCCACCTGGCCCTTCGACGGCAGGCCGAACAGCCCGCCCATCGACACCAGCATCAGCAGGATCGACAGGCCGATGATCACCTCCGGCATCACCAGCGGCGCGGTGACCAGCGCCCCGAACACCGTCTTGGTCGGGAAGCGCTTGAAGCGGGTCATCGCCATCGCCGCCATCGTGCCGACCACCATGGACGCAGTGGCGGTCCAGAAGGCGATCTTCAGGCTCAACCACGCCGCGTCGAGCAGCTGCCGGTCGTTGAACAGCTGGCTGTAGGCGCTGAAGGAGAAACTCACCCACACCGTCGCCAGGCGCGAGGAATTGAACGAGTAGATGATCACCAGCAGGATCGGCAGGTACAGGAAGCCAAAGCCGAACAGCAGCGCCAGCCAGCCCCACCAGGAATTGCGCCGCGCCATGCTCATGCCAGCTTCCCTTCCAGCTCACGCTGCTGGGAACGGTTGAAGATCAGGATCGGGATCAGCAGCAGCACCAGCATCACCACCGCCACCGCCGAGGCCAGCGGCCAGTCGCGGTTGGTGAAGAACTCGCTCCACAACACGCGGCCAATCATCAGCGTGCCCGGGCCACCGAGCATTTCCGGGATCACGAACTCGCCCACCGCCGGGATCATCACCAGCATGAAGCCGGCGACGATGCCGTTGCGCGACAGCGGCAGGGTGATCTTCAGGAAGGCCTGCCATGGCTTGGCGCCCAGGTCGTAGGCGGCCTCCAGCAGGCGGTGGTCGAGCTTGACCAGGTTGGTGTACAGCGGCAGCACCATGAACGGCAGGTAGCAGTAGACGATGCCGATGTAGGCGGCCAGCGGCGTATTGAGGATCTGCAACGGGGTGTCGATCAGCCCGGCCGCCATCAGCCAGCGGTTGAGGATGCCGTTGCTGTCGAGGATGCCGATCCAGGCATAGACGCGGATCAGGAACGAGGTCCACGACGGCAACACCACCAGCATCATCGCGATATTGCGCGCCGACGGCGACATCCGCGAGATCACGTAGGCCATCGGGTAACCGATCAGCAGCGTCAGCACGGTGGAGATCAGCGCGATCTTGATCGAGCTCAGGTAGGCCAGCACGTACTGGCTGTCGGTGAACAGCGCCGTGTAGTTGCCCAGGTTGAGGTTGACGTTGAACGCGTTGTCCACGTACTCGACGATCGCCGTGTAGGGCGGCATCGCCACGGCCATCTTCGAGAAGGAGATCTTCAGCACGATCAGGAACGGGATCGCGAAGAACAGCAACAGCCACAGGTACGGCACGCCGATCACGCTGGCGCGCACGCCAGGCACCCAGCGCCGCCAACCGGCCGCGTTCTTGTCCGTCTGGCTCATGAGGTCAGCACCACGCCGTCGTTGTCGTCCCAGGACACCCAGACTTCATCGTTCCAGGTGATGCCGTCGCTGTCCCAGCGCTTCATGTTGGCGAAGTTGGAGAGGATCTTGGCGCCGCTGGGCAGGCGCACGTGGTAGACCGAGTGGCTGCCGAAATAGGCGATGTCCTCGACCACCCCGAACGCCTTGTTGGTCTCGCCCTCGGGTTCGTCCTTGGCGATGTGCACCTTCTCCGGGCGCAGCGCGAAGGCGACCGGCTGGCCTTCATAACCGGTGATGCCATGGCCGACGTAGATCGGCGCCGGGAAATCGGCCGTGCGCACGGTGACGTACTCGGGCAGGTCCTCGTCGATGACGCCTTCGAACAGGTTCACCGAGCCGATGAAGCTGGCCACGAAGCGGTTGGCCGGCTGCTCGTAGATGTCGTCGGGCTTGCCGATCTGCTGGATCCAGCCCTGGTCCATCACCGCGATGCGGGTGGCCATGGTCATCGCTTCTTCCTGGTCATGGGTGACCATCACGCAGGTCACGCCCAGCTGCTCGATGATGTTGACCAGCTCCAGCTGCATCTTCGAGCGCAGTTTCTTGTCCAGCGCGCCCATCGGCTCGTCCAGCAGCAGCAGCTTGGGCCCCTTGGCCAGCGAACGGGCCAGCGCCACGCGCTGCTGCTGGCCGCCGGAGAGCTGGTGCGGCTTGCGCTTGCCGAGCTTTTCCAGCTGAACGAGTTCCAGCATTTCGCCGACACGGCGGGTGATCGCGTCCTTGGCCATGCCGTCCTGCTTCAGGCCGAAGGCGATGTTCTGCTCCACCGTCATGTGCGGGAACAGCGCATAGGACTGGAACATCATGTTGATCGGCCGCTCGTACGGCGGCAGCGCGGTGATCGGCTGGCCGTCGAGCAGGATGCTGCCCTTGGTCGGGGTCTCGAAGCCGGCCAGGCAGCGCAACAAGGTCGACTTGCCACTGCCCGACCCCCCCAGCAACGCGAAGATCTCGCCCTTGCGCACGTCCAGGTTGACGTCATCGACGGCGACGAAGCCATCGAATTCCTTGCGCAGGTCGCGTATGGACAGGTAGCCGGGCTCGCGGTTCAGGGCGATGGCATCGTTCCTGATGTCGGGCTTGGCATCAACGGGCATGTAGGGCTCCGGGAGCGGGCAGGTGGAAAACGCGCGTAGTGTAGCCCCCGGGTTTTGCAGGCGACACCGCCAGGTGTGGCGATTGGCGCCGGGCGGCCCTTGCCGGTCGCCACCCGGGGCCGGGCGAGCGCTCCGCGCGCCGGAAGGGCGTTGCAACGGGGCCTTGCGCGGGCATTGCGCTTCAAAAGCCGCCCTCAGCTGCGCGGCTCGGGGGCCTGCTCCCATCCCAGGCCCAGGCTCTTCTGCAGCGCCACGTAGCGCACCAGCAGCTGCAACTGGGCCTGGGCCAGACCGTCCTGCGCGCTCAACTGCTGGCGCTGCACGTCGAGCAGGTCGATCTGCGAGGAGGCGCCGGCCTGGCGGCGCTGGGCCATCAACGCCGCCGAGCGGGTGGCCGAGGCCTCGGCGTTGCGGGCCTTGAGCAGTTGCTCGCGGGCCGCGCCGAAGCGGGTCAAGGCACTGTTGGCATCCTGCAGGGCCGCCAGCACCGTGCCCTCGTAGGCGGCCAGGCGGGCCTGGTGACCGGCACGGGCCTGTGCCACGCGGGCCTTGTTCACGCCGAAATCGAACACCGACCAGCGCAGGAACGGCATCACCACGCTCGCGGCCGAGTCACTGTTGAAATCCGACAGCGATGACGCCCCCATGCCGATCGTGCCCAGCAGGTTCACCTGCGGGAAGTACGCCGACAGGGCCTGGCCGATCTGCGCCGAAGATGCCGCCAGCTCGCCTTCGGCCTTGCGGATGTCCGGCCGGCGCCGGATCAGCGCCGCCGCATCGTCCACCTTCACCTCCGCCGGCAACGACGGCATCGGCCGATCCTCGGCCAGCGTGGCGTCCAGCGCGCCCGGCTCACGGCCGGTCATCAATGCCAACTGGTCGCGCGCTTCGGTGGCCTGCGCACGCAGTGGCGCCAGCTGGGCCTGCTGCTGCTCCAGCTGCACGCTGGCACGCTCCACGTGCAGGTCCGAATCCACGCCGCGCGCGCGGCGCTGCCGGGTCAGGGCCAGTGCGTCGGCCGCCGCCGTGGCGTTGTGCTCGGCCAGCGCGATGCGCTGGCGGCTGCCGCGGTAGCCCAGGTAGACCTGGGCCACTTCCGCGGCCAGCTGCACCTGCGCATCGGCCAGCGCCGCGGCGTCGGCATCGGCCCTGGCCGCCGCTTCCTGCGCGGCACGGCGCTTGCGGCCGAACAGGTCCAGCTCCCAGCTCGCATCGACGCCGGCGATGTACAGGCTGGTATCCAGGTCGATCCTCGAGAACTCATCGCGCAGCTGCGCCGCCTCCTGGGGACGGCCATTGCTCTCGGCCACGCGCGCGGCGGATTCACCAACCTGGCGCACGTCGTCCACCAGCACGTCGGGCGGGTTGATGCGGGTGTAGCCGGCCACCGCGCCGACGCTGGGCAGCTGTTCGGCCCGGCGCTGCCGCTGCAGGCCACGCGAGGCCAGCAGCCTGGCCTGCGCGGCACGCAGGTTCGGACTGTTGCGCAGGGCATCGTCGATCAACTGGTCCAGCACCGGGTCGTCGAGCTGCCGCCACCATTGGCTGGGGGGCGTGGCCGGCATCACCCCGGCATCGGCAGCGCGCGGCAGGGCCGGCTGGGCGACGGCGCCTTGGGCGACCTCGGGGCGCACATGGTCGGGGCCGAGCATGCAGCCGGCCAGCGTCAGCGGCAGGGCCAGGCCGAGGGAGATCGGCAACAGGGAACGGGAGACGTGTCGTGCCATCAGTGCATCGCCAGAGGAACGCCCTTGGGCAGGGGCTTGAGCAGGAACACCAGCGGCAGCGTCGCCACCACGATGATGCCGAAGATCCAGAACAGGTCGTTGTAGGCCATCACCAGCGCCTGCTGCTGCACCTGTTGTACCAGCAGCGCGGCGGCCTGCGTCGCATCGCCCGTCTGTCCGCCCAGGGCCTGCAGGTAGTCCTGCGCCAGCGGCGAGTTGGCCGTGGTGGCGCTGCCGATGGCATCGATATGGAAACTGACGCGCCGCTCCTGGAAGGTGGAGATGATGGCCAGGCCGATCGAGCCACCCAGGTTGCGCGCCGCGTTGAACAAGCCCGAGGCATCGGAGGCCAGCGCGCGCGGCACCGAGGTGATCGCGGCCTGATTCAGCGCCATCATCGCCAGCGCCAGCCCACAGCCCTGCAGCAGCTGGCCGATGACGAAATGCATGCCCACGCTGTCCGGGGTCAAGCCGAGGTTGATGAAGCATGCCGCAGCGAAGCACAGCATGCCGCCCATCACCATCACCCGCACATCGATGGTCTCCAGCATCTTCGGCATGAATGGCATCAGCAGCACCGTCGGCACGCCGCCCAGCAACAGCACATAGCCGGCCTGCTCGGTGTTGTAGCCGGCGATCACCGCCAGGAACTGCGGGATCATGTACATCACCCCGAACAGGATCATGCCGACCGCGCCGACCATCACGAACACCGCGCCGAAGCTGCGCTGGAACAGGATCCGCAGTCGGATCACCGGCTCGTCGCTGAGGAACTGCGACAACGCCAGCAGCGCGAAGCCCACCAGCGAGACCAGGCTCAGGATCAGGATGAACTCCGATTCGAACCAGCGCTCGCGCTGGCCGTCCTCCAGCACCACGGTCAACGCGCCCAGGCCGGCGGTCATGCCGAGGATGCCCAGCCAGTCCGCGCGCAGCAGGCCACCCCAGTTCGACGTCTCGTGCGGCAGGCCGAGCAGCAGCAGCGCGATCAGTCCGGCGCAGATCGGCACGTTGATGAAGAAGGCGTAATGCCAGCTGACGTTCTCGGTCAGCCAGCCGCCCAGCAACGGGCCGATGATCGGCCCCAGGATCACGGTCATGCCGAACAGCGCCGTGCCCAGCGTCTGCTGTGCCGGTGGCAACCGCGTGGCCACGATGGTCAAGGCGGTGGGAATCAGCGCACCGCCGGTGAAGCCCTGGCCGATGCGGCCGAGGATCATCATGTCCAGCGTGCTCGACAGGCCGCACATCACCGAGAACGCGGTGAACAGCGAGGCGCAGATCAGCAGGAAGGTGCGCAGGCCCAGCGTGCGCACGAACCAGCCGGTCAGCGGGATCATCACGATCTCCGAGACCAGGAACGAGGTCGAGATCCACGTGCCCTCGGTGCCACTGGCGCCGACCTCGCCCTGGATGGTCGGCAGCGCCGCGTTGACGATGGAGATGTCCAGCGTCGCCATGAACGAGCCGATGGTGCCGGCGGCCACCGCCAGCCAGGCGCTGGCATCGGCCTTCTGTGGCACCGCGCTGGCGGCAGCGGTGCTCATCGCGCGGCGGCGTCCCCGGACGGCGTGTTGGCGCTGTCCTCACGCGTGTCCACGGTGACCTCCACCGACATGCCGGGCACCAGGATCGTGCGTGTCCGTGCATCGGCCTCGATCCGGATCCGCACCGGGATGCGCTGCACCACCTTGGTGAAGTTGCCGGTGGCGTTCTGCGGCGGCAGCAGCGCGAACTGCGAGCCGGTGCCCGGCGAGATGCTCTCCACGGTGCCGTGCAGCGTCGTGCCCGGCAGCGCGTCCACCTCGATCCGCGCCGGCTGGCCCGGTCGCATCCGCCCCAACTGGGTTTCCTTGAAGTTGGCCGACAGGTACAGCGACTGCAGCGGCACCACCGTCATCAACCGCGTGCCGGCACCGACGAACTGGCCCACCTGCGCGGTCTTGTTGCCGATCCGCCCGTCGATGCGCGCGCTCAGCACGGTGTCCTCGAAGGCCACCTCGGCCTGCGCGGCATCGGCCTGGGCCTGCTTCAGCCCCGCGCGCGCCTGGGCCAATTGCGCCTGGCCGGCCTGCAGCTGGCTTTCGGCCCCGCTGATCTGCGCGCGCGCCGCATCGTACTGGGCCTGCGCCCGTTCCAGGTCGTGCTTGACGCTCTCCAGGTGCTCATGGGTGTCGGCGCCGGACGCCGCCAACGGGCCGAAGCGCGCCACCTCGGCGCGTGCGAAGCGCAGCGTGGCCTCGGCGGCGCGCAGCTGGGTGCGTGCCTGCAGCAGTTGCGACTGGTTGCCTTCCACCCCGGCGCTGGCGGCGGCGATGTCGGCCTCGCGCACGGCGATCACGGCTTCGGCCTGGTCCAGCGTGGCGCGGTAGGTGCGCGGGTCGATCTTCACCAGCGGCGCGCCGGCCTTCACCCACTGGTTGTCCTGCACCAGCACTTCGGTGACGTAGCCGTTGATGCGCGGCGCGACCGCCACCGCATCGGCCTGCAGGTAGGCGTTGTTGGTCTGCTGCAGGTACCTGCCGGTGGTCAGGTAGTACGCCAGCCAAGCGAGCGATGCGACCAGCACCAGCAGGCCGATGCCGGTCAACGTCCAGCGTACCTTGGGGTTCTTCAAGGGCGAGGGTTTGTCCTGCGCCTGCGGTGCGTCGTTCGAGGACGCGGAGGGGGCTTGGGGCTCTTCGCTCATGGTCTCGTCGCGGCTGTCATCCGATAGGCCGGATCGCATTCAGGCGATCACGTACGTGACAGTACGGGAGCGCTGCGGGACGTCAAGTGAAATCCTGCGAAAAACCCATGAAAAAAAGCCTCCCCGGCAGCGCCGGGGAGGCTTTGGTCCAGATCCGGGGCATCGGCATGGATGCCTTCAGCGCGTCCCCGCCGGCGATGCCGGGGACGGCCGCGCTGCCTCCGGATGCATCAACGGCCGGTTTTGATCTCGGTCCACAGACGGGTGTACAGCTTGTCCGTGTCCGGCGTGTTGATCGCATAGGTGAACATCTTGGCCGCCACGTCTTCCGGCGGGTAGATGGTCTTGTCGTCACGGATGGCCGGATCCACCAGCGGCGTGGCCGACTTCACCGGGTTGGCGTAGTGGGTCACGTTGGTGTTGTTGGCGGCCACCTGCGGCTCGAGCAGGTAGTTGATGAAGGCGTAGGCGTTTTCCGGGTGCTGGGCGTCCTTCGGGATGGCCAGCATGTCGAACCACTGCGGGGCGCCTTCCTTCGGGATCGAGTAGGCCACTTCCACGCCGTTCTTGGCTTCCTCGGCGCGGTCGCGGGCCTGGATGATGTCACCGGACCAGCCCACCACCAGGCAGGTGCTGCCATTGGCCAGCGCACCGACCAGCTGCGAGGAATGGAAGTTCTGCACGTACGGGCGGATCGACTTGAGCAGGTCGGCGGCCTTCTGGATCACCGCCGGGTCGGCGCTGTGCGGGTCTTCGCCCAGGTAATGCAGCGCGATCGGGATAAGGTCGGCCGGCGTGTCCAGCAGCGTCACGCCGCAGTCCTTCATCTTGGAGATGTTCTCCGGCTTGAAGATCAGGTCCCAGCTGTTGGCCACGTCGGTGCTGCCGCCGAAGCGTTCCTTGAGCTTGGCCACGTTGTAGCCGATGCCGGTGGTGCCCATCATGTACGGCACGCCGAACTTGTTCTCCGGGTCCTGGCCGGCGATGCGCTGCATCACCGACGGGTCGAGGTTGGCCAGGTTCGGGATCTTGCTCTTGTCCAGCGGCAGGAACACGCCGGCCTGGATCTGGCGACCGAAGAAGTTCAGCGTCGGCACCACGATGTCGTAACCGCTGTTGCCGGTCAGCAACTTGGTCTCGACCATCTCATCGCTGTCGAACACGTCGTAGGTGACCTTCACGCCGGTCGCCTTCTCGAAGTTCGGGATGGTGTCCTCGGCGATGTAGTCGGAGTAGTTGTAGACGTTGAGGACCTTGGCCTCGCCGCCTTCCGGCGTCTTGGCGCCCTCTTGCTTGCCACCGCAGGCGGCGAGCAGGGAGATGGCGACACCAACGGTCAGGATGCGCAGATTCATGGATTCTCCAGTGGTGATCCGGGAGCGGGGGGAACCGGCGTGGCCGGCGCGTGGCGCATTGTCCCACTTGCGGACGGCATCGCGCATCTGTCGGGCCGCCAAGGCCCGGGACGGCCTCAGAACAACCGGATCAGCGCGGCGGCGGCCGCGCCCAGCACCACCACCGCCAGGAAAGGCAGCCGCAACGCCAACGCCACCGCGGCCACCAGCAGCGCCCCCAGGCGTGCGTCCAGCGCGATGCCCTGTCCGCTGGAGACGGCGTTCATCGCGGTGAGCGAGGCCAGCAGGCCGATGGTCAAGGTGCCCGCCACGCGATTCATGCGCGGCGATTCCAGCCAGCGCACCGGCACCAGGTAACCGGCGAACTTGGTCGCCCAGGCCACCCCGCCCCCCAGCAGCAACCATCCCCACAGGCTCATCGTGGCGCCTCCCCGCCGGACGGCGGTGCCACGTCCGGCTCCAGCCCCTCCTCCGCCGGCCCTCGGCCGAACCAGCCCCAGATGGCCGCGACCGCCGCGGCCAGCAGGATCGGCACGCCGGGCGGCAGCCACGGCAGCGCCAACACCGTCACCAGCGCGCATGCCACCGCGATGGCGACCGGCTCACGCGAGCGCAGCCGCGGCCACAGCAGGCCCAGGAACGCCGCCACCGCGGCGCCATCCAGGCCCCAGCGGCGCGGGTCGCCCATGGCATCGCCGAGCAGGGCGCCCACCAACGTGAACAGGTTCCACAGCAGGTAGACGCCAAGGCCGGCCACCCAGAACCCGCGCCGTTGCTCGGCCGGGTCCTGCTGGCTGGCCGCGGTCGCGGCCGATTCGTCGATGGTCAGCTGTGCGGCCAGCGGCCGCCACCACCGGCGTGGCCGCAGCAGGCGGTTGATCTGCGCGCCATACACGGCATTGCGGACACCGAGCAGGCTCGATGCACCGAACGCCGCTGCCCCCGTGCCACCCGCCCCGACCACGCCGATGAAGGCGAACTGCGAGCCGCCGGTGAACATCAGCAGGCTCAGCAACGCGGTCTGCAGCACGCTGAACCCCGAGGCCACTGCCAGCGCCCCGAAGGAGATGCCATACAGGCCGGTGGCCAGCGCGATCGACAGGCCAATGCGCACTGCGGGCGTGAAACGCACCGGCCGCGTCCTCAGCCGCGCGCCCGCGCGTGTTCGGCGGCGGCCACGAACACCACGTCGGTGGACGAGTTGAGCGCGGTTTCGGCCGAGTCCTGCACCACGCCGACCACGAAGCCCACGCCCACGACCTGCATCGCCACGTCATTGGGGATGTTGAACAGGCTGCATGCCAGCGGGATCAGCAGCAGCGAGCCACCCGGCACGCCCGATGCACCGCAGGCACCGATGGCGGCGATCACGCACAGCAGCAGCGCGGTCGGCAGATCCACCGGGATCCCCTGCGTATGCACCGCCGCCAGCGTCAGCACCGAGATCGTGATCGCCGCGCCGGCCATGTTGATGGTCGCGCCCAGCGGAATGGCCACCGAATAAGTCTCCTCATGCAGGCCCAGCTTGCGGCACAACTCCATGTTGACCGGGATGTTGGCCGCCGAGGAACGGGTGAAGAACGCCGTGACGCCGCTTTCGCGCAGGCAGCGCAGCACCAGCGGATACGGATTGCGGCGCATCACCACCGCCGCGATCAGCGGGTTGCCGACGAAGGCCATGAACAGCATCGCGCCGACCAGCACGCACAGCAGGTGGATGTACTCCTTCAGCGCGTCCAGGCCGGACTCGGCCAGGACCGAAGCCACGATGCCGAACACGCCCAGCGGCGCCAGCCGGATGACCATGCGCACCAGCCAGGTGATCGCCGCGGACAGGTCGCTGACCACGCCGCGGGTGGCGGGACTGGCATGACGCAGCGCCAGGCCCAGGCCGACCGCCCACGCCAGCAGCCCGATGTAATTGGCGTGCAACAGGGCATTGACCGGGTTGTCGACGACCTGCATCAGCAAGGTATGCAGCACCTCGCCGATGCCGCTCGGCGCGCTGCCGCCGGCCGCGGCGACATCCTTGAGCGTCAGCTGGCTGGGGAACAGGAAGCTGGCCCCCACGCCCACCAGCGCGGCCACCAGGGTGCCGACGACGTAGAGCATCAGGATCGCACGCAGGTGGGTCTTCTGGCCGTGCTGGTGGTTGGCGATGGAAGCGGCGACCAGCACCAGCACCAGCACCGGCGCCACCGCCTTCAGCGCGGAGATGAACACCGTGCCGAGCAGGCCCACCGCCTTGCCCGCTTCCGGCCAGGCCAGCGCCAGCGCGATGCCCAGCAGCAGGCCGATGAAGATCTGCAGCACCAGGCTGGGCGCGCGGGACGGGGAAGCAGGTGCGGTCATTGCAGGACTCAACGGCGAGGTAAACGCCGATTCTGACCCAAGCGGGCCGTCGCCGGCACCGGCGGAACGTCATGGATTCCGCCTTGCACTGACCCAACACCCCGATCCGGCTAGGATTCGCGCATGGAACCCAAGCCCCCTCCCCGCCGCTGGCGGCTGCTGCGCCTGCTGGGCATCGTCCTGACGGCGCTGCTGGTGTTGTTCATCAGTGGCCTGCTGCTGGGCGACCGCCTGACTCCCAAGGCCATCGGCGCGCCCTCGCATGCCCTGCCGCTGCAGGACCAGCAGACCCTGATCGACCGCGCACTGGTGCCGGTGCTGGCCGAACATCCGGGCCAGAGCGGTGCGATCTACCTGTCCGAGGGGCTGGAGGCCTACGCCGCGCGGTCGATCATCACCCGCCAGGCCGGGCGCAGCCTCGACCTGCAGTACTACATGTGGCACGACGACATGGTCGGCCACCTGCTTGCCCACGATGTGTACCAGGCCGCCGAACGCGGCGTGCGGGTCCGCCTGCTGCTGGACGACATGAACACCCAGGGCCTGGACCCGCAGATGATGGCGCTGGACAAGCACCCCAACATCGAGATCCGCCTGTACAACCCGTTCCGCAACCGCGACGGCCTGTGGCGCCTGCTGGAAATGGTGCAACGCGCCTTCAGCATCAACCACCGCATGCACAACAAGGCCTGGATCGCCGATGGCCGGGTCGCCATCGTCGGTGGCCGCAACATCGGCGAGGAGTACTTCGACGCGCGGCCGGACGTGAACTTCCGTGACCTGGACCTGCTGCTGGCCGGCCCGGTGGCGGCCGACGCCAGTACCGTGTTCGACCAGTTCTGGAACAGTGACGCGGTGGTGCCCATCGCCGCGCTGCAGTTCAGCACCGACCAGCAGCTGGGCAACTTCATCACCCAGGCCGAGCGGGATGCCCGCCAGCAGAAGGCCCTGCCCTACCTGCAGCGCGTCCGCGCGCGCTTCGACGACGCTTACCTGAGCGAACGCCTCGCCCTGCACTGGACCGCGGACATCCATGTCCATTCCGATCCGCCGCGCAAGCGTGGCAACGCCGACCGCGCCGACTGGCTGGTCACGCGGCTGGCCGAGGTGCTGCTCGGCGCACGCCACAAGTCATTGCTGATCTCGCCCTATTTCGTGCCCGGCGCGGCGGGCACCAAGGCGCTGGTACGCCAGGTCCAGGACGGCGTGCAGGTCGGCGTGGTCACCAACTCGCTGGCCGCCAACGACGTGGCCGCCGTCCACAGCGGCTACATGCATTACCGGCGGCCGCTGGTCGCCGGCGGCGTGCAGCTGCATGAACTCAGGTCGCACGGCCACCCGGAGAAGGCCAGCACCTTCGGCAGCAGCGGCGCCAGCCTGCACACCAAGGCCTTCGTGGTCGACGACCGTCGCGGCTTCGTCGGCTCGTTCAACCTGGATCCACGCTCGGCCTACCTCAACACCGAGATGGGCGTCCTGTTCGACGACCCGGTGCTGGCCGCGCGCCTGCGCCAGGAATACCTGCGCCTGGCGGGCCCGGAGCTGAGCTACTGGGTCTACCTCGACCGCGACCATGAACTGCGCTGGCTCGACCGCACCCACACCCCGGCCATCGCCCTGCGCACCGAACCGGATACCACCTGGATGCAGCGTGCGACCACCCGGGTGATCAGCTGGTTGCCGCTGGAATCACAACTCTGATACTGCCGCCGGCCGGGATGCACCTGGGCCTCAGCCCAGCTCGGGCTCTTCGCGGCTGACCCGCTTCCACAGCCAGCTCGCCACGTGCCCGGGCAGCTGCGTGGACAGGATCGCGACCGCCTCGTCCTCGCTCATCCGCCCACCGGCATGCAGCATCGCCGCGCTGGCGGCCAGCTGCCCGGTCTGGAGCGAACGCGCCAGCCCCTGCGGCGCCTCGGCATCGACCTCCTGCAAGGCCCTGATGATGGGATCGGCCAGTTTCCAGTGACGGGCGATGCGCACCGCGGTCGGCGCGGTGCAGCGCTCCAGCAGTGACATCAACGTACCCGGCTCGCGGGGCCGCAGCGGGGGCTGCAACAGCACGTCGGCCGCCGCCTGCATCACCATCGACGCGCTCAGGCCCAGCAGCAGGCCGGCCAACTGCGCGGCAAAGCCGTCCTCGCGCTCGACGCTGCGTGCGTGGTCGGCCGCGGCCAGCGACAGGCGCAGCGTGTATTCCCACAACTGCTGCGCAAACTGCGCATCCACGCCGCGCGCCGACTCCATCACCGGCTGCACCAGCGCGGCGGAGATGATCTGGCGGATGCCGTCGTTGCCGATCAGCGTCACCGCCCGCTCGATGCTCTGCACGTCCTGTTGCTGCAGGCGGTACAGCGGGCTGTTGGCGATGCGCAGCAGGGTGGCGGCCAGCACCGCGTCACTGCCGATGATGCGCGCAATCGAACGCGACGAGGCGGCGCTGTCGTTGACGCTCTGGATCAGCTGCGGCAGCAGGTTGGGACGGCGTGGCGTGTAGCGCGAGGACAGGTCCGCGCGGGTCAGTGCCGCGGCCACGTCATCGATCACCGAACGCTGCACGCGCAGCGCATCGGCCGATGCGTCCGTCACCGCCAGCGCATGCAGCAGGAAGCGCCGCTGCAGGTCACCGGGGGCCACCTGCGGCATGACGTCCACCGGTTCTTCGTCGGCCGGCATGCGTGGCGGCGAAGGCATCTGTGGCGAACGCCTGGCCACCTGCGGCCCGGCGTGGCCGTGCTGCCAGAACCAGGCGATGGCCCCGACCACGAGGGCGGCAAGCAGTGCAGAAAGGATCGCCATGGATGCAGGCAGCGGACTCGAACGGAGGATTGCCTGCTACATCGGCGGCAGGCGTTGCATCTTTAACCGTACCGGCACCGCTCAGTCCTCGACCTTCGCCAGTCGCATGCCCATCGGCCCCTGCAACGAACCGTCCGCGTTGACGACCAACTCCAGCGTTGCGTCCGGCTGCCCGGGCACCGTGATCCTGAGGGTGTCCTTGTCGCGGACGTAAGTGGTTTCCTGCGACTGGCCCATGACCTTGATGGCGACCTTGCCGTCGCGGCCGAAGGTATAGGTGGCCATGCCCAACGCGTCGGCATAGGTGCCATCCAGGCCCGCGCCGCAGGCCGACAGCAGCAATACCAGCACCAGGCCCCAGGCTTTCTTCATCACAGGTCCGCTCCCGTTGGATGACCGCCGGTTGACGACCATGAACAGCGATTCTGACACACTGCCTGCCGCCCCCGCGGCGCGCCGCCCGCGCCGCCCGTGTCCAACGGAGGACAGTCCCGTGCGTCGTTTCCTGATGATCGCCTCATTGTTGTCGATGCTCGCCGGCTGCAGCAGCCAGCCCGTGGCCAGCGTGCCCGACCACGGCCATTTCGTCGACCGCCAGCTGCAGTTCGAAGGCCGCACGTTCCGCTATCAGGTGTTCGTTCCCGCCCGCGCGGCCAGCCCTGGCAAACGCCCCCTGGTGCTGTTCCTGCATGGCTCCGGCGAGCGCGGCGATGACGGCGTCAAGCCCACCCTGGCCGGGCTCGGGCCATGGCTGAAGGAAAACCGCGACAGCTTCCCCGCGTTGGCGGTGTTCCCGCAGGTTCCCGAGGGCGAGGAATGGCGTGACCGCAACGCACGCATGGCGCTGGCGGTGCTGGATGCGGCCGGCAACGAGTTCCAGGCCGACCCGCGCCGCATCTACCTGACCGGCATGTCGATGGGTGGCTATGGCAGCTGGGAGCTGGCCTTGACCCGGCCCACCCACTTCGCCGCCGTGGTGCCGATCTGTGGCGCGCTGCGTGCACCGCGCCAGGCGCGCCCGGGCCTGCTGGTCGACCAGGTCGCCGCTGAAGCCGATCCCTACGTCGCCACCGTGACCCGCCTGCGTGGCGTGCCGGTCTGGAGTTTCCATGGCGCACGCGATGACCTGGTCCCCACCCACGACGACCGCGCCATCCACGCCGCCAGCGAGCAGTTGGGTGCGGGCTTCCGTTACACCGAGTATCCGGACACCAACCACAACGCCTGGGATCCCACCTACCGCAACCCGGCGATGTGGCAATGGCTGTTTGCCCAACAGCGCACCGAATAGCGGCCGCCACCAATAACGTGATGTACTTCACTGTGAATAGTAGCTGCCACGCACAAGTCACATCGCTGACCCGATCATTCCCCACGCTTCACCGCCCCGCGCACCCTGAAGCACCTTCCGCGCGTACCCCCTTCGTGCCATAACAGCCACGCAAGGGGCCGCTTGCCCACTGCCAACGGGATACGACACCCGGCGGCGGTGCGTACCCATGAAAGGAATCCGGAGACACAGGTTTGGTGACCCGCCCGTCCACCGCTCAATCCCCGCCGCCGCGCACGCGCAGCCTGTACTCGCGGCTGCACTGGCTGATCGCGGCGGCGCTGCTGCCACTGCTGGTGATCGGCGTCATCGCCATCGTCCTGACCGCCCGCGACTACCGGCGCAATTCCGAGCAACGCCTGCAGGAAACAGCCGTCGCCTTGGCACGCGGCGTGGACCAGGGCATCCGCGAGAACATCAACCAGCTGCACCTGCTTGCCGTGCTTGCACCGCACGGTGACCCGGCCAGCCCCGGGCTGCAGGCCTGGTCCGGCACCAACGCCGAGGTCCGGCTGGTGCGCGACGGCAGTGACGAAGCGCAGTCCCTGCCCACGCCGGTGCTGCGCGATGCGCGCCGGACCGGCCAGGCACAGGTCTCCAACCTGTTCTCCGACACCACCGGCGCGCCGCCGGAAGTGGCCATCGCCCTGCCCTTCACCGACAGCACCGGGCAACCGCAGGTGATCGCGCTGGTGCAGCCGTCCAACCGCCTGATCAACACGATCCTGCATTCGGCCGACGAGGCCAGCCTGCTGGTGGCGGTGGTGGACAGCAACGGCATGATCGCCGCGCGCTCGCGCAACCCCGAACGCTTCATCGGCCAACCGGCGCCGGACTGGTACAAGCTGCAGCTCAACGGCGGCAACGCCGGAGTGTTCGAGGCCACCACCAAGGAAGGCAAGGGCACCGTGCTGGCCTTCCACAAGCTGCATGCCGCGCCGGGCTGGGCCCTGGTGGTCGGCGAGCCGCAGAGCAGCTTCCAGGCGCGCTGGCAGCGCCCCTTGCTGGGCGTCATCCTCGGCGGCCTGCTGGCGGCGATCATCGCGCTGTTCTCGGCGCGCGCCATTGCGCGCAGCATCCTGTTGCCGATCCGCGCCCTGGCCCAGCGCGGGCGCAACATCGCCTCCAGCGAGGGCACCCCGGCCGATCCCCCCACCTCGCGCATCACCGAAGTGCAGAGCCTGCAGACCAGCCTCAATGACAGCGTGGATGCGCTCAAGCGCAGCGCCGACGAGGCCCGTGCGCTTGCACGTGACCTGAAGGTCAGCGAGCAACGCTACCGCGCCGTCGCCGAGGCTGGCGCCCTGGTGCTGTGGGAATCGGACCGCAACGGCCAGGTGCGTTCGGTCACCGGTTGGCGCGAGCTCACCGGCCTGCCGGAGCAGGACGCCCTGGGCAAGGGCTGGCTGCGCCGGGTCAACGAGGAGGACCTGGCCCCGATCGAGATCGCGCTGGAGCAGAGCTTCACCGCCGGCACCCCGCTGGACGTGGAGTTCCGCGTGCTCGACCTGTATGGCAAGTGGCGCTGGCTGCGCGCACGCGGCGCACGGGTCGGGCCGGAGCAGTCCGGCTGGGCCGGCGTGCTGGAAGACGTGGACGCCCGCCGCCAGGCGCAGGCGCGCATCGCCTACCTGGCCCAGCACGACCCGCTGACCTCCCTGCCCAACCGCACGGTGCTGTTCGAAAAGCTCGAGCACGCGCTGGCCGATGCGCGCCGCGGTCGCCACAGCGCCCTGCTGCTGCTCGACCTGGACCGTTTCAAGGAGGTCAACGACACCCTGGGCCATCCCACCGGCGACCGCCTGCTGCAGGAAGTCGCCCATCGCCTGCTCGGTTGCGCGCGCAGCAACGACGTCGTCGCCCGCCTCGGCGGCGACGAGTTCGCGATCCTGATGGCACCGGAGAGCCGGCCGCCGGAAGCAGCCGCGTCGCTGGCCACGCGCGTGGTGGAGGCCCTGGGCCGCCCGTTCGAGCTGGAGGGACATCCCATCGCCATCAGCGCCAGCATCGGCATCGTGCTGATCGACAACCTGGCCGACAGTTCGGAAAAACTGATGCGCAACGCGGACCTGGCGCTGTACCGCGCCAAGGAGGAAGGCCGCGGTTGCTACCGCTTCTTCGAGGCGGAGATGGACACCCGCATGCAGCTGCGGCGGCAGCTGGAAACCGAGCTGCGGGCCGGCCTGGAGCAGCAGCAGTTCGTGCTGCACTACCAACCGCTGGTGGACCTGCAGCAGCGCCGCGTCACCGGCTTCGAGGCACTGCTGCGCTGGAACCACCCGCAACGCGGGTTGCTGGACCCAGGCCAGTTCCTGGCCCTGGCCGAGGACATCGGGCTGATGATCCCGCTGGGCGACTGGGTGCTGCGCCAGGCCACGCGCGACGCCGCGCACTGGCCGGACGAGATGAAGGTGGCGGTCAACCTCTCGGTATCGCAGCTGGCCCAGCCGGACCTGGCCGATACCGTGGAGAAGGCATTGGCCGACGCCGGCCTGGCCGCGGCGCGGCTGGAGCTGGAGATCACCGAGAACGCACTGATCGCGAACATCCAGGCGGCCTCGTCGCACCTGCTGCGGTTGAAGGTCGCCGGTGTCTCCATCGTCATGGACGACTTCGGCACCGGCTACTCCTCGCTGGGCTACCTGCGCGCGTTCCCGTTCGACAAGGTCAAGATCGACAAGTCCTTCATCCGCGACCTGGGCGAACACAGCCAGGGCAGCGCCATCATCGGCGCGGTCTCGCACCTGTGCGGCAAGCTCGGCATCACCGCCACCATCGAAGGCGTGGAAACCCACTCCCAGCTGTCACAGCTGAAGGACGAGCACTGTGCCGAGGGCCAGGGCTATGTGTTCGGACGGCCCATGCCGGTCGAACAGATCCGCGCCTTCATGCGTCAATGGCCCCAGCGCTGGCAGGCCACCGACTGAGCCCCGGACGCAGCAGCCCCCGCGCCAGAGCACGGGGGCCGCTGCATGTGATCGGGACCGCGCGGCTCAGTTGACGCCGCGGATGGCCAGGGTCAGGGCCAGCACGCTCAGGATCACCGCGATGGTGCCGTCCAGCACCCGCCAGGTCGACGGCTTGGTGAACAGCGGTGCCAGCAGGCGGGCGCCCAGGCCCTGCGCGGTCAGCCACACGCCGCTGGCGGTGACCACGCCGGCGGCGAAGGCCATGCGCGACTCGCCGAAGTTGTCGGCGATGGAGCCGATCACCATCATGTCCAGCCAGAAGTGCGGGTTGATGATCGAGAAGCCGGCCGCGGCGAGCAATGCCGTGCGCAGCGACTGCTCGGCATTGTCGTCCAGCTGCATGCCGCCACCGCCGGAGAACGCCCGGCGCGCCGACTGCAACGCATACCAGCCCAGGAACGCCACGCCGCCCCACAGCAGCACCGTGGTCAACCACGGCATCTGCTCGGTCAGGCGGCGCAGGCCGACCACGCTGGCCATGATGAACACCGCATCGATCGCGAAACAGGTCGCGATGATCGGAATGACGTGCTGGCGCATGATGCCCTGGCGCAGGATGAACGCACTCTGCGCGCCGACGATGGCGAACAGGCCGATGCCGATGCCGGCACCGCTAAACCAGGCACTGCCTGCGGCTTGGGCGGAAATGACGGAAAACATGGGGGACTGCCTTTCTTCTGGGGGATTGCCACGGCGGGAGGAACCCACGCACCGCGGCTGACAGGCGCAATTGTCGCAGCGCAGCATCGAAAAGTAGAGCTAAACTTCGTTAACCATCTTTAGCAAAGCTTAATCATGCGGATCGACCACTCCCAATTGCGCGCCCTGGCCGCGGTGATCCGCGAAGGCAGCTTCGAGCGCGCGGCGTTGTCACTGAACGTGACCGCCTCGGCCATCTCCCAGCGGATCAAGGCGCTGGAGGACCGCGTCGGCAAACTCCTGGTCAAGCGCAGCATCCCCACCGAGGCCACGCTGGAAGGCCAGGTGCTGGTGCAGCTGGCCGAACAGACCGCGCTGCTGGAGCGTGACGCGTTCGAGCGCATCGGCATCTCCGACGCCGAACTGCCGCGCGCCAGCATCCCGGTGGCGGTCAACCACGACAGCATGGAGACCTGGTTCCCGGAGGCGGTGCAGGCCTTCTCGCAGACCACCACGACCACCCTGGACCTGCATACCGAGGACCAGGACCACACCGTGGCCCTGTTGCGCCAGGGCGCGGTGCTGGGCGCGGTGACCACCCTGTCCGAGCCGGTGCAGGGCTGCCAGATCCACGAGCTGGGCAGCATCCGCTACGCGGCCACCTGCACGCCCGAGTTCCATGCCCGCTACTTCGCCAAGGGCGTCAATGCCCAATCGCTGGCGCTGGCCCCGGTGCTGGTGTTCAACCGCAAGGATGACCTGCAGGCGCGCTACGCGCGCCGCCTGGCGGGCATCGCGCAGCCGTTGAATGCACCGACCTGGTGGATCCCCTCCACCCGCGCCTTCGTCCACGCCAACCTCGGCGGGCTCGGCTGGACCATGAACCCGCTGCCGCTGGTGCGCCGCCACCTGGAAAGCGGGCGCCTGGTCTACGTCAAGGCCCGCGCCTGGGAGGACGTGCCGCTGTACTGGCAGCACTGGAAGGGCGAGGTCAGGACCATGGCCCTGCTGACCCGCGCCATCCTGCAGGCTTCGGCGATGCTGGTGCGGCGGCGGCGCTGATCCCGTCGGGGCGATGCTGCGCTGCAAGTTTCCCCAAAGGACACTGCCCGCCCGCCGGGCAGGGGCGGAAGCTGCACGGATCGTCAGGTCCACCCGCCCGGAGCCGCCGCATGTCGACCATCCGCATCGCCCCTGTCCTCGCCTCCTGTTTCCTCGGCACCCTTGGCCTGCCCCTGGCAGGCGCCCTCGCCCTGCTGCCCGGCACGGCCCACGCACTGGATTGCGGCGGCAACAACGGCTACACCTGCACCGGCAGCGCCAACCAGTACGCCGGCGGCTTCAACCCCGGCGTCGGCCAGGGCGGCTTTGGTGGTGGCAGCTGCACCGCCACCCGCACCCCGGTGGTGTTCATCCCCGGCAACGGTGACAGCGCGATCAGCTTCGACATGCCGGCCGGCGCGGTCAGCGGCTACACCACCCCGCCGCGCTCGATCTACGCCGAGCTCAAGGCCGCCGGCTACAACGACTGCGAGCTGTTCGGCCTCACCTACCTCAGTGCCAGCGAGCGCGCCGCGCCGCAGTACAACTACCACTCGCCGGCCACCTACCAGGTCATCAAGACCTTCATCGACAAGGTCAAGGCGTACACCGGCAAGAGCCAGGTCGACGTGGTCACCCATTCGCTCGGCGCCACGATGATGCTGGCCACCATCAAGTACCACGGCTACCAGGGCAGCGTGCGTCGCTTCATCAACATCGGCGGTGGCCTGCGCGGCCTGCAGACCTGCCGCAGCACCGGCTACCAGTCGACACTGGCACCGACCTGCAATGCCGAAGCCTATGTGTTCCCGTACAACTACTACACCTTCGGCCTGTACCCGAGCACCGGGGTGAGCTACTACGGCTACAACCGCTGGACCGGCAGTGGCAGCGGCAGCCTGCGCACCTTCCCGGCCACCTACACCGGCATCCGCTTCTACACGATCACCGCCGGCCTGCGTGACCAGGTGCACTGCTTCACCACCAGCTACAGCGGTGGCTGCAGCGACGGCGCGCTGTTCAACAGCGCCGCCAACGTCTACGCACAGGTCGACGTCGGCGCCGGCAGCAGCGCCTACAGCTTCGACTGGGATTGGAGCGACGGTGGTCCGTACAACTTCGGCGGCGGTGACACCAGCAACGGCGTCGGCCATTTCCGTTCCAAGAACAACAGCGGCGTGATCGTCCGCAACATGCTCACCACCGACTGCACCACCGACTGCGCCGCCGGCTACAAGGACGTCCACGGCCCGGCGGTCAATCGCTGAGGCGTCCTCAGTCGAAGGCCAGGGAAAGCCCCACGCCGCCCTGCCAGTCCGTCGTGCGCGCATCCAGCCCGCGCACGAAGGAGACATCCAGCTGCAGGCGCGGCGTGGCCATCCAGGTCACGCCGGCACCGGCGGCACGCATGTACTGCGCGCCGGTGCCGTACCCGGCTTCGACATAGACACCCAGGTCCTCGCGCAGGGCAACGCCATAACTGGGCGACAGCAGCCAACCACTGCCGTCCTCCCCCCACTGCCGGTCCGCGTACAGCGCCAGGCTGGCGTCCCGCGGCATGGCCCAGGCCAGGGTCACGCCCAGGTCATAGTCGTGGCCGGCCCCGCCCAACGGCGCCTGCCCCCAGGGCAGCGTGGCGCCAGCCTTGAGCGCCAACGACAGCCGCTCCCCGCTCAACGCCGGCGCCCACTTCAACGCCACGCTTCCGTCGCCGCCGCCGCTTTCCCGCACGCGCCCGCCGCTGCCGTGCCGGCACGACTGGCCCCAGCTGTCCGCTCCCAACTGCAGTTCCAGCGTATCGGACAGGCCGGCGCGCAGCAGCGTGGCCGCGGCCCACGTCGTCGTCGTGGTGCCCGCGCTGCGGTCACGGCTGGCGTCCGGCAGGCCCTGCTCCCAGGCGAACACACCCTTGCCGAGCGTACGGGTGGAAAAACCGATTCCCGGCCGGTCGAACGCGGGCACCTCGTCGGCGTGCGCACGTGGTGCGACCAGCAGGGACAGGACAAGCAGCGCAAGGAGGGTCTTCATGCCGGCATGGTCCCTGCCCGGCCGGCGTGAGGGCGTGAACGCCCGTGGGCCCACGCCGCCACATGGACGCCCGCCGCCGGGCATGCCGGGCGGCAGGCGCCCGGTGCGGATCAGCGATGCGCCAGCGCGTAGTCCAGCGCGCCGACCACGGCTGCGACCTGCGCATCGTTGCACTGCTGCGGGGTTGCCTTCGGGCTGTCCGGGTAGACCTCGGTGGTGGTCGTGTAGCGCGCGCCACTGACGCTGGCGCACAGGCCCAGCGCCTTGAGCGGATATTCGATCACGCCATGCGCCACCACCGGCGAGCCGATGATCTGTCCGTGCGCGTCGGCCGGCGCGATATGGGTGACCTTCTCCACCTCGGCGATCACCGCCTGCTGGAATGCCGGCTGCCGGTTCTCGCTGTCGTCGACCAGATAGAAGCCATCGGGGATTTCGCCAGGTTCGAACGGCTTGCCGTCGCGCGCCGCCAGCGCCGGACGGAACTCGGACTCATCGGTGTCGGTGGTCTCGTGCAGGTCGATGTGCATCAGCACGCGTCCCTTCAGCGGTGCCACCAGCGCCATCAACGCCGCCGACTCCGGCGCCGGGCTGTTCGGCACGAACGAACGGTTCGGGTCCAGCGCCAGTGCGTTCCAGCGCTGGATGCGCTCGTAGCCCCAGGGGCTGACGCAGGGCACGACCAGCAGGTTGCACTTGTCGGCGTAGTCGGCGGCACGCTGGTCCAGGAACTGCAGCGCGCCCTGCACGCCACTGGTTTCATAGCCATGGATGCCGCCGGTCACCAGCATCACCGGCAAGGCGTCGTCCCAATCCGGACTGCGCACGGCCAGCAGCGGATAGCGCGCGCCGGGGTAATCCAGTTCGCCGTACTGCGAGACATCGAAGCGATCACGCAAGGCATCCACCTTGGCCACCACTTCCTCGGCATGGCTGCGCTGCACCTTCTGCCGCGCCAGCCACTGCGCGCGCTCGGCCGCGCCCCACGGCTGCCCGGGCGTACCCACCGGATAGAAAGCGGTATCAGTGCTCATGCGTGACCTCATCAAATGTTGCGGACAGGCGCGCACTGTACACCCGCCGCCGACCGGCGCAGGAACGCACGCAGCAAAAAGGCCCCCGCAGGGGCCTTGATGCTGGGCGGTCCGGGCTCAGCCGCGGCTCTCGAGCAGGCGGCTGATGTCGGCGTCCTTCTGTTCCCACAGACCATTCATCCACTGCTGGAATTGGGCGCGGAAGGTACGGTCATCCTGGTAGTTGCCGTTGATCAACTCGGCGGGAATCGGCAGTTTGCGCACCAATACCTTCACCTCCGGCAGACGGTTGGCCATCAGGTCGATCATCGACGGGATGCCCTTGGGATAGACGATGGTCACGTCCAGCAACGCATGCAGGCCCTTGCCCATCGCGTCGAGCACGAACGCCACGCCGCCGGACTTGGGCTTGAGCAGATGCCGGAACGGCGAGCCCTGGCTGTCATGCTTGGCCGGGGTGAAACGCGTGCCCTCGACGAAGTTCATCACCGCCACCGGGATGGCGTTGAACTTCTCGCAGGCCTTGCGCGTGACCTCCATGTCGCGCCGGCCGAGCTCCGGGTTCCTGGCGATCTGCTTGCGCGTGTAGCGGCCCATGAACGGGAAATCCAATGCCCACCACGCCAGGCCCAGCACCGGCACCCAGAACAGCGAGCGTTTCAGGAAGAAGCGCAGCAGCGGGATGCGCCGGTTGAACACCTTCTGCAGCACCAGGATGTCGACCCAGCTCTGGTGGTTGGCCAGCACCAGATAATGTCCATCGCGCTCCAGGTCGGCATCGCCGCTGACCTGGAAGCGGGTGCGGGTGAACAGGCCCATCATCGCGCTGTTGACCCCGATCCAGCTCTCGGCCAATCCGGTCAGCATCGGATTGCAGGCCAGGCGCACCTTCTTGAACGGCAGGATCGCCTTGACCAGCGCGACCACGAACAACGGCAGGCAATGCGCCAGCGTGTTGAGGGCCACCAGCAGCAGGATCGGAAAAACGCGTAACCACACCATGGGAGTACCGGGGCGCCCCTGAGCCATAAAGGCGGACAGGGTAGCAAACCCGATCATGGCTGGTTGGCGTCGAATGAACGGTTTCGTCAGCTTCCGTTGCCCCGCCTCCGGACGGTGGCGGCACGTGCCGGCCGTGCCCAAAAGGAAAGGCCGCCCCGAAGGACGGCCTTTCCCGGATGCTCAGGCGGTCAACCCGCTCAATGCATCATGTGGTGGTTCATGTTCCACATCACCCACAGCGTGCCGACCACGATGATGCCGATCACCACCAGGGTGAACAGGCCGGCATTGACGTTCCAGCGGGCGGCCGAGGAACGGTCCAGGTGCAGGAAGAACACCAGGTGCACCAGCAGCTGCAGGATGCCGGCGACCACGATCACCGCACCGGTGGCCAGGCCGGAGGACAGGCCGCCGCTCATCACCACCCAGAACGGGATGATGGTCAGCACCGCAGCCAGCACGAAACCGATCAGATAGGACTTCACGCTGCCGTGGCTTTCGCCGCCGGTACCGTGTGCATGATTGTCATGTGCGGACATTACATAGCTCCCGACAGGTAGACGACAGAGAACACGCCGATCCAGACCAGATCCAGGAAGTGCCAGAACAGGCTCAGGCACGCCATGCGGGTCTTGTTGCGCGGGGTCAGGCCATCGCGCTTGAGCTGGATGAACATCACCAGCAGCCACAGCAGGCCGGCGGTCACGTGCAGGCCGTGGGTGCCGACCAAGGCGAAGAACGCCGACAGGAAGGCACTGGAGTCCGGACCGTTGCCGTTATGGATCAGGTGGTTGAACTCCCAGAGTTCCATGCCCATGAAGCCGGCGCCCAGCAGCCAGGTGATGGCCAGCCAGAAGAACATCAGGCCCTGCCTGGACTGGTGCATGGCGATCATGCCCAGGCCGAAGGTCAGCGAGGACACCAGCAGCAGCGCGGTTTCCCAGGCCACGAACGGCAGCTCGAACAGCTCCTTCGGGCCCGGACCACCATTGGTGCCGCCGGACAGCACCACGTAGGTCACGAACAGCGAGGCGAAGATGAGCAGATCGCTCATCAGGTACACCCAGAAACCGAAGACGGTGTTCTCGCCCGAATCGTGGTGCTCGTGGTCATGGGCGGCTGCATCTGCAGCCGAACCGTGGTTCAACGTGTGGGCGTTCGTGCTCATGCCTTCACCTCGGTCTTCACCAGCCCCTGTGCTTCCAGGTGGCGGCGGTGTTCGTTCTCGATACGTTCCACTTCAGCGGCCGGCACCCAGTAGTCCACGTCCTTGTCGAAGGTACGGACGATGAAGGTACCAATCATGCCGACCAGGCCGATGATGGCCAGCCACCAGATGTGCCAGACCATCGCAAAGCCCAGCACCAGGCTGAACGCGCCGATCACCACGCCGGCACCGGTGTTGCGCGGCATGTGGATGTCGGTGTACTTGGCCGGCTTCGGCCAGGCTTCACCACGCTGCTTGCGCTGCCAGAAGTCGTCGTGCTCCTCGCCCTTGGGCAGGGTCGCGAAGTTGTAGAACTGCACCGGGGAAGCGGTTTCCCACTCCAAGGTACGGGCATCCCACGGGTCGCCGGTCAGGTCCATGTTCTTCTTGCGGTCGCGGATGGACACGTAGATCTGGATCACCTGGCACAGGATGCCCAGGGCGATGATCGCGGCGCCGACGGCGGCGACGACGAAGAACGGCTGGTACTCCATGTTCGGGTAGCTCTGCATGCGGCGGGTAGCGCCCATGAAGCCCAGGGCGTACAGCGGCATGAAGGCCACGTAGAAGCCGATGAACCAGCCCCAGAACGCACGCTTGCCCCAGGTCTCGTCCAGCTTGAAGCCGAACATCTTCGGCCACCAGTAGGTGATGCCGGCGAACATGCCGAACACCACGCCGCCGATGATGACGTTGTGGAAGTGGGCGATCAGGAACAGCGAGTTGTGCAGCACGAAGTCGATGGCCGGGATCGCCAGCATCACGCCGGTCATGCCGCCGATGGTGAAGGTGACCATGAAGCCGATCGTCCACAGCACCGGCGAGGTGAAGTGCACGCGACCGCGGTACATCGTGAACAGCCAGTTGAAGATCTTCACGCCGGTCGGGATCGAGATGATCATCGTCGTGATGCCGAAGAAGGCATTGACGTTGGCACCCGAGCCCATGGTGAAGAAGTGGTGCAGCCACACGATGAAGGACAGCACGCCGATGCAGGCCGTCGCGTACACCATGCCCTTGTAGCCGAACAGGGTCTTGCGCGAGAAGGTCGCGATCACTTCGGAGAACACACCGAATGCCGGCAGCACCAGGATGTAGACCTCCGGGTGGCCCCAGATCCAGATCAGGTTGATGTACAGCATGGCGTTGCCGCCACCGTCGTTGGTGAAGAAGTGCGTCCCCAGGTAGCGGTCCAGGGTCAGCAGCACCAGGGTGACGGTCAGCACCGGGAAGGCGGCGATGATCAGCACGTTGGTCACCAGCGCGGTCCAGCTGAAGACCGGCATGGTCATCAGCTTCATACCCGGGGTGCGCATCTTGAGGATGGTGATGAAGAAGTTGATGCCGCTCAGCGTGGTACCCAGGCCTGACACCTGCAGCGCCCAGATGTAGTAATCCATGCCCACGCTTGGACTGTATTCCAGCCCCGACAGCGGCGGGAACGCCAGCCAACCGGTCGCGGCGAACTCACCGATCCACAGCGAGATCATCATCAGGCCGCAGCCTGCGACGAACAGCCAGAAGCTCAGCGAGTTCAGGAACGGATAGGCAACGTCGCGCGCACCGATCTGCAGCGGCACCACCAGGTTCATCAGGCCGGTGATCAGCGGCATGGCCACGAAGAAGATCATGATCACGCCGTGGGCGGTGAAGATCTGGTCGTAGTGGTGCGGCGGCAGGTAGCCCTCGGCGCCGCCGGCAGCGACGGCCTGCTGGGCACGCATCATGATCGCGTCGGAGAAGCCGCGCAGCAGCATCACGAACGCCACGATCAGGTACATCGCGCCGATCTTCTTGTGGTCCACCGAGGTGAACCACTCCTTCCACAGGTAGCCCCACAGCTTGAACTTGGTGATGGCACCCACGACTGCCAGGCCACCGATGATCGCGCCGATCAGGGTGGTCAGCACGATCGGATCGTGCGGCAGTGAATCAAATGAGAGTTTTCCGAGCATCATCATTCTCCCGAGCCACCGTGGCCAGCGTGAGCGGCCCCGGCGTTCGCGTCTGCATTGTGACCGTCGTGGCCGTCAGCCTCGCCTGCGGCGGGGGCCGCTGCGGCGTCGTGACCTTCGTGGCCCATGGCTTCATGGTTCATCGCCTCGTGGCCCGCGCCCTCGTGCGACATCGCCTTGCCGTCATGCTTCATGCCGAAGTGGTGGTTGTCGCCCACGTGCTTGGCGATGATCCAGTCGAACAGGCCCTTCTCGGTGCTGCCGTAGTAGGTCACCGGGTGCCAGTCGTGGTTGCGCTCGGCGCTCAGCTCGGCGAAGGACGCCTGGTCCATCACCTTGGCATCGGCGCGCACCTTGGCCAACCAGGCCTGGTACTCGTCGTTGCTGACCGCGTGCGCGTCGAAATGCATCTTGCTGAAGCCCGCGCCGCTGTAGTGCGAGGAGCGGCCGTGGTAGGTACCGGCTTCGTCCGCGATCAGGTGCAGCTTGGTCTCCATGCCGGCCATCGAGTAGATCATGCTGCCCAGATGCGGAATGAAGAACGCGTTCATCACCGTGTCGGCGGTGATCTTCAGGTTCAGCGGGGTGTGCACCGGGAAGGTCAGTTCATTGACCACGGCGACGTTTTCTTCCGGATAGACGAACAGCCACTTCCAGTCCAGCGAGATGGCCTCGACCACGACCGGCTTGGCGTCCGATTCCAGCGGCTTGTACGGGTCCAGGGCGTGCGAGGAGCGCCAGGTCAGCACGGCCAGCACCAGCACGATCATGCAGGGGATCGACCAGACCACCACTTCGATGGCGGTGGAGTGATGCCAGGTCGGCTCGTAGCGGGCCTTGGTGTTGGAAGCGCGGTACTTCCACGCGAACACCAACGTCAGCACGATCACCGGGATGACGACCAGCAGCATCAGCACCGTGCAGGTGATCAGCAGCGTGAGTTCGTCCCGGGCGATCTGGCCCTTCGGGTCAAACAAGGCCCAGTCGCAGCCCGTCATCAAGACGGCCATCGCGACAATCAGGCCCGGACGCAACAAGCGTCCAAGAGATTTCAACGGAATCATCGGTCGATCCAATTGCGGTGGAGGTACTGGCCCCCACGCCCCATGCCACAAGCGCGAACAGCCGCCCGGGGATTGCCCGCCGGGACGACGCTGAACAGAGAACGTGAGTCAGTGCCGCAATTTTAGGCTTTCACGCAACACTTAGGATAGGCATTGACAATGATTTCACGCAGGAAACAGGCACCTGGACGTGCGACACGTTGTCGCACCAGCGGCGCACGCGCGCAGGCCGGAAAGCAAAAAAGCCGACTTGGCAAAGTCGGCTTTCTGCTTTGGTGCCGGAAACAGGAGTCGAACCTGCGACCTACGCATTACGAATGCGCCGCTCTACCAACTGAGCTATTCCGGCGTGGCCGCGAAGTTTAATGAATGCCGGCGGCGTGGTCAATCGACCAGGCGCAGCCGCAGTTCCTTCGGCAGCGCGAACACCATCGATTCCGGTTCACCATCCAGCTCGGCCACGCCGCTGGCGCCGAGCTCGCGCAGGCGGGCGATCACGCCATCCACCAGCACCTGCGGTGCCGAGGCACCGGCGGTCAGGCCGATGCGCTGCTTGCCGGCCACCCAGGCCGGATCGATCTCCTGTGCACCGTCGATCAGGTAGGACTCCACGCCTTCACGGCGGGCCAGCTCACTGAGGCGGTTGGAGTTGGAGCTGTTCGGCGAACCGACCACCAGCACCAGGTCACACTGCTTGGCCAGGTCACGCACCGCATCCTGGCGGTTCTGCGTGGCGTAGCAGATGTCGTCGTTCTTCGGGCCCTGGATGGCCGGGAAATGGGTGCGCAGGGCTTCGATCACCGCGCGGGTGTCATCCACCGACAGCGTGGTCTGGGTGGTGTAGGCGAAGTTCTCCGGCTGGCTGACCTGCAGCGCCTCAACGTCCTCCACGCTCTCCACCAGGTAGATGTGGCCCTTGCCCTTCTCGCGGTTCCACTGGCCCATGGTGCCTTCCACTTCCGGATGGCCTTCGTGGCCGATCAGCACTACGTCGCGGCCGGCGCGGCAGTGCCGCGCCACTTCCAGGTGGACCTTGGTCACCAGCGGACAGGTGGCGTCGAACACCTTCAGGCAGCGGCGCTCGGCTTCGCCGCGCACCGCCTGCGACACGCCATGCGCGCTGAAGATCACCGTGTTGCCGTCCGGCACCTCGTCCAGTTCCTCGACGAAGATCGCCCCGCGTGCCTTCAGGTCATCGACCACGAAGCGGTTGTGCACCACCTCGTGGCGCACGTAGATCGGCGCCCCCAGCGTCTCGATCGCACGCTTGACGATCTCGATGGCGCGGTCGACGCCGGCGCAGAAACCACGGGGATTGGCGAGCAGAACGTCCATCTTTCAGATACTCCGGCCGGCAATGGCCGGTTTCGGTGAAACAGGTGGGAATTATCCGGCTTTTTTTCCGGACTTGCCTTCAAACAGGCCCGACAGGGCGATGCCGACGGCACCGGCCACGATCGCCGAATCGGCGATGTTGAACGAGGGCCAGTAATGGTTGCCCACGTACCACTGGATGAAGTCCACCACGTGACCGTGGATCTGCCGGTCGATCACGTTGCCGATCGCGCCGCCGATCACCAGCGCATACGGCAATGCGCTGCGCCAGTTGGCACGCGGCGTGCGCGACAGCCAGAACGCCATCAGGCCGCTGATCGCCACCGCCAGGAAGGTGAAGAACCACAACTGCCAGCCACCGGCGTCACTGAGGAAGCTGAACGCCGCGCCGGTGTTGTAGGTGCGATACCAGTTCCAGAAACCGTCGATCACCGGCACCGGCGTGAACTCGGGCAGGCTCGACAGCACCCACGCCTTGCTCCACTGGTCCAGCCCGATCACCGCCACCGACAGCAGCAGCCAGATCAACGCATTGGGTTTAACCGCTTTCGACTGCATGTGTGCATCCGTAGAAATTCTTAAGGGAAGACGCGGGCGCCCGGCCATGGCCGTCGGCGCCCCCGCCCCTTCAACCGCCGCGGCTGGTCAGAACCAGCGGCGGTCCTCGCCCGCACCTTCGATGTTGCTGACGCAGCGGCCGCACAGCTCCGGGTGCGCGGCCACCGCGCCGACGTCGGCGCGGTAATGCCAGCAGCGCACGCACTTGGCCTTCTCGGTCGGCTGCGCGCTGACGAACACCTCGTCGGTGGTCGCCGGGCGCACGCTCACGTCGCCGCTGATGAACAGGAAACGCATTTCATCGGCCAGCGGCTGCCAGCGTGCGGCCTGCTCCTCGTTGGCGGCGACGGTGATCTCCGCTTCCAGCGCCGCGCCGATGGCACCGTTGGCGCGCATCGGCTCCAGCACCTTGGCCACCTGCTCGCGCAGCGCCAGCAACTGGTCGAAGTCGGCCGCCGACAGCTGTGCATCGGCCGGCAACGGGGCCAGGCCGTCGTACCAGGTGGTGAACAGCACGTTGCCGGCGCGTTCGCCCGGCAGGTAGCACCACAGCTCCTCGGCGGTGAAGGTCAGGATCGGCGCCACCCAGCGCACGAACGCCTCGGCGATGCGGTACATCGCGCTCTGCGCCGAACGGCGGCCGCGCGAATCCTCCTGCATCGTGTACAGGCGGTCCTTGGTCACGTCCAGGTACAACGAGCCCAGGTCCACGCTGCAGAAGTTCAGCAGCAACTGGACGATCTCGGCCATGTTGTAGCTGGCGTAGGCGAGCTTGATCTTCTCCTGCAGCTCGAACGCGCGGTGCACGATCCAGCGGTCCAGCGCGACCATGTCTTCCAGCGGGCGCAGGTCCCGGGCCGGGTCGAAGCCGTCCAGGTTGCCGAGCAGGAAGCGCGCGGTGTTGCGCAGGCGGCGATAGGCATCGGCGTTGCGCTTGAGGATCTCCTGCGACAGCGACATCTCGTTGCTGTAGTCGGCCGAGGCGATCCACAGGCGCAGGATGTCCGCGCCCAGCTTGTTCATGATGTCCTGCGGCTCGATGCCGTTGCCCAGCGACTTGGACATCTTGCGGCCGTGCTCGTCCACGGTGAAACCGTGGGTCAGGCACTGCCTGTACGGCGCCGCCTTGTCGATGGCCACGCCGGTCAGCAGCGAGGACTGGAACCAGCCGCGGTGCTGGTCCGAGCCTTCCAGGTACAGGTCGGCCGGCTTGCCGAAGCCACGCGCCAGCAGCACGCCTTCGTGGGTGACGCCCGAGTCGAACCAGACATCGAGGATATCGGTGACCTTCTCGTACTGCGCGGCCTCATCGCCGAGCAGTTCGCTGGCATCCAGCGAATACCACACGTCGATGCCCTCGACCTGCACGCGGTCGGCCACCTGCTGCATCAGCTCGACGGTGCGCGGGTGCGGCTCGCCGGTCTCGCGGTGCATGAACAGCGCGATCGGCACGCCCCAGGTACGCTGGCGCGAGATCGTCCAGTCCGGGCGACCCTCCACCATGCTGGCGATACGCGCCTTGCCCCAGGTCGGGAACCAGCCCACGGTGTCGATGGCCTTCATCGCATCGGCGCGCAGGCCAGCCTTGTCCATCGAGATGAACCACTGCGGGGTGGCGCGGAACACCAGCGGCGTCTTCTTGTGGCGCCAGCAATGCGGGTAGCTGTGCTGGATTTCGACGAACGCCAGCAGCGCGCCGCTCTGGCGCAGCACCTCGATGATCAGCGGCTGGGCCTTCCAGATGTGCAGCCCGGCCAGTTCCTGCGTGCCGGCCGGCGGCGTCGACGGCAGGTACACGCCCGCACCGTCGATCGGGTTGATCTGGCCGGCGTTGTAGTGCTCCAGCAGGCCATAGGCCTGGCTGACTACGTAGTCCTCCTGGCCGTGACCGGGCGCGGTGTGCACCGCACCGGTACCGTCGGCATCGGACACGTGCTCGCCGTTGAGCAACGGGATGTCGCGGTTGGCGTAGAACGGGTGCCCCAGCAGCTGGTTCTCCAGCGCCGCGCCCTTGGCATGGCCGTGCACCACCACCTCGGCCACGCCATAGCGGGCCAGCGAACGCTCGGCCAGCGCCGAGGCCAGCACCAGCCAACGCGGCTGGCCGTTGTGGGCCGGGCCCTCGACCAATGCATATTCGATGTCCGCGCCCAGCGACACCGCCAGCGAGGCCGGCAGCGTCCACGGGGTGGTGGTCCAGATCGGCACCGCCACTTCCACGCCCGCCGGCAGCGTGACGCCGAAGCTGGCGGCCAGCGCCTTGGCATCCCGCGCGGCGTAGGCCACGTCCACGGCCGGCGAGGTCTTGTCCTGGTATTCGATCTCGGCCTCGGCCAGCGCCGAGCCGCAGTCGAAGCACCAGTGCACCGGCTTGGCGCCGCGCACCAGGTGGCCGTTGGCGACGATCTTGGCCAGCGCGCGGATCTCGTTGGCCTCGAAGTCGAAGCTCAGCGTCTTGTATGGGTTGTCCCAATCACCGATCACGCCCAGGCGCTTGAAGTCGCGGCGCTGGATGTCGATCTGCTCCTCGGCGTACTCGCGGCACTTCTGGCGGAACTCGACCGCGTCCAGCTTGACGCCGACCTTGCCCCACTTCTTCTCGACCGCGATCTCGATCGGCAGGCCGTGGCAGTCCCAGCCTGGCACGTAGGGCGCATCGAAGCCGTCCAGGTAGCGCGACTTGACGATGATGTCCTTCAGGATCTTGTTGACCGCGTGGCCCAGGTGGATCTGGCCATTGGCGTACGGCGGGCCATCGTGCAGCACGAACAGCGGCCGGCCCTTGGCGTTCTCGCGCAGCTGCGCGTAGATGCCCTGCTCTTCCCAACGCGCCAGGATGCCCGGCTCGCGCTTGGGCAGGTCGCCGCGCATCGGAAACTCCGTTGCCGGCAGATGGAGGGTGGCTTTGTAATCCTGGCTCACGCGGTGGCTCGCAATCTGTGTTCGGAAAGGATGCGACGCGCCTGTTCGGCGTCGCGGTGCATCTGCTCGGTCAGCGCCGGCAGATCGTTGAACTTCTCTTCATCGCGCAGCTTGGCGACGAACTCCACTTCGATGTGGCGGCCGTACAGGTCGCCCTGGAAATCGAACAGGTGGGCTTCCAGCAGCGGCTCCACGCCCTCCACCGTCGGCCGCGTGCCGAAGCTCGAGACCGACGGCCACGGCTGTTCGAAGACACCGTGCACCCAGGTGGCGTAGATACCTGAAAGTGCGGGTGTTTTGGGGAAACGCAAGTTGGCCGTGGGGAAACCCAGCGTACGGCCCAGCTGCTGCCCGCGCACCACCCGGCCACCGATCGCGTACGGGCGGCCCAGCAGGTCGGCGGCGTGGCCGAAGTTGCCGGCCACCAGCAGCTCGCGGATGCGGGTGCTGGAGATGCGCTCGCCGTTCAGGTGCACCGGCTCGATCTCGCCGGCCACGAAGCCCAGCTCGGCGCCCATCGCCTGCAGCAGCGCGATATCGCCGCCACGGCGGTTGCCGAAGTGGAAGCGGGGGCCGATCCAGACCTCGCGCGCCCCCAGCCGGCGCACCAGCATCTCGCGCACGAAGTCCTCGGCGGTGATCGCCGCCATCCGGGCGTCGAAACGCAGCAGGCCGACCTGGTCGATGCCCAGCTCGCGCAGCGTGGCCACCTTGTCGCGGGCCAGCATCAGCCGCGGCGGCGGGTTGTCCTTGGCGAAGAACTCACGCGGCAGCGGCTCGAAGCCCAGCGCCACGGCGGGCACGCCCAGCGCGCGGGCACGGGCAACGGCGTGGCGCACCAACGCCCGATGGCCCAGGTGCAGGCCGTCGAAGGCACCGATGCAGACCACGCTTCCCTGCGGGGCAAGCACCCCGCCATCGACGTCTCTAAAAAGCCTGCTCATTCCATCCGGATCCGACCCTTTCCGGGCCGGTTCTGTCTCATGTAGCCCGGAAGTATAGCGGGCGCCTCAATGCCCGCGCAGGTCGCGCGGGCGGAAGCCCATGGCCACCATCGCCAGCAGGTAGGTCAACCCGCCACCGCCGACCAGCAGCGCCAGGCTGCCGATCCGATGCCACTTGTCCATCGGGGTGAACGCCGGCAACCAGTACAGCAGGGCCAGCAGTACCGCCACCATCGCCGCGCAGGACAGCAGCAGGCGCACCACGTACCCGCCCCAGCCCGGTCGCCGCTGGTAGACGCCGGTCTTGCCCAGCCAGTACCACAGCAATCCGAGGTTCAGGTAACTGGACAGCGCACTGGCGATGCCCAGCGCCAGGTGCAGGCCCGGCTGCTTGGCCAGCGCGGCCATCACCCCCTGCGCCTTCAACGCCTCCGGTACCATGATCTGGTAGACCACCGCCAGCAGGATGAAGTTGAACACCATGTTGGCCACCAGCGCGACCAGGCCGGCGCGCACCGGGGTCTTGGTGTCCTGCCGCGAGTAGAACGCCGGCAGCACCACCTTCAACAGCGCGAACGCCGGCAGGCCGAAGCTCAGGCCATAGACCGACAACGCCGTCATCCGGGTATCGAACGGGGTGAACTGGCGGTACTGGAACAGGGTCGCGATCAGCGGCTCGGCCAGCAGCAACAGGCCAAGCATGGCCGGTACGGCGATCAACAGGGTCATGCGCAGACCCCAGTCCAGCGCGTTGGAGAAGCCTTCCCCGTCGGTCTTGACGTGATGGCGGGCCAGCGCCGGCAGGATCACCGTGCCCAGTGCCACCCCGAACACGCCCAGCGGCAGCTCCAGGAAGCGGTCGGCCAGCGACAGCCAGGACTGCGAGCCATCGCTGAGCTTGGCCGCGATCACCGTGTCCAGCATCAGGTTGATCTGCGCCACCGAGGAGCCGAACAGGGTCGGTACCATCAGGGTCAGCACCCTGCGCACGTCCGGGTGGTTCCAGCCCCAGCGCGGCAACGTCAGCAGGTTGATGCCCTTCAGCGAGGGCAGCTGGAACAGCAACTGCAGCACGCCGGCCGCCAGCACCGACCAGCCCAGTGCCAGGATCGGCACCTCCAGCCGCGGCGCCAGCCACAGCGCGCCGGCGATCATGCACAGGTTGAGGATCACCGGCGTCAGCGCCGGCATGGCGAACTTCTGGAAGCTGTTCAGCGCCCCGCCGGCCAGCGCGGTCAGCGACACGAACAGCAGGAACGGGAAGGTCAGCCGCAGCAGGTCCACCAGCAGCCCGTACTTGACCGGGTCGGCGGCATCGGCGTCGGCGAACAGCCAGGCGATCTGTGGCGTGAAAATCAGCCCCAGCGCGGTCAGGACCAGTAGAATGCCCCCCAGGGTCCCGGACACCCGGGACATGAGCTCGCGCAGGTCAGCGTGCGGGCGGGTTTCCTTCACCTCGGTGAATACCGGTACGAACGCCGTGGCGAACGAGCCCTCGGCAAACAGCCGGCGCAGGAAATTGGGCACGCGGAAGGCCACCCAGAACGCATCGGTGGTCGCATTGGCACCGAAGGTGATGGATATTGCCTGATCGCGCACGAGCCCGAGGACCCGCGAAATCATCGTCATGCTGCTGAACGACAGCAGCCCCCGCAACATGCGCGGCGAACTCACTTACAGCCCCCTTGACAACTCGACTTGACGTTCATTTGGTCTGCCATCATACTTGTGAGCTTGCTGTTCCCACCACATCGATTTTCAGGAAACCACCACTGTGGCCAATATCAAGTCCGCCAAGAAGCGCGCCAAGCAGACCGTTGTGCGCAACGCGCGTAACACGGCTCAGCGTTCGATGCTGCGCACCGCCGTCAAGAAGGTGATCAAGGCTCTGGACGCCAACGACGCCGCCGGCGCCGAGGCTGCCTTTGCCGTCGCCCAGCCGATCCTCGACCGTTTCAGCGCCCGTGGCCTGATTCACAAGAACAAGGCTGCGCGTCATAAGAGCCGTCTGACCGCCCGCATCAAGGCCATCAAGGCCGCCTGATCCGGCGATCACCTGGAGCCGCAAGGCTCCCGGCATGAAAAGCCCGGCCCCGCGCCGGGTTTTTTGTTGCCCGCGATCCCCCGTAGAGCGGAGCCAAGCTCCACCGGGCTTTCCCGGGAAGACCCTTGCCGAGCCCGGCCCGGTACTGCCGGCATAAAAAACGCCGCCCTCCCCTTCGGAAGCGCGGCGCTTCTGCCTGCAGCGCAGGAAACTCAGCCGCCCTGCGCTTCGCGCTCTTCGGCTTCCAGCAGCTTCTGGTGGTCGAAGAAGGCCATGATGTCCTTCATGATCGGCCAGGTGCCCTCACGACCCAGCGCCGAGACCAGGTACCACGGACCGGTCCAGCCCAGCTCCTTGACCACCTGCTCGGCCGCGGCCTGCGCCTCGTCCTCGAACATCAGGTCGGCCTTGTTCAGCACCAGCCACCGCGGCTTCTCCAGCAGTTCCGGGTCGTGCTTGCCCAGCTCACGCTCGATCGCACGCACCTGCTCGACCGGCGAGATGCCTTCCACGCCCCCTTCCATCGGCGAGATGTCGACGAGGTGCAGCAGCAGGCGGGTGCGCTGCAGGTGGCGCAGGAACTGCGCACCCAGGCCGGCGCCGTCGGCAGCGCCTTCGATCAGGCCCGGGATGTCGGCGATCACGAAGCTGCGGTAGTTCTCCACCTTCACCACGCCCAGGTTCGGGTACAGCGTGGTGAACGGGTAGTCGGCCACCTTCGGCGTCGCCGCCGAGACCGCGCGGATCAGGGTGCTCTTGCCGGCATTCGGGAAGCCCAGCAGGCCGACGTCGGCCAACAGTTTCAGCTCCAGCTTGAGCAGGCGATCCTCGCCCTCCTCGCCCGGCAGCGCCTGGCGCGGGGCACGGTTGGTCGAGCTCTTGAAGTGCATGTTGCCCAGGCCGCCCTTGCCGCCCTTGGCCACCAGCAGGCGGTCGCCATGCTGGACCATGTCACCGATCACTTCGTCGGTGGCCACGTTGATCACCACGGTGCCGACCGGCACGGTGATGACCAGGTCCTCGCCACCCTTGCCGTAGGCCTGGCGGCCCATGCCGTTCTCGCCGCGCTGCGCCTTGAAGATGCGGTCATGGCGGAAGTCGACCAGGGTGTTCAGGTTCTCGTCGGCACGGATCCACACGCTGCCGCCGTCGCCGCCGTCACCACCATCGGGACCACCGAGCGGAATGAACTTCTCACGGCGAAAGCCCACGCAGCCGTTACCGCCGTTGCCAGCGATGACCTGGATCTCCGCTTCGTCTACAAGTTTCATGATTCTGGTTGCCCACTGATGGCGGGAGGCAGGACTGCCTGGCCGCTGATTCTATGCAATGCCCCGGCCTGGCCGGAACGACGGACCGCTGGCCCGCCAATATATCTGCCAACGAAAAACCCCGCCGAAGCGGGGCTTTCGTCAGCTGCCCACGCTGGACGTGGGCGCCTGCGCGTGCGGAATCAGACTTCCGCGACGACGCTGACGGTGCGACGCTTCTTGGCGCCCTTCACCGAGAACTCAACCTTGCCGTCGACCAGCGCGAACAGCGTGTGGTCGCGGCCCAGGCCGACGCCGGCGCCCGGGTGGAACTGGGTGCCGCGCTGACGCACGATGATGTTGCCTGCCTCGATGGCCTGGCCACCGAAGATCTTGACGCCCAGGTACTTCGGGTTGGAGTCGCGGCCGTTGCGCGAGGAGCCTACGCCCTTTTTATGTGCCATGACGGATTCTCCTTAGCTATTAGCCGGCGATGCCGGTGATTTGGATTTCGGTGTAGTACTGACGGTGACCCTGACGCTTCATGTGGTGCTTGCGGCGACGGAACTTGATGATCCGGACCTTGTCGGCGCGGCCGTGGGCCACGACCTTGGCGGTCACCGAAGCGCCCTTGAGCGCATCACCCAGCTTGATGCCGTCGGCATCGCCGAGCATCAGGATGTTGTCGAACTTGATCTCGCTGCCGGCTTCGACTTCGAGCTTCTCAACGCGCAGGGTTTCACCCTGAGCGACGCGGTACTGCTTACCGCCAGTTACCAGAACTGCATACATGACCAGACTTCCTCTGTAGTTATTGTGGTCGCCGTGCCCGCCATCGAGGGCGGACAGAAGCGGGATTTTACCGGCACAACCCAGCCCGGGTCAACCCACCCCCTGCTCGGGAAAACCGTGTCTGAACAATCACCTGCCTACCGCCCAGTCTCAGCTTTTCGGACTGGCAAATGCGGTAATTGCCCCAAAATCACAAGGCCGCTAGGCTGATCGACTGCCGTCAGCTACGCCCCCCACTTCTGCCGCCGGCCTGCCGGCGGCGGTCCAATACGGATCTCCCATGGCGATGGATTTCATCCGCATCCGCGGTGCGCGGACGCACAACCTCAAGAACATCGACCTCGACCTGCCCCGCGACAAGTTGATCGTGATCACCGGCCTGTCCGGCTCGGGCAAGTCCTCGCTGGCGTTCGACACCATCTATGCCGAAGGCCAGCGCCGCTACGTCGAGTCGCTGTCGGCCTACGCACGCCAGTTCCTGAGCGTGATGGAGAAGCCGGACCTGGACCACATCGAGGGCCTGTCCCCGGCCATCTCGATCGAGCAGAAGTCGACCTCGCACAACCCGCGCTCGACCGTGGGCACCATCACCGAGATCTACGACTACCTGCGCCTGCTCTACGCCCGCGTCGGCAGCCCGCGCTGCCCGGACCACGGCTACCCGCTGGAAGCGCAGACGGTCAGCCAGATGGTCGACCAGGTGCTGGCGCTGGACCCCGAGCAGCGCTACATGCTGCTGGCCCCGGTCATCCGGGACCGCAAGGGCGAGCACGTGCAGGTGTTCGACCAGCTGCGCGCGCAGGGCTTCGTGCGCGTGCGGGTGGACGGCGAGCTGTACGAGATCGACGCGGTGCCGCCACTGGCGCTGCGCCAGAAGCACACCATCGAGGCGGTGATCGACCGCTTCCGCCCGCGCGAGGACCTCAAGCAGCGCTTGGCCGAAAGCTTCGAGACCGCGCTCAAGCTGGGCGACGGCATGGCCTCGGTGCAGAGCCTGGACGACGCCAAGGCCACCCCGCAGCTGTTCTCCTCCAAGTACTCCTGCCCGGTCTGCGACTACGCGCTGCCGGAGCTGGAGCCGCGCCTGTTCTCGTTCAACGCGCCGATGGGCGCCTGTCCGGGCTGTGATGGCCTGGGCATGGCCGAGTACTTCGACCCGTCGCGGGTGGTGATCCACCCCGAGCTGTCGCTGGCCGCCGGCGCGGTGCGCGGCTGGGACCGCCGCAACGCCTACTACTTCCAGCTGATCGCCTCGCTGGCCAAGCACTACAAGTTCGACGTCGACGCGCCGTGGCAGTCGCTGCCGGAAAGCGTGAAACAGGCCGTGCTGTATGGCAGCGGCGAGGACCAGATCACCTTCACCTACTTCACCGAGGCCGGTGGCCGCAGCCAGCGCAAGCACCGCTTCGAGGGCATCATCCCCAACCTGGAACGCCGCTACCGCGAGACCGAATCGCCGGCGGTGCGCGAGGAGCTGGCCAAGTACATCAGCGAGCGGCCGTGCCCGGAGTGCAAGGGCGCGCGCCTGAACAAGGCCGCCCGCAACGTGTTCGTCGCCGACCGCCCGCTGCCCGAACTGGTGGTGATGCCGATCGACGAGGCCCTGACCTTCTTCAACCAGCTGACCCTGCCGGGCTGGCGCGGCGAGATCGCCACCAAGATCGTCAAGGAGATCGCCGAACGGCTGGGCTTCCTGGTCGACGTGGGCCTGGATTACCTCACCCTGGAGCGCAAGGCCGACACCCTGTCCGGCGGCGAGGCGCAGCGCATCCGCCTGGCCAGCCAGATCGGCGCCGGCCTGGTCGGCGTGATGTACGTGCTCGACGAGCCGTCCATCGGCCTGCACCAGCGCGACAACGAACGCCTGCTCGGCACCCTGACCCGCCTGCGTGACCTCGGCAACACGGTGATCGTGGTCGAACATGACGAAGACGCCATCCGCCTGGCCGACTACGTGCTGGACATCGGCCCCGGCGCGGGCGTGCACGGCGGCGAGATCGTCGGCCAGGGCTCGCTGCAGGACATCCTCGATGCGCCGCGCTCGCTGACCGGCCAGTACCTGTCGGGCAAGCGTGCCATCGAGATCCCGGCGCGCCGGCACAAGGCCAACCCGAAGATGACGCTGCACCTGCGCGGTGCCAGCGGCAACAACCTCAAGGGCGTGGACCTGGACATCCCGGCCGGCCTGCTCACCTGCATCACCGGCGTATCCGGCTCGGGCAAGTCGACGCTGATCAACGACACCCTGTTCTCGCTGGCCGCCAACGAGATCAACGGCGCCTCGCACCCGATCGCGCCGTACAAGGAAATCGATGGCCTGGACCTGTTCGACAAGGTGGTGGACATCGACCAGTCGCCGATCGGCCGCACCCCGCGCTCGAACCCGGCCACCTACACCGGCCTGTTCACGCCACTGCGCGAACTGTTCGCCCAGGTGCCCGAGGCACGTGCGCGCGGTTACTCGCCGGGCCGCTTCAGCTTCAACGTGCGTGGCGGCCGCTGCGAGGCCTGCCAGGGCGATGGCCTGATCAAGGTGGAGATGCACTTCCTGCCGGACGTGTACGTGCCCTGCGACGTCTGCCACGGCAAGCGCTACAACCGCGAGACGCTGGAGATCCTCTACAAGGGCTACAACATCAACGACGTGCTGGAGATGACCGTCGAGGATGCGTTGCGCCTGTTCGAACCGGTGCCGACCATCGCTCGCAAGCTGGAAACGCTGGTCGACGTGGGCCTGAGCTACGTCAAGCTGGGCCAGAGCGCGACCACGCTGTCCGGTGGTGAAGCGCAGCGCGTGAAACTGTCCAAGGAGCTCTCGCGCCGTGATACCGGGCGCACCCTGTACATCCTCGACGAGCCGACCACCGGCCTGCACTTCCACGACATCGAGGCCCTGCTCGGCGTGCTGCACAAGCTGCGCGACGAGGGCAACACGGTGGTGGTGATCGAGCACAACCTGGACGTGATCAAGACCGCCGACTGGATCGTCGACCTCGGGCCGGAAGGCGGCCATCGCGGCGGCACCATCCTGGTCACCGGTACCCCCGAAGACGTGGCCGCGCATCCGGACTCGTACACCGGCCAGTTCCTGGCGCGGATGCTGCCGTCCACGCAGGCGCGCCCGGAGCAGCCGGCCGCAGTGGCCAACAAGCCCGATGCGCGCCCGCCGCGCAAGGAAAAGGCCGCCAAGAAGACGGCCACCAAGAAAGCCGCCGCCCCCCGCAAGAAGAAGGCCTCGTGATGAGCAGCGAACACAAGCAACTGGCCCGCGTACCGATCAGCGTGCGCTGGCGCGACATGGACTCCATGGGCCACGTCAACAACGCCAAGTACGTCTCCTACCTGGAAGAGGCGCGCGTGCGCTGGATGCTGGGCGTGGAAGGCGTGTCGATGAGCGACCGCATCGCACCGGTGGTGGCCAACACCAACATCAACTACCGCCTGCCGATCGTGTGGCCCAACGACATCGTGGTGGAACTGTTCGTCGAGCGGCTGGGCAACAGCAGCGTGACCATCGGCCATCGCATCGTCGACCAGCAGGACAGCAGCAAGCTGTACTCCGACGGCAATGTGGTCGTCGTGTGGATGGATACGCAAACCGGCAAGAGCGCGCCGTTGCCGGAACCGGTGCGGAACGCTTCGAGCTGAGTTGCCGTATGCATTGCTGGAATGAGGAAAGCCGCCCTTGGGGGCGGCTTTCCTTTTTCCGGCTGAAGCGCAGCAGCGCCCCCGTTACTTCAACGCCACCTTCGGGAAATCCACCGGCACATCCAGCGCCACGTTGATGTAGTTGGTGAACAGGTTGAGCGCGACGTGGGCCAGGATCTCCACGATCTGCCCGTCATCGAATCCGGCCCCACGCAGGTGCGCGACATCCGTGTCGGTGAGCTGCGCACGCTGCTCCACCACCTTCAACGCAAACGCCAGCGCCGCCGCGGTACGGGCATCACGGGAGCGACCAAGCTGCGCCTCGGCCATGTCGGTGGCGGTCGCGCCGGCCTGCTGGCCGAGCACGGTATGGGCGGCCAGGCAGTACTCGCATCGGTTGCGGTTGGCGATGGCCACGGCGATCTGCTCACCCAGGCGCGCGCCGAGCGTGCCCTTGCCCAAGGCACCGAAAGCGGCCCACATGCTCTGCAGTGCGGCCGGGGAGTTGGCAACGGCCTTGAACATGTTCGGGGTGGCGCCGAAGGCCTGCTGGATCTGGGCGAGCAGCGGCTGGCTGGCGGCGGGAGCGGATTGGGACTGAAGGCTGACACGGGACATGGTGATCTCCTGATCGGTGGGGTGGGACGCATCGGGCGGGCTGCCCGTGGAGCCAGTCTCCGCGACCTGGATGGATCATTTGATACGATTCGTACGCCAAACAAACCAATTGATACAAATGAGCACCACTCCCCCGATGGATCGGCTGGCCGGCATCCTGGACAACTTCCGCTTCCGGGCGCAGCTGTACCACTCGGGCCCCCTGTGCGGACTCACCCATTTCGACGCCGGCCAAGGCCATGCCTTCCTGCACGTGCTGCGCCGCGGCCAGCTCGAGGTCAGCCACCCCGGCCGCCGCGACCTGCCGGAGCGGATGCATTTCGATGTCCCCAGCCTGCTGTTCTATCCCCGTCCGCTGACCCACCGGTTCCACAACCCGCCCCGCGACGGTGCCGACTTCACCTGTGCCCGGCTGGACTTCGATGGCGGCATGGCCCATCCGCTGGTCCGGGGGCTGCCGCCACTGGTCGCGCTGCCGCTGGACCGGGTACCCGGGCTGGCGCTGTCACTGGAGCTGCTGTTCTGCGAAACCGACCAGGCACGCTGTGGACAGCGCCTGCTGACCGACCGCCTGTTCGAGGTCGTGGTCATCCAGTTGCTGCGCTGGCTGCTTGATCACCCGGAGGAAGCGGGCATCCGTCCCGGCTTCATCACCGGCCTGTCCGAGCCGCGGCTGGCCCGTGCGCTGGTGGCGATGCATGACACGCCGGGCCATCCATGGACACTGGCACGCATGGCCGAACGCGCCGGCATGTCACGCACCGCCTTCGCCAACACCTTCCGCGCGTGGGTCGGGCAGACCCCGGCCGACTACCTGACCGATTGGCGCATCGCGCTGGCGCAACGCGACCTGCGGCGTGGCCGGCCGATCACCGCGCTGGCCGAAGAGCTGGGGTATGCCAATGCCTCGGCGCTGTCCCGCGCCTTCGCCGCGAAGGTGGGCACATCACCGCGTGACTGGATGAAGCAGGTGCGGCACGCCCACCAGATAGCTCCCGGCCCGGACGCGGATCCCGCTGCGTGGGACGGTCAGGGCTGCCCCGGCGCCTGACGCCGCACCTGCAAGGTGCCGTCCACCTTGGCCCCGTCCTCCAGGCTCAGCCGCAGGGGCACCCGCGTGCCCTCGGCCAGCGTCAGCGCAGGCTGCATCAACATCAGGTGCAGGCCACCGGGCTTGAGCTCCACCGTCGCCCCAGCCGGGATCGGCAGCCGCGCCACCTCGCGCATCCGGCTGACCCCCTGCACCTGCGTGGTTTCATGCAACGACACCTCGCCGAACGCGCGGCTGCCCGCGGCCACCACCACCACCTCGGCACGGCAGTCATTGCGGAGGCGCGCGTAGCCGGCCGTCATCGGCGTGGCGCCCGGTGGCAGCCGCGCCCAGCCATCGGTGATCGTCACGCAGGCCGGCGCGCGCGTTTGAGCCGCGGCCCCGAACGCACACAGGCCCAACAGTACGCACACGAATGGTTTGGTTATCATCGAAACCACGACTCCCTGCCGTACGAGAAACCGCAGCATGACCACGCTCATCGAAGTGATCAACCATGGCCCCATCCGCGAACTGCGCCTGGCCCGGCCGCCGGTCAACGCGCTGGACACCGAGCTTTGCCGGTCGCTGATCGCCGCGCTGAGCCAGGCCATGGCCGAGGACGTGCAGGGCATCGTGCTGTCCGGCAGCGAACGCATCTTCACCGGCGGCATGGACGTGCCGTACCTGCTGCGCCATGGCCAGGACAAGCACAAGCTGCTGGACAGCTGGCAGGCCTTCTTCGGCGCCGCCCGCACGCTGGCCGAAAGCCGCATCCCGGTGGCGGCGGCATTGACCGGCCACTCGCCGGCCGGCGGCTGCGTGCTGGCGCTGTGCTGCGATTACCGGGTGATGGCACGCAGCGTCGACCCGGCCAAGCCCTATGTGATCGGCCTGAACGAAGTACAGGTCGGCCTGGTCGCGCCGGAAGGCATCCAACACCTGATGCGGCGCGTGGTCGGCACCCACCGTGCCGGCGTGCTGCTGGCCGGCGGCCAGCTGGTCACCTCCGAGCGGGCGCTGGAGATCGGCCTGGTCGATGAACTGGCCAATGGTGCCGACGCGGTCGTCGCGCAGGCGGTTGCCTGGCTGCAGGCACAGCTCAAGCTGCCGCGCCAGCCGATGCTGCAGACCCGCGCCATCGCCCGCGCCGACCTGCACGACGCCATGCAACCGGAGCACATCCAGCTTGAGCGGTTCGTCGAGGCCTGGTACTCGGCCGACGCCCAGGGCGCGCTGCAGGCGCTGGCCGCACGCCTGGGCAAGAACTGAGCCCCGCCGGCGGGCGGCGCGCTGCCGCCCGCTATAATCGCGACCTGTCGAACCGAAGGCCGCCGTCTTGTCCGCCAATGCCGAACCCGTTGTCCCCGAACTGATTGACCTGTTGTCGCTGGAGCGGCTGGAGGACAACCTGTTCCGTGGCCAGAGCCGCGATATCGGCACCAAGTACGTGTTCGGCGGGCAGGTGCTGGGGCAGGCGCTGGCCGCCGCCCAGGCCACCATCGACAACGGCCGCCACGTGCATTCGCTGCATGCCTATTTCCTGCGTGCCGGCAACATCGACCACCCGATCATCTACGACGTGGACCGCACCCGCGACGGCGGCAGCTTCTCGGTGCGCCGCGTCACCGCGATCCAGCACGGCAAGGTGATCTTCTTCTGCGCGGCCTCCTTCCAGCAGGCCGAACGCGGCGCCGAGCACCAGCACAAGATGCCGGAGGTGCCGGCACCGGAAGACATCGAGCCCAACCGCCCGCTGCCGGCCGACGTGCTCGAGCGGCTGCCGGTGAAGGTGCAGCGCTGGCTTTCGCGCGGCGGCCCGTTCGAGTTCCGGCATGTCTATCCGCGCGACGAACTGCACCCGCCCAAGCGCCCGCCCTACCACCAGGTGTGGCTGCGATTGAACGAAAGGGTCGGCGATGCACCGGAGCTGCACCAGGCATTGCTGGCCTATGCCTCCGACTTCCACCTGCTCGGCACCGCCACGTTCCCGCACGGCATCAGCTACTACCAGCCGCACGTGCAGATGGCCTCGCTGGACCATGCCATCTGGTTCCATCGCCCGTTCCGGGTCGACGACTGGCTGCTGTACTCGCTGGACAGCCCGAGCGCACAGGACGCGCGCGGCCTGGCGCGGGGCCAGTTCTTCACCCGTGACGGCGTGCTGGTGGCCAGCACCGCGCAGGAAGGCTTGATCCGCGTCACGCCTTCCACCGGCGCCGACGGCGGCAAGGAGTAAGCCATGCGCAAGATCTTCAGCAGCCAGCGCGTGGAGAACGCCGAGGCGGTGGCGCAGATGCTGCGCGATGCCGACATCGAGGTCCGCGTCACCAACGGCCACTCGTACCACAGCAAGCGCCGCGGCCAGTTCAGTTACCTGGACAAGAGCGACGGGACCAACCATCCCGCGGTGTGGGTGGTGCATGCCAATGACCAGCCGCGTGCGCGCGAGATCCTGCGCGGCGCCAACCTGCTGCAGACCACCCGTACCGACCATCCCGTCGCCGAGTACGCCTTCCGCGAAATGCCGCAGCAGGAAAGCGGCGGCCGCGGCTGGGCATGGCGCATCCGCATCATCCTGCTGGCGGTGATCGCCGGCGTGGTGCTGCTGATGATGCTGCGCCGGCAGGCCGCGCCCACCCCGCCAGCACCGGCGCCCGCCCCGCAGGCCCAGCCCGCGGCGCCGCAGGCGCCGGAGGAGGTACGCGTGCGGATCCAGCCGACCACCGCGCCGGACGCCGGCAAGAAATAGCCCGGATCCGAAACGGGGAAGCGCCAGTGCCACCACCCTGCCCGGCCTTCTCCCTGTTTCCCCGTCCCCGGTCACATCCAGCGCTGGCCTGCGTCATGTATTGCGAACCCCGAGGGAAGCGCCCATGACCACCGCCACGCTGGACACCCTGCTGCAACAGGAACTGCCCGCCGCCCGCCGCGGCTGCACCCGCTCCTACGGGCGCATCGTGCTGGGTTGCCAGAACACGGTGACCGCCATCGCCCTGGCGATCACCCGCGACGTGCAGGCCAGCGAGGACATCGCCCAGGAGGCCTTCATCAAGGCCTGGCAGCAGCTCAACCAACTCAACAACGGCGCCAGCTTCCTGCCGTGGCTGCGCCAGATCACCCGCAACCTGGCCCGGGACTGGCTGCGAGCCAACCACAACCGCCCCCTCAGCGGCGAGGCGGCCGAGATCGCCATCGGCATGGCCGCCGACCCCGCACCGGATGCGGTCGAGGCAATGAGCCGCGTCGAAGAGGAACTGGCCGCCGAGGAAATCATCTCGGCCCTGCCCGAGGACAGCCGCGAGACCCTGCTGCTGTTCTACCGCGAAGGACAGAGCTCGCAGCAGGTCGCACGGCTGCTGGGCCTGAGCGATGCCGCCGTGCGCAAGCGCTTGTCGCGTGCCCGCGCCACCGTGCGCGACGAACTGCTCAAGCGCTTCGGCGAGTTCGCCCGCAGCACCGCGCCGGGCACAGCCTTTGCCGCGGCGGTCTGCTCGACGGTGATGCTAGCCGCGCCCGGCACCGCCAGCGCCATCGTGTTCGGCACCGCCGCCGGCGCCGGCAAGCTGGGGGCCAGTGGCCTGGGCACGACCACCCTCGGAGGCGGTGCCGCCGCCGGCACGCTCGGGGCGACGGTGAACACCCTGATGCCCAACTCCCACGACATCCTGCTGGTCATCGGCAGCATCGCGTTCGGCATGCTGTCGGCCTACCTGTCCAGCCTCTACCTGCTGCGCTATGCCGAGACCGCGCAGGAGCGCACGCAGTTGCGCCGTTTCCTGCGCCTGCATGTCACCACCGCCTTCCTGTTCTGCACCAGCACGATGGCGACGGTGCTGCTGCGGATGGGCCCCTTGCCCGGGGTGCTGGTCATCGCCGTGGGCATGACCGTGCTGAACTACCAGTACCTGGTCAGCCTGCCGCGGGTGATGGCGCCGATGCTGGCGCGCGACGCCGCGCGCCACGGCCGCCGTGGCCCGACCTGGGTCTATCGCAGCCTGTTCGGCCGCAGTGCGGTGGTTGGCGCGTCGCTGCTCGTGGTGGTCGCGGTGGCGTACGCCTTGATGGGCAACTGAGGCCGGACATGAAACACCCCGCTGTTGCCAGCGGGGGTGCTGTCGATCGGCGCCTCTCCGGAAGGGTTACTTCGCAGCCGGAGCCTGCGGCGGCATCGGACCGCGCGGGCCGCGCGACCGCTCCTTGCCGCGTGCTGCGTCCAGTTCGGCCTGGCTCAACTTGCCGTCCTTGTCGGTGTCGGCCTGGGTGAACCATTCGGTGCGGCGCTGCTCGGCGCGGGCCTGACGGTCGGCCTGGTCGATGAAACCGTCCTTGTTGACGTCGAGACGGTCGAAGTGGGCCCGGTACTCGGCAGCGCTGATCCGGCCGTCATTGTCGGTGTCCATGCCGCGCAGCATGAAGCCATCACGTCCGCCATGGCCCGCATGGCCATGGCCGCCCCGGCCATGCCGGTCGGCGAAACGCGGGGCCGGCAGCTCCTCGCGCGACAGCTTGCCATCCTTGTTCTTGTCCAGCTCGTCGAAGCGCTGGGCCAGGCGCGGATGCGAGGCGGCTTCCTGGCGATCGATCACGCCATCACCGTTGGCATCCATGCGAGGCGGCGTGGGTCGCTGGCCGGCGGGACTGGCAGCCAGTGCAACACCGGTGGCCGACGTGGCCAGCAGCAGGGCCAGCAGGAGGAAGGGCTTGCGTTGGGTCATGGTGCGACTCCGTTGGTGGAAGAACGGACGCGACAGTGCGTCCTCGCTACCGTCAACGCGCGGGGGAAACACCGGTTGACGTCTCCACCGGCGATATTCATCGGGCAGACAGACGCAGGTTCTGCGACGACGCGGGGCTATGCTTGCCCCATGGCAGTACATGACGAAACCAATCAGGAACTACGCCTGTTCCAGACCGGGGAACACCCCTGCGGCTACTGGCCGGAGCGGCAGGCACGCGATCTCGTGCTCGATCCCCAGGACGAGCGCCTGGGCACGCTGTACCCGATGGCCTTGAGCTGGGGCTTCCGCCGCTCCGGCGACCTGGTCTACCGCCCGCACTGCCAGAACTGCCGTGCCTGCGTGCCGGTGCGCATCCCGGTGGCGCGCTTCGCGCCGGACCGCAGCCAGCGCCGCTGCCTGGCCCGCAACGCCGACCTGGAATGCCGGGTGCTGCCGGCCGAACGCACGGACGAGCAGTTCGCGCTCTACCAGCGCTACCTGCAGCACCGCCATGCCCGTGGCGGCATGGATGACCATGGCCCACACGAGTTCGACCAGTTCCTGATCGGCAGCTGGTCGCACGGGCGCTTCATGGAGATCCGCAGCCCGACCGTGGACCACCAGCGCGGCCGGCTGCTGGGCGTGGCGGTGACCGATGTCACCGAACTTGGCCTATCGGCGGTGTACACCTTCTTCGACCCGGAGCAGGACAAGCGCAGCCTGGGCACCTTCGCGATCCTGCAGCAGATTGCCTGGGCCCAGCGCGGTGGCCTGCCCCACCTGTACCTGGGCTACTGGATCCACGGCCATCGCAAGATGGACTACAAGCGCCGCTACCATCCGCTGGAGTATTTCGATGGGCGGCACTGGCGGCAGGCCGATCCGGGGAACGAAGCGTTGCAGTCTTGATTTGAATTTAACCAAAGTTCACGCAAAGTTACGCCCGTCGCCGCGGACCTCGCGGCGGCCAAAAGGAAGAACCCCTGTCCAACTGGAGCTATGCGTGAAGATCAAGATCCTGGCTGTTGCCGCTTTTGCCGTCCTGTCCCTGGCCGCCTGCAAGAAGGCCGAGACGCCTGCCGACCCGGCAGCCCCCGCAGCTCCGGCCGCCTCCGCCCCGGCCGCCGTCACCCCGGCGCCGACCACCGACACCGTTGATGCCGGCACCGGCGTCCCGGAATGCGACCAGTACCTGGAGAAGGTCTACGCCTGCATCAGCGACAAGGTTCCCGAAGCCCAGCGCGACATGATGAAGCAGGGCATCGAGCAGTCGAAGAACGCCTGGAAGGGCATCTCCGACAAGACCGCCCTGGCCGCCCAGTGCAAGACCGCCATGGACCAGGCCAAGACCAGCTTCGGCGCCATGGGCTGCACGTTCTGATCCCACGCTCAGCCGGACCTCGGACGCCCCGCCCCCGCGGGGCGTTCGCATTTCTCGTACCGGTCATGAGGTCGTGAGAAAATGCCCGGATGCGCATTCCCACTTTCCTGCTCCCCATGACCCTGCTGCTGGCAGCCTGTTCCACCTCCGCGAACACCGCCAGCATGCCCTCCTCCGCCGACCACCTGCGGCTGGCCACGTACAACACCTCGCTGTACTCCGACGAGGAAGGTGGCCTGATCCGCGAACTGCAGGGCGACAGCGCCCATGCACGCAAGATCGCCGCGGTGCTGCAACAGGCGCGCCCGGACCTGGTGCTGCTCAACGAGTTCGACTTCGACCCGGCCCACCGGGCCGCCGAGCTGTTCCAGCAGCGCTACCTCGAAGTGGCCCAGCCCGGTGGCGGCGAACCGCTGCACTACCCCTACCGCTACCTGGCACCGGTCAACACCGGCGTGCCCAGCGGCCTGGACCTGGACAACAACGGCAGCGTCGGCGGCACCGGCCGCGAGCGTGGCAACGATGCGTGGGGCTACGGCCTGCACCCGGGCCAATACGGCATGCTGGTGCTGTCCCGCTACCCCATCGACGAGAAGCACGTACGCAGCTTCCAGCTGCTGAAGTGGAGCGCCATGCCCGGCGCGCTGCGCCCGATCGAGCCGGGCACCGGCAAATCGTTCTGGCCCGATGCGGTGTGGTCACAGCTGCGCCTGTCGTCCAAATCGCACTGGGACGTGCCGGTGGAAACCCCGCTGGGCACCGTGCACGTGCTGGCCTCCCACCCCACCCCGCCGGTGTTCGATGGCAAGGAGAAGCGCAACGCCGCGCGCAACCATGACGAGCTGCGGCTGTGGAAGGACTATCTCGATGGCGGCAACGACGCCTGGCTGTGCGACGACCAGGGCCGCTGCGGCGGGCTGGCCGCCGATGCGCGGTTCGTGATCGTCGGCGACATGAACAACGACCCGGTCGATGGCGACGGCCGCCACGACGCCATCCTCGAACTGCTCGAGCATCCGCGCGTGCTGCGCTACCCCACGCCGAGCAGCGAGGGCGCGCGCGAGACCAGCCTAGCCTATGCCGAAAAGGGCCTGGTCCGGCGCGGCGCACCGCAGCACGCCACCGGTGATTTCGGCCCGCGCTCGGGCACGATGCGCCTGGACTACGTGCTGCCATCCACGGGTTTCAGCTACATCGGTAGCGGCGTGTTCTGGCCGGCCAACGCCAGCCCCGAGGCGAAGATCGCCGACGGCAGCGACCACCATCTGGTCTGGGTGGACGTGCGCTGAGGGCTTACGGAAAACGCCGGCGGAAGCCGGCGTTTTTTGTTGCGGCAAGGCCAAGGGCTTACCCCTCCCCCGTCCTCCCCTTGGCGGTGCCATAGGGAGGCGGCGGTTCTGCGCGGCGCTTCAGGCTGCAACGAAGCCTGCTTTTGCCCCTCCCTTTGGCACCGCCAAGGGAAGGGTTGGGGAGAGGGGAGCTCCAAACGAACTCAGCGCAGCTCAATCCCGATCGCTGCCGCCGCATCGCGCGCGATCGCACGCGCCTGGTCCACGTCGGCCGCGCGCGCCAGGGTGACGCCGACGCGGCGCTGGCCCTGCACCATCGGCTTGCCGAACAGGCGCAGCGCCGAATCCGGGTGCAGCAGCGCTTCGGCCACGTTGCTGAAGAACGGCACGCCGTTGCCCTGCGCCAGCATCGCGCACGAGGCCGATGCGCCGTGGTGACGGATCACCGGGATCGGCAGGCCCAGGATCGCGCGGGCATGCAGCGCGAACTCACTCAGCTCCTGCGATACCAGCGTGACCAGGCCGGTGTCGTGCGGACGCGGCGAGACCTCGCTGAACCAGACATCGTCGCCCTTCACGAACAGCTCCACGCCGAACAGGCCCCAGCCACCGAGGTCGTCGGTGATGGCGCGGGCAATCTGCTGCGCGCGCTCCAGCGCCTTGGGCGACATCGCCTGCGGCTGCCAGCTTTCGCGGTAGTCACCGTCGCGCTGCAGGTGCCCAACCGGATCGCAGAACGACGTGCCGCCGGCATGGCGCACAGTCAGCAGGGTGATCTCGTACTCGAAGTCGATGAAGCCCTCGACGATGCAGCGCCCGGCACCGGCGCGGCCACCGGTCTGCGCGTAGTCCCACGCCGGGCCGATGTCGGCCTCGCTGCGCAACGTGCTCTGGCCCTTGCCCGAGGACGACATCACCGGCTTGACCACGCACGGCAGGCCGATCGCGGCCACCGCATCGCGGTATTCGGCCTCGGTATCGACGAAACGGTACGGCGAGGTCGGCAGGCCCAGCGTCTCGGCCGCCAGCCGGCGGATGCCCTCGCGGTCCATGGTCAGGCGCGCGGCGCGGGCGGTCGGGATCACCCGCAGGCCCTGTTCGGCTTCCAGCTGCACCAGGGTTTCGGTGTGGATGGCCTCGATCTCCGGCACGACCAGGTGCGGCTGCTCCTGGGCAATCACGGCCTTCAGCGCCGCCGGGTCGAGCATGTCCAGCACGTGGCTGCGGTGCGCCACCTGCATGGCCGGCGCATCGGCATACCGGTCGGCGGCAATCACTTCCACCCCGAAGCGCTGCAGCTCGATGGCGACTTCCTTGCCCAGTTCACCGGAGCCGAGCAGCAGGACACGGGTGGCGGAGGGCGACAGCGGGGTACCGAGCGTGGTCATCAGGCGATTCCGGGGGCAGGACCAAAAGGGATGCACATTCTAGGCAAGCCGGCCCCTGGGCGGGGGCCGCGCGCGCCGCACCGCCGGGCGGCGGGCGACATGGAGTTCCGACCACCAACACCCCGCTTCCGGGAGCCAACGCCGGCCGCCCGCGGGGCACTTGCGGATTGATATCAATTTGATATCTTCACGTTCAACCACCACGGAAGACGTGCCATGAAAGAGAAGCCTCTCAGTTCGCTGTCCGGTATCCCCACCCTGCTTGGCACCCTCGCCCTGATGCTGGCGGGCACGGTCGCCATCATCTTCGCCGTGGTCCTGACCAAATCCGGCCTGGGTGGCGGCGGGTTGATGGTGCTTGCCGGCATCGTGCTGGTGACCGTCGGCATCTTCCTCAGCTGCGGCCTGTACATGGTCCAGCCCAACCAGGCCGCGGTGCTCAGCCTGTTCGGCAAGTACGTCGGCACGGTCAAGGACAACGGCCTGCGCTGGAACAACCCCTTCCTGACCAAGCGCAAGGTCAGCCAGCGCGTGCGCAACTTCGAGAGCGGCAAGCTCAAGGTCAACGAGCTGGACGGCTCGCCCATCGAGATCGCCGCGGTCATCGTCTGGCAGGTGGTCGATGCCTCCGAAGCGGTCTACAACGTCGATGACTACGAGAGCTTCGTGCACATCCAGTCCGAGTCGGCGCTGCGCGCGATGGCCACCAGCTACCCCTACGACCAGCACACCGACGGGCAGCTGGCCCTGCGCAGCCATGCCAGCGAGATCTCCCAGCACCTGAAGGACGAGTTGGCCGAACGCCTGGCCGATGCCGGCGTGCAGGTGCTCGATGCCCGCATCAGCCACCTGGCCTACGCGCCGGAAATCGCCCAGGCCATGCTGCAGCGCCAGCAGGCCAGCGCGGTGATCGCCGCACGCACGCAGATCGTGGCCGGTGCCGTCGGCATGGTCGAGATGGCCCTGGTCGAACTGCAGAAGAACGCCGTGGTCGAGCTGGACGAGGAGCGCAAGGCGCACATGGTCAGCAACCTGCTCACCGTGTTGTGCTCGGACCGCGGCACCCAGCCGATCGTCAATGCCGGCTCGCTGTACTGAGGACCTCCCGTTGAATGCCCTTGCCCCCCTGATCATCGCCGCCACCGGCATCCCCGCCCTGTGCTTCGCCGCCTGGAGCGGCCGCCCCGGCACCGTGCATGCGCGCGGGCTGGGGCTGCGCTGGGCATTGATCGCGCTGTGCCTGTTCGTCGGCGCGGTTGGCGTATACCTGGCCGGCGACAACCGCAACATCGCCTACGGCGTGGTGATCGCGCTGGTGATCGCGGTCAACGCGCTGGGCATCTCGCTGGTGGTGCACCTGCGCCGCGAGCGCAACGGAGCCCCCCGCAAGTGAGTGAGAAGAAGGCCTACCCGCTGCGCATCAACGCCGACGTACTGGCGGCGGCCCAGCGCTGGGCCGACGACGAGCTGCGCAGCCTCAACGCGCAGATCGAGTACGTGATCCGCGACGCCCTGCGCAAGGCCGGGCGTCTTCCCAGACCCGACGCTGACACGAAACAGGAAGACCCATGAGCAAGCAATGGAAGTACCTCGTCGTTGAAGTGAAGACCGGCCTGATGGGCGGCTTCAGGCATGAAGCACTGCAGGAAGAACTGGACAAGCAGGGCCGGCTCGGCTGGGAACTGGTCAACGTCGTGCACGCCATGCCGACGATCTCCTCGCCCACGCTTGTGTTCAAGAAGGAGCAATGATGAACACCGTGACGGCCTGGATTGCCGCGGCGATGCTCACCCTGTCCGGCAGTGCGTTCGCGGCGGAGCCGGAGGCATTGGCCACGCGCCTGCTCGACCAGCTCGACGCCGGCCAGTACGCCCAGGCCGAGGCCATGTTCTCGGCGCAGATGAAGGCCGCGGTCCCGGCCGACAAGCTCCGTGCGGTCTGGGAGTCGCTGCCGGCGCAGATGGGAGCCGCCACCGGCCGGGGCGATGCACGCACCAGCGAAGCCGACGGCGTGCGCATCGTGGTCATCCCGTTGCAGTACGCCAACGGCGCACTGCAGGCACGGGTCGCCCTGGACAGCGATGACCGGATCACCGGCTTCCTGGTCCAGCCGGCCGGCCCGCCATCGGCCGCCGCGCCGGCCGCCGATGCGGCCTTCATCGAGCAGGACTTCCAGGTGCCTGCCAGTGCAGCGGGCAAGGCCGCCCTGCCCGGCACGCTGGCCCTGCCCAAGGGCAAGGGCCCGTTCCCGGCGCTGGTGCTGGTGCATGGCTCCGGCCCGCAGGACCGCGACGAAACCATCGGTTCCAATCGCCCGTTCCTGGACATCGCGCGCGGCCTGGCCGCACAGGGCATCGCGGTGCTGCGTTACGAGAAGCGCACCCATGCACGCCCCCAGGAGTTCCAGGGCGCCTTCACCGTCGATGACGAAACCACCGACGATGCCGCTGCCGCGGTGCAGGCCCTGGCGGCCACGCCCGGCATCGATCCGCAACAGGTCTACCTGCTCGGCCACAGCCAGGGCGGCCTGCTCGCCGGCCGGATCGCCAGGGCCACCGACGGCAAGCTGGCCGGGCTGATCCTGCTGGCCGCACCAGTGCGGCCGATCCTGGACATCCTGGCCGAGCAGAACCGCTACATGGCCAACCTCGACGGCAGCGTCAGCGCCGAAGAGCAGGCGCAGCTGGTCGCACTGGACGCCGCCATCGCCCAGGTCCGGCGCGATCCCGACGCCACGCTGATGAACCTGCCCGGACGCTTCTGGCAGCAGCTGGAACAGGTCGACCCGGTCGCCGATGTCCGCGCCAGCGGCCTGCCGGTGCTGCTGTTGCAGGGCGGGCAGGACTTCCAGGTGGTCGATGCCGAGTGGCAGCTGTGGCGCAAGGGCCTGCAGGGCGAACGCTACCGTTTCCATCACTACCCCGCGCTCAATCACCTGGCCATCCGCGCCAGCGGCAAGCCGGCCCTGCAGGACTACCAGCAGCCCGGTCACGTCGATGCTGTGCTGATCAACGACATCGCGCAGTGGATCCACACCCGATGATCCCCCCGGCCCATGCCGCCGCCCACCCGATCCCGCTGGCCGCAGCCGGCCGCGGCGCGCTGTGGTGGCTGTGGGGGCCGATCCTGCTGGCGATCAGCATCGAACCGCTGATCCGCCTGTTTGCCGGCAAATCCCCGGTCACCACCGCTTTCGCCTCATGGGGACCACTGGTGGTGCTGCCACTGCTGGCGCTTGCACTGAGCCTGCTCTACCGGCGTCGCTCGATCACGCTCGACGGCGGGCAGCTGGACATCGTCAGCACGCTGTACCGCAAGCGCGTGGCGCTGGGCGAGTTGCGCCTGGACCGTGCACGCGCGGTCCGCTTCGACGAGTACCCGGACTTCAAGCCTGCATCCAAGGCCAATGGCTTCCAGTTTCCCGGCTTCCGCTCGGGCCACTTCCGCATGCCCGATGGCGGCAAGGCGTTCTGCCTGATCACCGACAACCAACGCGTGCTGGTGTTGCCACTGCGCGATGGTTCGGTCGTGCTGGTCAGTCCCGAGCAGCCCCGGCAGCTGCTCGATGAACTCCGCCGGCTGGCCGAGCGGCGTGTGCGCCCCTAAGCTGGGCAGATGCGCAACGCCCCCCATCTCCTGATCAACACCCCGGATATCGAAATCTGGCCCGGCGGGTTGCTGCACGCACGCAGCAACCACGATGCACGCCTGCTGGCGCGGGCCAGCCATGTCCTGCGCCGCAAGCAAGACGGGCGCTACCTCGCCGCGCAGCTTGCCGGCGGGCTGATGCCCCTGCTCCCCCGCCTGGCCGATGCCGCCGGCATCAACGAAGCCCTGGCCGCGCTGGACACCCGCCTCACCCAACCGGCGCGCATCCCGCCGCCGCCGGGCACGCTTCCGCTGGACCGCCTGCAGCAGCGCCTGGACCAGCTCGGCCTGGATGAGGCCCGCTATGCCGAACGCACCGGTCTGGCACTGGTGGCCGAACCCGCACACCTGGCATTGGCCGGCTTCGACCGCTACCGCCGCCCCCTGTGGCTCACCCGTGCCGCGGCGCGCGCGTGGCAGCGCCTGCAGCAGGCCGCCGCGGTCGACGGCATCGCCCTGGAGGCGATTTCCGGGTACCGCAGCCATGCCTACCAGCTGGGCATCTTCGAGCGGAAGCAGGCGCGCGGGCTGTCGGTGGAACAGATCCTCACCGTCAATGCCGCACCAGGCTACAGCGAACACCACGGCGGCAACGCGCTGGACATCAGCAGCCCCGGCGAGCCGGCCGCCGAGGAATCCTTCGAGCACACGGCCGCGTTCGCATGGTTGCAGCTGCACGCCGCCACGTTCGGCTTCCACATGAGCTATCCCCGCGACAATCCGCACGGCATCGTCTACGAGCCGTGGCATTGGTGCCTTGCCAGCCGTGACGACGCACCGAACTGATCCGCGCCGCCGCGCGGTGCTGCAGGGCACGCTATCGGCAGGCCTGCTTGGCGGCTTGACGGCGTGCCGTCGCGACGCCGGGCAGCCGCAGGCGAGCGATGTGGCGCAACTGGACCAGACCCGGATCGCCGGCACGCTGCACCCCACCGGCAGCGCCGGCATTGCCGCGGCACTGCGCCGTTGGCCCGGGGTGGTCTGCATCGCAGGCGGCCGCTACAGCATGGGCGGGCAGACCCGCGAACCGGACGCGCTGCAGCTGGACATGACCACGATGAACCGCCTGGTCTGGCTGGACACCGCCCACCGGCGGGTGCGCGTGCAGGCCGGCATGCGCTGGCGAGAACTGCAGGCGTTGATCGACCCGCACGACCTGTCGGTCAAGGTCATGCAGAGCTACAGCAACTTCTCCATCGGCGGATCGGTCTCGGTCAACTGCCATGGCCGCTACATCGGCAATGGTGCGTTGGCTGGCACGGTGCGCGCCCTGCAACTGGTCACCGCGGCCGGTGAAACGCTGGAGCTCTCGCGCATGCAGCAGCCGGAGCTGTTCGCCGCGGTGATCGGCGGGTACGGCGGGCTCGGCGTGATCACCGAGGTCGAACTCGACCTGACCGACAATGAAGTGATCGCGCGCAAGGTCGAGCAGGTTGCACTGGCCGACTATCCGGACTGGTTCCAGGCGCAGGTGCTCGGCCGGAACGACGTGGTGCTGCACAACGCCGATCTGATCCCGCCGGACTTCGACAGGCCCCTGGCGATCAGCTGGCGCCGCAGCCATGCGCCGCTGACCGATCCGCTGCGGCTGATGCCCGGCCAATCCAGCTACCCCAAGCAGCAGAACATGATCTGGGCCGCCTCCGAGCTGCCGGGAGGCGACCAGCTGCGCGACGTCTACCAGACCCGGCAGTTGCTGACCCAGCCACGCGTGATCCGGCGCAACCTGGAGGCCAGCCTGGACGCGACCGCGCTGGAACCCCGCACGCGGCGCATGTCGTCCTATCTGCTGCAGGAGTACTTCGTCCCGATGTCGGCCTTCGCATCGTTCGCACGGGCGATGGCGCGCATCCTGCGCGAGGGCGAGGCCAATGCGCTGAACATCTCGGTCCGGCACGCACCGGCGGACACCACCTCGCTGATGCGCTGGGCGCGCGAGGACGTGTTCTGCTTCGTGCTGTACCACAAGCAGCGCAACTGGAATGCGGCCGAGCAGAACACCCGTCGCTGGACCCGGCAGCTGATCGCCGCCGCGCTGGCGCATGGCGGTTGTTACTACCTGCCCTATCGCCTGCATGCCACGCTGGCGCAGTTCCGCAGCGCTTACCCGCAGGCGCCCCGCTTCGCCGCGATCAAGCGCCAGGTGGATCCGGACAACCGCTTCCGCAACCTGCTATGGGACCGCTATCTGCCGCACGGCTGATCCCCGCGGGGGCGGCCGCCACGAACGACGGAACCGCACCGGGCGAGGCAACTGCCCGGCGGCAGCGAAGCGGCGCGAGTCACGCCGTGAATCCTGACCGGGACCGGGAGCCTGCCCACTTCGCGGCCGAAGCCGCCCCTACCGGCGGTGCTCAATCCTGAGAGCGGTTGGTGGCCGGCTTCGGATCAGCGCTGAAGTCCGCGATCCGCCACAGGTACAGGCTGGCGTAGGTGCGGTACGGCCCCCAGCGCTCGCCCCGTTCGGCCAGCGCCTTGGGCGTCGGCATCGCCCCGGCCTTGTCCACGCGCTGTGCACCCTTGCGGATGCCCAGGTCATCGATCGGCAGGATGTCCGGCCGGCCCAACCGGAACATCAGCATCATCTCCACCGTCCAGCGCCCGATGCCGCGCACCGGCACCAAGGCCCGGATGATGTCCTCATGGTCCATCGTCGACATCTGCCGCAACGTCGGCAGTTCGCCGGCGGCCTCGCGCCGGGCCAGGTCACGCAGCGCCAGCGACTTGTTGCCGGACACGCCGCACGCGCGCAGCCCGGCATCATCGATCAACGACAAGGTATCGGCATGCAGGCGCCGGCTGCCGATGGCCGCCTCCACCCGGCCCACGATCGTGGAGGCCGCCTTGCCGCTGAGCTGCTGGAACAGGATCGCGCGCGCCAGCGCATCGACCGGGTCGAACGATCGCTTCCAGCCATCCGGTGCCGGCAACGGCCCCAGCCGGCGGATCCAGCCGGCCAGCTTCCGATCACTGCGCTGCAGGTGCGCCAGCGCCTGATCGACATCGAAACCACGCGCATGACGCGGCATGGGGTCAGCGCTTCAGCGCACTGAGCGCCAGCAGCACCCAGCCCGCCATCAGGGTCGTGCCGCCGGCCGGTGCGAGCGTGGTCGGCCACTGCGCCAGCACGTTGCCGGCCAGGCTGCCGGAGAACAGCAGCGTCCCCAGCAGCAGCACATACAGCGCGACCCGCGCGAGACCGTTCAACGACGACCCGCCCAGCACCGCCAGCACCGCGCCATGGCCCAACGCATACAGCGCGGCGGTGTTCAGGTGTGACTGCGCCAACGGCTCGCTCACGCCGTGCGAGGCATAGGCCGACAGCCCGATCGCCACGGCCGCCAGCAAGCCGCCACAGAACGCCAGGAAAGAAGGTTTACGCGAACGTCGTTCCTGTCCAAGCATGTGCCTGCTCCCGTCTGCGGGCCGGCCGGGCCGGCCCAAAAAAAACGCGCCGCAGGGAGCGGCGCGTTTTCGTGTATCACTTCACCAGCAACATCCGGCCGCTTACTTGACGGCCCAGTAGATGTCGTAGGTGCCGTCGGTGGTGAACGCCTTGTCCACGCCACCCTTCCACGACTCGTACGGACGATCCACCACTTCGTTGCCCATGGTGGTTGCCCAGGCACGCAGCGCGTTGCGGGCGACATCCAGGCCAGCCATGTGGCCGGTGTAGGCAGCGGTGGCAGCACGGTGCGGCGTGGTGTGCACGTAGGTAACCGGGTTGCCGGACGGGATCTTGACGGTCAGTGCATCACCGGAAACGGCAACCGGAGCCGCCGGAGCGGCAGCTTCGCCGTCCTTCTTGTCCTTGTCGCCGGCGGCAGCCGGAGCAGCACTGCCCTTGCGGACCGGCAGGACCACGTCGAAGGCGTACTTCTCGGCACCGAAGTCGGTGGTCACGATGCGCACCGGACCGGCGGCGACCAGGCCGTTGGCATCCATCGCACGCTTGATCCACTCCATGTTGTCGTTGATCGACTGCTTGATGGAGTCGTTGTTGCGGTCGATGTTGCCGGCGTTGACGACCAGCAGGTTCTCGGCCGGCAGCTCGACGACCTTCAGGTCGGTCAGCGGCGCTTCGGCAGCGGCGTAGTCAACGTTCGGCACCGAGGCCAGCATGTTGGCCATGCGCGACAGGCCCAGCTTCAGGTCGTCGCCGACGTGGCGGCTGACGTACAGGCCGGCGTAACGGCCGAACAGGTCGAAGCCGTACTTGACCGAGTAGTCCTGGGTGATCTTGACGTTGCGGTCGTTCTTGCCGGTCGGCTCCAGGGTGAAGGTGGTCACCTTGTCCGTGCCGCGGGTCACGTCGTCAATGGCGATCACGACGCGCTTGTTCTTCTCGCTTTCCTTGATCTCCCAGCTGCCCTGGCCCAGGGCGTCATTCTTGGAGGAGTACTCCATGCGGGCACCGACGCCAGCATCCGGGCCGCTGTACTTCAGCTCGACCGCCTTGTCGCGCAGCACCAGCGGGTTCCAGTCCTTGAAGCGGCGCAGGCTGTTGACCGTGTCATACACGATCGTCATCTTGCGGTTGGTTTCGATGCTTTCGGAAATGTGGCGCTCACCCGGCAGACACACGCCGATGATGACAAACAAGCCAGCCACGATCCCCAAGGCAATCAGGAACTCGATAATACGGGTCATTCAGGAGTCTCCGGGGCCGATCCCACGGCCGGGTTGATTGAAGCGAAGCCCCCATCCTATCAGGCTTTTCGCACGATGTTGATTACAAATGGCGTACCGGTTTCCATCCCCGGATGGCGGCGTCAGATCGACAGACCGCAGGGTAGCGCATCAACCGCCAAGCAGATGTGCCTTCATGCATTCGTCAAGGCCATGTGATGACCCTGAGCCGCCCATTCTCACTCCAGTGGCACCGCCGGCACCAGTACCCCACGCGTATTCATCCAACTCTCCCACCGCTCAGACCAGCTGCAGCTCGAAGGCCTTGAGCACGGCACGGGTGCGGTCGCGCACGCCGAGCTTGGACAGGATGTTGGAAACGTGGTTCTTGATGGTGCCCTCGGCCACACCGAGCGAGTTGGCGATCTCCTTGTTGGAGAAGCCGCTGGCCATCAGCCGCAGGATCTCGGTCTCGCGGTCGGTCAGCGGGTCCGGGCGGTCCAGGCTGACGAACTCGTTGCGCATGTGCTCCAGCCCGGACAGCAGCCGCTGGGTCACCGCCGGCTGCACCAGCGAGCCGCCCTCGGACACGGTGCGGATCGCACCGACCAGCTGTTCCAGGGTGACGTCCTTGAGCAGGTAGCCCTTGGCCCCGGCCTTGAGCCCGGCCAGCACCAGCTGGTCGTCGTCGAAGGTGGTCAGGATGATCGACGGCGGCAGCTGGCCCAACCGGCTCAGGGTCTGCAACGCCTCCAGCCCGGACATCACCGGCATGCGCATGTCCATCAGCACCACGTCCGGCTTCACGGTCGGGATCATCTCCACCGCCTGCCGGCCGTCGGTGGCCTCGGCCACCACTTCGATGCCGTCGTCCAGCGCCAACAACGAACGGATGCCCTGCCGTACCAGGGTTTGGTCGTCCACCAGGCAGACACGGATCATCAGTTCACTCCTTGTGGCCCCGAGGCCAACATCATATGGGTAGTCACCGGCAGGCTGGCGCGAAGGCGGAAGCCCTCCCCCTTGCGTGCCGACACATCGAGGCTGCCCTGGTACTGGGCCAGCCGCTCACGCATGCCGCGCAGGCCATTTCCCGGCAGGATCTCGTCAACTTCACCGCCAATGCCGTCATCATGGGCATCAATGACGATCTCACCCCCTTCCCGCACGACCTGGATCCAAAGGTTGCGTGCGCCGGCATGACGCACCGCATTGGTGATGATTTCCTGGGTGCAGCGCAGCAGCACATGGGCGCGCTCGGGGTCCTCGACGTTCAGCGGGTCGTCCATCTGCAGATGGATGTCCAGCGACGGCACCCGCTCGGTCAGCGGCCGCAGCGCCGCGGCCAGGTCGATGGCCCCGCTCTCGCGCAGCTGGCTGACTGCCTCGCGCACGTCGGTGAGCAGCAGCTTGGCCAGCGTGTGCGCCTGCCGGACATGCTCCTGGGCCTGGCCCTCGGTGATGTGGCCGGCCACTTCCAGGTTCAGGCTCAACGCCGTCAGGTGGTGCCCGAGCAGGTCATGCAGCTCGCGGGAAATGCGGGTGCGCTCGTTGACCCGGGCGCTTTCGGCCAGCAGCAGGCGCGTGGCGCGCAGTTCGGCGTTGAGCCGGCGCTGCTCCTCGCGGGCCAGCGTCTGCTGGCGGGCGACCAGGCTGGTGACGAACACGAACATCGAGAAACCGCCGTACAGCAGCGACTGCAGCAGCGCCTCGAACAGCGGCAGGCCGATGATCAGGCTGTAGACCGGCAGCACCGCCAGCTGGCTGACCACCAGCCACAGCACGCCCACCCATTTGCTCAGCAGCCACGGGATCACCCCCGCCGCCACCATCATCAGGATGCTGCCCAGCCCGGTGCCGGAGATGTAGCTGACCACCAGCGCCGAAATGGTCAGCAGCAGCAGGGCCAGCCGGTCGTACCAGCCGGTATGCCCGGCGGCATTCAGCCCCCGGGTCAGCCAGAAGTAGCAGCCACCGAAGGACAGGTAGGCGATGAACAGCCAGGCGGCCTCGTTGGCGCCCGGCTGCATCATCCCTTCTTCGGGCGCGTACTGCGTATAGATCAGCGGCAGGCTGACCAGGGCCCAGGTGAACAGGCCGGCCAGGCGGAGGACGCGGGTATGGCTGAGGTATCCCAACATGCGTGCATGGTAAGGATTGCAGGGCCCGCGCGCTCTCCCACGGAAGTCATGCCCGCCAACGGCATGGGGCCGCTCGCCGCCTCCGCGCCAGCCATGCGATAATCGCGGCAAAGCCCGCAGGGCCGACGACCGTTTCACCCCCACGGAGTCACAATGTCGATTGTCATCCGCGACGTGCGCGAGCACGAGCTTGATTCCGTTCTGGCACTGAACAATAACGCTGGCTTGGCGATCCTCCCGCTGGATGCGGCCAAGGTCCGTCGCTTCTACGAGACGGCCGAGTATTTCCGCATCGCCGAGCGCGACGGCAACATGGCCGGCTTCCTGGTCGGCTATGGCAGCCACGCCGAGCACGACAGCTGCAACTTCGCCTGGTTCCAGAAGCGTTACCCCAGCTTCTTCTACATTGACCGCATCGTGGTGGCCAGCCGCCGCCGCGGTGGTGGCGTGGGCCGGGCGTTCTACGCCGACGCCCAGAGCTACGCCGAGCTGCGCTATCCGCAGATGGCCTGCGAGGTGTTCCTCGACCATGGCGCCGATGCCGCGCTGCTGTTCCACGGCAGCTTCGGCTTCCGCGAGGTCGGCCAGAACACCATGCCGGACGTGGACGTGCGGGCCAGCATGCTGCTCAAGGACCTGTGCAGCTACGAATGGGTGAAGGAAACCTATGGCGACAACCTGCCCGACGTTCCTTGGGTGGGCAACACACGCCGGCCGCTGCAGCAGCGTCCGACGGGAACCTGAACATGGCAGTGAATTTGGATTACGAACAGGCAGGTGAACTGAAAATCGGGCAGGTCGGCATCGCCAACCTGCGTATCCGCACCCTTGATGTGGCGCGACTGACCCAGGAAATGCACGAGCGCGTGGCGCGTGCGCCGAAGCTGTTCGGCCGTGCCGCGGTGATCCTGGACTTCGGCGGGCTGATCCAGCTCCCCGACCTGGCCACGGCCCAGGCACTGCTCGCCGGCCTGCGCGAGGCCGGCGTACTGCCGGTCGCCCTCGCCTACGGCACCCAGGAAACCGAGCGTCTGGCCGAGCAGCTGGGCCTGCCGCTGCTGGCCAAGTTCCGCGCCCAGTACGAACGGGCCGATGCCGAACCGGCAGCGCGCCCGCGCGCACCGGAACCGGCACCCGCCCCGGCACCGGCGCCCCCCGCGCCTCCGGCCGCTTCGCCGCAGCCGGGCCGCATGCAATTGACCAACGTCCGCTCCGGCCAACAGCTGTACGCGGAGAACTGCGACCTGACCGTACTCTCAACGGTGGGTGCCGGCGCCGAGGTCATTGCCGATGGCAGCATCCATATCTACGGTACCCTGCGTGGCCGTGCCCTGGCTGGCGCGCAAGGCAATGAAGCGGCTCGCATCTTCTGCCGCGACTTCCATGCTGAACTCGTTGCCATTGCAGGACGCTACAAGGTGCTGGACGATATTCCGGACAATCTGCGTGGCAAGTCCGTGCAGGTTTGGCTGGAACAGGACCAGATCATGATCGCTGCGCTGGATTGACGCAGCCCACCCCGAATATTCAGGAGAAATCCTTTGGCTGAAATCATCGTTGTCACTTCCGGCAAAGGCGGCGTGGGCAAGACCACTTCCAGCGCCAGCATCGCGTCTGGCCTTGCACGCCGCGGCAAGAAGGTTGCCGTCATCGACTTCGACGTCGGCCTGCGCAACCTGGACCTGATCATGGGCTGCGAGCGCCGGGTGGTTTACGACTTCGTCAACGTCGTCCATGGCGAGGCCACGCTCAAGCAGGCCCTGATCAAGGACAAGCGTTTCGAGAACCTGTACGTGCTGGCTGCCTCGCAGACCCGCGACAAGGACGCGCTGAACAAGGAAGGCGTGGAGAAGGTCCTCAAGGACCTGGCCGCCGACGGCTTCGACTACATCATCTGCGACTCCCCGGCCGGCATCGAGAAGGGCGCGTTCCTGGCAATGTACTTCGCCGACCGCGCCGTGGTGGTGGTGAACCCGGAAGTGTCCTCGGTGCGTGACTCGGACCGCATCATCGGCCTGCTCGACTCCAAGACCGCCAAGGCCGAGACCGGCAACGGCGGCGTGCCGGCCTTCCTGCTGCTGACCCGCTACAGCCCGGTCCGCGTGGAAAGCGGCGAGATGCTCAGCATCACCGACGTGGAGGAAGTGCTGGGGCTGAAGGCCATCGGCGTGATCCCCGAATCCGGTGACGTGCTCAACGCCTCCAACAAGGGCGAACCGGTCATCCTGGACGCCGAATCGCCGGCCGGCCAGGCCTATGAAGACGCGGTGGGCCGCATCCTCGGCGAGGAGCGCCCGATGCGCTTCACGACGGTCGAGAAGAAGGGCTTCTTCAGCAAGCTGTTCGGAGGATAAGCATGGGACTGCTCGATTTCCTGAGGCAGAAAAAGAACACCGCCGAAACCGCGAAGAACCGCCTGCAGATCATCATCGCGCAGGAGCGCAGCACCCGCGGCGGCCCGGACTACCTGCCGCTGCTGCAGCGCGAGCTGCTGGAAGTGATCAAGAAGTACGTCAACATCGATGCCGACGCGGTCAAGGTGGACCTGGTCAAGGACGGCGCCAACGACGTGCTCGACATCTCCGTCGCCCTGCCCGACGACAAGTAATGCCCACCCGGCGGCCACGGCCGCCGGGCACCCCGTACCCGTGAACGAAACCCTTTCCCCCGAACCGACCGCCACGGTGATGTGCGTCGGCGACATCCAGTGGGATGACGCCGTCGCCCTGCTCGCCCGTCACGGGCTGCGCCTGAACCACGTCGCCGCCGGCGAGACCATCCCCGGCAGCTACTGGGGCGAGCCGGAGGCCGGCATCATCGCCAACGATGTGTACGTGCGCGATGACACGCCGATCCATTCGATGCTGCACGAGTCCTGCCACCTGATCGTGCTGCCGCCCGAACGCCGCGCGCAGGTACATACCGACGCCACCGATTCGGTGCCCGAGGAAGACGCCACCTGCTACCTGCAGATCGTGCTGGCCGGGCAGTTGCCCGGCGTGGGCAGCGCGCGGCTGATGGCCGACATGGACGCCTGGGGCTACACCTACCGACTGGGATCGACGCAGGCCTGGTTCGAGCAGGATGCCGACGACGCCCGGCGCTGGCTGGTTGAACGCGCGCTGCTGCCGTCGTTGGAGGCGGCCGCGCCGTAGCAGCGCCCTCAGGCGCGAAGCCGCCGGCCGTCTGCCCGCCCCTTCGCCGCAATCGCCACCGGCCGCATTGACGCGGGCACGCCCCGCGCCCTGCCGCGCCTTCCCGGTTTCGCGGCCGAAGCTGCGCCTACGCCGAGTCCGGCGGCAACGAACTGCCCATGTCCAGGGTGACGCGGGTGCCGCGCTCGGGTTGCGACTGGATGGTCAGCTCCCAGCCCAGGTGGTCGCACAGGCGTGCGATCAGGTCCATGCCGATGCCCGAGCCCGGGTTGCGCTCGCCCTTGGCCAGCCGCGCGTAGAGCTGGGCGACCTCCTCCGGGCTCATGCCGTGACCGGGGTCCTCGATGGTCACCACCGCCTGCGCCGAAGCGCTTATCCGGATCGTGCCGCGGTCGCTGTTCTCGATCGCATTGCGCAGCAGGTTGCCGATCGCCGCCTGCACCACGCCCATCGGCGCGATGATCCGGCAGGGCTCCGCGTGCAGCTGCATGTCCAGCTCCTTGCCGTAGGCCAGATGCCGGTGGTCCTCGATGATTTCCGGCAGCAGCTGCTCCACCGCCAGCAACTCGCTCATCGCCGACAACCGCGCCGGGTCCCGCGCCAGCACCAGCAGCAACTGGATCAGCTGCTCCACGCCCTGCGCGGTACCACGCACCCGCTCCAGCTGCTGGCGCGCGCGCGGCGGCAGCTCCGGCTGTTCCAGCGCCAGTTCGGCCGCGCCGCTGATCACGGCCACCGGCGTGCGCAGCTCATGGCTGGCCGCGCTGATGAAGGCGCGCTCGCGCTCGACGAAGTGCTCGTTGCGCTGCAGGTAGTCGTTCAACGCACCGGCGATGACCTCCATCTCGGCCGAACCGCGCCGGTCCACCGCCACCCGCTGCCCGCGCTGTTCGGGCCGCAGCGCGGCGATGTCGCTTGCGAGCGCGGACAGGGGGCGCACCAGCCGTGCCACGCCCAGCCATGCCATCAACAGGGTCACGATGACCAACGCCACGCCAGCCAGCAGCGACCAGCGGGTGATGAAGTGCTCCAGCTCACCGAAGTCGGTGATGTCCAGCGCCAGGATCACCCGTCCGTAATCGGAGGTATCGCGCACCATCACCGCGGTCTGCTTGCCCAGGAACAGCGCACCGTCATGCAGGCCGGGATGCAGCGCGGCCATGCTTTCCGGGATGGGCTCGCCACCCCGCTCGATGAACAGGTGCAGGGTGTCCGAATCCTGCCAGTGGTAATCCCGGTCCATGCGCATGTGCGCCAGCACGCTGTCCAGTTCGGTGTTCAGCAGGGAGCGCCAGACCGCATGCTCGGCGTGCTCGTGCACGTAGTTGGCGGCGCTGAACACCACCAGCGTGATCAACGCCAGGTAGATCCCCAACCAACCCAGCAGCTTGCGCCGCAGCGTGGCGCGCCGGCTCATCCAGTGGTTCCGGGCGACGGCGCCGACAACCGGTAGCCGACCCGCGGCAGGGTATGCAGCAGCTTCTGGGCGAACGGGCCATCCACCGCACGCCGCAGCTCATAGATATGGGAGCGCAGCATGTCGCCATCCGGCGGTTCCTCGCCCCACAGGGCGTACTCGAGCTGGTCACGGGTGACCGCCGCCGGGCTGGCGCGCATCAGCACCTCCAGCAGCTTGCGGCAGGCCGGGTACAGGTGCAGCACCTGCCCGTCGCGCCGGGCCTCCAGCGAACCCAGGTCCAGCTGCAGGTCGTGGACCTCCAGCACCTTGCGCGGGTTGCGTCCCTTGATCCGCGCCAGCACCGCATCCAGCCGCACTTCCAGTTCGGGCAGGGCGAACGGCTTGGTCAGGTAGTCGTCCGCCCCGGCACGGAAGCCTGCGATCTTGTCCGGCAGCTCGTCGCGGGCGGTGAGCATGATCACCGGCACTTCGGAGCGGTGTTCCTCGCGCAGGCGGCGCAGCACTTCCGGCCCCTCCATGCGCGGCAGCATCCAGTCCAGCAGGATCGCGTCGTAGTCCTGGGTCGCGGCCAGGTGCAGGCCGGTCACCCCGTCCGGCGCCACGTCGAGCACGTGCCCGCGCGCCTCGAAGTAGTCGAACAGGTTGGCGATCAGGTTGCGATTGTCTTCCACGACCAGCAGCCGCATTGCGTTGGACCTCTCCGGTCCCGGCCAGGCCCGGGATCAATTCGGCGATCATCCTAGCGCCCCGGCCGTCGGAATGCCGTCGAAACGCGCGACAATTTCGACGCGCTTCCTACGTCGGGAGCGCCATCATCCATGCCGACCCCTCTGTGAGCCGCACGTGCGCCCGCCCAACCACCGCTCATCCTCCACCCGACTCTGGTTCGCCATCCTCATCGCGCTGGTGGTCGCCAGCCTGCTGGCCGGCCTGGGCATGCGCTCGCCGACCCCGCCGGATGAACCCCGCTTCGTGCTGGCGGCCCGGCACATGGTCGAGACCGGGCAATGGCTGCTGCCCCATCGCGGCAGCGAGCTGTATGCCGAGAAGCCGCCGACCTTCATGTGGATCCAGGCCGGCACCTACAAGCTGCTGGGCAGCTGGAACCTGTCCTTCCTGCTGCCGTCCCTGCTGGCGGCGCTGCTGACGCTGTGGCTCACCTGGGACATGGCACGTCGCCTGTGGAATCCCCGGGTAGCGCGCTACGCGGTGCTGGCGCTGTTCGTCACCCTGCAGTTTGGTCTGATGGCCAAGCGCGCGCAGATCGACATGGTGCTGGTCGGCATGACCACGCTGGCGCTGTGGGGGCTGGTCCGGCACCTGCTGCTGGGGCCGAGCTGGGGCGCGCTGGCGCTGGCGGCATTTGCCGCCGGGGTCGGCACCGTGACCAAGGGCGTGGGCTTCCTGCCGCTGTTGATGCTGGTCCCGTGGGTGATCTGGCGCTGGCGGCACCCGCAGGCGGCCGGCCCCGGCCGCAGCTGGAAGTGGTGGCTGCTGCTGCCGGCCTTCCTGGCAGGTACCGCCGTGTGGCTGGCGCCGCTGGGCATCGCGCTGCTGCAGAACCCCGACCCGGCCCTGCAGTCCTACGCGAAGGAACTGCTGTTCAAGCAGACCGGCACCCGCTATGCCAACGCCTGGCACCACCATCAGCCGTTCTGGTACTACCTGCAGGTGATGTTCACCCTGTGGGTGCCGGGCAGTCTGTTGTTCCCGTGGCTGGTGCCGGCGTGGTGGCGCCGCTGCCGCCGCGCCGACCCGCGCTACCTCCTGCTGCTGGGCTGGGCGCTGCTGGTGCTGGTGTTCTTCAGCGCCAGCCCTGGCAAGCGCGAGGTCTACATCCTGCCGATGCTGCCGGCGCTGGCGGTGGCCGCGGCCCCGCTGCTGCCCGGCCTGCTGCGTCGCACCGGCGTGCGCTGGGTGCTGATGCTGTACGCGCTGCTGCTGTCCCTGGCCACGCTGGTGGTCGGTTACGGTGCCGTGCATGGCGATGGCTGGGCGCAGCGCAATGCGGTCAAGCGGGCGATCGACCCGTGGGTGCTGCCGCAGGTGGGGTGGTGGCTGATCGGCTTTGCCGTGGCCACCCTGCTGGTCATCGCGGTACTGCGCCTGCGCCGGGCCGGGCTGGCCGTGGTCCTGACCACGGTGCTGCTGTGGTGCATGTATGGCCTGGGCGCGATGCCGGCGCTGGACCCGTACAGTTCCGCGTCGCGGGTGATGGACCAGGTACGTGAGCGGATCGGCCCCGATGCCGAACTGGGCATGGTGGCCTGGCGCGAGCAGAACCTGCTGCAGACCTGGCCGCAGGCCACCGACTTCGGCTTCAAGCGTCCGGTCGCCGGCCAATGGGAAGATGCAGCCCGCTGGGTGGCACAGGCACCGGAGCGCCGCTGGCTGTTCGTGCTGGACAAGGTGATGAGCCCCTGTGCCGACCGCAGCCAGGTGATCGACATCGGCAGCGCCAACCGCAACAACTGGCAATTGCTGCCCGGCACCGCGCTGCAGGCCGACTGCGTGGCGCGCACGCACGGCGTGGTCGACGATGCCGACGCGGCACTCCAGGACGACGGCGACTGAGCCGCCGTGGGCAACGCGCCGGGCCCGTGGACCGGCGCTGAACCTCCCACATATTTACGACATTGCTCCGACCCGTCTCCGACAGAACGGGGCACAGCATGCGCCCATCGACCCCTGATGGTGCGCCTGTTCCATGCCCCCCTTCGCTTCTGCCCGCCCGTGGCGCCCGGCGCTGCCGGGAGCCCGCCTGGAGTTCGCCACCCGGGCCCTGTTGATCCCCGCCGCGGTGCTGCTGCTTGCCAGCGTCGTGTTGATGGCCGGCAGCGGCGACCAATGGCTGGCTGACCAGCTGTATCGCTGGCAGGGCAGCCGCTGGGCACTGAAGGACGCCTGGTGGAGCAGCCACCTGGTCCACAAGGGTGGCCGCAACCTGAGCTTCCTTGCCGCCGCACTGGTCATGCTGGCCCTGCTGCGCACCTGGTTCAACGCGTCATGGCGGCCACTGCGTCGCCCGCTGTCCTACCTGCTGATGGCGGTGGCCCTGTCCAGTGGACTGGTGTCACTGCTCAAGAGCTGGACCCACATGGACTGCCCCTGGGACCTGGAACGCTACGGCGGACTGCGCCCCTTCATCGGCCTGTTCGAGTCGCGCCCGGTCGCACTGGGCCATGCGGCCTGTTTCCCGGCCGGTCACGCCAGCGCCGGCTACGCGTGGCTGGCGATCTACTTCTTCATGCTGCAGGTCCGCCCGCAATGGCGCTGGCCGGCAACCCTCTCCGTGCTGGTGATCGGCCTGGTGTTCGGCATCACCCAACAGCTGCGCGGCGCGCACTTCCTGTCCCATGACCTGTGGTCGCTGGCGATCAGCTGGACCGTGGCCGTCGGCCTGTACCTGGTCATGTTCGAGCCCTCCCCGTCCACCGCAACCGCAACCGCAACCCTGCCAAAGGCACCGGGAGAGCACGCATGAGCACCACCCTGCCCCGCCCCGGTGCTTCTTCCCGCCTGTCCTGGAGCGCGCTGCGCGACTGGCGGCCGGAGATCAGCAGCGAAGCCTTGATTCTACTGTCCAGCATCTTCTTCGCCGTGCTGTGCAATGGCCTGTTCTGGCGCAACGCCATGGCCACCAACCCGGGCAACGGCCTGTTCGCGTTGTCCCTGTTCACCCTGCTGGTCGGCGTGCACGCATTGCTGTTCGGGCTGCTGGTGTGGCGCTGGAACGCCAAGGTGCTGCTGAGCGTGCTGTTCATCACCACCGCGTTCGCGGTGCACTACATGAGCAGCTTCAACGTCTACCTGGACGCGGACATGCTGCGCAACGTGCTTGCCACCGACCACAAGGAGTCCGGCGAGCTGATGACCGCGGCATTGATCCTGCCCTTGCTCGGCTATGGCGTGCTGCCCACCGCTCTGCTGTGGCGGCTGCGCATCCGCAGGCGCAGCCTCGGCCGCACCTTCCTGTGGCGTGGCGTGTTCCTGCTGGGCGTGGTGCTGGTCACCGCCGCCGGTGCGATGGCGTCCTTCCAGAACATCTCCTCGCTGATGCGCAACCACCGCGAAGTGCGCTACCTGGCCACGCCGGTGAACTACCTGATCGCGCTGAAGCAGAACCTGTCCAGTGCCAGCCCGATCAAGCACCAACCGAAGCAACCGATCGGCACCGATGCCCAGGCCACGCCGCGCGCGGCGGGCAGCAAGCCCCGCCTGCTGGTACTGGTGGTCGGTGAAACCGTGCGTGCCCAGAACTGGGGCCTGAACGGCTACGCCCGCCAGACCACGCCGGAACTGGCGCAGACCGGCGCGATCAACTTCCCCGACATGCATGCCTGCGGCAGCAGCACCGAAGTCTCGCTGCCCTGCATGTTCTCGCCCTACGGCCGCCACGACTACGACGAGAAGGCCATCCGCAACCACCAGTCGTTGCTGCACGTACTCGAGCATGCCGGCATCAGCACCCTGTGGCGCGACAACCAGTCCGGCTGCAAGGGCGTATGCGATGGCCTGCAGATCGAACGGCTGGACGATGCCACCCTGCCCGGCCTGTGCGCCAACGGCCGCTGCATGGACGAGATCCTGATCAACGACCTGGCCGCGCAGGTCCGCGCCAAGCCGGGCGACCGCGTGGTGGTGCTGCACCAGCTGGGCAACCACGGCCCCAGCTACTTCGAGCGCTATCCGGCGCAGTTCCGCCAGTTCGCCCCAACCTGCGACACGGCCGACCTGGGCAAGTGCAGCCGCGAACAGATCGTCAACAGCTATGACAACGCGATCCGCTACACCGACCATTTCCTGAGCCGCACCATCGCCAGCCTGCGCGAGATGGGCGACTACGACACCGCCATGATCTACCTCTCCGACCATGGCGAATCCCTCGGCGAGAAAGGCCTGTACCTGCACGGCATGCCCTATGCCATCGCGCCGGAGGAGCAGACCCGGGTGCCGTTGCTGATGTGGTTCTCGCCCGGCTTCGCCGCCGACCGCGGGCTGGACCTGCAGTGCCTGCGCCAACGCACCCAGCAGCGCGCCGACCAGGACAACCTGTTCCCCTCGGTGCTGGGGCTGATGCAGGTGCGGACCTCGGTGTACGACCGCAGCCGCGACCTGTTCGCCGATTGCACGACTCAGTCGTAGGAGCGCCTTCCGGCGCGGGGCCGATGACCCCGCGCCCTGCCAAAGCCAGGAGGCTGCCGGAATCCCGGCTTCGCGGCCGAGACCACTCCTGCCGCGCCCCCTCCCTGACCTGGTCCACTTGCAGGGCCCGCCCCGCCCCACTAGCCTTCGCCGGTATTCGCAACCATTACCGGGGATTTCCGTGAAACATCGTCTTCTGTTGCTGGCCGCCGCCGTGGGCGTGGCCGTGCTCTCGCTGGCTGCCTGCAAGAAGGAAGGCACGCCGGAGGCCGCCAAGCCGGCCACCAGCGCCGCCGCACCGGCCGAAAGCGCCGACCAGTTCATCGCCCGCGTCAACGCCGAGTACAAGGCGATGTACCCGGAGATGACCTCGGCGCAGTGGCTATCGTCCACCTACATCAACGACGACTCCGCGCGCGTGGCCGCCAAGGCCAATGAGCGCTGGCTGACCACCCTCAACGGCTGGATCGAGCAGGCCGGCAAGTACGAGGGCCAGCCGATGAGCGCCGACACCGCCCGCGCGATCAGCCTGCTCAAGCTGATGACCTCGATGCCCGCCCCGCGTGACCCGCAGAAGCTGGCCGAGCTGGCGGCCATCGCCACCAAGCTGGAAGGCGACTACGGCGCCGGCACCTACTGCGTGGGCGAAGGCGACAGCCGCAACTGCCGCCAGCTGGGTGATCTGGAGAAGGTACTGGCCACCTCGCGCGACTACGACAAGCAGCTCGATGCCTGGCAGGGCTGGCAGTCCACCGCCGTGCCGTCGCGCGCCAACTACCAGCGCTTCGTCGAACTGGTCAACGAAGGCGCCCGCGAACTGGGCTATACCGATGCCGGCCAGATGTGGCGCAGCGGCTACGACATGCCGGCCGACCAGGTTGGCCCGGAAACCGATCGCCTGTGGGAGCAGGTCAAGCCGCTGTACGAGCAGGTGCATTGCTATACCCGCGCCAAGCTGGACAAGGAATACGGCAAGGACAAGGCGGAAGTTGGCGGCGGCATGATCGCCGCGCACCTGACCGGCAACATGTGGCAGCAGGATTGGAGCAACCTGTGGGACATGACCGCGCCGTACCCGAACGCGGGCAGCCTGGACATCACCGCCGCGCTGGAAAAGCAGTACCAGACCAACCTCAGCGCCGCCCTGGCCAAGGCCGGTGGCAGCGACCCGGCGAGCCGCTTCAAGGCACAGCGTGACGCGGAGCTGGCCACCGCCCGGCAGATGACCGAGCGCGCGCAGGACTTCTACGTGTCGCTGGGCATGCCCAAGCTGCCGGAGAGCTATTGGCAGAACACCCAGTTCATCAAGCCGATGGACCGCAACGTGGTCTGCCACGCCAGCGCCTGGGACATGAACATGGGCGGTGACGGCAAGGATGTCGGCCCGGACGTGCGCACCAAGATGTGCATCACCCCGACCGAGGAAAACTTCACCACCATCTACCACGAGCTGGGCCATATCTATTACGACCTGGCCTACAACCCGCTGCCGCCGCTGTTCCAGGGCGGTGCCAACGACGGCTTCCACGAGGCCATCGGTGACACCATCGTGCTGGCGATGACGCCGAAGTACCTGAACTCGATCGGCCTGGTCGGTGCGCAGCAGGAAAGCCGCGAGGCCACCATCAACGCGCAGATGCGCATGGCAATGTCCGGCGTGTCGTTCCTGCCATTCGGCCTGATGATCGACCGCTGGCGCTGGGGCGTGTTCGACGGTTCGATCAAGCCGGACCAGTACAACCAGAAGTGGTGGGAGCTGAAGGCCCAGTACCAGGGCGTGGCCCCGGCCAGCGCACGCGGCGAGGAGTTCTTCGACGCCGGCGCCAAGTACCACGTGCCGGGCAACACCCCGTACCTGCGCTACTTCCTGGCGCGCATCCTGCAGTACCAGTTCTACAAGGGCCTGTGCGATGCGTCCGGTTACACCGGCCCGCTCAACGAGTGCAGCTTCTATGGCAACAAGGAAGCCGGCCAGAAGTTCTGGGCGATGCTGAGCAAGGGCTCCAGCCAGCCGTGGCAGGCCACGCTCAAGGAGCTGACCGGCAACGACAAGCTCGACGCCGGCCCGATGCTGGAATACTTCGCCCCGCTGCAGGAATGGCTGAAGCAGCAGAACGAAGGCCAGATGTGCGGCTGGACGGCCGCGCCGCCGGCGGCCGTCGCGGCACCGACGACCACGCCGTAAACACGACGGACCAGGTTGACCACGAAGGGCGCCGTTTCGGCGCCCTTCGTTCATCCACGGTCAGGCGCATGACGGAGATCATGCGGATGCGGGACAGGCTCCACCGGCCCGACATTGACAGCCCGCATTGGCATGAACATCTTGCCCGCCTACTCCTGGAGACCCGAATGCCCCCTGCAGCACGCACCGTGCTTTTCCTCCTGCTCGCCACGCACACTGCGGCCGGATGGGCGGCACAACACACCGAGCCCCTCCGCGTCGGCTACACCGAACGCGATCGCGCCTTCGGCTTCACGTTCACACCGCCGGCGGGCAAGGACTGGAAACAGGACAAGTGGGGCAGCGCAAACCTCAGCGTCGACTGGAACGCGGGCTCGACCACCGACAGCAGGAAGATCGAGGCCTACATGACCCGGCCCGATGTCCCGACCAGCCCCTTTCCGGCTACATCGAGAACATCCGGCGCAAGCTGGAGCAGGACTTCTCCAACAGTCCCGTCGCCACCATCAACCACCTGCAGGTAAGGGAATACCCGGCGGACAAGCGCTGCGCCAGCATCCACCTGCGGCTTGAGCTGCGGCAACCCGCCGCCGATGGACAACGGCAATGGGCCGAGCAATACACCTTGTCCTGCGGTTCGCCGCGCTACGCCGATGTTGGCTACGAGCTGCGCTACTACCACCGCTACACCGACGCTCACCGCGACCCGAACCTGCAGGCCAAGGCCGAGCAGGTGCTGGGCAGCATGCGGATCGAAGAGGACTGATTACCGGGCCAGGCGGCTGGATGGAAGGCCGCTCCTGCGGATCCCTGGCAACCGGGTCGGCGTGCCGTCGGGGCCCATGGCGTCATCGTTGCCGCTTTTCCCGGCATCGTTGCCACTTCCCGCGGCATCGCTGGCACATCCCTCCCGATGCGTGCCATCCGAAGCGGCATGACTGACGCTTTTTTCGACATCCGTGCCGCTTCAACGGGCAATGCCGGCGCCCCATGCGAGATCACCGGCACAGGGGCGACATCGCTGCACCTTGAAGGGATGGGCCTGCCGCTCCAGGTGACACGCCTGCCGCAGAAACAACAAAGGCGCCCTCGGCGCCTTCGCTGATCCGGCAACTTCCCCGCAGACGCTCAATGCGTGCCAGCGGCGCGCTTCGCGCCCACGCCCAGCTCACCGGCCAGGTTGCGCTTGTAGGTGTCGAAATCGATGCCCTGCTCGGCCACCTCCGCGTGCGCGGCGTCCTTCAGTGCGTCGGAATACATCAGGCGCACCGGGGTGTTGTTGTTCTCGTGCCATTCGGCGGCCTGCATGATCAGCGCCAGCACGCGTGCGGCGCTGGTGGTCTCGCCGGCGATCTTGCCGTCCATGCCCAGCACCCACTCGCCGTCGCGGCGGACGATGCCCGCCAGCAGGCTGCGCTGCTGGTCACGCAGTTCGGCGTGCGGCTCGACCTTGGCCTTCGGTGCCGGGTTGGCCTCGGCCTGGTTGCGGGCGCGCTCGGCCAGCTTCTTCTTCGCCTCGCGGCGGCCCTTGGATTGAATCGACATCGTGGTGTGCTCTTTGCCGTCGCCGCTGATGGCGGCAGGGATAGTGTCCCCGATCGGGGGTGAAGATGGATCAGGCCGCCGGGGTGTTGCGTTGGGCACGCTGGCTGATGCGCTCCCACTTCCACATCAGCCCGCTGCCCAGCGCGAACAACGCCGCGCCGATGGCCAGGCTCAGGCCACTGCGGCTGAGCAGCGGCGACAACACCCCGGCGATGACCGCATTGGTCACCAGCGTGCTGAAGGCCTGCATCGAGGAGGCCGTGCCGCGCTGGCGCGGGTACATGTCCAGGATCGCCAGGCTCAGGATCGGGAAGATCAGCGCCACGCCGAACGAATTGAGGGTCAGCGCCAGCACCGCCCACGGCACGCTCATCTGCGGGGCCAGCGCGTTGTAGGCAATGTTGTAGACCGCCGCCACCGCCATGAACGCATAGCCGATCCGCACCGCGCGCGCGCCGGCGATGCGCCCGGCCGCGCGGCCGGAGGCATAGGCGCCCAGCGCCATGCCGCCGATGGTCGGGATGAACAACCAGGCGAACTGCTGCTCGTTCAGGTGCAGCAGGTCCAGGATGAAGGCCGGTGCCGAGGCGATGTACAGGAACAGCCCGCCAAAGCCCAGCGAGCCGGCCAGGGCCAGGCGCAGGAAGCGCGGGTTGACCGCGATGCTCCAGTAATCCTGGGCCAGCCGTGCCGGGCGCAGGCTCAGCCGGGCCTGCGGCGGGTGGGTTTCCGGCAGCCACAGGCAGGTAACCACCAGCAGCAGCGTGGAGAACGCCACCAGGAACCAGAAGATGCCCTGCCAATGGCTCCAGCCCAGCAGCCAGCCACCGATGATCGGGGCGATGGCCGGGGCGATGGAGAAGATCATCGACACCTGGCTCATCAGCCGCTGGGCGTCGTCGCCGTCGTACAGGTCACGGATGACCGCCCGGCCGATGATGTAGCCCACGCCGGCGGACAGGCCCTGCAGGCCGCGGAACAGCAGCAGCGAGCCCATGTCGCGCGACAGCGCGCAGCCGATCGAGGCCAGGATGAACACCACCAGCCCGCCGATGATCACCCGCTTGCGGCCCAGCGCATCGGACAGCGCGCCGTGGACCAGGCTCATCAGCGCATAGGTGAGCAGGTAGACGCTGATGACCTGCTGCATGGCCAGTTTGTCGGCGCCCATCTGCGCGCCGATCTGCGGGAACGCGGGGAACACCGCGTCGATGGCGAACGGGCCGAACATCGACAACCCGGCCACCAGCGCGGCGATCCGTCGCAGCGAAACCTGCTTGCTTGCTTTCATGGCTTCCTGTGGAACAACGTGCATCGGCACCGGCAGGCAGACCGGTGCGGGAGGGAAAAATGAACAGGGCCGGACACGGTAACGCCGCGCGGCCATATCGCGCCTGTTTATCCGGACATGAACCCGCGTCAGCCCGCGGTACCGGCCTCCCCGCCCACCGCGTGCAACGCGCGATCTTCGGGCCGGGAACGGAATGGTAATCTAAGCCGGTGCGCAGGTCTGCCCCGGGCTATAATCGGCGGGCTGTACGAACACGGTGGGAGAAGCGGCTGACCCCGCTGCCGAAGGCGCAAACGCCCGTAAATCGCTCAGGCCCGATACCACCTGCACCAAAACTCTGGAGAGACCGGTTCAATCCGGCGCCGAAGGGGCACGAAGCACACGATCCTCGTCGCGTTGCTTCCAAACTCTCAGGCAAAAGGACAGAGGGGCGCGAGGCAAGCCACCGGCTTGCCGGCCGTGATGCCGCCTGCGCGGCAGCGGGGCCGTACCGGTGCTTGCCTGGCTCACCGCCCCAGCCCTGCATGCCTTCTCCGGACGTCAGCCATGACCCAGAACACCCCTTCGCTGCGCGAACTCGAACACTCCTCCGCGTTCGTCGACCGCCACATCGGCCCCAACGATGCAGAAATCGCGCAGATGCTGCGCACCGTTGGCCATGATTCGCTTGAAGCCCTGACCGACGCCATCGTGCCGGGCTCGATCAAGTCGCCGGCACCGCTGGCGCTGCCCGAATCGCTCACCGAGGTCGAGGCGCTGGCCAAGATCCGCGCCATCGCCGGCAAGAACAAGGTGCTGCGCAGCTTCATCGGCCAGGGCTACTACGGCACCCACACGCCGAACGTCATCCTGCGCAACATCCTGGAAAACCCGGCCTGGTACACCGCCTACACCCCGTACCAGGCGGAGATCTCGCAGGGCCGCATGGAAGCGCTGATCAACTTCCAGACCCTGGTCGCCGACCTGACCGGCATGGAGATCGCCAACGCCTCGCTGCTGGACGAAGCCACCGCTGCCGCCGAGGCGATGACCCTGGCCAAGCGTTCGGCCAAGTCCAGGTCCAAGGTGTTCTTCGTGCACGACGCCGTGCACCCGCAGACGCTGGAACTGCTACGCACCCGCGCCGAGCCGATGGGCATCGAGCTGCAGGTCGGCACCCCGGCCGAAGCCATGACCGCCGACGTGTTCGGCGTGCTGCTGCAGTACCCCGACACCACCGGCCACATCGGTGACCACAAGGCGCTGGTGGAGGCCATCCATGCCCGCCAGGGCCTGGTCGCCGTGGCCACCGACCTGCTCGCGCTGACCCTGATCGCCGCTCCCGGCGAATGGGGCGCGGACATCGCCATCGGCAACAGCCAGCGTTTCGGCGTGCCGTTCGGCTTCGGCGGCCCGCATGCGGCCTTCATGGCCTGCCGTGACGCCTACAAGCGCTCGATGCCGGGCCGCCTGATCGGCGTGTCGGTCGATGCCGAAGGCAAGCCGGCCTACCGCCTGACCCTGCAGACCCGCGAGCAGCACATCCGCCGCGAGAAAGCCACCTCCAACATCTGCACCGCCCAGGTGCTGCTGGCGGTGATGGCCTCGATGTACGCCGTCTACCACGGCCCGGAAGGCCTGCTGCGCATCGCCCGCCGCACCCACCGCCTGGCCGCGATCCTGGCCAGCGCACTGCGTACCGCTGGCGTTGCGGTCGGCAATGACTTCTTCGACACCCTGCACGTCACCGGCGTCGACGCCGCGGCGGTACAGGCCAAGGCCGTGGCCGCGGGCATCAACGTGCGCGTGATCGATGCAGGCGCGGTCGGCATCAGCCTGGACGAAACCGCCACCCGCGCCGACATCGTCGCGCTGGGCCAGCTGTTTGGCGCCACGGTCGACGTCGATGCACTGGACGCCGCCACCGCCGATGCCCTGCCCAAGGGCCTGCTGCGCACCAGTGCGTTCCTGACCCACCCGGTGTTCAACACGCACCACAGCGAGCACGAGATGCTGCGCTACCTGCGCTCGCTGGCCGACAAGGACCTGGCGATGGATCGCACCATGATCCCGCTGGGCAGCTGCACCATGAAGCTCAACGCCACCGCCGAGATGATCCCGGTGACCTGGCCGGAGTTCGCCAACATCCACCCGCTGGCACCGGCCGACCAGGCGCAGGGCTACAAGGAGCTGATCGACGGTCTGGAAGCGATGCTGGTCGAATGCACCGGCTACGACGCGGTGAGCCTGCAGCCCAATTCCGGCGCGCAGGGCGAGTACGCCGGCCTGCTGGCGATCCGCGCCTACCACCGCTCGCGCGGCGAAGGCCATCGCGACATCTGCCTGATCCCGGATTCGGCGCACGGCACCAACCCGGCCTCGGCGCAGATGTGCGGCATGACCGTGGTGGTCACCAAGACCGATGCCAACGGCAACGTCGATGTCGATGACATCCGCCGCAACGCCGAGAAGTACAGCGACCGCCTGGCCGCGATCATGATGACCTACCCGTCCACGCACGGCGTGTTCGAGGAAGAGGTGGTCGAGATCTGCCAGATCATCCACCAGCATGGCGGCCAGGTGTACACCGACGGTGCCAACATGAACGCCCTGGTCGGCGTGGCCAAGCCCGGCAAGTGGGGCTCGGACGTGTCGCACCTTAACCTGCACAAGACCTTCTGCATCCCGCACGGCGGCGGCGGCCCGGGCGTGGGCCCGTGCGCGGTCAAGTCGCACCTTGCCCCGTACCTGCCGGGCAAGCTCGGTGACAACGGCCCGGTCGGCATGGTCAGCGCGGCCAGCTTCGGCAGCGCCTCGATCCTGCCGATCAGCTGGATGTACATCACCCTGATGGGCACCGCCGGCCTGCGCAAGGCCACCCAGGTGGCACTGCTCAATGCCAACTACATCGCCAAGCGCTTGGCCCCGCACTACAAGACGCTGTACACCGGCCGCAACGGCCTGGTGGCACACGAGTGCATCCTGGACGTGCGTCCGCTGGAGAAGACCTCCGGCATCGGCGCCGAGGACGTGGCCAAGCGCCTGATCGACTTCGGCTTCCACGCCCCGACCCTGAGCTTCCCGGTCGCCGGCACGCTGATGGTGGAGCCGACCGAGAGCGAATCGCAGCACGAGCTGGACCGCTTCATCGACGCGATGATCCAGATCCGCGAGGAGATCCAGGCCATCGAGGACGGTCGCCTGGACCGCGAGGACAACCCGCTCAAGCACGCCCCGCACACCGCCGGCGCGGTGTCGGCCAGCGAGTGGACCCACGCCTATCCGCGCGAACTGGCCGCCTTCCCGCTGCCGTCGCTGAAGCTGCAGAAGTACTGGCCGCCGGTGGCACGCGTGGACAACGTGTACGGCGACAAGAACATCATGTGCGCCTGCATCCCGGTGGATGCGTACAAGGAAGACGTGGAAGCCTGATCGGCTTCTGCGTTGGCCTGATGTGACAAAGCCAGCCGGTGCGAACCGGCTGGCTTTTTGTTTGGGCGCTGGGGGCTGAGAGCTAGAAGCTGCCCTCACCCCAACCCCTCTCCCGTACACGGGAGAGGGGCTTCAAAGCAGCAATTGCGAGTAATGCTTCAACCTGCAGGGAACTGAGCTCCTCTCCCGCCTGCGGGAGAGGGGTTGGGGTGAGGGCCGCGTCACCGCTTCACCGCAACAACTCAGCCCCCATTTTCTCAATACCCGTTCTTCCGCAACCAGGCATCCACCTGCGGCTTGCGCTCGGCGCGCAGCTTCACCCGCGTCTGGATGCCGGCGATCACCGTCTCCGCATCGCGGCGCGAGGTGGCGGCGATGTACTTGTCGGCGAAGGCGTTGATCTTGTCGACCATCTGCAGGTTGTCGGCCGAGGCCCCCAGCTGCGGGAAGTAGCCTGCCCGCGAGGTACCGTCCACCAGCGTCTCCACCTTCTCGCGGTTGGCCACCGCGAAGTCGAAGGCCAGGTCCGGGTGCTCGCGCGACACGCCGCCGATCATGCCGGCACCGTTGGTCGCGCCCGGCTCTTCGGTCAAGGCCATGTCCAGTGCACGCTGCGCCAGCGCCACGTCCTTGCTCTGCGCCAGCAGGTGGTAGTACTGGTCCCGCACCATCGAGGACGTCTCCTTCTTCGCCAGGGCATGCAACTGCTCCCAGGTCGCGGCATCGGCGTGTCGTGCGACCACGCCCAGCACGGTGCGGCGCAACTCCGGCGACAGCGATTCGGGCTTGGCCAGGAAGGCGGCGAAGCGGCGGCGCGCTTCGGCGATCACCTGCGGGTCGTCCATCGCGCCGAGCATGGCGATCAGGCCGCCGCGCAGCTGGCGCGTCTGCGCCGATTCGCCATCCCGGTCATCCCAGCCCAGCGAGGCCAGCACCGGCTCCAGGCGGGCGTAGGCGTACTTGCGGAATGCCGCCTGGCGCGTGGCATCACCTTCGAACAGGTCGTCCAACCCACCCAGCGTGCGCGACACGCGCTGCCACAGGTCCGGCGGCGCATCGCCGGCCACCTTGGCGGTGAGGTCCAGCGTATCGGCCTCCGGCTGCAGGCCGACGGCTGCCAGCGCGCTGGCATCCATCATCACGCCGAGCTGGTCGACCACCGGCAGGCGCTCGAAGCCGTCGCTCAATGCCTTGAACTGCTCCGGCGAGTACAGCGTGCGGTAGTAGCCCTTCTGCCCGGCGTTGACCAGTACCGGCCCGGCGCAGCCCGGCAGGTCGACGGTGGCGCTGCCGTCGACCAGGGTACGCACGTCCTTGCCGTCGGCGCCGCGCACGGTCACCGGCACGCGCCAGCGCAACGGCTGCTTGTCCTTGCGGTCGATGGTGTACTCGCCCTGCTGCAGCGTCACCCGCGTCTTGCCGTCGATGCAGGCGCTGGCGCTGCGGATCAGCGGGATGCCCGGCTGCAGGGTGAAATCGTGTGCCACTTCGATGAACTGCTTGTCCGGCGCCGCCTTGGCGATCTCGCGCCAGAGGTCATCGGTGACCGCATTGCCGTAGGCATGAGCGCGCACGTAGCTGCGCACGCCATCGCGCCATGCGTCGCTGCCCACGTAGTCCTCGAACATGCTGATCACCGCCGCGCCCTTGCCGTAGGTGATGCCGTCGAAGGCCTGGCTGGCCTGCTCCACGGTGGCCACGTGCTGCACGATCGGATGCGTGGTCGCCATCGCATCGCGCCCCATCGCACCACGGCTGGTCATGGCGGCGTCGACGTTGTTCAGGTCCCACTCCGGATGCAGCTTGCGGGTGGTGCGGCCTTCCATCCAGGTGGCGAAGCCTTCGTTGAGCCACAGGTCGTCCCACCACGCCATGGTCACCAGGTTGCCGAACCACTGGTGCGCGATCTCGTGCGCGGCGATGCTGAAGACCGCCTGCTTGTCCGAGACGCTGGAAACCGCCGGGTCCAGCAACAGCGCGTATTCGAAGGTGAAGATCGCGCCCCAGTTCTCCATCGCGCTGAAGAACTGGCTGCCGCCCGGCGCGGCCACGTTGTCGAGCTTGGGCAGCGGATACGGCACGCCGAAGTAGTCGTTGTACTCGGCGATCACGTCACGGCTGGCGTCCAGCGCGAACTGCGCCTGCGACAGCTTGCCGGCCGGCACCACCACGCCGATCTCGGTGCCGTTGTCGGCGGTGACGGCGCTGCGCTCGAACTCGCCGGCCGACATGAAGAGCAGGTAGGTCGACATCTTCGGCGTGGTCTGGAAGACCACCTGCTTGAGCCCGTTGCCCAGCTCGCGGGTGGCGGTGGCCGGCATGTTGCTCACCGCCATCTGCGCGCTGGGCACGTTGAGGGTCAGGTCGAAGGTGGCCTTGAACCCCGGCTCGTCCCACGAGGGGATGAAGCGCCGCGCATCGGAGTTCTCGAACTGGGTGAACAGCGCGCGCTTCTTGCCCGAGTCGGTCGGGTAATCCAGCGCGAACAGCCCGTTGGCCTGGGTATTGATGGTGCCGCGGTACGCGGTGCTCAGCGTGTAGCGCCCCGGTGCCAGCGGCTTGTCGAAGGCGAAGGTGGCGGTCTGGTTGTCGGCATCGACGCTGACCTTGGCGACCAGCGGCTGGCCCTTGCCGCCATCACTGAGGCGGCTGTCGCCGAACTCCAGCGCAGCGGCCTGCAGCACGATGCGGTCGGTGGCCGACAACACCTCGATGTCGATGCTCACCTTGCCGTCGAAACGCATCTGCTCCGCATGCGGGGTGATCTCCACCCGGTAGTGCAGCGGCTTGGCCGTGCGCGGCAGCTGGGTGGTGATCTCGGCGACGCCCGGCGCCGAGGGAGCGACCTGCGCGAACGAAGGAACGGCAACAGTGGCCAACGCCACCGCAATGGCTGCAGCAAGGGAGCAACGCATCAAGTCTTCTCCTGGACGGAAGAAACATAGGGATGAACGACAGTGCGCCGATCATCCGCTTCGCCCAGGGGTGCCGACAGCGCCGGAAGTCATACCGGCGCCGATGCACGCGTTGCCGGCGGCGCCGTGGATCTCAAATCATCACGACGCAACGGCGATTACTTCCACTCCATCTCACCCTTGGCCACCTTGGCACTAAGCGCCAGCGAGTCGGCGCCCTTCAGGGCCGGATAGCGCTTCTGCATGGCCTCGACCAACTGCGCGGCATCCTTCGCCTTGGCGGCCTCCTCGTCGAAGGCACGGATGTAGTCGGCGGTGAACGTCACCGCGGCCAGATCCTGCGGCGCGCCTTCGGCGTAGTGGCCGGGGATCACGCGCGCCGGCTGCAGCGCGGTGATGCGCTCCAGCGCGGCCAGCCAGTCCTGGTGCGACTGCGGCGTCTGCGTATCGGCCATGAACACATGTTGCCCGGCATCCACCAGCACGCCGCCCATCACCGTGCGGATCGACGGCACCCACAGTGCGGTGCGCTCTGGGCTGGGGCCCTCCAGGCCGATGACCTTCAGCGCCTGCCCTTCCAGCGTCAGCGTGTCGCCCTGCAGCGGCGTCGGCACCAGCAGCTCGGCCGGCGCGTTCGCGCCGAGTTGTGGCCCCCACACCTTCAGCTTGGCGTCCTTGGTCGCCTGGATGTGCGCCACCGTCTGCGGCGTGGCAACGATCCGCGCGTCCGGGAATGCGGCATGCAGCGTGGACAGGCCGAAATAGAAGTCCGGGTCGCCGTGGCTGATGTAGATGGTGGTCAGCTGCTTGCCGGACGCCTTGATCTTCTCCACCAGTTGGGCGGCCTCGGCGGTGGAGAACTGCGCATCGACCAGGATGGCCTCGCGCGCGCCACTGACCAGTTCGGAGGACACCGCGAAGATGGCGCGCTCACCCGGGTTGAACACCTCCACCGACAAGGGCGCCGGCGCAGGCGTCACCGCTTCCCCGGCGGCCACCGCCGGGACCTGTGGGGCATCCGTCGTGGCCGGCGCATTCCGGTCACAGGCCGCCAGCAGGGCCGTGGTCAGCAACAGGCCAAACGGCAGCAGGTGTTGGGGGTTCGTCTTGAGCTTCATGGGGTCTCCCGGGTTCGGATCGACACCGCCGCGACGGTGGGCGGCAGCGTGCAGTGGTGCGTGCAGGCCGGCAATGCTGGCAAGGCAACGGTTAGCGGGCCGTCAAACGGCCGGCGCGTGCCCCGATGCACGCCCACAAAAAAGCCCGCCAGCGAACTGGCGGGCCATCCGGCTTGCATCAACGCGCGGGGGAGAGCGTCGTGCCGACGAGGATCAGCCGAACACCTTGAAGCGGGCTTCGTCTTCCATGTAGGTCTTTTCGCCGTGCGGGGCCTCGTTGGAACCGAACGGCATCTGCGCGCGCAGGGTCCAATGGGCCGGCACGCCCCAGGCTTCACGCACGCCCTGGTCCACCAGCGGGTTGTAGTGCTGCAGGCTGGCACCGATGTCGGCGTCGGCCAGCGCGGTCCAGACCGCGAACTGCGCCATGCCGTTGGACTGCTCGGCCCAGACCGGGAAGTTGTCGGCATACAGGGCGAACTGCTCCTGCAGGCCCTTGACCACGTCGGTGTCGACGAAGAACAGCACGGTGCCCGCGCCGGCGGCGAAGCTGTTGAGTTTGCCTTCGGTGGCGGCGAACGCTTCGGCCGGGACGATCTTGCGCAGTTCGTCCTTGGCACGCTCCCAGAACTTCTGGCTCTCGGCACCGAACAGGATCACCGCACGCGAGGACTGCGCGTTGAAGGCCGACGGCGCCTCGCGCACGGCCTGCTTGATCAGGTGGGTGACGTCGTTCTGGCTCACCGGCAGGCTCTTGCCCAGGGCGTACTGCGAACGGCGCTTCTTGAACAGGGAAATGGCTTGGCTGGACACGGTCGAATCCTCTTGGAGATGGAAGCAGACCGGCGGGCTGCCGATCCGTGCTTGACGGGGCCCATTTTATTTGCCGACAAATTCAGAACAATTACCCATTGGCCAATAAATCGTTTCATTTTCAGAACAAATATCGCAGCCACCTGCGATCCAAGGCCCGGCCAGCGGCGGCAGGCCCTGGCGCGGCCTGCTGATAACCCCCCGTTTCCAGCACAGAACCGCTGGTCATCAGCGCGCATGCGCCGCGCTAACGGTTACTGGCGATACTTTCCTGATCCCTGCAACGCGCTGTACCCATGACGCTCAACGACTTCCCCTACCTGCACGGCTTCTCCGCCACCGAGCAGGCCCGGCTGCGCAAACAGGCGCGGCTGTTCGAACCGTCCATCTTCCAGGACATCGACTTCGGCAACTCCCGCCACGTGCTCGAAGTGGGCAGCGGGGTGGGCGCGCAGACCGAGATCCTGCTGCGCCGCTTCCCGGACCTGCAGGTCACCGGCATCGACCTCAACGAGCGCCAGCTGGCCGCCGCCAACGAACACATGGCGCAGATGCCGTGGCTGCGCGAGCGCTGCAGCTTCCAGCGTGCCGATGCCACCGACCTGCCGTTCGAGCCACGCAGCTTCGACGGTGCGTTCCTGTGCTGGGTGCTCGAACACGTCCCCTCCCCGGCCCGTGCACTGGCCGAAGTACGGCGCGTGCTCAGCCCCGGCGCGCCGGTGTACGTGACCGAGGTGATGAACGCCTCGTTCCTGCTGGACCCGTACTCGCCCAACCTGTGGCGCTACTGGATGGCCTTCAACGACTTCCAGATCGACAGCGGCGGCGACCCGTTCGTCGGCGCCAAGCTGGGCAACCTGCTGCTGGCCGGCGGCTTCCGCGACGTGCAGACCCGCACCAAGACCGTGCACCTGGACAACCGCGAGCCGGCCCGGCGCAAGGTGATGTTCGCCCTGTGGGAGGAGCTGCTGCTGTCGGCCGCCGACCAGTTGCTGGAAGCCGGCAAGGTCGACGCGGCCACGGTCGACGGCATGCGCCGCGAGTTCGGCCAGGTACAGAACGACCCGAATGCGGTGTTCTTCTATTCCTACGTGCAGGCCCAGGCCACGGTCTACTGAACGCCCGCGGCGGTCGGCCGGTCCTGCGGGGCCTGCCAGATCCGCTGCCACACCTGCCCCAGCCGCTGCCGCAGCACGCCGCGGTTGCCGGCTTGCCGGTAGGCCGGCAGCACCTGGCGCGGCGCGATGCCCCGCCAGCCATCCCCGTCGGCCGCAGCCACCGCGAAGTTGAAGTTGTAGTCCGGCTCCAGCCCCATGCGCAGGTCACTGAGCACCAGCTCGCCGTCCTGCACCTGGGCGCGCATGAAACCGTGGTTGAACCAGGCCAGCCGCGCGACCGCGGGCAAGTCCGCGGCCTGGCGCAGGGCCTGCACGTTCGACGGATGGCCGCTGAACTGCATCGGGCCGTGGTCGGCCCACAGCGAGCGGTCGCCGACGACATAGCCCTGCGGGGTCATCGCCACCACCCGCCACAGGACGGTATTGAAGGGCATCGGTACCGAGAAGCGCGGCGCGTCGGCCAGCCCCATGCGGGCCAGCGCCTGGTGGGCGGCGCGATCGACCTGCGCCTTGGCCAGCAGCGACCAGCCCAGGTAGCCCGTGCTCAGTACCAACCCCAGCACCAGTGCCCGCTGCGCCAGCGGCCTGGCCCGCGCGAACCACGCCACCGTACAGCCAAGCAGCAACCACACGGTGTACAGCGGGTCGATGATGAAGACGCTGGACCACATCGTCGGTGGCGGTGCCAGCGGCCACCACAGCTGCGTGCCGTAGACGGTGAAGGCATCCAGCAGCGGATGGGTGACCAGCGCCAGCACGATCGCCCACCACCAGCGCGCCGGCGCGGCGGCTACCCGGCCCTTGCCGTAGCGGCGGAACAGCCACCAGATCAGCGTGCCCAGCAACGGCAGCACGAACAGCGAGTGGCTGAAGCTGCGGTGGATGGTCATCAGGCTCACCGGGTTGTCGGTGAAGGCCCAGATCAGCGCCCCATCCAGGTCTGGCAACGTGGCCAGCGCCGCACCTGCCAGCAGGGCGGCACGACGGTGGGCGGCAGGCGTGATGGCGGCGGCGATGGCACCGCCAAGGACGATCTGGCTGAGGGAATCCATGCGCCGATGCTAGCAGCCGTCCGGCCGCCGCTTCACCCCCGCGGGGTGCCGCGCAACCGCCAGCAGGCCAGTGCGCCGTAGAGCAGCGCCAGCAGCCCCAGGTTGAGTAGCTCCCCGCCCACCTCCGGCAGCCGCGCGCCCATCTGCTGGGCCCGGACGATGGCGTTGATGCCGGGGGTGGTTGGCAGCAGCTTGGCCAGGGCCACCAGCAGCGGCGGCGAGGCCAGCGCCGGCCAGGACAGGTTGGACAGGAAGAACAGCGGGATCGACACCCCGGTGACGTACTGGAAGGCGCGTTCGCGGGTGCTGAAGAAGCTGCCGACGAACAGCCCGAACGGCACCGTCGCCAGTGCGAACAACAGCACCGACAGCATCAGCACCGGCACGTTGCCACCGCGCGGGTAGTCCTGCACCCAGGCGGTGAAGCCCACGTAGTACAGCAACCCGCACACGCCCACCAGCACGAACGCCGCGCCCATCCCGAGCAGCGAGGGCGCGTCGAACCGCAGGCGACGGCCCAGCTGCGCGCGCCGGCTGCCCAGCAGCACGCCGATGCCGAGCAGCAGCGTCTGGTGCACGATCAGCTCCGACACGCCCGGCACCACGCTGCTGCCATAACCTTCGCGGGTGTTGTAGAGCGGGCGTTGCACCAGCACCAGCGGCGCCGCCTGCGGCGCCCCCATGAACGCGGCCTGGTGCACCGCCTGCTGGCGCGCGAACGCGGTGACGCCTTCGGCCAGCCCACTGAGGATCGCGCTGGCCCGGCTCAGGTAGGCACCGTTGCCCAGCAGCTCCAGTTCACCGCTGCCACCGCGCAGGATGTCGCGTTCCAAGCGCGCCGGAATCAACACGATGCCGTCCACCTGCCCGGCCTCCAACTGCGCCCTGGCCTGGGCCAGATCCGCCGGTTGCGATACCACCTGCACCGCGCGCAACGCATCGACATGGCGGACCAGCGCGCGGCTGGTCGCGCTGCGGTCGGCATCGACCACTGCGATCGGCAGCGCGCTGGCCACCTGGTGCCGGTACGCGGCCGGGTAGAAGAACGAGTACAGCAGCACCGCGCCGACCATCACCGTCACCGCCGCCTGGTCGGCGAACACCGCCAACAGCGTGGTGCGGAAGGCGGCCAGCACGCGCCTCATGCTGGCACCGGCGCACGCGCGGCACGCAGCAGGCGCAGCCCGCCCAAGCCACCGCTGACCACCGCCATCAGCAACAGCACCGCCAGCGGTTTCAGCGATACCTGCCATGGCGAACCCATGAACATCTGCTGCATCTGCACCTGCACGTAGGCGGTCAGCGGCAGCAGGGCGTTCCATACCCGGGTGAACAGCGGTGCCTCGATCACCGGGAACGTCGCCCCGGAGAACGCCAGTGCCGTGCCGATGGTCAGGCCCACCAGCGACAGGCCGCTGCCCATGTCGCGCGCCACCGCGACAAACAGCAACCCGAAGCAACAGCAGGCCAGGTAGAACAAGGGCTGGGCCAGCAGCAACAGGCCCAGGCTGCCGTTGATGCCGTCGCCGCGCAGGTAACCCAGGTACAGCACGCCCAGCCCGCCGTACAGCGAGAACAGCGCCACGTAGGGAAACAGCTTGCCGGTAATCGCCGCCCACGGCCGTTGTCCCAGCCAGTCGGCCAACAGGCCGTCGCGACGCTCGCGGCCGAACGCACCGCCGGCCGCCAGCGCGGCCAGCAGCGACAACACCGCCGGGAAGACCAGCGGCAGCAGGAACAATTCATAGCTGCGCGCCGGGTTGTGCAACACCGTGGCCTGCACGCTGACCGGTGCCGCGCGCAGCTTGTCCGGCCCGGTCTGGCGGGCGATCTGCTCCTTCAGCAGGCGTGCGTTGTAGGCTGCGACCGCATCGGCGATATCACGCCCGGCCGATTGACCGGTGGCCATGTAGGTGGCGTTGTAGAACGCATAGACCGGCGCCTCCTCGCCCCGCAGTGCACGCCGGCTCATGTCGCGCGGCACCAGCACCACGGCGAATACCTCCAGCGCGCGCAGCTGTGCCTGCGCCTCCTGCAGCGAGGCCGGCTGGCTGACGATCGCCAGCCCGGGGCTGGCATCGAGCGTGCGCGCCAGCCCGCGGCTGGCCGGGCTGGCGTCCAGGTCCACCAACGCCACCGGCACCTGCCGCAGCACGGCGCCGGAGAACAACCACATCATCAGCGCCATCAACAGCCACGGCAGCAGGGTGACCAGGCCCAGCTCCCAGCGGTCGCCGCGCCAATGGCGCAGCTCGCGCCGTACCGAGGCGATGAACGCGCTGCCCGGGCTCAGCCCTGCGGCCATGCGAACAGCACGCTCATGCCGGGGCGGAAACCCTCGATGGGCTGGCGCGGCCGCACCCGCACCTCGAAGCTGCGCACGTCATAACCGGACGACTGGCGGGTGCTGCGCCAGGTCGCGTAGTCACCGGCCGGGTTGATGAAGTACACCTCGAACGCGGCCTGGCGGCCGCCCAGCGCCGGAATGCTGCCCTCCACCACCGCACCGGGCTTGAGGCCATGCAACTGGTCCTCGCGCAGGTGCATGGCCACCCACATCCGGTCGATGTCCACCAGCGTGAACACCGGGTAGCCGGCCGGCACCAGTTCGCCGACATCGGACATGCGCTTGCCCACCTCGCCGGCCTGCGGCGCGCGGCCCAGGGTCTCCTGCCGCGCGGCATCCACCTCGGCCTTGGCCCCCTCGGCCTGGCGCACCTGCGCCAGCGCGGCCTGCTTGTCCTGGGTACGGGCACCGGCCAGGGCCAGGTCGTACTGCGCGCGCGCGGCACGGGCCAGTTCCTCCGAACTGCGCGCCTGCGCCTGCGCCTCGTCGCGCTTCTGCCGGGTCATCACGCCTTCGCGGTACAGGTTGTCCAGCCGCCGGAAAGTGCTGGTGGCCAGCTCGGCGCCGGCCAGCGCGCGCCGCCAGTTGGCCTCGGCGGCACGGATGTCCTCGCTGCGTGCGCCCTCCTCCGCCTTGGCCGCCATCGCCTGCGCCGCGGCCACCACCGCCTCGGCCTGGCGCTCCTTGGCCGCCACCTCCGGGCTATCCAGCTCGAACAGCACCTGGCCGGCGCTCACCCGGTCGCCCTCGCGCACCCGCAGGCGCTCCAGCCGCGCGGTGACCTTGGCCGAGACATTGATGTTGTCGGCATCGGCCATGCCCTGCACCTGGTCGCGCGGCGTGCGCAGCCCCAGCCACAGGCCGATCACGACCAGCAGCAACAACAGCACGCCACCGATGGCGAAGAGGCGGCGTTGCCGCGGGTTGGCTTCCGCCTGCAGGGAGTCGCTCATTCCAGCACCTTGTCCGCACGCCGGCGGAAGTCGTCATACCGTTGCAGTTGCCCGCTCACTTCCAGCAGCTGGGCCAGCGCCACGTCGAACTGGTAGGCGGCCTGGGCGCGCTCCACCCGCGCCCCGCCCAGTGCCAGCCGCGCGTCGATCACGTCCAGCGAGGTGGCCTGCCCTTCGCGGAAGGACAGCTCCTGCAGGCGCAGGTTCTCCTCGGCCTGGGCGATGCTGCTGTCGAGCAGGCGGAACTGCGCGCGCGCGGTGTCCAGTTCGTTCCAGGCCTTGCTGACGCCGAGCTGCAGCTGGTTCTCCACTTCGCTGATGCCGGACTGCGCCTGCTCCAGCTGCGCGCGCGCGGCGCTGACCTGCAGTGGCCGCGCGTTGGGCGAGAGGAAGGTGTAGCGCAGGCCGATCCCGAACGCCCAGTCGGCGTCGGTCAGCAGTGCATCGCGGCGGCGCAGGTCGTACTGGCCGAACAGGTACAGCTGCGGCTTGAGCTTGGCCTGTTGCACGCGCACGCCCTGCTCGGCCTGCGCCGCCAGCGCACGCATGCGGTCGACCTGCGGATGGCGCTGCAGCGCGCTGCGCTCGAATTCCTCGCGCGTGCCGAGCGGTGCGCTGATGACGAACAGCGGCGAGCTCGTGCCCACCGTGCCGCCACTGCGCAGCAGGGTTGCCAGCGCCTGCTGCAGCGTGGCCAGGTCGTTGACCGCCTTCTGGTACTCGCGCTCGGCCTTGTCGCGCGCGACGTTGGCCTGCAGCCGTTGCGCCTTGGTGGCGAAGCCCTCGCGCTCGAGCTTCTGCGCGTCCTGCAGGTGGCGCTCCAGGCCATCGCGCACCTCGCGCCGCACCTGCACCGCCTGCTCCGCCAGCTGCTGGCCGAAGTAGGCCTGCACCAGCTGCAGCGACAACGATTGCCGCTGCGCCTCGCGCTCGGCCTGCGCCATCGTGGTGGCAGCCTGCGCTGCCTGCTGGGCGGCGGGAATCAACCCGCCGCTGTACAGCGGCAGCGTTGCGGTGATGATCGGCCGGGTGCGCCAGTCCCGCTCCACGAACTCCAGCGGGGACTCGATGCCGAATGCCTCGGCCACCGGCGCCAGCGAGCCCAGCGGCAGGTTGAGGGTCTTCTGGAACTGCATGCGACGCACGTCACCGGTGATCTCCGGCAAGCGCAGGTAATGGGTGGCGTCCTGCAGGTCCTGCTTGTTGCGCACCCCGGCCTGGGCCGCGGCCAGGGCATCGGAAACCTGCTCCAGCCGCTCGCGGGCCTGCTCGAAGCTCAGCGCCGGCACATCCGCTGCCAGGGCGGCCGGTGCCAGCCACGCACAGGCCATCGCCAGGCAGATCCTTATCGTTACCGGCTGTTTCGCTGCCACCCGGACACTCCCTGTTTCCACAGCTGGCGCCAGCATAGCTGGCTGTCCAGTCATGAAAAAGGCAAGACGGGCGGTTCAGGCCACCCGCGCCAGCCCGGCCGCCCCGGGCAGGCAGGCCAGGCTGTTGCCGGCATGGTCGAGCAGGCGCAGGCTGCCGTCATGGTCCTCGGCCAGCGCGGTCAGGCTCTCGACCCAGTCGCCATCGTTGGCGTAGACCAGCCCGTCACGCTCGACCAGCGCGGCGCGGTGGATGTGCCCGCAGACGATGCCGTCCAGGCCGCGCCGCCGCACGTCGTCCAGGCCGGCCTGCACGAACCGCTCGATGTAGCGCTCGGCCGCGCCGCTCTGGCGCTTGAGGAACTCCGACAGCGACCAGTAACGCAGCCCGAAGCGCTGCCGCAGCAGGTTGAGCAGGCGGTTGCCGGTGAGGATGCGGTAGTACAGCCAGTCGCCGAAGCGCTCCTGCAGGCCCCCGAAATGGGTGACCCCGTCGTAGTCGTCGCCGTGCACCACCAGCAGCCGGCGACCATCGGCGGTGACATGGATGGCGCGGCGGCGCACCTGCATGGCCGGCAGCATCAGCCCGCAGGTACGGCGCAGCGGCGCGTCATGGTTGCCGGGGATGTAGATGATCTCGGTGCCGGCCCGGCGCAGCGCGTGCAGCGCCTCGATCACGTCATTGTGGGCAGGTCGCCAGCTGGCGCGTTTGTGCGACAACCACCACAGGTCGACGATGTCGCCGACCAGGTACAACCGTTCGCAGCGCAGGGCACCGAGGAAACGGGCCAGCTCGGCGGCATGGCAATGCCGTGCACCCAGGTGGGTATCGGAGATGAACACGGTGCGGCGGTGCGGTTGCAGCACCCGGGGCGCGTTCACGCCACCGCCCCGGCGTCGCGCAGGTAGCGCTTGCGCTTGTTGGGGCGGATCGCCTGCAGGTCGACCTCGATCAGGCCGTCGATGGAGTCGCTGAAGTCCGGGTCCACCCCGAATGCCAGGAACCGCGCCCCGCCCGGTTCGCACAGGTCGATGTACTGGCGGTACAGGGTCGGCACGCTGGTGCCCAAGGCCGCCAGGTTGGCCTTGAGCACCTCGAACGCCGCCGTGGCATCCATCTCGCCGAAGCTCGGCGGCGCGGCGAAGTACTGGAACGGTCGGTTGGATTCGACCAGGCCCGCGCCGGCGCCGTAATAGCGCTGGTAGTAGGCCACCAGCTGCTCGCGCGCGGCCAGCGGCAGCGCGGCGCTGATCGACACCGCGCCAAACAGGTAACGGATGCCCGGCTGGCGCTGCAGGTAGGCGCCGATGCCCTGCCACAGGTAGTCCAGGCTGCGGCTGCCCCAGTAATCGGGCACCACGAAGCTGCGGCCCAGCTCCATGCCTTCGGCGATGCGGGGGATGGCATCGTCGGAGTAACGGAACAGGCTGGCCGTGTACAGGCCTGGCAGGCCGTTGCGGGCCAGCGCGGTGGCACCGCGCATGATCCGGTAGGCCCCGGCGATGCGCTGCACCGCCGCGTCCCAGACCACGATGTGCGGGTAATGCGGGTCGTAGTCATCCAGGTCACGGCTGCGCCCGGTGCCCTCGCCGACCTGGCGGAAAGTCAGCTCGCGCAGCCGGCCCAGCTCCAGCAGCAGCGGCGAACCGGCCGCGCAACGCGCCAGCCGGATCTGCTTGCCGTCGCTGGTCTGGCCAAGCAGTTCGGCCGCTTCCAGGGCCTGCGCCACCACATCGGCATCGATGGCGTCGGCCAGTGGCTCGGGGCCGGCCTCCGCCATGCGGGGGGCCAGCGGCGCCTCGCCCAGGGCGTACAGCGCGCGGCGGACCTGTTCCAGTTGCTGCGCCGGGTCGCCGTCGCTGCCCAGCAGCATCGGCTGTCCCACCTGCAGGCGCAGCGGCCGGCCACGGCGGGCGAACATCTCCCGCGCCAGCAGCGCGGTGCCGGCCGGCTTGAACACGGCCGAGGCGCCATAGAACAGCGCCGAGTTGCGCGCCTGTACCCGTACCGGCAGCACCGGTGTCTGGCAGGCCCGGGCGAAACGGACGAACCCCCGGTTCCAGCGACCATCGCGGATGCCCTGCAGCGACAACCGCGACACCTCGCCGGCCGGGAACACGATCACGCACTGTTCTGCCTCCAGTGCCTGCTCGATGGCCTGCAGGCTGGCGCGCTGCGCCCGTCCGCCCAGGATCCGCACCGGCAGCAGCAGCTCGCGCAGCGGCTCCAGCGCCAGCAGCATGTCGTTGGCGATGATCCGGACGTCGCGGCGAACCTTGCCCACCGCGTCCAGCAGCGCCAGCGCATCCAGCGCGCCGGAGGGGTGGTTGGCCACGATCAGCAGCCGCCCGCTGGCCGGGATCCGGGCCAGTGCGGCGGCGTCGACCGTGTAGCCGGCCTGCAGGAACGCCAGCGCGGCGCTGACGAAGTCGAAGCCGTGCTGATCGGCGCTGCGCGCCAGGAAGGCGTCCATCCGGTCAAACCCCGACCAGCGCCCCACCGTGCGCAGCAACGGCCGCGCCAGGTGGCCGCGCCGGCCACGGAACCAATCGGGATAGCGCTGCTGCAGGCGGTGCTCGATCTGTTGCATGGGGATACCCCGACGGCCCTGTTGGCCGGCAGCCTGCGCCCGCCAGAAGGCAGGCCGGTTGCGGTTTTGCGGCAGTTCGATGACCCCGGCTTAACCGTATGGCAACGGCGCCCCCTGCACTATTCCCCCCCGGCCCCGAGCGTGTATCATTCGCAGCTATCTTTTCATCCGCATACAGGGATACAAGCTCATGTCCAGCTATCTCTTCACCTCCGAGTCGGTCTCCGAAGGCCATCCGGACAAGATCGCCGACCAGATCTCCGACGCCGTGCTTGACGCTATCCTGGCCCAGGACAAGCGCGCCCGCGTCGCCTGCGAGACGCTGGTCAAGACCGGTGCCGCCATCGTCGCCGGCGAAGTCACCACCTCGGCCTGGGTCGACATCGAGGAGCTGACCCGCAACGTCATCAACTCGATCGGCTATGACAACTCCAACGTCGGCTTCGACGGTCATACCTGCGCCATCATCAACATGCTCGGCAAGCAGTCCCCGGACATCGCCGCCGGCGTGGACGGCACCGACAAGAAGAGCAAGAAGCCGGAAGAACAGGGCGCTGGCGACCAGGGCCTGATGTTCGGCTACGCTTGCAACGAAGCCCCGGAGTTCATGCCGGCGCCGATCTACTACTCGCACCGCCTGGTCGAGCAGCAGGCCAAGGTCCGCAAGAAGAAGAACTCGCCGCTGCCGTGGCTGCGCCCGGACGCCAAGAGCCAGGTCACCCTGCGCTACGGCCAGGACGGCAAGATCGAAGGCCTGGACGCGGTGGTGCTGTCGACCCAGCACGACCCGGGCGTGAAGCAGAAGGACCTGATCGAGGCCGTGCGCGAGCACATCCTCAAGCCGGTCCTGCCGAAGGCATGGCTGGACAAGCTGCCGAAGAACAAGGTGCACATCAACCCGACCGGCATCTTCGTGATCGGCGGCCCGGTGGGCGACTGCGGCCTGACCGGACGCAAGATCATCGTCGACACCTACGGCGGCATGGCCCGTCACGGTGGTGGCGCGTTCTCCGGCAAGGACCCGTCCAAGGTTGACCGTTCGGCCGCCTACGCCGCCCGCTACGTCGCCAAGAACGTGGTTGCCGCCGGCCTGGCCGACAAGTGCGAAGTGCAGGTCTCCTACGCCATCGGCGTGGCCGAGCCGACCTCGATCTCGGTCACCACCTTCGGCACCGGCAAGATCCCGGACGCGCAGATCGAGAAGCTGATCCGTGCGCACTTCGACCTGCGCCCGTACGGCATCATCAAGATGCTCGACCTGATCCACCCGATGTACCAGCAGACCGCCGCCTACGGCCACTTCGGCCGCAAGCCGAAGGAATTCTCGTACGTCGACGGCGATGGCAAGACCCAGAACGCGACCGCCTTCTCCTGGGAGAAGACCGACCGCGCCGAGGCCCTGCGCAAGGCTGCCAAGCTGAAGTAAGCGCGACCGGCATCGCCCGTTGCACCCCGACGGGCCGCGCAAGCGGCCCGTCGTCGTTTGCGCAGTTGCCCTTGCAATGCCGCCATCACCGCGCCCACGATGGCTGGCATTCACAAGGAGCGTTGGCATGTTGCAGGCATTGATCGGCAAGCTGTTCAAGGACAAGCCCGACCCGGACCGCTTCGCCGGGAAATTCATGGATGCCGTCCGCGCCAACGGCTACCCGCATCCGCTGGAGTACGAGTCGGATACCTTCCGCATCCGCCACGCCAACGGCTCCTACTTCAATCTTCACAATGCCTACCAGGCGTACCTCAATGCCCCGCGCGGCCAGCAGCGCAAGGCCCTGCTGGCCTTCAGCGGCCTGCTCGGCATCCATGAGGACGACGAGGCGATGACGCTGGAGCAGGCGCGCCCGCTGCTGCGTCCGCTGATTCGCAGCATCACCCAGCTGGAGGAGATCACCCTGCACCATGCCGAGCAGGAGGGCTGGAATGCACCGCCGCAGCGCCTGCAGTACCGCCGCCTGAGCGAGGAATGCGTGGAACTGCTGGCCGTCGACCACCCCGACCATACCGCCACCCTCACCCAGGGCCCACCGGAGGAGTGGGGCATCAGCTTCGACGAGGCGTTGGTCATCGCCCGCACCAACCTGCGCCAGAGCCCGGACGAACCCTTCGTCGAGGTGGCCCCCGGCCTCTACCAGGCCGCCTGGGGCGACGCCTACGACAGCAGCCGCGCCCTGCTGCCGGACCTGCTGCACCGTGTGCCGGTCGCCGGCCTGCCGGTGTTCATGCTCGCCACCCGCGACATGCTGCTGGTCGCTGGCGAAGGTGACCTGCGCGCGCAGGCGGCGATGCTTGAACTGGCTGGCCAGGCATTCGCCGACGGCCGCGTGATCTCCTGGGAAGTGCTGCGCTATGACGATGGCCAGTTACATCCGCACGTGCTGGCCGACCCTGCGTTGCGCGAGCGGCAACGGCAGCTGCGGCTGGAACTGGACGGCGATGCCTACGCCATGCAGAAGCAACTGCTCGACCGCGTGCACCAGGCCCACGACGAGGATGTATTCGTGGCCAATTTCATGGTCCACAGCGAGGAGCGGCATTCGCTGTGCGCCTGGACCGAAGGGGTGGCCAGCTCGCTGCCGCGCACCGACCGCATCGTGCTGGTGATGCCGGTCAACGAGGACGATGCGCACACGCTGGTCGTGGACTGGGAGCAGGCCCAGCCGCTGATCGGCCACCTGCTGCAGCAGGACAGCCGCCACCTGCACCCGCCCCGCTACCTCACCCTGGGCTTCCCGGACGCCGAAACGCGCGCCCGCTTGCAGCCGCTCTGACTCGCTCACCGGATGCTCCTGCCACCCCGGCGATGCACTACCATCGCCGCCATGGGGAAAGAAGACCGCAGACCAATCGCCGCCCGTTCCACCGGCTGGGCCCAGGCCCTGAGCGCCGCGTTGGCACGCTCCTCCGTCACGCCGAACCAGATTTCGGTACTGAGCATCTTCTTCGCCGTGATCGGCGCGGTGGGATTGCTGGCCGCGCCCAGCCTGCTCGGCCTGGTCGCCTGCATCATCGGCGTGCAGCTGCGCCTGGTCTGCAACCTGCTCGATGGCATGGTCGCCATGGAAGGCGGCAAACAGACCCCGACCGGGGCGCTGTACAACGAATACCCGGACCGGATCGCCGATTCGCTGCTGATCGTCGCGCTCGGCTACGCCGCCGGCATGCCCTGGCTGGGCTGGCTGGGCGCACTGCTCGCCGCGCTTACCGCCTATGTGCGGCTGTCCGGGGCCAGCCTTGGCCTGCCGCAGGACTTCCGTGGCCCGATGGCCAAGCAGCACCGCATGTTCGTGCTGACCCTGGCCTGCGTGGCGGCGATCATCGAGCAATGGGTCAGCCACACCGGCTACGCCCTGCAGGTGGCCGCCGTGGTGATCGCCGCCGGCGCGCTGCTGACCTGCATCACCCGCACCCGCGCGATCGCCGCGCAACTGAAGGCAAGGTCCTGATGCTCTCCAGCCTGCTGGTCGCCGCCGTCAAGGTCTTCATCGGTGCCTACCCGCGTTGGGTCGGCAGCCGCCCCAACGACACCCAGCGCATCTACTTCGCCAACCATTCCAGCCACCTGGACACGGTGGCGCTGTGGTCGGCGCTGCCGCCGGCCCAGCGCGAGCACACCCGCCCGGTCGCCGCCCGCGACTACTGGAGCAAGGGCATCCGCAAGGTCATCGCCGACAGGGGCTTCAACGCCGTGCTGATCGAGCGCGACCGCAACAAGGTCGAGGGCGACCCGCTGCAGCCGCTGTACGACGCGCTGGACGGCGGGGCTTCGCTGATCATCTTCCCGGAAGGCACCCGCAACCACGAACCGATGCCACAGCCGTTCAAGGCCGGCCTGTTCCACCTGGCCCAGCACTACCCGCACGTGGAGCTGGTGCCGGTGTACCTGGACAACGCACGCCGCGCCCTGCCCAAGGGCAGCCTGGTGCCGGTGCCGCTGGTATGCACGGCGCGCTTCGGCCCGTCGCTCAACCGCATCCCCGATGAAGACAAGGCGCAGTTCCTGCAACGCGCCCGGCAGGCCGTGGTGGACCTGGCATGAACAACGTATTCCAGCAATTGCCCCTGGGCAGCTTCCTGCAGCAGGCCATCGAGCGTGCACCGCCCAAGTTCTGGTGGATGATCGGCGGCGTGTTCGGGGTGCTGGTGCTGGCCAGCCTGATCGGCTTCATCATCGGCCGCTTCAAGTCCGGCTCGGTGGTGGACAACCTCAACGCCCGCATCCGTGCCTGGTGGGTGATGGCCGCGGTGCTGTTGTTCTGCTTCGTGCTGGGCAAGATCGCCACGCTGGTGTTCTTCGGCCTGCTCTCGTTCTTCGCGCTGCGCGAGTTCATCTCGCTCACCCCGACCCGACGCGGCGACCACCTGGCGCTGTGCCTGTGCTTCTACATCGCCATCCCGCTGCAGTACTGGTTGATCGGCATCGACTGGTACGGCCTGTTCGTGATGTGCATCCCGGTGTACGGCTTCCTGACCCTGCCGGCGGTGTCGGCGCTGTCCGGCGACACCGAGAACTTCCTGGAACGCAATACCAAGATCCAGTGGGGCGTGATGCTCACCGTGTTCTGCCTGAGCCATGCGCCGGCGCTGATGCTGCTGCGCATCCCCGGCTACGAAGGGCAGAACCTGATGCTGCTGTTCTACCTGCTGCTGGTGGTCCAGCTCAGCGACGTGCTGCAGTACGTGTTCGGCAAACTGTTCGGCAAACACCTGCTGGCCCCGCAGGTCAGCCCGTCCAAGACCGTCGAAGGCCTGGTCGGGGGCGGCCTGGCGGCCACCGGCGTGGGCGCGGCGCTGTACTGGATCACCCCGTTCTCGCCGCTGCAGTCCGCGGCGCTGTCGCTGCTGATCGTGGTCTGCGGCTTCCTCGGCGGCCTGGCGCTGTCGGCGGTCAAGCGCAGCCTCGGTGCCAAGGACTGGGGCGAGATGATCGAGGGCCACGGCGGCATCCTGGACCGGCTGGATTCGGTGGTGTTCTCCGCACCGGTGTTCTTCCACGTGGTGCGCTACAACTTCCAGTAAGCGGCGGCCACGCCATCACCCCTGCCGCACCGGCACGGGGTACGGCCCCTACCCCCTTCACCCGCAAGGGAGTAGCCTGCGGCTCCCGCCGTCGCAGCCAGCGCCATGATGTCCGAACACAAATCCCACCAGCTCTCGATGACCGTGCTGATGTCCCCGGAGATGGCCAACTTCTCCGGCAAGGTGCACGGCGGCGCGGTCCTGCGCCTGCTCGACCAGGTCGCCTACGCCTGCGCCAGCCGCTACGCCGGCAACTACGTGGTGACGCTGTCGGTGGACCAGGTGACGTTCCGCCAGCCCATCGCGGTCGGCGAGCTGGTCAGCTTCCTGGCATCGGTCAACTACACCGGCACCTCGTCGATGGAAGTAGGCATCAAGGTGGTGGCCGAGGACATCCGCAAGGGCAGCGTGCGCCACGCCAACAGCTGCTTCTTCACCATGGTGGCCGTTGACGACGACGGCAAGCCGACCCCGGTGCCGCCGCTGCAGCCGGAGACGTCCGACGAGAAGCGTCGCTTCGCCGCCGCGCAGATCCGCCGCCAGCTGCGCCAGGAGATGGAACAGCGGCATCTGGAGCTGCTCAAGAGCAACCCTTCGCCCGACGCCTGAGCCCCCCTACGCCCGCAGGCCGGGATGCACTCCCAGCCCGGTGGCGCGCAACTATCGTCGCGACGCCGGGATCAGGCCGCGCTGCATCCCGGCCCATGGCCGGACCCTCAACCGGTGTTCTGCACGCCCTGCGAGACACCGTTGACGCAGGCCACCAGGGCGCGCAGCAACGCCTCATCCTGGCGGTCGCTCGCCCGCCAACGCTGCAGCAGGTCCACCTGCAGCGTGCTGATCGGGTCGATGTACGGGTTGCGCAGGCGGATGGACAGTGCCAGCCGCGGGTCATGCTCCAGCAGCTCCTGCTGCCCGCTCAGGCGCATCACCCAGCGCTTGGTCAACGCCAGCTCCTCGCCGATGCGCGGGAAGAACTGGTCATGCAACGGCCCGGCCAGGCGCGAGAACTGCTCGGCGATGTGGATGTCGCCCTTGCTCAGCACCATCGACATGTCGTCCAGGAAGGTCTCGAAGAACGGCCAGTCGTGCGCCATCTCGCGCAGCAGATCTTCCTGCCCGGCATCGGCGGCCGCCTGCAGGCCGCTGCCCACGCCGAACCAGCCCGGGATCGCCGCACGCGCCTGGCTCCAGGCGAACACCCACGGGATCGCACGCAGGTTGCCCAGCGCCGCATCCTGGCCCAATCGCCGCGACGGGCGCGAGCCCAGAGTCATGCGCTCGATCACGTCGATCGGCGTGGCCTGGCGGAAATAGTTCATGAACTGCGGGTCACCCACGAACGCCCGGTAGGCCTGCGAGCTCTGCTCGGCGACCCGCGCCATCACCGGCTTCCACAGCGCCTCGCGCGGCTCGGCCGCACGCGGGCGCAGGCTGGCGCGCAGCACCGCACCGGCGGACTGCTCCAGCGAGCGCAGCGCCAGTGCACGGATGCCGTACTTGCGATGGATCACCTCGCCCTGCTCGGTCACGCGCAGGCGCCCGTCGATGCTGCCGCGCGGCGAGGCGTTCACCGCATGCGTGGTCTTGGTGCCGCCGCGGCTGATCGAGCCGCCGCGGCCGTGGAAGAAGGTCAGGTGCACGCCGTGCGCGCTGGCCACCTCCAGCAGTTCGACCTGCGCCTGCTGCAGGCCCCAGCGCGAGGCGGCGATACCGCCGTCCTTGCCGCTGTCCGAGTAGCCCAGCATCACCATCTGCACGTCGCCGCGTGCGGCCAGATGGGCGCGGTAGACCGGGTCGGCCAGCAGGTCGCGCAGGGTGTCGGTGCCACGCCCCAGGTCGTCGACGGTCTCGAACAGCGGCGCGATATCCAGCGGCACCGCACCGTTGTCATCGTGCAGGCCGCCGCGGCGTGCCAATGCCAGCACCGCCAGCACGTCGCCACGGTCATGCGCCATCGAGATGATGTAGCTGCCCAGCGCATCGGCACCGTGCCGGCGGCGCGCATCGGCCAACGCCGCGAACACCTTGTCCAGCCGCTGCCCCCCTTCGTCGGCCCCCGCCGGCAACACGGCGTCGCCGGCCGCATACGGCGCCAGCGACCGCGCACGCGCCGCGCCGTCCAGCGCATCGAATGCCTCCTGCCCGCCGAGCACCTCGGCCAATGCACGCGAATGCACGCTCGACTCCTGGCGCACGTCCAGCCGCGCCAGGTGGAAACCGAAGGTGCGCACGCGCCACAGCAGGCGACGCACCGAGAACCAGCCGGCGTGCTTGCCCTTGTTGGCCTCCAGGCTGTCCAGGATCAGCTGGATGTCGTGGATGAGTTCTTCCGGCGCGGCATACGCACCGGGCGCATCCTGCAGCGTCGCCTGCAGGCGCGCACGCATGCGGTCGTTGAGCAGCCGGTAAGGCATGTCGGCATGGCGCGGGCGCGACTGCACGTCGGGCAGCAGTTCGCGGTATTCCTGCACGCGTGCCTGCACCGCGTCACTGACACCGATCAGCTCGGTGGACTGGCTGAGCAGGCTGGCCAGCTTCAGCAGGTCCTGGATGTACAGCTCCAGCACCGCGCGCCGTTGTGCATTGAGCGTGGCGGCGACCGTGCTGGCGTCCACGTTGGGATTGCCGTCCATGTCACCGCCCACCCAGGTGCCGAAGCGCAGCAGCCGCGGCAACGGCAGGCTGCGCCCCCAGGTATCGAGCAACGCCTGCTCCAGCGATTCGTAGAACACCGGGATCACCCGGTACAGCACGCGGGTCAGGTAGAAACCCACGTGCTCACGCTCGTCATCCACCGTCGGGCGTACCGGTGAGGAGTCGGCGGTCTGCCACGAGGCGGTGAGCGCCATGCGGAACCGCGCGGCATCGGCGGCCTGCTCGCCGGGGGTGCGCTGGCCGTCGAGGTTGTCGACCAGCGCGGCGACCATCAGTTGTTCTTTTTCAAGTAGTGCACGGCGCACCGCTTCGGTTGGGTGTGCGGTGAACACCGGCTCGATGTCGATGCGCGGCAGCCACTGCGCCAGCTCTTCGAGCGTCACGCCCTGGGCCTTGAGTTGGATCAGCGCGTCATGCAGGCCATCGGGCTGCGGGCGCTTGGTGCCGGCGCGCTGGTAGTCACGGCGACGGCGGATGCGGTGCACGCGCTCGGCGATGTTCACCACCTGGAAGTAGGTACTGAACGCACGCACCAGCGCCTCGGCTTCGCGTGGCGAACGCCCGGCCAACTGCGCGCTGAGACCGGCCAACGGCCCCTGTGTTTCGCGGCGCGCGATGGCGGCGGTGCGCACCTCTTCCACTTCGTCCAGGAAGCCCGGCGACACCTGCTCGGCAAGAAGGTCACCCACCAGCGTGCCCAGCCGGCGCACATCGTCGCGCAGGGGCAGATCGGGAGTGGCGAAGACAACGCTGCTACGGTACTCGTTCATCCAGGACGCACAAGCCTTGAGAGCGGGAATCCCCCAAGCCTAACCGAAAAAATGTCCGGTTTTTGCAGTGCATCAAAGGTGAAACAGTTGCATGTGAACCTTGTCCGGACGCTGTCTTTGCAGACAGGAAACGACGCAATTCCGGCGTCTTGGTGGACATTCGTTGGCGTGTGAACGGGACGCACCTACGTCGGGAGCGCCCCCTCCCCAGCCCTCCCCCGCGCTTCGCGCAAAGGGGGGAGTAGGGCGCTGCGTCGCGCACTGACAGATTGCGCAGAGCCGCCCTCCCCTGCGCTGCACGCAAGGGAGGGCGCTCGTCCTCAGCGCTTCTTGCCAGCCTTGCCGTCGGCCGCGCCCAACCACTGGTCCAGCCAGCTTTCACTCTCGGCCAGCATCGTCATGATCGACTCGCGTGCGCGGTAGGCGTGCGATTCATTCGGCAGCATCACCAGCCGCGCCGTGCCACCCAGCCCCTTCACCGCGGCGAACATGCGCTCGCTCTGGATCGGGAACGTGCCGGAGTTGTTGTCGTTCTCGCCATGGATGAACAGGATCGGGTCCTTGATCTTGTCGGCGCTGTTGAACGGCGACATCTTCAGGTACACGTCCTGCGCCTGCCAGAAGTTGCGTTCCTCGGCCTGGAAGCCGAACGGCGTCAGCGTGCGGTTGTACGCACCCGAACGCGCGATGCCTGCCTTGAACAGACGCGTATGCGCCAGCAGGTTCGCGGTCATGAAGGCACCGTACGAATGCCCGCCCACCGCGATGCGGTCGCGATCACCGACGCCGCGCTTGACCACTTCGTCCACCGCCGCCTGCGCACTGGCTACCAACTGTTGCACGTAGGTGTCGTTCGGCTCGGCATCACCTTCACCGATGATCGGCATGGTCGGGTTGTTGAGTACCACGTAGCCCTTGGCCAGGAATGCCTGCGGGCCCCAATAGCTGATGGCGTTGAACCGGTACGGCGAGCCGGTCACCTGGCTGGCGTCCTGCGCGGATTTGAACTCGGCCGGGTAGGCCCACATCAGCACCGGGCGCGGGCCGTCCTTCTTCGGATCGTAGTCCGGCGGCAGCAGCAGGTCGGCGGTCAGTTCGACGCCATCATTGCGCGTGTAGCGGATCTGCTCCTTCTTCACCCCACGCAACGCCGGCAGCGGATGCGCGAAATGGGTCAGCTCCACCGGCACCGCGTCGGCGGCCAGGCCGCGCGCAAACAGGTTACCCGGTACATCGTTGGACTCGCGGTAGGTGAGGATGCGTGCATCCCCGCCTTCGATGATGGCCAGCGGCTGCTCGTAGTACGGCGCCTGCGAATGGAACAGGCGCTCGCTCTTGCCCGAGGCCAGGTCCACGTGGTCCAGGAACGGGCGGTCGCCCTCCGCCGACGCACCGGTGCCGATGCGGAAGAAACTCTTGCCATCGGTGCCCAGCTGCAGCCGCTCGCGCCCGCTCTCATCGGACTGCAGCAGCGGATCGCCCGGATCAGCGTAGCGGTCATCCTCCGACCGCTCGACCAGCAGCACCGGTGCCTGGTCCGGACTGCCCGGGTTGATCTTCCACTGCTTCATCTGGCGGCTCTTCCACCAGTACTCGTCCAGCAACGCGACATCGTCCTTGCCCCAGGTGATGCCGGCGTAGCGCGACCCCAGCTGCATCAGCGTGGCCGGCGGCCTGTCGAACGGCGCCGACTGCACCAGCACCGCATCGCGGATGGCCGCCTGTCGTGACGGGTCACCGCCGTCCTGCGCTTCGGCCCAGACCAGCGTGGCCGGCGCATCGGCGCGCCAGCTGATCGAACGCACGCCGGTCGGCACGGCATCGTTGCCGGTCGGCAGCCCGTCGACCAGCGGCAGGCGGGCAACCGTGTGCACCTGCATGCCCTGCGCATCGAGCACGTCGATGCGGCGCGGGAAGCTGCTCACCGGTACCGAATACGAGAACGGCCGCTCGACGCGACGGCTGAGCAGGTACCTGCCGTCCGGCGACGGCGACAGCCCCATGAACAGGCCTGGCAGGCCCACCGGACTGGCCTGGCCGGTGATCGACACCCGCACCGGCTGTGCCTGCAGGTAGTACTCGAACAGGCGCGCATCGTCCTCGTTGCGCAGCAGGTCCTGGTAGGTCCGCACCGAACGCACGCCCTGCCCGGCCACGGTCTCCTGCACGGCGGGGCCGGTCGGCACGCCATCCCCCTTCGGCGGCGCGCCCTGCCCGGCCGGGCGCTGCAGCACCAACAGCCCGTCGCTGCCCGGCAACCACGAATACCCCCGGCCGACGATGCTGTTCAGGCGCTCGGCGATGCGACGGGCGCTGCCCGCCTCCACATCCACCAGCCACAGCTCGTTGCTGCCGCTGGCCGGGTCCACCTGGTTGAAGGCCAGGTACTTCTGGTCCGGCGACCAGCCCAGCGAGGCCACCGACAATGGCTGCGGCAGGCCACTGATCTGGCGCTCCCTGCCGTCCAGCGTGGACACCAGCGACAACTTGTTGCCGAACGAGAAACGGCTGTCGGAGAAGGTCTTCGGGTTGATGCGCAGGCCGGCCAGCTTCAGCTCCGGCTGCGCCACCTGGGCGATGGACGGCAGCGACGGGGTCTGCAGCATCGCCGCCAGGTCGCGCCTGGGCGACAGCGACAGGCTGGGCGCACGCGGGGCATCGACGATGGCCTGCAACGCGGCCGAGGGCAGGCGGTAGCCCTGCGCCTGTTCGGCCGCCTGCGGCGGGGCCAGCGCCAGCACTGGCGGCACCGCCAGCAGCAGGCCGGCGCACAGGACCAGGGCCGCGGAAGTACGGCGGCGGCGGGCGGGGGACAGGTTCATGGCGCTCCTTGGCAGGGGAATAAACCCCCAACTTAACAATCTCTGTCGCCCCCCTCCCCTGCCGTTGGTTGGGCTGGCCGCCGCGATATAATCACCGGCTCCGCTCCGAGGGGCGCTGCGACTGTCCGGGAACCCCCGCCACAGCCAGGCTCGGGGCGGCATCCATGCAACAACGGCGCCCGGCGAACGCGAGCCTGCTCGCACCACACCGGAGCTCTACATGAATGCTGTTGCCAGGACCTTCTCCCAGGAAGGTGACTACAAGATCGCCGATATCTCGCTGGCCGATTGGGGCCGCAAGGAACTGGACATCGCCGAGCACGAGATGCCGGGCCTGATGTCCATCCGCCGCAAGTACGCCGCACAGAAGCCGCTGGCCGGCGTGCGCGTGACCGGCTCGCTGCACATGACCATCCAGACCGCGGTGCTGATCGAGACGCTGAAGGACATCGGCGGCGACGTGCGCTGGGCCTCGTGCAACATCTTCTCCACCCAGGACCAGGCCGCCGCCGCGATCGCCGCCACCGGCACCCCGGTGTTCGCCTGGAAGGGTGAAACGCTGGAGGAGTACTGGGACTGCACCCTGGAAGCGCTGACCTTCAAGGCCGCCGACGGCACCCTGCTGGGCCCGGAACTGGTGGTCGACGACGGCGGTGACGTCACCCTGCTCATCCACAAGGGCTATGAGCTGGAAAACGGCAGCGACTGGGTCAATACCGCGTCCGGCTCGCACGAAGAGCAGGTCATCAAGAACCTGCTCAAGCGCGTGGCCACCGAGCGCCCGGGCTACTGGACCCGCGTGGTCAAGGACTGGAAGGGCGTCTCCGAGGAGACCACCACCGGCGTGCACCGCCTGTACCAGCTGGCCGAAGCCGGCACGCTGCTGGTCCCGGCCATCAACGTCAACGACTCGGTCACCAAGAGCAAGTTCGACAACCTGTACGGCTGCCGCGAGTCGCTGGCCGACGGCCTGAAGCGCGCGATGGACGTGATGCTGGCCGGCAAGGTGGCCGTGGTCTGCGGCTACGGTGACGTCGGCAAGGGCTCGGCCCACTCGCTGCGCGCCTACGGCGCCCGCGTCATCGTCACCGAGATCGACCCGATCTGCGCCCTGCAGGCGGCGATGGAAGGCTTCGAGGTCAACACCATCGAATCCACCCTGGGCCGCGGCGACATCTACGTCACCACCACCGGCAACAAGGACATCATCCGCATCGAGCACCTGAGCGCGATGAAGGACCAGGCCATCGTCTGCAACATCGGCCACTTCGACAACGAGATCCAGGTCGATGCGCTGGTGAAGTTCCCGGGCGTGCAGCACATCAACATCAAGCCGCAGGTGGACAAGTACGTGTTCCCGAACGGCAACGCGATCTTCCTGCTGGCCGAAGGCCGCCTGGTGAACCTGGGCTGCGCCACCGGCCACCCGAGCTTCGTGATGTCCAACAGCTTCGCCAACCAGACCCTGGCGCAGATCGACCTGTGGGCCAACAAGGACAGCTACAAGGCCGACGTCTACCGCCTGCCGAAGAAGCTGGACGAGGAAGTGGCGCGCCTGCACCTGGAAAAGATCGGCGTCAAGCTGACCACCCTGACCCAGGAACAGGCCGACTACCTCGGCGTGCCGGTGGAAGGCCCGTTCAAGCCGGAACATTACCGCTACTGATCGGCGAAAGCCTGCAGGCAGCCCCCCCCTCTCCCGCACGCGGCAGAGGGGGGGGGGAGTGAGGGCCACTGCCCCGTGCAAGCCCTCACTCCCGCCGCGTCACCAAGCGCTGGAATGCCTCAGCATCGTTCCCGACAAAACGAGCACCGAAAGGTGCTCGTTCTGTTTTCAGGGCCGATGGATCGGAGATGCCACCGGGAAAGCCCCTTCAAGCCAACACCGCCTCGGGTCAATTCCCGCACCAGCCCCCATCCACCGGGTCGCTTCGCCGCTCGGCATGGCTCGCACGATTCGTGTCCTGTCCCGCATCCGCGATGCGCGCCACGCTCTGCCTGACTCTGCGCACGGTTTCGCCGCGGTCCATTTCCGTGCAGCATTGCGGACAGGACCACTACCGCCTCATGGCACCCAACGGACACCTCCATGCATCCCAGCGACGAGCGAAAGGTACTCGAGCAGCTCCTGAAAGAGATCGACTCCCCCGGCAAGGCGTCATCGGGGTGGAGTGATCTACCGGCCTGGATCTCGATCGCGGTGATCACGGCGTCCTGCTTCCATTTCTTCGGCCGCCCCAGCCTTCCCCATGCCCTGCTGATGGCAGGCTTTTTCCTGGCCGGGCTGGTGTATGCGCAGGTGCGCCTCCGGCGAAAGTCGGCCAGGAACTGGCCAACGCTGCGTCCCTTCCTCGACCGGGCGCGGGTCGAGGCACGGCTGCGCGAAATCCTGCTGACCGGCCACTGACGCCCCCTGCGCCCTGCCCTTCCTCGAATCGAACCCGGCATCCCCGCGAATGCATCCCATCGTTTCCCTCTGGCACGTCACCCATGGCGGCCCACAACATGGCCAGATGCTGCGCAAGCTGGAGCGCCTGGCGGGTTTCACCGCCGTTTCACCGATGGTGGAGCGGCTCGTGTGGGAGGGCCGCAAGGAGGCGCATGTGACGTTCGAAGTCCACCACGCCACCGGATCCCATGAGGCGACCGAAGCGGCCCTGCTCGCGCTTGCGTGGCAACTCGCACCGACGTGGCGGATCACCCGTGCTTCCGGCGACCTGGGGGGCGAATGGTCCCAATCGGCGGTCGGCCCCGATCATCCCTTCGAGGCGATCATCGCCGGTTGCACGCGCATCCGCTGGCAGTTGCATGCATCACAGCAGTACACGCGGCCGAACTTCCTGGGGGGCGGCGACAACCACTGGTAGGCACCTGGCGTCGCTGCCGTGCTGCACGTGCTCCGCCGGAGCGCGGCCATTGCCCTGTGGCATCATCCGCAGCACATGCCGGGGCCTCGCATCTACCCGGCCATTTCAGACAGGACAGCAGGACGCATGCCCGTGGAAACCCTGGAAGCGCAGATCACCCGTACGTTGTTGCCCGGCATGCATCTGCCGCCGGCGCTGAAGGCACTGTTTGGCTGGATCGAGGACAACGGCCTTTACATCGACCGGCCGGACAGCACCCGCATCGGTTTCCTGTTCCCCGAGGAAGCCCTGCGCGAGAGCTGGGCGGACGACGAGCGTCAGGGCGGAACCAACATCACCTTCTTTGCCGAGGGCAATGCCAACCTGAAGTACTGGTTCGGCCACGCGCGTGCCGAAGTACTCGACCGGCTCTGCGTGTTCGCCAAGACCGGCGCGGAAGGATCGATGGCGGCACTCTGGCTCGCGCCCGACGGCACGCAGAAGATCGTCCATCTGGGCTCGGGCTCCGGCTCGGTCACCGTCTGCGTGCTGGCCGATGATGCGCTCGATTTCCTGCGACTGCTGGCCATCGGCTACGACGAAATCTGCTGGGGTGGTGAACTGGGATCGCCGCCGCCACGCGAGGGCGAATTCGTCGTTCATCCGAATGCGGCCTACCAGCAGTGGGTCCGCAGCCGGTTCGCCACGACCATCCCGGAGGTCGGCACCGAGATCGTCAGACATCCCGAAGACATGCATATCAAGGACGCGGCAGACCCGTTCAACCGCTGGGTCAGCGCGAACTGCGCCTGACCCGGGCCGTTCCACCCGCAGTCGATGATTTCGCGCAGTAGGCGGCGCGGCACCCAGCGCGTCTGCGCATGCGGTGGCAATACCCTGTTGAGCCCCGCGCTCGCCCCTTCCAACAAGGCCTTCCGATGATCCGCGCCCTGCTCCTGGCATCACTGCTCGCCACCTCCACGAACGCGGCGGCCATCGTCATCCGCCACGATGTCGATGATGCGCAGTACCGGATACCGGCATCCGAACTGCCGGCGCTGGTCGACATGCCCGGCGAAGGACACGGCGTGCTGATCGCGCCGCAATGGGCGGTGACCGCCGCACACACGCTCCCCCGCCAGGGTCGTCTCGAACAGGTGGTCATCAACGGGGTGGCACGGGACGTGGAGCGGGTCGTCACCCACCCGGGGTACCGCACCCCGCCGCAGGCGCTGATCGACCAGGCGATGGCCAGCGGTGAAGCGATGCTGCTGGTGGTCTTCCTTGGCGGCTCGGACGACATCGCGCTGATCCGCTTGCGCCAACCCATCACCGACATCCCGCCGATCCGCCTGTACAGCGGCAGCGACGAGCCCGGCAAACGCGTCACGCTGCTGGGAAAAGGGGCCACCGGCACCGGCGCCGATGGGCATGATCCACGAGGGCCCAACCGTACCGGGTTGCGGCGTGCGTTCAACACCGTCACCAGTGCGTATGGCCGCTGGCTCTGCTACGTCTTCGATGCACCACCGGATGGCCTTCCGCTTGAGGGCATGCTCGGCAATGGCGACAGCGGCGGCCCGGTACTGCTCCAGTCCGGCGCGCAATGGCAGCTGGCAGGGCTGGCCTCCTGGAAGGTCGTGCAGGGCAACGTGATGACCGCCCGTCCCGGCCGCTACGGACAGACCGCCTGCAACGTCCGCCTGAGCCACTACCATCACTGGATCGAACAGGTGATCTCCGCAGCACCGCAGGCAAGCGACCAGGATGGATCCCACGCAGGCCCCTGACTGATTCCCCTCCCACCCGCCGCACCGGAACACGCATGAGAGACCCCGCCCGCATCGACACCGTCCTGGCCACGCTTCGCGCGCTTTGGGAAACCTCGCCCGACCTGCGACTGGGCCAGCTGATCGTCATCGCCGCCGCGCCGCGCGAGCCGGTTCCGGAAATCTTCCATATCGAAGACGACGTGTTGCTGGAAAACCTCGAGCAGCACCTGCGCCGCGCGCAGCCGTCGCGGCCCTGAGCCCTCCGGAACCGTCGAGGCCCCTGCTCGATGCCCCTGGATGACCTGGCCGGCGAAGCCCTGCGTGGCGCATTGCGCGTCGTCGGCCGCATGCTGTTCGAGCTGGTCTTCGAGATCCTGCTCAAGGGTACCGGCCACGTGGTGATCCGTCTGTTCCGCCCCGGCAAGGAACCCGGTGATGCGGCGTGCGCTCTGGTCGGCCTGCTGGTCTGGGCCGGTGTCGCTGCCGGCGCCTTCCTGCTCCATCGGCAGATGACCGGCTGATACCGCGGGAGTGGGTTCTGGATAGAATCCACCGCTGTACGGAACCAGGACGGCAGGGATCGCACGCCCGCATCCAGCCGCGTCCCTCAATCCCAGGAACCCCGATGGCTGACCCCTACAACTCCCCCGCGATCCCCGCCGCAACCCCTCACCTCACCGATGCCATGGTCACCACCGCCATGGAACTGCCCGGCCTGCGCGTCACCCGCAGCCTGGGCCTGGTGCGCGGCATCACCGTGCGTTCGCGCTCGGTCGTGGGCAACTTCATCGGCGGCCTGCAGACCCTGTTCGGCGGCAACATCACCATCTACACCGAGCTGTGCGAGCAGGCCCGCAACGAGACCTACCGCGACATGGTGCAGCACGCGCGCATGCTCGGCGCCAATGCCATCATCGCGGTCCGCTACGACGCCACCGAACTGATGACCGGCCTGACCGAAGTGCTGTGCTATGGCACCGCCGTGGTGGTCGAGCCGCAGCGCTGAGGCCTGCCTCGCACAACACCCGCGATCACATCATTGGGCAGGAAGCCGGATTCCATGGGTATTTTCAGCAGGTTCTTCAAAGGTCCGCCGGCGCCCGAGCCGGCCTTGCCACTTCGGCTGCTGCTCGAAGCGACCAGGGCATCGGACCCGCACGCCCGCCTCGTCGATGGGCAGGTACACCTGTCCAGCGGCATCACGCTGGGCGTCGAACATATCGAGACGTTCCGCTTCGACAACGGCAACGTACGCACTGCGACGGTCACCACGGCCAGGCACCCCACGTTCTTCACCGAAGGGCTGGTCGAGTTCCAGCATGCAATGGGTGCCGATGAGCAGGCCTCGATGTCGAGCGGCTTCCGCAGCTGGGCGCAGATGGATCTGGCAACCCTGTCCGATGCAGTCCAAGCCGATCCACGGCATTGCGCGTTGATGGAAATCACCCTGCCCGCCTCGGAACAGGCGCCGGAGGCGGTGCGCCAGATCGTGCTGGGCCCGGTCGCGCACTACGCCTCCGAGCCGGTGGATGCCGACGAGGAGCACCCGTTCTGCCCGTGCTGCCTGCTCACCCGGAGCCTGGAGGCCTTCATGCCGGTCCTGCGCGCGGAGCAGTTCCTCGGCGTGCGCCTGTTCGCCAGTCGTGCCGACGATGGGAGTTTCAGCGCCGATTGCCGCATCAACGGGCAGGACCATCCCGATGCACTGCCCGCCCTAGTCGAGTACGCCCGGCAATGGGCAGGTACCGGCACGGAGTTCCGCAAGCAGTACGTGATCATTCGCCCGCGGCCATGAGCGTCGGCGCGAGCGCCGGCTTCCCCGCACTTACCTCCCACGCAGACAGGCGCATCGCATGCCTTCCAACGCCGAACTCGAACGTCGCAAAGCCCTGCTGCGCGGGCTCGCCGAGCAGCATCACGCCCAGGCCATCGCGGCGCTGCCGCTGCCGCGGGAAGCACTGACGGCCCTGTTCGATCACCTTGACCAGGCACTGGAGGCCGGCTGCGACCATTCGCTGCGGTTCACCCGCCAGTTCCTGCAACAGCAGGCGCTCGACGAAGCCACGGTGGTGCCGTGGCTGCAGGCCAACGGCGGCTACTGTGACTGCGAGGTGCTGGCCAACGTCGAGGACGCCTGGCAATGATGTTCCTGATCGGCCAGGGCGAGCGCGTGGTCGCGCTGGGCGAACCCGAACAACGTCACTGCCCGAAATGTGGCCAGCTCACCGCATTCCAGAAGCAGCTGCGCTACAAGTACGGCAGCTTCGACATGCTGTTCGGCTTCGCTTACGACAAGCGTTACCAACTGGCCTGCCTGCAATGCAACCATGGCTGGATCCTGGATGCGCGCACCACCGAACGCGAGCTTGGCCGCGTGCCGATCCCGTTCCACCTGCGCTATGGCCTGTGCGTGCTGGCGGTGCTGGCCGCCCTGCTGGGCGCGTCGGCCATGGCCGTGAACGGCCTGCTCTGAACCCGGCGCTACAGTGGGCAACCCGTCGCTGCCGGATGCCCCGCCATGACCCTGAAACAGCTGATCCCGATGCAGCCGGTGACGCACCTGCCGGCCAGCATCGCCTTCTACCGCAAGCTCGGCTTCGAGGTCGAGGACCACAATGACGCCTGGGGTTGGGCGATGCTGCGCTGCGGCCCCTGCCAGGTCATGCTCGATCAGTCCATCAATCCAGCGGCCGGCAGTGCGCGCAGCGCCGTGCTCTATCTCTATCCCGATGACCTGCGTGCCTTCCATGCACAAGCGCGACAGAACGGCCTGGAGGTACCACCGCTGGAAACCACGTTCTATGGGATGAGCGAGTTCCGGTTGCAGGACCCGGACGGCAATCGGCTCTGGATCGGCCAACCCGACGACTGAGCGATGCCGGCCCGGCCACGATGGACGACGCCAACCGGCCGAATCCGCGCTATAAAGCGCGTGTTTCCCCAGGAGCCACCGTCATGAGCAAGTCCGGATTCAGCGCCGAAGAACGTGCCGCCATGAAGGAGCGCGCCCGCGAACTGGCGGCCGAGGCCAAGGCCGGCCGCAGGAAAGCCGAGGGCGAGGCCGAGGTGTTGGCCCGCATTGCCGAGATGCCAGCGGCCGAGCGCGACATGGCCGGACAGCTGCACGGGATCATCACCACCACCGCGCCGGCACTGTCACCCAAGACCTGGTATGGGATGCCGGCCTATGCCAATGCCGACGGCAAGGTGGTGGTGTTCTTCCAGGGCGCGAGCAAGTTCGGCGCGCGCTATTCCACGCTGGGGTTCAACGACAGTGCCGCACTCGACGACGGCGACATGTGGCCCACCTCGTTCGCGCTCACCGCGCTCACCCCTGTAGTGGAGAAGAAGGTCACCACGCTGGTGAAGAAGGCCGCACGCGCCGCCGGCACCACCCGCCGATAGCCATGCGCGGGGGTGGGCAGCTATCGTGTCCTGCCACGCACCGACCGAAACGCATGCCTTTCTGGACCTGGTTGTTCCCCCGTACGCCTGCCGTGTTCCCCAGCCCGCTGCCGCGCGCGCAGGCCGTGCAGAACCTGCGCGCGGCCACCGCACGCGGCAACATCACCGCGACCGGCACCATCGTCGGTTCGGTGGAGGCCGCACGGGTGAACCTGTATCACCGCAGCGCGTTGCGCAACTCGTTCAAGCCGCATTTTCGTGGCCACTTCGTGGACACCGCGCAGGGCTGCGCGCTGCACGGCCGCTTCGCGCCGCCCGCGCTCGTGCATGCCTTGATGGTGTTCTGGCTGGGCTTCTGCGTGCTGGGGACGACGATCAGCGTCGTGCAGCTTGGCAGGATGGACCCGATGCTGATCCCGGCCGCCCTGCCCGGCGTGTTGATGGCCGCCTTCGGCATTGGCCTGGTGCGGCTTGGGCAACACCTGTCCGCCAACGACCCTGCCATCCTGTCGCGCGTGATCCGTCAGGCGTTGCAGTCACACCACACCGAGCCATGAGATCGCGCCAGGCCCGCATGCCCCACCACGACCCGATCGTTGAACTGCACAGACTGCAGACCGAGACGATGCAGCAACTTGAACGCATCGCCGAGGACATCAAGGCTGGCCGTGTTCCGGCAGAGGAAGGCGGGCAACGCGCCCGCGCCCTGATGGCCGCCAGCGACGCACGCCGCAGCGCATTGTTTGCCGCCGGCGCTGCGGCGGCGGACCGGCGTACACGCCGCGCCTGGCTGATGGTGCTGGCGGTCGTGGTGGCTGCCGCTGTCGCCGTGCTTGGGCGGGTGCTGCTCGGCTAGCCCGGCGCGTCTCTGCCCTTACCCAACCCCTCTCCCGCCATGCGGGACAGGGGCTCGCATTGTTTCGATTCGCCGTCTACTGGCCCCTCTCCCGCAGCGCGGGAGAGGGGTTGGGGTGAGGGCCGTTCCGGGCTCAGGCATCGGCCGCCACGAACCCACCGGTCTGGCGCGCCCACAAGCGCGCGTACAGGCCACCGGCGGCGACCAGCTCGGCATGGGTGCCGGTCTCCACGATCCTGCCCTGGTCCATCACCACCAGCCGGTCCATCCGCGCGATGGTCGACAACCGGTGCGCGATCGCGATCACCGTCTTGTTGCCCATCAGCTCGTCCAGGCTGTCCTGGATCGCCGCTTCCACTTCCGAATCCAATGCCGAGGTCGCTTCGTCCAGGATCAGGATCGGCGCATCCTTCAGCAGCACCCGCGCGATGGCGATGCGCTGGCGCTGGCCACCGGAGAGCTTCACGCCGCGCTCGCCGACATGCGCGTCGTAACCCTGCCGGCCCTGCCCGTCCACCAGCGCGTCGATGAAGCCTTCCGCACGCGCCTTGGCCACGGCCGCGCGCACCTGGTCTTCGGTCGCATCCGGGCGCCCGTACAGCAGGTTGTCGCGGATCGAACGGTGCAGCAGCGAGGTGTCCTGGGTCACCACGCCGATCTGCGCGCGCAGGCTGTCCTGGGTGACGCGGGCGATGTCCTGCCCGTCGATCAGGATGCGTCCGCTCTCCAGGTCGTACAGGCGCAGCAGTACGTTCACCAGGGTGGACTTGCCGGCACCGGACGGGCCGACCAGGCCGATCTTCTCGCCCGGCTTCACCGACAGGTTCAGCCCGGCCATCACGCCGCCGCGCTTGCCGTAGTGGAAGTGCACGTCCTTGAAGTCCACCGCGCCGGCATGCACCTGCAGTGGCACGGCATCGGCCTGGTCCTGCACGGCGATTGGCTGGGCGATGGTTTCCATGCCGTCCTGCACCGTGCCGATGTCCTCGAAGATGCCGTTCACAGTCCACATGATCCAGCCGGACATGTTGTGGATGCGGATCACCAGGCCGGTGGCCAGGGTGATCGCGCCAACGCTGATCAGGCGATCGTTCCACAACCACAGCGCCAGCCCGCAGGTACCGACGATCAGGAAGCCGTTGAGGATGGCGATCACCAGCTCCAGCCCGGTGGTGATGCGGGTCTGCGCGCGGTGCTTCTCGGCCAGCTCCTGGATCGACTCGGCCACGTAGGCCTGCTCGTGCCCGCTGTGCGCGAACAACTTGAGCGTGGAGATGTTGGTGTAGCCGTCGACGATGCGGCCCATGGCCCGTGACCGTGCATCCGAGGCGATCCATGCCCGCTGCTTCATGCGCGGCACGAAGTACACGCCGATGGCCACGTACGCCACCAACCACACGGCCAGCGGCACCATCAAGCGCCAGTCCACCTGTGCGAACAGGTACAGCGCGGTGCCGGTGTAGACCACGATGTACCAGAGCGAATCCACCATCTGCACGGCGGATTCGCGCAGCGAGGTACCGGTCTGCATCACCCGGTTGGCGACGCTGCCGGCGAAGTCGTTCTGGAAGAAGGTCAGGCTCTGCCGCACCACGTAGTTGTGCATCAGCCAGCGCGAGCGGTTGCTCAACCCCGGCACGATGGCCTGGTTGACCAGCAGGTTGTGCAGGGCCACCAGCACCGGGCGCGCCAGCAGCGTGATGCCGGCCATCCATAGCAGCTCCGTTGCGTGCCGCCGGAAGAACCCCGGGCCCGCGTTGTCCGAGAGCATGTCCACGATGCGCCCGAGGAAGTCGAACATCGCCACTTCCACCAGCGCCAGCAGCAGGCCGGCCACCAGCGTGGCCAGCAGCACCGGCCACACCGGGCGCAGGTAATGCAGGTAGAAACGCACCACGCCGCGCGGTGGCATGCGGGCATCCACCGGCGGGAATACGGGAATCAACGACTCGAACCAGCGCAACATCGCCACGGCCTGCAAAAACAGAACAGGCCGCGATTGTCCCATCGCGGCCTGTGTTGTGTCTGTCTACGGCATGCGCTTGCCCGCCAGCGGGAGCGATCCCGGCCGCGACGCCGTTGCCCTCCCCGTCCACGATCCTCCGAAGCGCCGCGGGCAATGCCACGGCGGGAACGCCATCCCCGCAGTGGCCGCGGGACCGTGGCGCGCTGCTTACTCCGCCTTGGGCTTGAGCAGCAGGTCCTGGAAATCGAAGCTGAAGTCGGTCAGCGACGACACCGCTTCCATCCGTACCTCGCGCACCTTGCCGTCCGGGGTCAGGCTGAAGTTGACGAAGGCATCGGCGTTGAGCGAGCGGTTGTCCCAGCGCACGATGAAGGTGTCGTGCTGCCAGTGCTCCATCGTGCCGACCAGATCGGCGGTGGCACCGAAGCGCAGGCGCAGCTTGCCGCCCTTCTGCTCGATGACCACATCGCCATACCACGCATCGCGGTATGTGCCGGCATAACCACTCAGCGGCAGCGAGGGCGTGCTCCTGGCGTCACGCGCAGCCACGTGCCGGGCCCAGCCTTCGTCCGCGTTGTCCTGCGCCTTGGCGACGCTGGCCGCATATGCCGCCACCCAGTCATGCGGCGGGGCCCCGAGCATCGCGTCGAGCACGCTCATGGTGATGGCGTTGAAGGCCGCACCCGATTCCTGGTTGGTCAGCACCACCACGCCCAGGTCCTGCCCGGGCACCAGCGTCAGCCGCGACACCTGCCCCGGCCAGCCGCCGGTGTGCCACACCAGCTTCTGCCCGCGGTAGTCGCTCAGGCTCCAGCCTTCACTGTAACCGGCGAAGTTCGGGCGCGCGGCTTCCAGCTCCGGCACCGACGGCTTGGGCACCACCTGCGGGATCTGCATCTGCCACATCTGCTGCTGGGTCTTTTCACTGAACAGCGGCGTGCCGTCGGCCAGCTTGCCCTCGGCCAGCTGCACGTTCATCCATTTGGCCAGGTCGTGCACGCTGGAGTAGATGCCACCGGCGCCGGCGTTGTTGGACCAGGTCAGCGGCGCCACCGGGCGCAGGTCGGTGAAGTCGAACTTGGCATGGCCGACGGCGGCCTTGTCGCCGGGCTTGAGATGGTCGGCGTTGTAGCGGGTGCCGGCCATGCCGACCTTGTCGAAGATGCGCTGCTGCAGGAACGCGGCGAACGGCTGCCCGGACACCTTCTCGATCACCTGCTGGGCAACCGCGTACAGGATGTTGTCGTAGGCGTAACGGTCGCGGAAACCGTTCTTCAACGGTACCTGGCCCAGTCGCGCCACCACCTCGGCGTTGCTGTAGCTGGTGGTCGGCCAGAACAGCAGGTCGCCGGCGCCCAGGCTCAGTCCGCTGCGGTGCGAGAGCAGGTCGCGGATGCGCATCTCGCCGGTGACGTAAGGATCGGACATGCGGAACGACGGCAGGTGGTCGATCACCCGGTCATCCATCTTCAGCTTGCCTTCCTCGGCCAGCAGGTTCAGCGAGGTGGCGGTGAATGCCTTGGTGTTGGAGGCGATGGCGAACAGCGTGTCGGCCTGCACCGGCTCGGGCTTGCCCAACTCGCGCAGGCCCCAGCCGCGCTCCAGCACCACCTTGCCGTCCTTGACCACCGCCACCGCCACGCCCGGCACGTCGAACTGCTGGCGCACGCGCTCCACCGTGGCATCGAGTTGCTGCAGCTCCGCCGGCACCGCCGCCTCCTGTGCATCGGCCACCTGGGCCACCACGCTCATCGCGAGCACCAGCCCGCCCCCAAACCATTTATTCAAAGCGCTCTCCCTCTGGATCGATGCCGGCCCATGGCCGGGCCGGCCTTCTCGCGATGGTAACGCGAGCGCGTCCACGCTCGCCTTTCCGTTCCTGCCCTGAGGCCGCCATGGACCTCGCCGCCACGACCACCGCCACCATCATTCCCTGCCTGCGCTACCGCGATGCCCCGGCCGCCATCGACTGGCTGTGCGACGCCTTCGGCTTCCAGCGCCACGCGGTCTACCAGGAGGGCAACGTCGTGCTGCATGCCCAACTGGTATTCGGCAACGGCATGGTGATGCTCGGCTCGGTGCAGCCCAGCGAATGGGGCAGCAACATGATCCAGCCCGACGAAGTCGGTGGCATGGAAACCCAGAGCGCCTGCGTGATCGTCAGCGACGCCGACGCCCACTACGCCCGGGCCAAGGCAGCCGGCGCGGAGATCGTCATCGACATCGCCGACCAGCACTATGGCGGCCGCGGCTACGCCTGCCGTGACCCGGAAGGCCACCTGTGGTGGTTCGGCAGCTACGACCCCTGGAAAGCCGCGTAAGCGCGGCCTTGGCCGCCGAGCCGTTGAATCCCCGGATCAGGACATTCCCGATGTCGCGGCCCAGGCCGCTCCCACCGGTTGGCTTGCGGGTACATTGACGGCTTCGCGGCCACGGCCGCTCCTGCCCCGGGGTGTGACTTGAACGACTTGTTTGCCGGTACGGCCAATACCCCCGGGGTCCATATCGGCATCGGCGGCTGGACCTATGTGCCGTGGCGCGGCGGCACCTTCTATCCGGTCGGGCTGGTGCAGCGCCGCGAGCTGGAGTTCGCCAGCCGCCAGCTGACCAGCATCGAGATCAACGGCACCTACTACGGCACCCAGAAGCCAGCCATCTACGCCGGCTGGCGCGATGCCACGCCGGAAGGTTTCGTGTTCTCGGCCAAGGCGCCCAAGCGCATCGTCAGCGCCCGCAAGCTGGCCGGGACCGGCGCGCAGATCGATGACTTCATCGATGGCATCGGCCACCTCGGTGACCGGCTCGGTCCGCTGGTGTGGCAGTTCGATGCCGGTCGCACGCTGGACCCGGACGACTTCGCCGCGTTCCTGCAGCTGCTGCCGCGGCAGGTCAACGGCCGCCGCCAGCGCCACGCGCTGGAAGTGCGCGACCGTGCGTTCTTCGACGAACGGCTGGTTGGCCTGGCCCGCCAGCACGGCCTGGCACTGGTCTACACCGACTCACCGGACTACCCCAACGCGGCCGACCTCGGCGCGGACTTCGTCTATGCCCGGCTCATGCGCAGCCGCGATGCCTGCGACACCGGCTACCCGGCGGCGGAACTGGCGCAATGGGCCGAGCGCGTGATGGCGTGGCGGCGCGGACAGGACCCGCACGACCTGCCCCACCTCGCCGCGCCTGCAAGGCCTGCGCCGGAGGGGCGCGAGGTATACCTGTACTTCATCAGCGCCGCCAAGCACCGCAACCCGGCCGCGGCGCGCCAGCTGCAGCAACGCGTCGACCAAAACTGAAGCGATCGATGCGGCAATGCGTCGGCACATCGGCGACAATTCGCCGATGGCGACGAACGAACACCGCAAGGCCCTGCTGCAAATCCATTTCTGCGTCCTGCTGTGGGGCATTACCGCCATCCTCGGCAAGCTGATCACCCTGCCCGCCCTCCCGCTGGTGTGGTGGCGCATGCTGCTGGTGGTGGCCATGCTGGCCCTGCTGCCGCGCGTATGGCGCGGGCTGTCCACGCTCAGCCCGAAGGTGGCGCTGGGCTACGCCGGCATCGGCGCGCTGGTGGCGCTGCACTGGCTCACGTTCTATGGCTCGGTGAAGCTGGCCAATGCTTCGGTCGCGGCCACCTGCATCGCGCTGGCGCCGGTGTTCACCTCGGTGATCGAGCCGTGGATCGCGCGTCGGCCGTTCCAGATGAAGGAACTGGCGCTGGGCATCGTGGTGCTGCCGGGCGTGGCGCTGGTGGTGGGCGGCGTTCCCGACGGCATGCGCCTGGGCGTGGCGGTCGGCGCGTTGTCGGCCCTGCTGGTGGCGGTGTTCGGCTCGTTCAACAAGCGCATGGTCGGCCACGCCGACCCATTGACCGTCACCGGCCTGGAACTGGGTGCCGGCGTACTCACGCTGACCCTGCTGGCCCCGGCCATGCCGGTGCTGCTGCCGGCCCTGGCCAGCGACCTGTGGGTGCTGCCCAACCTGCACGACGGGCTGTTGCTGCTGGCGCTTTCGGGCCTGTGCACGCTGTTGCCGTTCGCCTTGGCGCTGGTCGCCCTGCGCCACCTCAGCGCCTACACGGTGCAGTTGGTGACCAACCTGGAGCCGGTCTACGCCATCGTGCTGGCCATGCTGTTCCTGCGCGAACAGCATGAGCTGACCCCGCAGTTCTACCTGGGCGTGGCGATCATCCTCGGCGGCGTGTTCCTGCACCCGCTGCTGAACCGGCGGCGCCCGGCCGCCACCGCGTAGGCGCGGTCAGGTGGCCACGACCACCCGGTCGCGGCCGTCCTGCTTGGCCTGGTAAAGCGCGCTGTCGGCACGTTGCAGGGTGTCCTGCGGGCTTTCGCCGGCACGATGCGCGGCCAGGCCGATGCTGACCGTGACCGGCAGCCCGATCGGCAGCAGGCCCACCGACTCACGCAGGTACTGGCATTGCAGCTCGGCCTGCTGCAGCGGCGTGTCCGGCATCAGGATCACGAACTCCTCGCCACCGTAACGGGCGGCCATGCCGCGCCCGGCAAACTGCGCGCGCAGCACGCCAGCCATCTCGGTCAGCACCCGGTCGCCCTCGGCGTGGCCGTGGATATCGTTGACCAGCTTGAAATGGTCGATGTCGACGATGGCCACCGCCGGCGGCACCTCGCCGGCACGCTCGATGGCCTCGCTCAATGCGGTGGCCAGCGCACGGCGGTTGGACAGGCCGGTCAGCGGATCGGTGCGGGTCTGCTCGGACAGCTCGCTGTTCACCTGTTCCAGCTGCAGGTAGTACTCGCCCAGACGGGCCTCGTACCAGTCATGTTCCTGCTGGTGATGTTCCAGCTCGTGGCGCAGCATGCGCATCTCCATCATTCGCCCGACCTGGCGTGACAGCGCGCGCAGCGCGTCGGCCTGGCGCTGGCCCAGTACGCCGGGCACCGAGTCGAACACGCACAGCGAGCCCAGTGCGTAGCCGTCGCTGCTCAACAGCGGTGCGCCAGCATAGAAACGGATGTGCGGGTCCCCCACCACCGACGGATTGCCACTGAAGCGCGCGTCCAGCCGCGCGTCCTCGACCACGGTCAGCTCCTGCGGGCGCAGGATGGTATGCGCGCAGAAGGCATCCTCGCGCGGGGTCTGCTCGCCTTCGAGCCCCTGCATCGACTTGAACCATTGCCGCTCGCGGTCGATCAGCGTCACCGCCCCGCAGGCGGTGCCGCAGATGGTGCGGGCGATGGTCACCAGGTCTTCGTATTCCTGCTCGCGCGGCGTATCCAGTATCCGGTAGCGCTGCAGGGCAGCCAGGCGCTGGGATTCATTGGCAGGGATCGCAGGCTTGATCATGCGCGGTTCCGTATCGTGCGGTGGTCAAGGTAAGGCTGGCGCCAGTCTAGCGGCGAGGCGGAATCACCGCGTCAAGGCAGTCACACTTCACCACTCCCGCTGTTGCGGCAGCAGGCCACGCAGCTCCTGTTCGGTGAGGTTGCGCCACTGGCCGGGCTTGAGTGCGCCGATCTTGATGTTGTCGATGCGCACGCGGCGCAACTGGGTGACGCGGTAGCCGAACTCGGCCGCCATCAGGCGGATCTGCCGGTTCAGGCCCTGCTCCAGGATGATGCGGAAGCCGAACTTGGCGATGCGCGAGGTACGGCACGGCAGCGTCATCTGGTTGTGGATGCGCACGCCGCGGGCCATGCCGCGCAGGAACTCGTCGGTGACCGGCTTGTTCACCGCCACCAGGTATTCCTTCTGGTGGCCGTTCTCGGCGCGCAGGATCTGGTTGACGATGTCGCCGTTGCTGGTCATCAGGATCAGCCCTTCGGATTCCTTGTCCAGGCGGCCGATCGGGAAGATGCGCTGCTCATGGCCGACGAAGTCGACGATGTTGCCCTTCACCGCACTTTCGGTGGTGCAGGTCACGCCCACCGGCTTGTTCAGCGCGATGTAGACATGCTTGCGCCCGGTGCTTTTCTGCACGGTGCGTGCGCGCAGCGGCTGGCCGTCGACGCGGACTTCGTCCCCCTCGCCCACCTCGGCGCCGGTGCCGGCGACGATGCCGTTGACGGTGACGCGGCGGGCGCTGATCAGGCGGTCGGCCTCGCGGCGGGAACAGAAGCCGGTTTCGGCAATGTGCTTGTTGAGTCGGTTGGTCATCGACGGATTATCCGCCATCGCCCCGTCCCGGGACAGCGTGGTTCAGGCGATCTGCTGCTCGTCGCGCGCATCCACCACCTGGTTGCGCCCGCCCCGCTTGGCCCGGTACATCGCGTTGTCGGCACGGCGCAGCAGCGCCGCCATGTCCTGGTCGTCGGGCTCCAGCTCGGCCAGGCCGATGCTGGCGGTGACCAACAGCCCCGCGTGCTGCAGCGCCTGGCTGTTCTGGGTCACCCGTTCGCGCAGCTGCTCCAACCGTGGCAGCGCATGGTCGGCGCTGTTGCCGGGCAGCAGGATCAGGAACTCCTCCCCGCCCATGCGGATCACGTCGTTGCGGCTGCGCACGCCGGCCTCCAGCGTGCGGGCGACCGACACCAGCACCTCGTCGCCGACATCGTGGCCGTAGCGGTCGTTGATCTGCTTGAACAGGTCGATGTCCAGGAAGCCGATCGACAGCGGCTGCTGGCTGGCCTTGGCATCGCGCAGGTAGCGCTCCAGCTGGCGCAGGCCGGCACGCCGGTTGGGCAGCCCGGTCAGCGTGTCGGTGTCGGCCAGCTGGCGCATCTCGTCACGCTGCTGGCGCAGCTGGCCCAGGCCGCGGTTGAGCGAATAGGCCGACATCATCAGGAACCAGGTAACGGCCACCTGGATCACCTCCACCCGGTACTCCACCAGCAGGCGGCTGCCGAGCAGGTCGGCCAGGTTCATCAGCAGCAGCGGCACCACCGCGACGATCCCGTCCACCGCGGTGTAGCGCCCAGCCCGCACCGATACCGCCGCCAGCAGCAGGATCACCAGGCAGATCACCGTGAACAGGTCGTCCAGCGCCGCCGCCGTCCAGCCCAGCACCTGCCAGGACATCAACGGGGTCGCCAGCGCCACCACCAGCAGGGCCAGCATCATGCCCAGCACCCAACGCCGCGATGCGGGCAGCAGGCGACGACCGCCGCTCATCCGCCACAGCACCCAGCCCATCACCGCATAGCTGAGTGCGCTGACCGCTACCATCCACACCGGCGCCGCGCGGCCCAGCGGCAACCACGGCTCGGGATAGCCGCTGAGCCCGCTGAGGATCGCCTGCCAGGTCACCAGCAGCGCGCAGACCAGCACGTACATCAGGAAGTTGCGGCTACGCGTGGTGAAGAACCCCATCAGCGCCGACAGCGCCAGGGCCAGGGCCACCGCCAGGCAAGCGGTGCGCACCAACAGGCGCGCGGTGTCGATCTGCTGCACCGGGCTGGGCGCGCCCAGCCGCACGGTGGGAATCCAGCGCGACTTGAGCGGGGTTTCCCAGGCGACCAGGATCGGGTCGGTGTCGCCCTTGCGCGGCACCACCACCATGCCGATGCCGGCACGGAATCGGGAATCACGGGTGCGCGCGTCCTGCATGTGGCCGCATACCTCGCGGTCGCCATGGCTGATCATCACTTCGCCGCCGTAGATGTTGAACACATCCACCGCCTGAGGGGCACCGGACCACCCGCCCGCCGGCGCGTCGATCTCCACCGGCTCCTGCAGGCGCGCCATGATCTCCGGCGTGCAGGCGCGCACCGGCGCCTGCTGGTCGGTGGCCGCCCCTACCTGCAGCAGGTCGCGGCCCACCTGGGGCGTCTGGGCCGGGGACAGCGCCGGCAACCACAGGACAAGCAGCACGAACAGCCAACGCACTGTCCAGCCCCACCTGTTGTGCCCCGCAACCGCGCCCCCGTCCTCCGCCATGACCATCCTTTCGCGTTCCCCGACGCGCTTGGGCGGATTATCGCAACAACCCACTGACAGCAGCACGTGAAATCTGTCGCGTGTTCAGCTTGTCGTCTGCGTGCAGCGTGCCGGCATGAAACAGAACAGCCCCGGTTTCCCGGGGCTGTTCAGGCAGGCAGGTGCCGGCGTGGGGCTCAGAACTTGCGCGGGCCACGCGGCGGCTTGTTGAAGCCACCGTCACGGCGCGGACGCTCGCCCGGGCCACCCGGACGCGGGCCGGGACGGCCGCCCGGCTTGCCGTCCTTGTTGAAGCGCGGCTTGAACGACGGGCCGGCGTTGACGTCCTCGCCCGGCTCGACCTTGCGCATCTGCAACTGCTGGCCGGACACCCACACCTTCTTCAGGTGCTGCAGCACGTCGCTGGGCATGTCGGCCGGCAGGTCCAGCACCGAGTGGCCGTCATGGATGTCGATGCGGCCGATGTAGCGGCTTTCCAGGCCGGCCTCGTTGGCGATGGCGCCGACGATGTTGGCCGGCTTCACGCCGTGCTGGTGGCCCACTTCGATGCGGTAGGTTTCCATGCCGAATTCCGGGGCGCTGCGCGGCGGCATCTCACGGCGCGGACGCTCGCCGAACTCACCTTCGCCACGCGGCGGGCGCGGGCCGCGCTCGTCGTCCTGGCGCGGGCCACGCTCGAAGCGCGGCTCGAAGCGGGCCGGACGCTCGCCACGCTCCTCGCGCTGGCGCGGGAAGCCGCCATCACGCTGCGGACGCTCCGAACGCTCCGGGCGATCGCTGCGCGGCTCGCGGCGCTCGCGCACCGGCGGGGTCAGCAGGAACGGGGCATCGCCCTGCAGCAGCTTGGCCAGCGCGGCGGCGATGTCGATGGCCGGCACGTTGTGCTCGCCTTCGTAACGCTGCAGCAGGTCGCGGTAGAAATCCATGTCGCCACTGGCCAGGGTCTGGCTGATGCGGTCCATGAACTTGCTCACGCGGTGGTCGTTGACCGCGTCCACGCTCGGCAGCTGCATCTCTTCGATCGGCTGGCGGGTGGCGCGCTCGATCTGGCGCAGCATGCCCTTCTCGCGCGGGGTGACGAACAGGATCGCCTCGCCGCTGCGGCCGGCACGGCCGGTACGGCCGATGCGGTGCACGTAGCTTTCGGTGTCGTACGGGATGTCGTAGTTCAGCACGTGGCTGATGCGCTCCACGTCCAGGCCGCGCGCGGCCACGTCGGTGGCGACCAGGATGTCGAGCTTGCCTTCCTTCAGCTGGCCGATGGTGCGCTCGCGCTGGGCCTGCTGCATGTCGCCGTTGATGGCGGCCGCGGCCAGGCCACGCGCCTGCAGCTTGCCGGCCAGTTCCTCGGTGCCGGCCTTGGTGCGCGCGAAGATGATCATCGCATCGAAGGTTTCCACCTCCAGGATGCGGGTCAGCGCGTCCAGCTTGTGCATGCCCGCCACCCACCAGTAGCGCTGGCGGATGTTGGCCGAGGTGGTGGTCTTGGACGCAATGGTCACTTCCACCGGGTCGCGCAGGTAGGTCTGGGCGATGCGGCGGATCTGCTGCGGCATGGTGGCCGAGAACAGGGCGACCTGGCGGGTCTCCGGCAGCTTCTTGAGCACGGCCTCGACGTCGTCGATGAAGCCCATGCGCAGCATTTCGTCGGCTTCGTCCAGCACCAGCGTCTTCAGCTCGGACAGGTCCAGCGTGCCGCGGTCCAGGTGGTCGATGACGCGGCCGGGGGTGCCAACCACGACGTGCACGCCGCGGCGCAGGGCCGACAGCTGCTGGCCGTAGGGCTGGCCGCCGTACACCGGCAGCACGCGGAAGCCCGGCATCGAGGCCGAATAGGTCTGGAACGCCTCGGCGACCTGGATGGCCAGTTCGCGGGTCGGGGCCAGCACCAGCACCTGCGGCTTGGTGGCGGAAAGGTCGATGTTGGACAGCACCGGCAGCGCGAAGGCACCGGTCTTGCCGGTACCGGTCTGCGCCTGGCCGAGCACGTCGCGGCCTTCCAGCATCGCCGGGATGGTGGCGGCCTGGATGGGCGACGGGGTCTCGTAACCGACGTCGGCGACCGCTTTCATCACAGGCTCTGAGAGGCCGAGATCTGCGAACAGCAGCGGCGCGGGGGATTCTTGGGACATGGGAACTCCGGGGGCACCGCCGCGAACGGGCGGGCGAAAAGACGCATATTGTGCGCCCAGAACCCCCTTGCTGTCGCGGGGTTTGCCGATGTCCGTTCAGCTTGCCACCACATGGCCAACGGGTTCAGCCCCCTGCCCCGTTCGCCTTGCCGCACAATAACGCCCGCTTTTTACCCGGGAACACCATGCAGACCATCGATTTCGAACTGGACCGCGAGTACGTGGAACTGAAGCAACTGCTCAAGCTCACCGACCTGGTGGCCAGCGGCGGCGAGGCCAAGATGATCATCGGCGAGGGCCAGGTGAGCGTGGATGGCCAGATCGAGCTGCGCAAGGCCTGCAAGATCCGCGCGGGCCAGCAGGTCGAGCTGGGCGACGTCCGCATCCGCGTCCTGGCCGCCGAATAACACCGGCAGCAGCGGCCTGGGCCGCGAAACCGACGGCGCTGCCGCCCTGCCGGCGCCTTGCGATGACGTGCATCAGGGCAACGGACGGGACGCCGGCCTCGCGGCCGGGACTCCTACCGGTGGATCAGGCCAGGCGCTGGGTCAGGTGCCCGGCGATCATTTTCCTGAACGGAACCAGCCCATGCGCGGCCCGCAAGGCGGCCCCGCGCAGCAGCCGGGCCGGCAGGCGGCTGTCGTTGTAGAGGGTGGCGATGGCATTGGTGGCCTCGTACAGCGGCCGGGTCGCCAGCCGGTGGCTGCGCTCGTAGCGGCCCAGCAGGTCCGCCTCGCCGATGTCCCCGCCCCGCTGCGCCGCCGCAGTGACCAGGTCCGCCAGCCGCTGCTGGCTCTGCAGGCCGAAGTTGAAGCCGTGCGCGGTGACCGGATGCATGCCCACCGCCGCGTCACCAACCAGCGCATGGCGCGGGCCGACGAAACGGCGCGCATACACGCCGACCAGCGGGTACACATGGCGGGTGCCGGCCGGCACCATCTCCCCCAGCCGGCGTTCGAAGAAGCCGGTGACGGCGGCACCGAACTGCGCCGCATCCATCGCCATCAATGCCTGGACCTGCTGCGGCGGCAGCGTGATCACCGCCGAGGCCTGGTTGCGCGGCAACGGCAGCATCGCCAACGTGCGGCCGTAGCCGAACCATTCCCAGGCTTCATGGTGATGCGGCCGTTCGCATTGCAGGCGGCAGACGAGCATCGACTTGCCGAAGTCACGCATCTGCGCGCCGATCCCCATCATCCGCCGCGTGCTGGAGAAGCGGCTGTCGGCCGAGACCACCAGCCGGGCCTGCAGGCGGCGCCCATCGCCCAGGGTGACGGTGTTGCCGGCGGTGCCGGTTTCGATCGCGGTGACCGAGGTGCCATCGAGCAGCTCCAGCCCCTGCTGCCCCTGCACCACCTCCCAGGCGGCCTTGCGGATCAGGTGGTTGGGCACCAGCCAGCCCAGTTCATCGACGTTCTCGCGCTCGGCGGCAAAGCCCAGCGCGAACGGCGAGCTGCCGTTCATGACACGGGCACTGCGCAGCGGGGAGATCTCGGCCGGGTCGATGCATTGCCACATGCCCATGGCCTGCAGGATCTGCCGCGAGGCGTGGGTCAGCGCGATCTCGCGCCCGTCGAACGCCGGCTCGGCCAGCGCGGCCGCGCTCTGGGGCTCGACCAATGCCAACGACAGGCCGCTGCCGGCCAGGCTCCGGGCCAGGCTCAATCCCGCCGGCCCGGCACCGACCACCAGTACATCCACCTTGCGCATATCCAGCTCCGCTTTCGCACCGGGACGCAGGGTAGGCCGCGCGATGTAAGGATTCATTGATCTGGATCAGCCACCCGTGGGAGCGGCTCCGGCCGCGAGGCCGGAAACGCCGGGCCACCGCGACCACCTCCGCCATCCCGGGAAGGTCAGTCGTCGCGCCGGGGGATAGCTCAGCCAGTGTCGCTGCCGAGGCCGCTCCCACCGGTCAATTGGTCGCCGCGCGCACGCTGTAGCCCGAGGTGCGCCAGACCTTGTCTTCGTCCAGGCGGAAGGACACCAGTTCGCGCACCGGCTGTGCGTTGTTGGCGAAGCGGGTCGGGAAGCTCACGTTGATGTAGATGCCTTCCGGCACCGCAGCGCCTGCCGGGTACTGCACGCGGGTGATCGAGGGCTTGCCGCGCGACACCAGCGCACCCAGCTTGGTGCGGTCGGCGCTGATGTTGCTGGCGAACTGGTCCCGCGTCACCGCCTTGCGGGCCACCCCGGAGGCCCCGTCCCAGACTTCGGCGGCCTTGTTGCCATCGACCAGCTGCGCCACGCGCTGCGCGGCCTGCGTCATCTGCGCGTCCTGCTGGGCCACCTGCGCCTGCTGTGCGGCACTCAATGCCGGGCCCGGTGCCCGCGTGGCCTGCGTTGCGGCGGCGGCCGGGGCAGCGGCCGGCGCGGGGGCCGCCTGCTGCGCCAGGGCATTTCCACCGACCAGGGACAGCAGCACCAACAAATGACTGGGACGCATGATTGGCTCCATGACGCGTTCGCTTGAAGGGACGCTCATCCAATCATGAAAGCGCGACCGGCGTTGTAAATTTCAGGTCAATGCTGGCCGGCCTGCGCATTCAGCTGGGCGGCGGCCGGCGCGGTGGCCGGCGCCTGCGGGTCAGGCGTGGCCTCCGGCCGCGGCACCAGCAGGGCGGTGTCGATTTCCGACAACGGGCTTTCGTCCGGGCACACCTCGTCCGGGAAGCCGAACTGCTCCTTCAGCGTCTGCCCGCAGTTGTTCACCGCTTCCAGATCGGCGCCTTCAACCTTGCACTCGCGGTCGAAGGCGATCAGGAAGGCGTCCTTGCGGCGCACGAAGTCGTCGCCGCACTTGCGCATCTGCTTGATGCGCTCCAGGTCGTCCTGCACCGCATTGGTGCCATCCAGGCCGTACTGCTTGAGTTCGTCGCTGGTCAGCAGGCGCAGGCTGCGGTTGGGCACGGTCATCATCAGGTCGGCCACGCCCACCGCCACGCCGTTGCGCTGCAGGTAGTCCTTCACGTTGTCGTAGACCTCGTGCAGCTCCTTGTTCAATTCCGCACGCGAGGTGGCGGTGGAACTGATGCGCATCATCCGGTGGATGCCCACCTTGCCGGAGATCAGCCGGTTGTCGCCGGCGGCCAGCACGAACACGCAGGCACTGTGGCAGATCGAGCCTTCGCGCACCCAGATGGTCCAGCCCGACTCACCGATGCTGTCACCGGCCACGATCGCCGCTTCCACCTGCCCGCCGCTGGAGTCCAGGTCCAGGATGCGCTTGCCGATCTTCATCGCATCGGCCACCACCGCCAGCCGCGACACCAGCCCGGCGAAGGAAGGGTTGATCTTGCCCGCATAGCGCACGCGCACCAGCCCGCGCTCCTTGCACGGCTCCAGCGCGGCGTCCAGGCTCTTGCGGTCCAGCGCCTCGAGCACGGCGCCATCACCGTTCTCGCCGCTGTAATCGGTGTCGCAGCTCACCCATGCCTTGCCGTTCTCCAGCACCAGCTCCGGCCATTCACGGTCCTTGGCCGGCACCACCACCGGCGGCGGTGGCGGCGCGTCGGCGGCGTTGATCGAGACCATGTGGTCGCCATCGGCCGCCAACGCCGTGGCCGGGTCGGCCACCGGCTTCTTCTCCTGCTCCTGCCCATTGCAGGCCAGCAGCCCGACACACAACAACGGCGACCACCAGAATCTGGGCAACATAGGGATGCAATCAGGTCCATGCAGGGCGCAGGCGCGCCGGAAAGTGCACACAGTCTAGTGCCCCTTGGCGCGATGTCCTCAATTGAACCTAAACAACGGTTCGGCATGAGCATTGATGTCCGGAAATGGCCAGTCAGCACGGTCCGATCGGCCTAGACTGGCCGCATGCACAATCCAGCCCTGCCCAGCTACGAGCAATGCGAACAGGCGCGCCTGGCGCGGGACGCCCGCTTCGACGGGCTGTTCTTCACCGCCGTGCGCAGCACCGGCATCTACTGCCGGCCGGTCTGCCCCGCCCCGCCGCCACAGCGGCGCAACGTCAGCTACTACCCCAGCGCGGCAGCGGCCACGGCCGCGGGCTACCGCCCGTGCCTGCGCTGTCGCCCGGAGCTGTCCCCGGACGACGCCAGCCTGGTGCAGGACCACACCCTGCACCGCGCCCTGGCACTGCTCAACGAAGGCATCCTGCAGGACCAGCCGGTCGATGCGCTGGCCCAGGCCATGGAACTGAGCCCGCGCCAGCTGCAGCGGTTGTTCGTGGCCCGGCTTGGCGCGACCCCGGCGCAGCTGCATTCCACCCGCCGCCTGCTGCTGGCCAAGCAGTTGCTGACCGAGACCGCGCTGCCGGTGACGCAGGTGGCGCTCGCCGCTGGCTTCAACAGCCTGCGCCGCTTCAACAGTGCCTTCCTCGCCGGCTGCGGCATGCCCCCCAGTGCACTGCGCAAGCAGCATGGCGCGGTGCCCGGCGGCGAGCCGGTGCTGCGGCTGGCCTACCGCCCGCCGCTGGACTTCCCGTTGATGCTGGCCTTCCTGCGCAAGCGCTCGCTGCCGGGCATCGAGTGCATCGGCCATGACAGTTACCAGCGCGTGATCGTCAGCAACGGCAGCGCCAGCCTGATCCGGGTCACCGCCGATCCCCGCCGGCCGGAGCTGCGGCTGCAACTGGGCACGACCGACCCCCGCGCGATCCCGGCCATCGTCGCGCGGGTGCGCCGGGTGTTCGACCTGGATGCCGACCTGGGCACCGTGCATGCCACGCTGGCGCAGGAGCCGCTGCTCGCCCGCGGCATCGCCCGGCGTCCGGGGTTGCGCATTCCCGGTGGCTGGGACGGCTTCGAGGTCGCCGCGCGCGCGGTGCTCGGCCAGCAGGTCAGCGTGGCCGCCGCCACGACCCTGGCGCGACGCCTGGTGGACCGCTTCGGCGCGCACCTGGACGGCATGCCGGAAGGGCTGGACCGCCAGTTCCCGACGCCGGAGGTGCTGTTGGACGCACCGCTGGAATCGATCGGCCTGCCGCGCACGCGTGCAGCCACCCTGCGCGCCATCGCTCGCGCCTGCGCCGAAGGCCACCTGGACTTCAGCCGCGCGCAGACGCTGGAGCATTTCGTCCAGCAGGCGGTCGCCCTGCCCGGCATCGGGCCGTGGACCGCGCATTACATGGCATTGCGGGCGATGGGCATGCCCGATGCGTTCCCGGCCGGCGACCTGATCCTGCAGCAGGTGCTGGGCGAAGGCCAACGCCTGAGCGAACGCGACACCGAACGCCGCTCGCAGCCGTGGCGGCCGTGGCGTGCCTACGCCGTGCTGCACCTGTGGCACCTGGCCGCGGAAACGAACAAGGAGACCTGACCATGACGATCTACTACGACCGCTTCGACAGCCCGATCGGCCCGCTCACCGTCGCCGCCGACGACAACGGCGTGCGCCACATCCTGTTCGCCGAGAACCGGCACGACGCCAAGGGACGCGAGCAATGGCAGCGTGACCCGGACGCGGTGGCCGAGCCGCGGCGCCAGTTGCTGGAATACCTGCAGGGCAAACGCCGCCGGTTCGACCTGATCCTGGCCCCGGCCGGCACCGACTTCCAGCTCGATGTCTGGCAGATGCTGGCGCAGATCCCGTTCGGCGCGACCTGGAGCTACAAGGAACTGGCCGAGCGCCTGGGCAAACCCACCGCCACCCGCGCGGTCGGTGCCGCCAACGGCCGCAACCCCTTGCCGATCGTGCTGCCCTGCCACCGGGTGATCGGCAACAACGGCGCCCTGACCGGCTTCGGTGGCGGCCTGCCGACCAAGGTGGCGCTGCTGAAACTGGAAGGCGTGCCGGTGGAAGACGAGCGGGTGCCGGATCTGTTTGGTTGACCCCTGCCGGCCGGGGCAGGCAGCGCCATTGGCCCTCCCCGGCCCTCCCTTCGGCGCCGCCAAGGGCCGGGCCATGGAGGCCTGCCTCCCAACCTGGCCTTTCGCCCTGCCCATCGCCATCACGCCAACCACCCAACCCGGCAAGCTCCCGCCCCCAAAGTCGTATTCGTCGCGTCATGCGCGCGAACTATCATGCGCGGATGACTTCGTACCGCCTTCCGCTCCTGTTGCTGGGCACCAGTCTGCTGGTTGCCTGTGCCTCCTCCCCGCATCGCGCCCCGGCCGATTCCACTCCGCCCGCCACTGTCATCCTGCTGTCCATCGACGGACTGCGCGCGGACATGCTCGACAGCGGCAACAGCCCCAACCTGTCGCGCCTGGCGCGCGAAGGCGTGCGCTCGGTGGGCATGCGCCCGTCGTACCCGTCGCTGACCTTCCCCAACCACTACACCCTGGTCACCGGGCTGCGCCCGGATCACCACGGCCTGATCCACAACAGCATGTGGAGCGACGCGCTCGGCCAGTTCCGCGTGGGCGATTCGCAGTCGGTCCGCAACGCGACCTGGTGGGAGGGTGGCGAGCCGATCTGGGTCTCCGTCGAAAAGGCCGGCTACACCAGCGCGACCTGGTCCTGGCCCGGCAGCGAAGCCCCCATCCACGGCATCCAGGCCAGCCTGCGCCACCCCTACGATGAAAGCGTGGCGCTGCCCGAGCGCATGCGCACGGTGCTGTCCTGGCTG